>NZ_HE978573.1 GCF_000311825.1 Peptoniphilus grossensis ph5 | reverse complement strand
GAACCATAACAACTTAAAAACTAATCAAAATTTCTTAAACAAAACAATTAAACTGGAAATAAACAGAAATGTTTATTAACAAAGGTCAAGTTAAAAAGAGCACTAGGAGAATGCCTAGGCACCAAGAGGCGAAGAAGGACGCGATAAGCTGCGAAAAGCTACGGATAGGAGCAAATATCCAATGACCCGTAGATGTCCCAATGGGGAAACCCACCTCGATAGAGGTATCCTATAGCCAATCCATAACTATAGGAAGCGAACCAGGTGAACTGAAACATCTAAGTAACCTGAGGAAAAGAAAGAAAACTCGATTCCCCAAGTAGCGGCGAGCGAACAGGGAAGAGCCCGAAGTGTAAAAAGAGAAAATAGCCAGCCGAATCATCTGGGAAGAAGAACCAAAGAAGGTAACAGTCCTGTAGGCGAAAGCGAAAATATCCGACACAAAAGAGTACCACGGAACACGAGAAATTCAGTGGGAACATGGGGGGACCACCCCCTAAGGCTAAATACTACTTGGTGACCGATAGCGAACAAGTACCGTGAGGGAAAGGTGAAAAGAACCCCGGGAGGGGAGTGAAATAGAATCTGAAACCTAGTGTTTACAAGCAGCGAAAGTGGCATAAGCCACGATCGTGTACTTTTTGTAGAACGGGCCAGCGAGTTACGATTATTAGCAAGGTTAAACATTAAAGATGTGGAGCCGCAGCGAAAGCGAGTCTAAATAGGGCAGAAGTTAATAGTCGTAGACCCGAAACCGTGTGATCTATCCATGGGCAGAGTGAAGTTGAAGTAAAATTCAATGGAGGCTCGAACCGGGTAGCGTTTAAAAGCTATCGGATGACCTGTGGATAGGGGTGAAAAGCCAAACGAACACGGAGATAGCTGGTTCTCCTCGAAATAGCTTTAGGGCTAGCCTCTAGTGGAAATGTGAAAAGGGGGTAGAGCACTGAATGGTCGCGGGGCATGCATATGTTACCAAGACCTATCAAACTCCGAATACCATATCACACACTAGGGAGTCAGACTATGTGGGATGAGCTTCATAGTCGAAAGGGAAAGAGCCCAGACCATCAGCTAAGGTCCCAAAATTATAGTTAAGTGGGAAAGGATGTGGAGTTACTGAGACAACTAGGATGTTGGCTTAGAAGCAGCCACTCATTCAAAGAGTGCGTAATAGCTCACTAGTCAAGTGACTCTGCGCCGAAGATAACCGGGGCTAAACTATATACCGAAGCTATGGAACGTATAACGTTGGTAGAGGAGCAATGTATGAAGGACGAAGCAGAAGTCGTAAGGCACTGTGGACATCATACAAGAGAGAATGCTGGCATGAGTAGCGAGAGGTGAGTGAGAATCTCACCCGTCGAAAACCCAAGGATTCCTGAGCAAGGCTCGTCCACTCAGGGTAAGTCGGGACCTAAGGCGAGGCTGAAAAGCGTAGTCGATGGACAACAGGTGGAAATTCCTGTACCGATACAATCGATAAAAAGGAAGTGGGGACGCAGGAGGAAAGTAAGAGCGCCCAGTTGGTGAGGCGTGCAAGCGCAAAGTCTGGAAAGTAGGCAAATCCGCTTTCCGAAAAGGATGAAGCGTGATGCGGATCGAAAACAAGTAGAGAAGCTTACGGACCCACACTGCCAAGAAAAGCCACTACAAGAGAAGTATCGCCCGTACCGTAAACCGACACAGGTAGGTGAGGAGAGAATCCTAAGACGAGCGGAAAAACCTTTGTTAAGGAACTCGGCAAAATGACCCCGTAACTTCGGGAGAAGGGGAGCCCCTGTAACAGGGGGCCGCAGTGAAAAGGCCCAAGCGACTGTTTACCAAAAACACAAGTTTCTGCAAAGTCGAAAGACGAAGTATAGGAGCTGACACCTGCCCGGTGCTGGAAGGTTAAGGGAAAAAGTTAGCGCAAGCGAAGCTTAGAACTGAAGCCCCAGTAAACGGCGGCCGTAACTATAACGGTCCTAAGGTAGCGAAATTCCTTGTCGGGTAAGTTCCGACCCGCACGAAAGGTGTAACGATTTGGGCACTGTCTCAACAAAGGATCCGGTGAAATTGTAGTAGCGGTAAAGATGCCGCTTACCCACGACAGGACGGAAAGACCCCGTGGAGCTTTACTGTAGGCTGAGATTGAATTTTGGGATTAAATGTACAGAATAGGTGGGAGGCAGAGAAATAGGTACGCCAGTATCTAAGGAGCCACCGTTGGGATACCACTCTTTTAATGCTAGAATTCTAACCTACCCCCATGAATCTGGGGAAGGGACACTCTCAGTTGGACAGTTTGACTGGGGCGGTCGCCTCCGAAAGAGTAACGGAGGCGTTCAAAGGTTCCCTCAGCACGGATGGAAATCGTGCGAAGAGTATAAAGGCAGAAGGGAGCTTAACTGCGAGACCAACAAGTCGAGCAGATGCGAAAGCAGGACTTAGTGATCCGGTGGTACCGAGTGGAAGGGCCATCGCTCAACGGATAAAAGCTACCCCGGGGATAACAGGCTTATCTCCCCCAAGAGTCCACATCGACGGGGAGGTTTGGCACCTCGATGTCGGCTCGTCTCATCCTGGGGCTGAAGTAGGTCCCAAGGGTTGGGCTGTTCGCCCATTAAAGAGGCACGCGAGCTGGGTTCAGAACGTCGCGAGACAGTTCGGTCCCTATCCGTCGTGGGCGTAGGAAATTTGAGAGGAGCTGTCCTTAGTACGAGAGGACCGGGATGGACAAACCTCTGGTGCACCAGTTGTACTGCCAAGTGCATAGCTGGGAAGCTAAGTTTGGAAGGGATAAGAGCTGAAGGCATCTAAGCCCGAAGCCCCCCTCGAGATGAGATTTCCCTCGCAAGATAAGACCCCTTGAAGAAAACGAGGTAGATAGGCTCAAGGTGTAAGTGTAGCAATACATTCAGCTAGCGAGTACTAATAGGTCGAAGACTTGACCAAGGTAGAGTTAAGGAGAGATTAGTTTTTAAGTTAATCTGGTGAGAATAGGACAATGGACACACCTGTAACCATACCGAACACAGAAGTTAAGCATTAGTCCGCTGATGGTACTTGGTTGGCAACGACCTGGGAGAGTAAGTTATCGCCAGT
>NZ_HE978572.1 GCF_000311825.1 Peptoniphilus grossensis ph5 | reverse complement strand
TTTTTAGTACCATAAATAGTGTAAGAAAGAAAATTATTTCTATCTTGCACTATTTTTGTATAATGAAGACGTAGTATGACGAGGGGTCTTTAGGGTTAAACATCCGACACAAAAACTGTCAACTATCTCTTCATTATTCATATTCGGTTAAGCAGGTTGGGCAAAACGTCCGTGTCACGAGCTAAAATGAGTGTAATGGTGCAGGTAGAAACTACAAATTAAAAGAAAGAGGGTAATAAAATGATATCTATAGGAATAGATATAGCAAAAGAAAAGTTTACAGTCTGTGCACTAGAACAAGGTAGCAAAATCATTTGGAAGCCTTTTGATGTTCATCTTAACAAAACGAAAGTAGAAGAATTTTTAAATAAACTAGAATCATTAAACGAAGAAGTCAAGATAATCATGGAAGCAACGGGTAAATACCACCTTCCAATCCTCTATGAATTAAAAGACAAAGGATACTTTGTAACTGTGGTAAATCCTTTAAAAATGAAACAGTTTTGTCGAGTACTCAACTTTAGAAAAGCAAAAAATGATAATATAGATGCCATACAAATAGCAGAATATGGCTTGATGTACTGGAAAGAATTACAAGAATACAAAGTAGATACAGAAAATTTCAGAACATTAAAAGAATTAAACAGATCCTACCAGCACTACATGGACTTAAGAATCAATCAAATGAACTTCATAGACCAAACAATAAACCAAACATTTCCAGGAATAAAGAAATTAATTCCACATGGATCAAGTGATTTTTCAAAAGACAAACTATTAGATTTCTTAGAAATATGGTGGCATAAAAACTTAGTATTAGAAAAACCAGAAGAAAAATTCATAGAAGACTTTAAAAACTGGGCAAAAGAAAAGAGATACCATCCTAATGCTAATAAAGCTAAATCCATATACAAGCTCGCAGAGGAAAGTATCTCAACTCAACCTTCTAGTAGCTCATATATAAAGACTAGCATACAAGAAGGAATAGAATTGATAAAACATATAAATCAAATTCTACATACTATTTTATCACAAATGATAGAAATTGCCGAGCCCCTAGAAGAATATCAAGAAGCAAAAAAATTCTCAGGAATATCAGATAAATTAGCAGTGCAAATTACAGCAGAATTTGGAGACTTATCAAAATTTAAAAACAAAAAAAGTTTAATATCCTTCGTAGGCATAGATTCACCGCCATATGAGTCAGGCAACTTTAAAGCAGACCAGAGAAAAATAACAAAAAGAGGCAATGCAATACTAAGAAAAGTAGGTTATCAAGCTATGAAATGTATGATGAGTGCCAAAGATCCTGAAAATGATATATACCTGTATATGGTAAAAAAAGAAAACGATGGAAAAGCTAAAAAAGTATGTAAATTTGCAGGATTAAATAAATTCTTAAGAACGTACTATGCAAAAGTCATGGCATCAAAACAAAAAAAGATGTTGTTAAAAGTAGCCTAGAATTAAGAAGATAGTAGTAAAAAATAAGCCGATCGTAGCCGGCTTATTTGTTGTGCTTAAATTTAAACTCTAAACAACAAGGAGAAAAGGAAAAATAATTAGCCTTTCTCCTTGACTTTTGTTAGCAGGTTTTTTTACAAAAAAATCGTGATGACAGAAGTATCATTTACTTCCACCAACACGATTTATTATAGACCCGTTTTTTATTGACTTTCGTAAATTTATAATTACAAAAATCTTTTGTTTAACTACATTATATTCCTTATATATATTTTTGCAATGTTTTTTCTTACATCTTTTTTGTCTATTCTTTTTACAGTTTTCAACAAAAAACTTCCAAGATTATTACAATCCCAGAAGTTATCCCCTATATTTTTACTTATTCTAATTATTTAACGTCGTAGTCGAATTCATTTATCGATCTTTTGCTGTCTATGTTTTGTTCTTTAAGAAATTCCATTTCTTTCAATCCTTTAGATTTTGCGACAACTGATTTAGGAAACGACACGATTTCTTGATTTATTATGCTGATATTGTTATTGACGATTCTTTTCGCAGCTGCTAATTGTTCATTTTCGTCGCTGATTTCATCTTGTAAATTGATGAATTCTTGTGATGATTTAAGGTCCGGGTAGCTTTCAGCAAGTGCAAATATTTTGCTGATTTCTTTGTCTTGGTTTTGTATTGTGGCGTTGAATTCTTTGATATTTGCATTTTGTCGAAGTTGAATTACATCTGAAAAAGTTGAGGCTTCATGTTTTGCGTATGATTTGGCTACTTTTATCATTTCACAAATTGTGTCGTATCTTTTAGCTAGTGCAATGTCCACGTTTTTCTTGGATTCGTCTATTACGACTTTGTATCGGTTAAATCTATTCGATGTTTTTACCCACCAAATTAATACTATTAAAATGATTAATGCAATTATTCCAATTGCTGCGAATTCCGAATTTAAAAATCTGTCCATAATTTCTCCTTATAATTTTTCACCTATTATATCTATTAGAGAGTAAAATCCAGATAATTTTTCTCTAACTTTTTCGTATTCTGTTGAAAGCGACAATTCATCAACTTGTTTTTTCGTTTGTGGTAAAGCAAATAAAAATGCATTTGATTCAAATGATACGGAGATGTATTGTTCATTCATGTATAAGCACACTCTCATTTTTTCTTTCCAATCGTTCAATAACTCTATAATTTTAGGATCTAAAATTAGTCTTGTGTAGAAATCATCTGTTGAATATATTGCGTATGAGTTGTTAAATTCAATGGATTCCGTCTCAATTTCTTTTTCTATTTTGGTTTTCTTTCCGTAGCTTCCATGATTTCTAAACCCAAGTACTTTACCTTTTTTTACGGGAACTACTCTTATGTGTCCATTTATTTTAGTGTCAAATTTCGCCATCAAAACCTGTCCACAAAAATCAATAGTTTGTCGTGTGTGTCCTTCACTATCTTCAGTTTCTGTGTATGCTTGCATATTAGAAAACTCTGTTTTGTAATCATCACCAAATACTATGTGGCAGTTTCCAAAATAATACTGAGAATCAGGAACCAACCTTTTCATTACATTCACATCAATTTTCTTAGAATAATCAATTGTTGTATCAGGCAAGATTTCATTAAACACTGGTAATAGGAAATTATCAATGTAGGATTTTGCAAGATCATTTCTTCGTTGTTTTCTTCGTTGTTTTGAATAATTTTCCCAAAAATACACTATAGCAGCCATTACAAGAAGCGAATAAATATCTAGCATCGCGCGCATCGCGCTTAATGCAATAAATCCGAATATGGCACCTATAACTAATACAAATGGATTAATAATGTTGTTCTTCATTCCATTTTTTACTAAAAGTAGTTTTGATTGCATTTGTGGAGAATTTTCTATTTGTTCAATTCGTTTTACGATTTCAGGATTGGTAAATTTATCCCTGTATTTTTTCCTCACTTCTTTTCCTTTCAATCACTTTAATTGCACTTCTTTCATTTATAATTATACCCGTATATTTATACCCGATTATTCGCGAAAAATAAGCTATTTATACGAATTTTCGATATTTTTACAAATATTTTACATGTATTTATTGTGTGCATAAATCGAGTAGGGCTAAATAAATAGCCCTCTCACACCACCGTACGTGCCGTTCGGCATACGGCGGTTCAACTTAATTTACACATGACCTGCTTATGTATTAATCGTATGGGTCTACTAATCCTGTTTTGGTTAGTCTTTCCTTTGTGATTGCTCTCACTAAGCATGTTTTTGTTGCTACAAAGTAATACCTATTTCCACAATATGACGTTAATCTTGCTAGGACTTTTCCTACTCCCATTTTCATTAACGCCCATTGTCTTTTCTTTGGTACTTTCCACATTTTCCAACAGATTATTCTTAGTCTTGTCCTTAACTGTTCACTAAATCTTTTTAGTTTGCTTTTCATATCCGCAATCCTAAAATAATTTATCCATCCTCTTATCACTTCATTTAGCTTTTTAATTCTGTAGTCAAAAGGAACTGACCATTTTCTTGTGGTTAGCTTCTTTATTTTGTCTTTAAATCTTTTAAATGATGTTTCGTGGACTCGTGCTTTCCATTGATTTGTTTTGTTGTCTTTCCAGTAGCCAAATCCTAGATATTTGATTTTACTTGGTCTTGTTATTTTACTTTTTTCTGCGTTTACTTTTAGTCCAAGTTTATTTTCTATGAATCTTGTTACTGAGTGCATTACTCTTGTTGCTGCTGCTTTACTTCCTACAAATATTAGACAATCGTCTGCGTATCTAGTATATCTAAGTCTTCTTGCTTCTAGTTCTTTGTCTAGTTTGTCTAGCATAATGTTGCTTAGTAGTGGTGATAGATTTCCTCCTTGTGGGGTTCCTATTTCACTTTTTTCGTATACGCCTTTGTTCATTATTCCCGCTTTTAGATATTTTCTGATTAGTGATTCTGTGTCTGGTGCTTTGATATGCTAATGGACTATGCTCATTAGTTTATCTTGTGGCACTTTGTCAAAGAATTTTTCTAGGTCTATGTCTACTACCCATTCGAATCCATCATTTAAATATTCTAGGTGTAAATGTCAAGCGAAAAATGGTCCACATATAGTAAAAAAATTAACCACATATCCTTTCCCCTAGGGGAAAGGCATTTTACATATTTTTCATATATTTTTTGACCACTCTATTGTATCTTCCATCCTATAACTTTTTTCCCTGGACATATCCATAATATGAGCCCTATGAGCTAGTCTATCAACTATGGCCCCAGTAAGCATAGGATCTTTAAAAACCTCCTCCCATCTTTCAAAGTTTAAATTCGTTGTTAAAATTATTGAACCCTTATCGTTTCTAGATGATAAGAGGTTAAAAAGAATCTCACAACCTATCTTATCAAATGAAACATAACCTAACTCATCTAATATCACTAAATCATATTTTTCAAATTTTTTCTTGTAGTTAGTAATTTGATTTTTACTCATAGCCTCCTGTAATTCTATTACAAGGTTAGGAACTGAGGTAAACAGTACATTCTTTCCCACAATACATGCCTTAATACCTAAGGCAGTTGCATAATGAGTTTTACCGCATCCAGGTGTCCCTATTAGAATAATATTTTCTTTGTTATCTACAAATTTTAAAGTTTCTAAGTATTCAAACTTCTTATTTAACTCTAGGTTATATTTACTCTTATCAAAGTCCTCCAAAAACTTCTTATTGATAAATTTAGCATTCCTAATTCTTCTTGATATTCCATTATTCTTCCTTCTTTCTACCTCCCTTTCAAGAAAAAGATTTAGGAAATCTTCTAGAGATAAATTAAGATTATTAGCTTCATTTATCAATTCAACATGCTCTTGTCTAAGATATGATAGTTTAAGTATTCTACAAGCTTCTTTAATGTCCATATCTATTTACCACCTATACATAAAGAATCATATGAAGCTACTATTTTCCTTGCCTTAATTTCAATATCATTATCTACTTTTACTATGTCTATTATATCTAGTTCATCTTTTGAGTTAGCATAAGATTTTAACAAGCCAAGTAGTTGATCCATATCTTTATCTTTATTATCCTCTATTAGACTTATGAATTTCTTTGGGTTAGAGGTAAAGTATTTATCAAAGATGGCTTTCAAATCAGGATGACTTTTTAAGGCTAAAGAATTACGAATAGCACCTGGTTTTCTTGCTAATGAGTCTAGATAATGGCTTATATTTATGCTATATTCATTAGGGCCATCTTTTCCTTTATGATTTGCTAGTAACTTATCATTAACATATATTTTAACTTCCCTTGCATACTTTCTTACCAAAACACTTCTACCAACCATATAGTCAGGTACGGAATACTTGTTCCTATCGACTTGTATTAAAGAATACTTATCTACCTTATGTTCTGAAATACTTGCTAGTTCATATCTAGGTCTAAGATTTAAAAGTTTTCCCTTTTCTTCTTCAATCAAAGAAGCTTTGTTTAAATCTATTAAAGAACTTTCAAGATATTTGCAAGCATCCTCGTAAGAATCAAACTCATATTTTTCAGCAAAAGCGTTCTTTCTAACTATTCTAACACTACCTTCAACATGTCCTTTTTCATTACCAGAAAAACAATTAGTTACATTAATAGAAAAACCATAGTAGTTTGCAAATTCTATTAATTTAGGATTAAGCTCTTTTTCATTTCTACCTACAAATTTGTGAACTACATTTTTCATATTATCATAGACCACTTCTCTATACATACCACCTATCATATCAAAAAATCTAACTTGAGAATCAAAGAATACTTCTTGATTCTGACTCTTGTATAGGTAGGCCCATCTGAAGTTAGATGCTGGAGAGCTTAATACAGCTAGATAGAATTTACAAACCTTACCAGCTATTACAAGTTTAACTTCCCCAAAGTCATATTCTAACCTATCAGCAAAATCATATTCTTGTTTAATGAAGCACTCTTTGTTAATATTTCTCTTCTTTCTAACATAGACTGCTATGGAAGGATAAGAAATGTCAAAGCCCTTATCTTTAATCATCTTATGAATCTGTACTACACTTAATTGCTGCTTATGGTTTTTTAAGAGCTCATCTTTCCTTTTTTCCATAGCTAAGATTTCATCAAGATAGTCATCTACTTCTTTTGTATACTTAACTTTCTTCCTGTTAGAAGAATCATAGGAAGGAGCCTTTGCTATTTTTTCTTGGATCAAGGACCTATCTAAGTTAGGATCATCTAATTTTTCAACATTGTCCTTGTATTCATTCCAATATTTCCCTACTGTTTTTCTATTAATCTTAAGAATCTTCGCAACCTCTCTATTTGAATATCCTTGGTTTTTAAGTCTTATTATTGCATGCTTGTCCATTAAATTAATCACCTCACACACCTCCGTACCTATATTTTACATACGGAGGATAAACTAAAACAAGTGGACCATTTTTCGACTAGAATCAATCGATTATTGGACCACTTTTAGTTTATCATTTACAGTAAAATTAATTTGCTATTTTACTTGACTTTTGTTAGCAGGTTTTTGT
>NZ_HE978571.1:7078-7906 GCF_000311825.1 Peptoniphilus grossensis ph5 | reverse complement strand
AGCCCGATCCAGGTCGCCAATATTATGCTAGTAATAAATTTTAATAAGCTGGTGTAGCTCAATTGGTAGAGCAACTGACTTGTAATCAGTAGGTTAGGGGTTCAAGTCCTCCCACCAGCTCCAATAAATTTTAGGGACTTTACATGGAGGAGTTCCCGAGTTGGCCAAAGGGGACGGACTGTAAATCCGTTAGCTTAGCTTTCAGTGGTTCAAATCCACTCTCCTCCACCATTTAAAATTCAAAATTTACTCATGCGGGTGTAGCTCAGTGGTAGAGCCCCAGCCTTCCAAGCTGGTTGCGAGGGTTCGATTCCCTTCACCCGCTCCATATAAGCACCTATAGCTCAGTAGGATAGAGCAACGGACTTCTAATCCGTGTGCCGGGGGTTCGAATCCTCCTAGGTGCGCCAAACCTAAATAGCATTGGGGTGTAGCCAAGTCGGTAAGGCACCAGACTTTGACTCTGGCATGCGTAGGTTCGAGTCCTGCCACCCCAGCCATTAATATATGACCCATTAGCTCAGTCGGCAGAGCACTTGACTTTTAATCAAGGTGTCGCGCGTTCGAATCGCGCATGGGTCACCATTTTTAAAATTTTATATTTGTGGAGAGGTACCGAAGTGGTCATAACGGGGCGGTCTTGAAAACCGTTAGGGTGCAAGCCCACAAGGGTTCGAATCCCTTCCTCTCCGCCATTTTTAATCTGTGTTTATCACAGATTTTTTATTGAAAATTTATTTTCCTGACCCATTAGCTCAGTCGGCAGAGCACTTGACTTTTAATCAAGGTGTCGCGCGTTCGAATCGCGCATGGGTCACCATTTTTATT
>NZ_HE978571.1:0-5513 GCF_000311825.1 Peptoniphilus grossensis ph5 | reverse complement strand
GCCTTTTTATTCTGTAGGCTTCTACAGATTTTTTTATTTTCTAAGTTTTAACTCACATTTTTCACTTACTAAATAAATATGTTATAATTAAAAATTGTTGGAGGAAGTATATGTTGAAGAAAAAATTTTATTTTATATTTTACCTTGCTGCAATTATCTTTATTTTATTTTTTACTCTTAATGGCAATAAGATTTATACTATAAAAGAGAAGGATATTGAAAATAATAATAAACTAAGTCTTGAAAAAGAAAATTTTAATAATTACTCCTTAAAGTTAAAGGAGGACATTAATTATAACAAGTTATATGTTTATAAGTTAAAAAATGATGAATTTTATGTGTTTATTTATTCTAAATCTATTTTTCTTGATAGATATAATCTTGACGATGATTTTATTACTAGAGATAAATCCATTAATACTTTTGCTAGTAATTATAAATACAAGAATTTTATTAATATTGATTTAGAAAAAGATCCTTTAAAAATTGATGTTAAGTCAGAAAAAAATGATGATACAAGAAATACCCTCATTAAATATCTTGTAGTAGTCCTTGTAATAGCTTTTCTCGGCTATAGAAGAAGTAAGAGGGAAAGTTTTAAGAAATAATTTATACCATATTTTTCAAAATTATAATAATTTAAAAAACCCTAAGGTTGAAGGAAATCAACTTTAGGGTTTTTTCTTCTTGAGTTAAAAGAGTTTTTTAAAAGTTTATTGTAATCTTCTTTTTTAGATTTGATCTAATGCTTGTTTTAGGTCTTCTATAATGTCGTCTGCATTTTCTAGTCCAACAGAAAGTCTAATTAAGCCTTCTGAGATGCCTGCTGCTGCTCTTTCTTCTGCTGTGTAAGGAGAGTGAGTCATTGAAGCAGGGTGTTGGATAAGTGTTTCTGCGTCGCCAAGTGATACTGCAAGTGTGCAAAGTTTAACGCTATTCATAAGTTTAGCGCCAGCTTCTTTTCCGCCTTCGATTTCAAAGGCAATCATTGCACCAGGAAGTGCCATTTGTTTTTTAGCTACATCGTAATATTTGAAGGATTTAAGTCCTGGATATTGGATGCTCTTAACTTTTGGATGTTTTTCCAAAAATTCTGCAACTTTCATTGCATTAGAACAGTGCTTATCCATTCTAATTTGAAGAGTCTTCATTCCTCTAAGGATTAGATAAGCGTTAAATGGTGCAAGTACAGCTCCTGTACAGTCTTTAATTCCTACTAGTCTTACTTGGTCTATTAATTCTTTTCTACCAACTGCAAAGCCAGCTATAACATCGCCGTGACCGTTTAAATATTTTGTTGCAGAGTGAACTACCATGTCTGCTCCTAGTGTAAGTGGTCTTTGGATGTAAGGTGTACAATAAGTGTTGTCTACGATTACTAGACAGTCTTTATTCTTTTCATGAACTCTCTTAGCAACTTCTTCTATGTCACAAATGTCCATGTTAGGGTTAGCTGGTGTTTCTAAGTAAACAATTTTTGTGTTTTCTTTCATTATATTTATGATGTTGTCAACATTTGTAATGTCAACGAAATCAACTTCTATGCCCATTTTTGATACTGAGTGTTCTAAGAAAGCGAAAGTACATCCGTAAAGAGTCTTTGCTGCTATCATGTGGTCGCCACATTTTACGAATGGCCAAATTGCTGATGTAATTGCACCCATTCCTGATGCTGCAGATACACAAGCTTCGCCTTCTTCAAGTAGTGCAACTTTTTCTTCTACTTGTTCGTTTGTTGGGTTGCCAAGTCTTGAATAGATATAGCCATCTTCTTCTAAGGCAAATCTACGACCGCCTTGTTCTGCATTGTCAAATATAAATGTAGATGTTTGATAAATTGGAGTAGCTAATGCGCCAAATTTGTTCTTTTCGTATCCACCGTGAATTGCCTTAGTTTCAAAATGCATTTTCTTTAGTTCGTCTTTACTGTTCATAAATATCTCCTTTTCTTAAAATAATAAATCTAAAATTTTTTCTTAATTAAACAAATCTAAAATTCTTTTTATAAAACAAATCTAAAATTTTTCCCTTAAATTATTTTGCTGTTGCTTTATTTTCTTCTAGTGGCACATCATTTTCAAAATCCCAGCCAGTTTTTGGATCTGCAAATCTAACAAAGATTGAGATTATTGCAAATACAGCAAGTAGTGCTTGATACCATAGGAAAGGTATAATTTGAACAGGGGATACAGCTAGGGCTCCTAGTTCTTTAGTAAGTCCAGCTGCGATTAAAACTTGTGCACCGTAAGGGATTATACCTTGCATTACGCAAGAGAATGTATCAAGGAAGGAAGCAGATCTTCTTGGGTCTACTTTGAAGTCCTTTGAAATTTCTTTGGCAACAGGGCCGTCAATGATAATTGCAACAGTGTTGTTTGCAGTTGCAGCGTCTGTTAAAAGAGTTAAAAGAGCAATTGAAACTTCTGCAGATTTAACATCCTTAGCAAAGCCTCTGATTTTTTGAACGAGCCACTCAATACCACCGTTACTAGATACCATATAGGAAAGTCCTCCAGTTAATAGTGATAGTAAGAAAATTTCAAACATTCCACTAAATCCATCAAAAATATTTTGAGCAAAAGTCATCATAGTAAGTCCGCCAGTGAAGATGCCTATTATACCTGATAGGACGATACCACTAGTTAATACTAAGAATACATTCATTCCTGCAAGGGCTGTAATTAATACGAAAAGATATGGGATTATAAGTATAAAATTATAACTCAAATCGCCTAGTTCAACTTCGCCTTCAGGTTTTCCAACAACTAATAAAATTACAAAAGTAATAATAGCTGCAGGAAGTGCAATTTTAATATTTGCTCTAAACTTATCCTTCATGGCTACATTTTGCGTTCTTGTTGCAGCTATTGTTGTATCAGAAATAACTGATAGGTTATCACCGAACATTGCTCCACCTACAAGGGCTCCAAGAACAAGTGGTAGTGGAAGGTTACCCTTTGTAGCAACGCCAACAGCGATAGGTCCAACAGCTGAAATAGTTCCTACTGAAGTTCCTGTAGAGATAGAAATGAAACAACTGATTAAGAAAATTCCAGCTGTAACAAATTGTACAGGAATTAGAGAAAGTGCAAAGTTTACAACAGAGTCAACTCCGCCAGAAGATTTAGAAACTGTTGCGAAAGCTCCAGCTAGTATGTAGATAAGACACATGATAATTATGTTTTCGTCTCCACAACCGCGAACAAAGTCGTTAAACTTGTCGTCCATAGAACCTTCAAACATAATAAATGCCAAAATAATAGCTGGTAAAATACATACGGGTGCTGCTACTTGGTAGAATGCCATTTCAACGCCCATTGCGTTAAGAATTAGTCCAGTAGCAAGATATACGAGCACGAAAACTATAAAAGGTAGAAGTGCTGCACCATTAGCCTTAGGTTTTAAATTTTTGTTTTCCATAGATACCTCCTCAAATTTAACAAAAAATAAAACAAGATTTCTCTACGAATTTTATTACTTATATGTTTTTAACATCAGCCTCCTTAAGTAGATTTAAAGGTAAATCATTAATAATATCGTTTTCAAAACTATTTTAATAATATGTAGATAAAAAACTTAAATTACCTTTAAGTCAATTATACTGGTTTTAAATGATTTTGTGAAGTCTTTATTCATTATTATGTTAATAAGTTACAAAAATAAATCTTAAAAAGAATAACGATTTCATACCAATAAGATAGACTAATATACTTCTAAGTATGAAATAATCAAGACTTAAAAGATTATTTGGCAAGGAATAAATTAATCTTTCTATAATATTTTTTCAAAAAAATTAAAAAAATAAATTTTTCTTAACATAATCTTTACACCCTAAATGCTATACTAACTGTGAGGTGAGAATATGAAAGAATTTGTAAATCGAAAAATTTCATACGCGATGTTGATTTTATCCATTGCCTTTATTTTTTTGGGAGCTTATAGGTCAGAAGTGGATACTGTGCTTTCAAAAGCTATAAGAATATGTTTGGAGTGCGTTGGGATTGGATAAATTAAAAATTCTTTTTAAAAAATTCAGAGAAAAAAGAAATCTGGTCCAGGGATCTTTTGCTCTATTAACAAATATACATATTCCAAATTTTTTTAAGGGAACTATTTACACAGGCAAGATGAAAAGTGCTTGTGTGCCAGGACTAAATTGTTATTCCTGTCCAGGTGCAGCTCTATCCTGTCCCATAGGGTCCTTTCAAGCTGTCGTAGGCTCGTCAAAATTTAATTTTGCCTACTATGTGACGGGTCTCATGCTTTTATTTGGAACTGTGTTTGGAAGATTTATTTGTGGATTTTTGTGTCCCTTTGGTTTTTTTCAGGATTTAATTCATAAAATTCCATCGAAAAAATTTAGCACCAGAAGATTTAGTTTTTTAAAGTACATCAAGTATTTTATTTTGGTCTTTGTAGTTTGGTTATTTGGAGTATTTTTGACAGATGAGTTGGGATTTGCATCTCCATATTTTTGTCAGTACCTTTGCCCACAGGGAATACTGGAGGGAGGAATTCCTCTTTCACTAGCAAGCAAAAGTATAAGAGGAGCACTTGGCAATTTATTTTTGCTAAAGTCAGGAATTCTCGCCCTAGTGATTATACTCTCAATATTCTTTTACAGACCTTTTTGCAAATACTTATGCCCACTGGGTGCCTTTTACGCACTAACTAATAAATTTTCTTTTTATCAATACCATGTAAATGATTCTTGTATATCATGCGGAAAATGTAAGAGAATTTGCAAAATGGATGTAGACATGTCAAAAAATCAAAGAGCCTTGGAGTGCATAAGATGTGGCGACTGCATCAAAGCTTGCCCAACATCTGCGATTTCCACCTCATTTAAAAATAATAAAATCAATAATTTAGAAGAAGGAGCAAGATATGAATAAAATTTTTAAGAATATTAGTAAAATTTTTGTTGTTTTATTTTTAGCCTTAGCAGTTACAGCCTGCACAAGCAAGGCACCTGAAGGACCTACTGTATCAAGTGGAGATTCCTTCCCAAAATTTGACGCAGTAGATTTTAAGGGAAATCCAGTAAGTAGTGATGTCTTTAAAGATAGTCCTGTTACAATAATGAGTATCTGGTTTACAGGTTGCAAGGGCTGCATAGACGAAATGCCTACTCTGCAAAAAATTTCTGAAGAATTAAAGGACAAAAATGTAAAGGTTATGTCAATTTGCCTTGACACTTATGAAGATAAAAAAATTAAAGAAGAGGCTGAAAAAATTATTGAAGCAAAGGGAGTTAAGTACCCAAATCTTGCTGTAAAACCTTCTGAAGAAATAGACAACTACCTCAAAAACTTGACAGCTTTTCCTACAACTCTTTTAATTGGAAGAGATGGGAAAATTATTGACAACATAAGTGTCGGTTCACAAGAAAAAATTGATGAACTATACAAAAAAATTGACGAAATAATTGCCAGTGAAGGAAAATAAATTCACTAGCTTAAGATAATAAATCCTCATTGATACACCTATTTTGACTCATGCTTGCATGGGTC
>NZ_HE978570.1:124203-126506 GCF_000311825.1 Peptoniphilus grossensis ph5 | reverse complement strand
GGTTGGATACCCTTCTTATATTGCGAAATATTAAGGAGGTGTTAAAATGCTAAATCAAAAGTTGGCTTGGTTTAATTTAACAAGAACAGAACTAATTAATATTATCTTAGGGTCTATGATTGAGTCATTTACACTTGTAAATATTCATATTCCATCTCAAATTACAGAAGGTGGAATCCTAGGTCTGGCCTTATTATCTTATAAGACCTTTGGTATAAATCCATCAATTCTAAGTTTAATAATGGATGTGATTTGTATCATTATGGGAATAAATATTTTTGGAAAGGCATTTTTAAGAAAGACTTTATTGGCTTCATTATTTTTTGCCATCTTCTATAAAATATTTTCCCTTATGGGACCAATCATTCCTAATCTTTATAGCTATCCATTTTTGGCAGCTGTATTTGGAGGCATTGGCATTGGACTAGGTTGTGGACTTGTAGTATCTCAAGGAGGAGCCTCAGGTGGAGACGATGCCTTGGCTCTTGTAGTAGCAAATAAGAGTAGGATAAATATTTCTTATGCCTACTTACTAATGGACGTAATTGTCTTAGTAATGTCCTTAACTTATATTCCCCTTGCTAGAATAATTTATTCTCTAGTTACTACAACAATATCATCTGTTTTAGTAGGTCAATTTGAGATTAATGTTAGTCCAGCAGTGGAAAAAACAAATCTTTCCATTTAAAATTTTATTTTAAATAAAGATTTCCAAGTTTATATATGAAAAAGGGTAGCTTCGGCTACTTTTTAGTAGCAAATATAGTGTAAGAAAGGAAGTAATTCCTAGCTTGCACTATTTTTTTAATAAAGATTAGCGTGACGAGGTTTTTTAGGCTTAAAAGATCCGAAAACTTTGGAGCTTACATTTTTTATAAAGATGTATGAGAAAATTTGTAAGGCTATAGAGCTGGGAAAAATAATAAAAATAAGTTTAAAATAATTTTTAAATGATAAAAATAGAAAAAACTTTATAATCCTTATAAAATTCTATATAATAATAGGGAATAAAAATAGATAAGATGAAAGAAAAAAAATAAAAATAAATACAAATAATCATTGACAAAGATCCAAAGACTGTATATAATATCAATGTTACTAAGCCGCAGACAGTAGGTGGCAATGCCATAAGTCCTACCGAGGTTTGAAATTCGGATTTATTTGATTTTCACATCTCACGGCGGCGTGAGATTTTTTTATTTTGGGGGTGACAAATTGAAAGAAGAAAAACTACAATCAAAACAAGCCCTAGTTGATGAAATTAAAGAGAAAATTCAAGGAGCTCAATCAATTGTACTTGTAAACTACAGAGGTCTAACAGTTGAAGAAGTAACTGAACTTAGAAGCAAGTTTAGAGAAGCAAATGTTGACTACAAAGTTTATAAAAACACAATGATGAGACGTGCCTTTGAAGAACTAGAAGTAAGTGGTCTTGAAGAATTTTTAAAGGGACCAAGCGCTATTGCTTTCGGAATGGAAGATCCAGCATCCGCAGCAAAAATTTCATCTGAGTTTGCAGAAAGTCATGAAGCATTAGAAATTAAAGCAGGTTATGTTGACGGAAAAGTATTATCACTTTCTGAAGTTGATGCACTTGCTAAATTACCATCTAAGGAAGTTCTTGTTGCACAAGTACTTGGCGGCTTGAACGCACCAATCCAAGGATTTGCTAATGTATTAAATGGAACACTATCAGGATTTGCAAGAGTTATTGCACAAATCGCTGATAAGAAAGAAAATGAAGCAGCATAATTAATATGCAAAAAAATTAAAATTATAAAATTACGGAGGAAATAAAATGTCAGAAAAAGTAGAAAAATTAATTGAAGAAGTTAAAGAACTTACAGTATTAGAACTATCAGAAGTAGTTAAGGCTCTTGAAGAAGAATTCGGAGTATCAGCAGCAGCTCCAGCAGCAGTAGCAGCAGCTCCAGTAGCAGCTGGCGCAGCTCCAGCAGCAGCTGAAGAAAAAACTGAATTTGATGTAATCATCACTGAAGCAGGACAAGAAAAAGTTAAAGTTATAAAAGTAGTTAAAGACCTTACAGGACTTGGACTTAAAGATGCAAAGGCAGTAGTTGACGGAGCACCTAAAGCAGTTAAAGAAGGCGTTTCAAAAGACGAAGCTGACGACATCAAAGCTAAACTTGAAGAAGCTGGCGCAACTGTAGAAGTTAAATAATTTAACTTATTTAAATTTTAAAGAAACTGTCCCATTGGGGCAGTTTTTTTGTGGAAATAATTTATAAGTTTGTAAAGAAAAAGAGAACTCATTTTACAGCGAGTTCTCTTTTTTTTAAGGC
>NZ_HE978570.1:26852-122937 GCF_000311825.1 Peptoniphilus grossensis ph5 | reverse complement strand
TTTTTTGATTGTGAATAATTTTTACCTATGAAATTCTTCCTTTAAAATAAATTAGTGGTATTTATTTTCGCTGGGGTCATGAAATTTTACAACTTCAGCTGGCATTCCAACGGCAGTAGAGTTTGCAGGGATGTCTGTGAGGACAAGAGCACCTGCGCCAATTTTCGCACCGTCACCAATTTTTACTGGACCAAGGACAGTGGCACCTGTTCCAATTATTACATTGTTGCCCACTGTTGGGTGCCTCTTCTTTTCCTTTTCATTTCCCGTACCACCAAGAGTTATGTTGTGATACATGTGGCAGTTGTCACCAATTTCTGCAGTCTCTCCTATGACCACAGCCATGCCGTGGTCGATAAAGAGATTTTTGCCAATTTTTGCACCAGGATGAATTTCAATTCCAGTTTTTTTTGCGAGACCTTTGGGAAATCCATCGGGCAAGAGTGGTATGGTCT
The DNA here is from genome assembly GCF_000311825.1 of Peptoniphilus grossensis ph5. GTDB lineage: Bacteria > Bacillota > Clostridia > Tissierellales > Peptoniphilaceae > Peptoniphilus_A > Peptoniphilus_A hominis. The sequence goes on along the minus strand of NZ_HE978570.1, from coordinate 122,482 downwards.
TTTTCATAAAAGTAGTGGGCAATTCTGTGGCGGATCATGGCTGACACAATGGGATACATAAATATGGCTTCAAATAAGCTTTTGCAAGCGGGATCTTCTCTTAAAATAAATTTCCCATAGGATTTTAATTCTTTAAAACAATTAGTCATTTTTAAATAAGTCTGTAGACATATACCTTTCTGCAGTGTCAGGCGCAACTGTTACAATCTTGCCGCCAATTTCTTTTTGCATCTTTAATGCGCCAAGGACATTTGCACCTGCTGATATTCCCACTGAAAGTCCCTCTTGGCGAGAAAGTCTTCTTGCCATTTCAATTGCCTCATTTGATTTTACTGTTATAGTTTTATCGAGAACTTTTTGGTCCAAAACTCCCGGAATAAAGTTTGCACCAATGCCTTGGATTTTGTGGCCGCCAGCCTTGCCCCTTGTAATAAGTGGAGATTCATCAGGTTCAAGTCCCCAAACTATAATATTTTTATTTTGTGACTTCAAATATCTTCCAATGCCAGTTACTGTTCCACCAGTTCCAATACCTGCTATGAAACCTGAAAGGTCCTTTAGGTCCCTATAAATTTCTGGACCAGTAGTTTCTTCGTGAGCAAGGGCGTTGTATTTATTTTCAAATTGGTTTGGCATAAAATAATTTCCTGTGGCAACAAGTTCCTTTGCCTTGTCAACAGCTTCTTGCATTCCGCCTTCGCCAGTTAAAATTAAATTTGCACCAAAGGATGCGATTAAATTTCTTCTCTCAAGGGACATGGAAGAAGGCATGACTATATTTACCTTGTAGCCAAGAGCGCGACCAATCATGGCAATGCCTATGCCAGTGTTGCCGCTAGTTGGTTCAACAATTTCCATGCCCTCTTTGAGAGAGCCGTCTTCTATGGCGCCCTTTATCATGTAAAGTGCAGCCCTATCCTTAATTGAGCCTGCTGGATTAGATTTTTCCACCTTTACAAAAATATTTCCGTCGCCAATGTTTTCTAGTTGAACGAGTTTTGATTGGCCAATTGTTTCTAATAATTTTGTCATTTTGTCCTCCTTAAAATTAAATAAAAAAAGAGAGTATATGAATTCATATACTCTCAAAATCTTCTTGCTTAAAAATTTTAAAATATTGATTCACATTCAAATAAGTCCTATAAAATTTTTATAGAACAACAACAGAATGCTTGGCTTGTGAAATTTTTAAAGTTATTAAAGTTTTTCATTATTATCGCCTCATCAATATGGGTCAACTATACTATTTTAAAATTTATTTGTCAAGATAAAAGAAAAATTTTAATTATTGGAGGGGCGTAGGGGCGTCTTAATGCCCCTTGCCCCTCCAAACCTCCCCTTTCAACCCACGCACTGGAAGTCCAAAAAAATCGGTCATGCTAAATTTTCAAAACTCGCTCTTCGAGCTCAAACAGTTGAAAATTTTTAACGCATAACCGATTTTTTTGCTTATTTTATGCACCCCCATTAGTCTACTGTTGTAGCTAAAGGTATTTTATATAAAAATTAATTAAAAGAGTGCATCAGATAAAAGTTTTGTGGAAAATTATTAACTTGGCAACAATGCTCAGCTTGTTGTTATGGTTGTCAGACAGTCGCCTTTGCCAATATGCCGTAGAAGTCATCAGGCAGTAAGCAAAAAGTTCGAAGGCGTTAAAAAATTTTGCTGTTTGAGAGAGCGAAGCGAACGAGTTCAAAATTTTAGCCGTAGAACTTTTTGCGTAGCCGTGGGTCGAGGTCCCTGCCAGGGCACGGGGGGTGTGGGGGAGGTTATAGGAGGGGGTGGAGGGGGCATTGCCGCCCCCTTTACCCCCTCCTTAAAAACAATTAAAGCAGAGCTTTAGAAAAAATTTTATAAGGAAAAATTCTTACACATTTTTCAATCAAAAACCGCGAGGCTTTAAATAAAAAATTTTTTATTGGTTTTAAAAGTGAAGCTTTTAATAATTTTTCTTTTCTTTTTATTTAATTCTGAAATTTTCTTGAATATAAGGGGACAACTTAGTTATAATGTAATAAGTAAATAAAAAGAGGTGTTTTATGAAAGTTTCAGTTATCCTGGCAGCAGGAGAGGGAACGAGAATGAAGTCCAAAAAACCAAAGGTACTTCATGAAATTCTTGGAAGACCCATGCTTTTTTATGTCCTAAATTCTTGCAAGCATTCGCAAATTGAAAAGAATCTTGTAGTTGTTGGACACAACAAGGAAAAAGTGTGTCATGCCTTCAAAGATGATAAAGGCGTAGAATTTATTGAGCAGCCCATTGGCGAGGATGTGCCTTACGGTACGGGATACGCTGTTTTAAATGCTCTTGATAAGATAGAAGATGACGATACAGTTATTATTTTAAATGGCGATACTCCCATAATTTCTAATTCAACTATTTCTTGCTTTTTGAAATTCCACGAAGAGAGAAATAATGATGTCACAGTTTTATCTGCCGACATGAAGGATCCTACTAATTATGGAAGAATTGTTCGTGACGAAAAGGCAAATGTCGTTGCTATTGTTGAAGAAAAGGACGCAAGCGAAAAGCAAAAGTTAATTCGTGAAATCAATTCAGGAATCTTTGCCTTTAGAGGCTCTTCACTAAAGTTTGCCCTTTCAAAAATTGACACAGACAATGCGGCAAATGAAATGTATATCACTGATGCTCTTGGAATTTTAGTAGAAGCTGGCAAAAAAGTTGATTCTTTTAAGCTAAGAGATACTAGAGAAATTCTTGGCGTCAATTCAAGATATGAGCTTTCAATTGCAGCAGAAATTTTGCAAGAAAAAATTAACAAGGAATATATGTTAAGGGGCGTTGGCATAGTTGATCCAAAGTCCACCTACATTGAATGGGGTGCGGAAATTGACAGAGATGTAATGATTTATCCTGGCACTCGCATTGACAGAAATTCTGTCATAAAGGAAGGGGCAGAAATTTATTCTTCTACAATTAAAAATTCTGTAATTGGCGAAGATGTTATTATAAGAAGCTCTGAAATCGAAGATTCTTCTATTGGAAGGGGAACTACTGTTGGACCTTACGCCCACCTTAGACCTAATTCCAAAGTTGGGGAAAATTGTAAAATTGGAAACTTCGTTGAAGTTAAAAATTCAAGTGTGGGCAATGGCACCAAGATGAGTCACCTTGCCTATATTGGCGATGCCGATGTGGGAAGTGGCGTAAATATTGGCTGCGGAGTTGTCTTTGTAAACTACAATGGAAGAGAAAAGTTCAGGGCAAAAGTTGGCGACAATGCCTTTATAGGTTCTAATTCAAATTTAGTTGCGCCAATTGTAGTGGAAGAAAATGCATATATTGCTGCTGGTTCCACAATTACTAAAGATGTTTTGAAGGGTCAGCTTTCTCTCGAGAGAGCACCTCAAAAAAATATAGATGGTTGGGTTAAAAGAAAAGGATTTGTCAAATAGGAGGACATAGTAATGAACACTGTTAATGGAGATATTGTTGTATTTACAGGAAATTCTAATATAAGTCTTGTAGATAAAATTTGTGAAAACTTGGGAATTGAAAAGGGCGCTTGCACTGTTTCAACTTTTTCTGATGGTGAAATTTCTATTGATATTGGAATTTCTGTAAGAGGCAAGGATGTTTTTGTCATCCAATCTACTTCTGCACCAGTAAACACAAATTTAATGGAACTTTTAATTTTAATTGATGCCCTAAAGAGAGCATCTGCTGGAAGAATCAATGCAGTTATTCCTTATTATGGATATGCAAGACAAGACAGAAAGACTAAGGCAAGAGAACCTATTACATCAAAACTTGTTGCAGACCTTTTGACTAAGGCTGGAGCAGACAGAGTTGTTGCAATGGACCTTCACGCAGGACAAATTCAAGGTTACTTTGACATTCCTGTTGACCACTTGACTGCAATTCCTTATCTTGCAAGATACTTTAAGGATATTGTTAAGGAAGATGACTTCGTTGTTGTTTCTCCAGACTTAGGTGGAGTTACTAGAACTAGAAAGTTTGCCAACGAATTGAACCTCCCAATTGCAATTATTGAAAAGAGAAGACCAAAGGCAAATGTATCTGAAGTTATGAATATCATAGGTGATGTTGATGGCAAGTCTGTAATTTTAGTAGATGACATTGCAGACACTGCAGGAACTATTACTAAGGCTGCTGATGCCCTTAAGGCTAGAGGAGCAAAATATGTTTACGGAGCTGCAACTCACGGCGTATTATCTGGTCCTGCCATTGAAAGAATAAAAAATTCATCACTTGAAAAATTTGTAATCACTGATACAATTGAACTTCCAGAAGAAAAGAAGATTGATAAAATTGATGTGGTATCTGTTGCTCCAATTTTTGCATCTGCAATTAAGAGAATTAACACTGCAACATCAGTTAGTGAAATGTTTGAATAAGGTGATTTAGTGTATATAATAGCAGGTCTTGGCAATCCCGGCAAAAAGTACGAGGACACAAGACACAATATTGGCTTTAGAACTATTGATGCACTTGCTGATAAATTAAACATAAAAGTTAATAAGATTAAATTTAAGGGGCTTGTAGGTGAAGGGAGAATAGCGGCAGAGAAGGTTATTCTCCTAAAGCCCCATACTTTTATGAATAATTCTGGCGAGTCAATAGTTGAAATTTTAAATTTTTATAAATTAAAGCCAGAAGATTTAATAGTAGTAGTAGACGACATAGACATTGAGTTTGCCCAGTTAAAGATCAAGAAAAACGGGTCTGCAGGCACTCACAATGGACTAAAGTCAATTGTAAATTTAACAGGAAGTAAAGACTTTGCCAGGTTTAAGGTTGGTGTTGGCAAGAAGCACCCCAATGAAGATTTGGCAAATTTTGTGCTGTCCTCTTTTCCTGCAAAGGATAAAAAACATATTGAAGATGCAATAGATGCCTGTGCCGATGCAATTATTGAAGCTGTTTCAAGGGGCATTGACAAGTCAATGAATTCTTACAACAACAATATTTATTGAGGTGAATCTTGGATTTTTTAATAAATAGCGTAAAGAATTTAAAATCTTTTAAAGAAGTAAATAATTCAATAAAAAATTCAAAGAACACTGCTGTTTTTGGCTCAGAAGAGGCGGTGCTCTCTCTTTTTGCGCCTGCCTTTAATAATCTTGGCAAAAAAGTTTGTGTTATTTCACAAAATAGGGTCACTGCAAGAAAGACTTATGAAGATATATCAAGTATTTCCAGTGCAAATTGCCTGCTCTATCCAGAAAAGGATGTTTTCTTTTACGAGAGGGACTCAAAGTCAAAGGAAAACACAAAGAAGAGGCTTGAGGCAATGGCTGAAGTCTCTAGTGGCAGGGCAGATATTGTTGTCACTACCCTAAATGCCCTCACTGCAAAAATTTCCAAGAGAGAAATATTTTCAAACTACAAGATAAATATTAAGGCTGAATCACAAATTTCTCTTGAAGAATTGATAGTAAAGCTAATCGAAATGGGCTACGAGAGATTTCCAAGCGTGGAAGGGGTAGGACAATTCTCCATAAGGGGTTCTATCATTGACATTGCCAGCCAAGATGCCAACTATAGAATTGAACTCTTTGATGACGAGGTTGACTCCATTAGGAGCTTTGAAATTGAAAGCCAAAGGTCCATTGAAAAGCATGATGAAATAAATATTTTTCCCATTGAAGATTTGATTTTAAAAAAGGATGAAAAGAAAAAAATTGCTGAGAGGATCAAAAAGGACCTTGGGAAGACAAAATTATCTGGCAAGGAAAAAGATAGACTAAAGGAAAAATTTTTGAGATGCGTTGATAGACTTGAAAACGACGAAAATATTTTGAACAAGGACTTAATCCTTCCCTATGTTGATGAAGGAGAAGTGTCATCCTTTTTAGATTACTTAGATGACTTTATCTTCTTAATTGACGAGCCCACGAGGATTGTGGAAAGAGAAGAGGAACTTGCCCTCCAAAATGGCGAGAAGTTTGCCCTCTTAATTGAAAATGGAGAAGTGACAAAGGCTCACGAAAAAACTTTTTACTCCTACAAGGATCTTGTAGACAAGCTAAATGAAGAGAGCCTTATAACTTTTAACGCCCTCCTAAAGCCACCTAAGTCCTTTAAACCACAGGACATTGTAAATATAAAGGTTAAGAGCGTTACAAATTATATGTCCAAGATAAAACTCTTTAAAGAGGACTTGGACTACTATGAAAAAAATGACTTTAAGGTAATTCTTCTAGGCGCCACAGAAAAAAGAGCCAAGAGACTTTTTGACCACCTAGTAGAGCTTGGTTATTCTCCAGAACTTGCCAAGGACTTTGGCAGTTTTAAAGACTATGCCAATTTACTTGTAACCACAGGTGCCTTAAATGATGGCATAGAGTTTACTGATTCAAAAACTGTCTTTATAAATTATTCTGAAATCTACGGCTCTTTTTCTAAGAAGAAAAAAAATAAGCCTTCCAAGAAAAAATCCTTAAACTTTGATGATTTGACAATTGGCGACTTTGTAGTTCACGAGGCACATGGAGTTGGCAAGTATGTGGGAACAACAAGGCTTGCCGTCTCTGGCATCCAAAGGGACTACATTGTCATTGAATATGGCGGCGAGGACAAATTATTTCTTCCAATTGAATCTCTTGACTCAATTTATAAGTATGTGCAAGAGGGCAAGAGAGAGCCAAAGGTTAATAAATTAAATTCCCTAGATTGGAAAAAGAAAAAGGCTCACGCCAAAAAATCCATTGACGACATGGCTGATGAGCTGATAAAACTTTATGCCACTCGTGAAAACACCAAGGGCTATGCCTTTAGCGAGGACACTCAGTATCAAAGGGAGTTTGAAGACGCCTTTATCTATGAAGAGACAAGTGGACAGTTAACTTCTTCTGAAGAGATAAAAGAGGACATGGAAAAGCCTGTTCCCATGGATAGACTGCTCTGTGCCGATGTTGGTTATGGCAAGACTGAAGTTGCCCTTCGTGCTGCCTTTAAGGCAATCCTTGATGGCAAACAAGTGGCACTACTTGTTCCAACGACAATTCTTGCCCAACAACACTACAACACAATTAGGGAGAGGTTTAAAAATTTCCCAGTGGGCGTTGGACTTTTGTCCAGATTTAGAAGTAAGAAGGACCAAAAAGCCGACCTTGAAGGCTTGAAAGATGGCAACATCGACATAATCGTGGGCACTCACAGACTTCTTTCCAAGGATGTTCACTTTAAAGACTTAGGACTTTTAATAATAGATGAGGAGCAGAGGTTTGGAGTTCGCCACAAGGAAAAACTTAGAATGTTAAAGGAAAATGTAGACACTCTAACTCTTACTGCAACGCCAATACCAAGGACCCTACAAATGTCCATGATTGGAATAAGGGACATGTCTGTAATTGACGAGCCACCTGAGGAGAGATTTCCAGTTGAAACTTATGTCTTGGAGTACAACAATTTAATGGTTCGCGAGGCAATTTTAAAGGAAATCGAAAGAGGGGGACAAGTTTATTTCTTATACAACAAGGTTGCCAACATGGAAAATAAACTCTTGGAACTTAGAAAGCTTGTGCCAGAGGCGACTTTTGCCATGGCAAATGGTCAGATGAGTGAAAAAGCCTTGGAAGACACAATGATTGACTTTATAGAAGGAAATATTGATGTCTTAGTTTGCTCCACAATAATTGAGACGGGCATGGATGTTCCCAATGCCAATACAATGATTATTACGGACTCAAATCGCCTTGGTCTTTCACAACTTTATCAGCTTAGAGGTAGAATTGGCAGGTCATCAAGAATTGCCTACGCCTACTTCACCTACGACAGGTCAACTTCCATATCAGAAGTTGCACAAAAGAGGCTGCAAGCTATAAAGGAATTTACAGAGTTTGGGTCTGGTCACAAAATTGCAGAGAGAGACCTTGAAATAAGAGGGTCTGGCTCAATTTTAGGATCAAGACAGTCAGGGCACATTGAAAAAATTGGCTACGACCTTTACATGAAGTATCTTAAAGATGCAATTATGAAGTTAAAGGGTCTTGAAGTTGAAGAAAAAGTTGACACGACAATTGATCTTAAGCTGGATTCCTTTATACCAAAAGAATACATTGAAGACGACAAGACAAGACTTGAGATTTACAAAAAGATTTCCGTCATCGACACTGAAGAGGCTTACTCAGACTTAGTAGAAGAATTAATCGACAGATTTTCTGACTTCCCTGATGAAGTTTCAAACTTAATGGACATTGCCCTTTTAAAGAACAAGGCTCAAAAGGCAAGTGTAAAATCTATTACAGAGAGACATGGCGAGTACAGGATAAAAGTTGAGGGAGAAGTTTCCCTTGAAGCCATTATGGAAATGAACAATGAATTTGAAAATATTTCCTATTCCATGGGTGATGAAAATGAAATTGTCTTAAATAAATTAAAATATCCACTAGATGAACTTAAAAAACTTGTGACAATTTTGTATTTACACAAAAAGGACACAAAAACATCTAAAAAGTAGTGTATAATAAGGTTATTAATTAAAAATATGAATAAGGAGAGAAATATGAATTTTAAAAAATTTAGTAAATTAGCAGTAGCTATTGCCCTAGCTGGCACATTAGTTGCTTGTAACGGAAAAAAAGATGGCGTAGCAGCAACAGTTGGTGGAGTTGACATTCCAATGGAAGCTTACTACAAATCTTATGCAGCAAGAGTTAACCAACTTACATCAATGTATGGTGAAGATGTTCTTGCAAACAAAGAAGATGGAAAGAAATCTACTGACGAACTTTTAAGAGAACAAGCCATCACTGACTTAACTACTACTGAAGCCTTAAAACAAGATGCAGCAAAGTCAAAAATCGAAGTTAGTGACGACGAAGTTAACAAGAAAATCGACGAAATCAAGGCACAACTTGGTGGCGAAGAAGCTTATAAAAACTTCTTAAAACAAAATGGACTTCCAGAAGATTATGTTTTTGAAAACATGAAAAACCAAATGTTAGTTGGAAAGTGGACTCAAGCAAAAACTAAGGAATTAGAGCCAAGTGAAGAAGATGTAAAAAAATATTATGAAGACAACAAGGACAAATACTACAAGGCTAAGGCATCTCACATCTTAGTTGACGATTTAAAGGAAGCTAATGTTCTTAGAAAACAAATCCTAAAGGGAGAAGATTTTGCTAAGATTGCCAAGGAAAATTCAAAGGACACTGGTTCTGCACAAAATGGTGGATCTCTTGGCGAATTTACAAATGGTCAAATGGTACAAGCCTTTGATGAACAAATTGCAAAGATGAAGGCAGGAGACATCTCTGAACCTATTCAAACTCAATTTGGTTACCATGTAATCAAGCTTGACGAAAAAAATCCTCGTGAATTTGATGAAGTTAAGGATGAAATAAAGCAAACTCTTCAACAAGAAAAGTTCAAAGAATACATTGAAAAGGTTAAAAAAGATGCAAAGATCAAAACTTATGTTAACACTTCAAAAGAAGTTGAACTTCCAGATGAATTTAAAAACTTTGGTAAAGTAGAAAAAGAAGGAGCTCCAAAGGCTGAAGAAGGAGCTAAGGAAAATGCCAAGGCTGAAAACAAGGCTCAAAACAAAACTGAAAATGCAGCAAAAGAAAATGCTAAAGCTGAAAACAAGGCAAAATAATAATTGAAAAATTTAAAATTTTAATTTATAATTTAAAACCTGTGCTGAAATTTATTTAAAAATTATTTCAGCCAGGTTTTTTCTTTTAAAAATTTATTAAAATTTATACAAAAACGCCAAAGTTAAAAAATTTATTTATAAATCTGCTATAATAAAGTAAAAGGATTTCAGTAGCGAGGTGAAGTCATGAGCTTTTCATCTGAAGTTAAGGATGAGGTTGCAAAGATAAAAGTTGATAATTATGAAATAATTCTATCTGAACTTGCAGGCATAACTCCCATGTGTGGAGTTTTAAATTTTAAAAACAACAAAATTTCCATGGAATACATCACAGAAAACGCCTCAGTAGCGCGAAGAGTCTTTACTTTTTTGAGAAGGTCCTTTGGATTTGTAGTTGAAGTAAAAAATGCAAAGTCCACTCAACTTAAAAAAAATGTATTTATTATTTATATATCTCAAGATGAGTCTTGCAGGTTGTTACTTGATGAGTTAAAATATATAAAGGGTGCAAGCGTATTTATGATTAATTATGCACCCACTGATCTCATAAAAACTGTGAATGAGAAAAAGGCCTACATCCGCGGTGCCTTTATGGGTTCAGGCTCCATTACAAATCCAGAAAAAGGATATCATTTGGAATTCGTCTCTGAAAACGAATCCAACGCAAACTTTTTGATGGGAGTAATTAATGATTTTGGATTTAATTCTAAAATAATTATGAGAAAGGAAAAGTACATAGTCTACATTAAGGACTCAGAACAAATTTCAGACTTTCTATCTCTCATTGGCGCTTATAATTCTGTTTTAAAATACGAAAACATTAGAGTTATAAAGGATATGAGAAATAATGTCAACAGAATTGTAAATTGTGAGACTGCAAACTTAAATAAAACTGTGAAGTCCTCCTATGATCAAGTGGAAGACATTAAGATAATAGATAGAGAGATTGGTTTAGATAATTTAGATGAGGATCTTAGAGCTGTGGCAATTTTAAGACTCAATAACAGGTCTATGAGCTTAAATGACATTGCAAATTCCCTAGATCCCAAAGTATCGAAGTCCACTGTTAATTATAGATTTAAAAAAATTAGGAAAATTGCTAACAAGTTGAGGGGTGTATGAAATGACAAGTAAAAAAGTTGTACTTAATAATAATGATGGGCTCCACGCCAGGGCTGCTGCACTTTTTGTTAGAGAGGCAAATAAGTTTGCATCTGACATAAATTTAGAGGCACATGGCGATAAGGTTAATGGAAAGAGTATTATTGGCATCATGTCTCTAGGTGCTTTTTCTGGCGAAGAGATTGTCATTGAGGCTGAAGGCGCTGATGAAGAAGAAGCTGTTGAAAAACTAGCTCACATTGTTGAAAAAGAATTTATAAATCTTTAATAAATATTTTACTTTTTAGAGTTTTGCTTTGTCGAAACTCTTTTTTCATGTCCTTTTATTTGTTTCCTGCCTTTGATAAAATATAGGAAGGATTAAATATGCCTTATTTTAAAAATTTGCCAATTAAACTTAAGGCATTGAGAATTAAAAATTAAGGACGATTTTTTAAGAATAGATTAAAGGATGATTCTATGAATAAATTTGTGCATTTGCACCTTCACAGCGAGTACTCCCTATTAGATGGGTCAACGAGAATAAATCTCTTGCCAAAGCGCGTTAAAGAGCTTGGCATGGATGCAGTGGCTTTAACTGATCACGGCAACATGTATGGCGCCATTGCCTTTTACAAGGCATGCAAGGATGAGGGCATTAAGCCAATTTTGGGCTGCGAAGTTTATGTCTCCGAGAAGGACATGACTATAAAGGATAAGACCAACAAGAGGTTCCACCTAATTCTCTTGGCAGAGAACAATGAGGGTTTCAAAAATATTATGAAGATAGTCTCTATAGCTTTTGTTGATGGATATTATTACAAGCCTAGAATTGACAAGGAAGTTTTGAAAAAATATGCCAAGGGCGTAATTGCCACATCAGCTTGCCTTGGTGGCGAAGTGCAAAGATTTATCTTAGATAGGGACCTAGAGGCTGCAAGAGCTGCTGCCCTTGAATACAGAGAAATTTTTGGCGAAAATAATTTTTTCTTGGAGCTTCAAGACCATGGCATGCCAGACCAGGCTCGAGTAAATCGTGAGCTTGTAAAATTGTCAGAGGACTTAAATATTCCACTTACAGCATCAAATGATGTTCACTACTTAAATAAAGATGATGCCAAGAGTCACGATGTCCTCTTGTGTATTCAAACGGGCAAGACAATTAAGGAAGAAAATAGGATGAAGTTTCCATCGGATGAATTTTATTTGAAATCGCCTGACGAAATGGCAGCACTTTTCCCAGACAACAAAGATGCCCTAGAAAATACAGTAAAAATTGCTGAAAGATGCAATGTTGAAATAAAATTTCACGAACAACATTTGCCTGAGTTTACTGTGCCAGAGGGCTACACCCACCAAGGCTATTTAAAAAAACTTGCCACTGATGGGATGTATGCTCGCTACGAAAATGTTACTGATGAGATAAAAGAAAGATTTGATTTTGAATTTAATACCATAAAAAATATGGGCTTCGTGGATTATTTTTTAATAGTTTGGGACTTTATTAGGTACGCCAGAAAACACGAAATTCAAGTTGGACCGGGAAGAGGTTCTGCGGCAGGTAGCCTTGTTTCATTTTGCCTGGGCATAACAGATGTTGACCCCCTAAAGTTTGACCTCCTCTTCGAAAGATTTTTAAATCCAGAGAGAGTTTCCATGCCCGATATTGACATCGACTTCTGCTATGAAAGGCGTGAAGAAGTTATTGAATATGTCAACAGAAAGTACGGCGACTCCCATGTTGCCCAAATCGTAACCTTTGGTACCATGGCGGCAAGAAATGCCCTAAGAGATGTGGGGCGTGCTCTTGACATGTCCTATGCCAAGGTGGACTACATTGCCAAGCAAGTGCCACAGGCAATCAACATGACTATCGAAAAGGCTCTGGAAATTTCTGAAAGCTTTAAGGGAATTTATGACACCGAAGAGGACTCAAGATTCTTAATTGACATGGCACTAAAGCTTGAGGGACTGCCAAGACACACATCAACTCATGCAGCTGGTGTTGTCATTTCAAAGGACGAGCTGACAGAGTATGTGCCCCTAACTCGTAACGACAAGATAATTGCAACTCAGTTTAACATGATTGAGCTTGAAGAGCTTGGTCTTTTAAAGATGGACTTCTTGGGACTTAGGACACTAACTGTCATTCGCGATGCCATAAATTTAATAAGAGAAAAGGAAGGCAAGACTATTTCCTTTGAAAAGTTTGACTACAACGACCCCGATGTATTAAAGATGTTTGCAAGGTCAGAAACTCTTGGCGTCTTTCAATTTGAATCCTCTGGCATGAGAGCCTTCCTTAAGGAATTAAAGCCAGACGAATTTTCAGACTTAGTTGCAGCCAATGCCCTCTTTAGACCGGGACCAATGAAGCAAATTCCAAAATTTGTGTCATCAAAGCACGACAAGAGCAAAATTTCTTACCTTCATCCAAAGCTTGAGCCAATCCTAAAGTCCACTTACGGCTGTATTGTCTACCAAGAGCAGGTAATGCAAATCGTTCAACAAATTGGTGGCTACTCTCTTGGCAGGGCAGACATAGTAAGGCGTGCCATTTCCAAGAAAAAGATGAAGGTCATGGAAGAGGAAAGGCAGAACTTTATCTACGGCAACCCAGCCGAAGGAGTTTGCGGTGCCATTGCCAATGGAGTTGACGAAAAGGCTGCCAACGAAATTTATGATTTAATTATAGACTTTGCTGACTACGCCTTTAACAAGTCTCACTCCGTTGCCTATTCAGTAGTTGCCTACAGGACTGCTTGGCTGAAATATTATTATCCAAGAGAATTTATGGCGGCGCAAATTTCCACTTACACCAATGACATCAAGCAAGTTAGTCTCTACATCGAAGAGATAAAGAGGCTGGGCATAGAAATTTTACCACCAAATATAAATTATTCCTTTAAAAACTTTACTGTTGAAGGAGATAAAATTCGCTTTGGACTAAAGGCAGTGAAAAATGTTGGCGACAACTTAATTGATTTAATTGTCAAGGGAAGGGAAAAGGGCGATTATAAATCCTTAAAGGACTTCGTCGATAGGATTAATGCCATTGACAAGTCTGTCCTTAATAAGAGGGCGGTTGAATCCCTAATAAGGTGTGGAGCCATGGACGACTTTGAGGGCAACAGGGCACAGTACCTTGCCATTTATGAATCAGTCCTTTCATCTTCATCTAATACTGCAAAGAGCAATGTCTTGGGACAATTTTCTCTCTTTGAAGAGGCAGCCTTCCACGAAGATCTGCCTGTCCTAAAAGATTTTAGGCAAAAGGACAAGCTTGACATGGAAAAGGAAGTCATCGGCATGTATATCTCTGGTCACCCCCTTGATCCCTATAGAGAAATAATTGAGAAGTCCACAAATATTAACACCAACCAAATTTTTGAAAAGTACAGAGAAAATCTCTTGAGAAATAGCAAGGTTAAAGTGGGGGGCATTTTAAAGTCCAAAAAAACTATGATTACAAAAAACAACAAGATGATGGCTTTTGCGGCCCTAGAAGACCTCTTTGGGACAATTGAACTTGTAATCTTTCCCAATGTCTTTTCAAGATACAAGGACTTAATTGAAGATGAAAATGTAGTCTTCGTTGAAGGGCACTTTCAAGAGTCAGAAGTTGAAGAGCCAAAAATTTTAGTGGATGCTATATCGAGTATTAAGATGCCCACAAAAAACAAGTTATACATCTCCATTGACTCCATGAAAAATGAAAGGCTTGGAGAAATGAAAAATATTTTAAGAGAATATGAGGGCAGCACGCCTGTAGTCTTTTTCGAAGAAGAGACGAGAAGGGCCTATGGAACGGAATCAAACTTGTGGATTGATGCTACATCCTTTACAGAGATACAAGATAAATTGGCAGTCATTACTAAAAATAGAGAAAAGATTATTTTAAAGTAGGTGCGTATGAGAATTGCAATTTTAACAAGTGGCGGCGATGCCCCTGGCATGAATGCCGCAATAAGAGCAGTGACTAGGACTTCAATATACGAAGGAATAGAAGTTTTTGGCATAAGTGGAGGCTATGAAGGCTTAATCGATGCCAAGTTTGAAAAATTAGTTCAGTCTTCTGTTGCCGACATCATTCAAAGAGGTGGAACAATTTTATCCACTTCAAGGTCGGAAAGATTTATGACAGAAGAGGGACTGGAGAAGGCAATAAATTCCATTAAAATTTTTGAAATTGATGCCCTAATTGTCCTTGGAGGCGACGGAAGCCTTCGCGGGGCAAAAATGTTGAGGGACCGCGGCATAAATGTCATTGGCATTCCCTGTTCCATTGACAACGACCTTGCCTACACAGATTTTACCATTGGTTTTATGACGGCAGTGGAAACTGTAACGGAAGCAGTAAGTCACATTAGGGACACAACAGAAGCCCATGGTCGTGCCAATGTCGTTGAAGTAATGGGCAGAGACTGCGGCGACATTGCCCTTTACTCTGGAGTTTCCTCTGGAGCTGAGTCCATTATCGTTCCGGAAATTCCCCTAGACATAAATGAAATTGCAGAGAAGGCAATTATGGGCAAGAACAGGGGCAAGAAACACCACATAATTTTAATGGCTGAAGGCTGTGGCTCTGCCTTTGACTTTGCAGAAGACTTTCAAAAGCTTACAGGCATAGACACAAGAGTAACTGTCCTTGGTTACATCCAAAGGGGAGGAGCCCCAAGCATCTTCGACAGAATTTTGGCATCAGAACTTGGCTACTTGGCAGTTCAAGAAGCTAAGGCTGGCAGGTCTCTTGCCCTTGGCTTTAAAGATGGCAAGGCAATATCCAGGGACTTTGACGAAATTTTTGAAGTTAAAAAAGTTTTTAGAAAAGATCTTTTAGATATACTAAAAACTGTTTCTATATGAGGTGATTTATGAAAAAGACAAAAATTGTTGCAACCATTGGACCTGCCAGTGAAAGTGAAGAAGTTTTAAGAAAATTATTCACAGAGGGCGTCAATGTTGCAAGACTTAATTTTTCTCACGGAAGCCATCAGGAACACAAGCTAAAAATTGACAGAATAAAAAAATTAAGAAGGGAAATGGATATACCCATTGGCATAATGCTTGACACCAAGGGACCAGAAATTAGGCTGGGCGATATTGATGGAGAAGTCCTTCTTCAAAGTGGCGAGGAATTTATTTTAACCAACAAGGATTTACTTGGAAATGAAAAAATTGCCAGCATCTCCTACAAGGACCTCTACAAGGATGTAAGAGTGGGCGGCAAAATTTTAATTGACGACGGACTTGTGGAGCTTCTGGTGAAAGAAATTCGTGGAGAAGAAATTATAACAGAAGTGGAAAATTCTGGCACCATTTCATCTCACAAGGGAGTTAATGTGCCTGGTGCAAACTTAAATCTTCCAGCCCTAACAGAAAGAGACATCGAAGATATAAAGTTTGGCGTCAAGGAAGACATAGACTTTATAGCAGCATCCTTTGTAAGGTCCAGAGAAGATGTCCTCGCCATAAGAAAGGTTTTGGAAGAAGAGAGGGACTATACTACAAAAATTATTTCCAAGATTGAATCCCAAAGGGCAGTGGATTTAATTGACGAGATAATAGAAGTTTCTGATGGAATAATGGTTGCCAGGGGAGATTTGGGCGTTGAAATCGAGACAGAAGCTGTGCCAATTGTGCAAAAGGAAATTATAAAAAAATGTAACATTGTTGGCAAGACTGTCATAACTGCAACGCAAATGCTGGACTCCATGATAAGAAACCCAAGACCAACTCGTGCAGAAACAAATGATGTTGCCAATGCAGTTCTTGATGGCACAAGTGCAGTCATGCTCTCAGGAGAAACTGCCAGCGGCAAATATCCAATTGAAGCCGTTGTGACAATGAGAAAAATTTTGGAATACACAGAAAATACTATTGACCACGAGGAGATTTTGGAAAATAGAATTAGAGATGTGGAAAAATCCATGACAAACGCCATAGGAAGATCTGCCTGCGTAATTGCAAGAGACCTTGGAGCAGAGGCTATAATCACAGCCACAACTTCAGGCAACACTTCAAGAGCCATTGCAAAATTTAGGCCAGAGACTCCAATAATTGCATCAACGCCCTTTGAAAAAATTAAAAATCAACTTAGCCTTGTCTGGGGCATCTCTCCTGTAAAAGTTTTAAACTTCAAGGACACAGACAACTTAATTGACGCATCAATGGAGATTGCAGTTGCAAAGGGATTTATAAAGTCTGGCGACTTAGTTGTCTTAACAGCAGGAGTGCCTGCAGGAATCGCCGGTTCAACTAACCTTCTAAAAATCGAAAGTGTTTCAGAGATTTTGGGAAGAGGAACTCCCATAGGCAAGAAGAAAAAGAAGGCGAGAGCCATAGTTGCAAAGACAATTGAGGACTTGGAAGATGACTTTAAGACCAAGGACATCATAGTCTGTCAAGGAACTGACGGCAGGATGATTCCTTACATGGAAAAATCTTCGGGCTTTATAACAGAAGAGGCAGGCTTCACATCTAATGGAGCAGTGGCAGCAATTTCTCTCGGCAAAACTGCCATAGTTGGAGTAAAAGATATTACAGAAAAAATAAAAACTGGCGACATTATAACTATTGACCCAGTAGATGGAACTGTTAGAAGATAAAAATTTAAAAAATTCCAATAAAAAAAGACCTATTTAGTGATTATTAAAAATTATCACTAAATAGGTCTTTTATTTTTGTGTAGTTTATTCTCTTAAAACTTTCTTCTCTGCCTTTTAAGTTTGAGTTAAAGCTTTCAAATTTTACCTTGAACTTTTTTGATTCCGACATCAATTTTAAATTGGACAAACGCTCTGACTCGTTGAGATAGTTAAAATAGTTGTCGCTTCTAACTTTTAGGACCAAGTAAATTTTATCCAAGCTCTTAGAAAGTCCAAGAAGGTGATTTAAAGTTAAGATAAGGTCAATGGCGAAGAAGGCAGTAAATACTATGGCTAGAGAGTCGATAACTCTGTCTTCAGCAGCTGATAAAAATAATAGCATGACTGGAGTAAAATGCTTGACTATAATAATATTTGCCATGCCAAAAACTATAAGGCCATATAGGCAAACTCTACTTTTAATTTGGAAGGGATAGGCGCTGTAGTCCCACCACCTTTGGTGAAAAAATCTCTCCAAAAAATATCCTATGATGTACTCAATGGTGCAGGATAAAAGTGCAGAGTAAATAAAAATGTAAAGGCTTGAGTCAAAATTTTTAAGCATCAAGTAAGATATGCTTGCGCCAATGCCATAGATGGGGCAGGCTGGTCCAATTAAAAAGCCTCGGTTATAAAATCTATCTAGCTCAATAGTGGAGCAGGGGAAGCTCTCCCACCACCAGCCAATAAAGGAGTAGATAAAAAATATTAGATATAATTCTGAAATTCTCATAAATTTTCTAAACCCACTTTCACAAATCTTGACGAAATAGTTTCCACAGCAGAAACATACTTGTCAGAGTAAGTTACAATCCAAGATTCCAAATACCTTGGGGGAAGTATAGTTAGGGGGAACATGTGCTTTATGATAATATCTCTCTCAAGGCGATTTAAGTTTATTTCACTTTTAGCATTTTTATAAGCCTTCATGGGATGAGTAAAGCCATGAATCCACCTTTCCCTTTTGCCATCGTGCCAATCGTAGAGGAAGTAGTCGTGAAGAAGGGCGCCCCTTATCATGGAGTCCATGTCCACTCTTAAATTATATTTTTCTGCAATTTCAATGGATTTTTTTGCAACAGAAATAACATGAGTGTAGACAGAAGTGTTGCCATGTTGTATGAAATTTTTTGTTTCATCAAATCGAGTGTTCTCACTTAAGAAGGCGATGATCTCTTCAAGTTTTTCTTTGTTATTCATAAATCCTCCTCAGTCTTATTCTAATTTATAAAAGTAAAAATTTTTCAAAGTTTTTGTTAAATTTTTAAAACATTTAAAATTTTTTGCAAAAAAATAAAAGCCATATCTCTATGACTTTTATATTTTACTAAAATTTTGTTTCGATGTAAATTCTCTTTTCGCCTTCTGTCAAAATATCTGTGACTTCTAAGAGCTTTGCACTTTCCTTGTCAACAGTTAATAAAGAACTTGCCTTTTCAAAATTTGATGAGCTTAGAGAATATCTCTCTGCAATTTTTTTGATTTCATCTGGGTTTTTAATTGTAAATTCGTAAGTGACCTTGTCCTTTCTCTTTAGGATTGTTGGATTAGTCTTTACCATATTTAAAAATTCAGATAGGTTTTCTCTTGTAAGTGATTTTTTAATATCATCAACTGAAAGATTTTCATCTAAAGGCTTTTTAGTTTTAAGGTCTTCAAGCTTGATGTTTATCTTTTCACTGGCAAGCTCCCAAGGATTTTCGCCTAGGGCTTTTATAATGTGGCTGTACTTTTCATTAGTAGAAATAATTTTTTGTGCTTTTGATTTTTCCGCTGGCTTTTCAATTTTTTCTTTAGCCTCAGGCTTTTCTTGGACTTTTTCAACCTTAGGCTCTACTTTTTTCACAGGCTCATTAACTTTTGCCTTAGCTTCTTCTATTTTTGGTTCAACCTTTTCTACTGGCTTTTCAAATTTTTCAGCCTTAGCTTGAGTTTTTTCAGCAGGCTTTTCAGTTTTAACTTCAGCTTTTTCTGCTGGCTTTACAGTTTCTTTTTTAGCTTCAGGCTTTGCTTCAACTTTTTCAACCTTTGGCTCAAGCTTTTTCACAGGCTCATTAACTTTTGCCTTTGCCTCTTCTATTTTTGGCTCGATCTTTTCAGCCTGTGCTTCAGTTTTTTCTGGAGCTTTTTCAGCCTTTGCTTCAACTTTTTCTACTGGCTTTTCAACTTTTTCAGCAGGCTTTTCAGTTTTAACTTCAGATTTTTCAACTGGCTTTGCACTTTCTTTTTTAACTTCAGCCTTTGCTTCAACCTTTTCTACTTTTGGCTCAACCTTTTTCACAGGCTCATTAACTTTTGCCTTTGCCTCTTCTATTTTTGGCTCAACTTTTTCTACTGGCTTTTCAACTTTTTCAGCTTTAGCTTCAACTTTTTTATCATCAATTTTTGTAGCAGGAGCTTTCTTTTCTTCTTCAGCTTCTAGCTTTCTCTTTTCTCTTCTCTTTTTGCCACGATCCTTTTTCCTAGAACCATCGTATTTTTGTTCTTCTTTTACTTCAAAAGCATTGGCAGAATTTTCATCAATCTTAAGATCTTTTTCAGCCTTAGAAGTTTTTACAGAGTCATCAAGCTTTTTAAGATCTTCTGCCTTATGTAGCTTTTCACCACTTGCTTTTTCTTTACTTTCAATAGATTTCTTTTCAGTTGGAGTATTTTTATTTTGATTCTTTCTCCACATAAAATAGCAAACGATTACAATAATGGCAACAATTATTAAGCCACCCATAATAACACCTCCAATTAAATTATATTATACCACTTAAATAGAAAATAAATACATTAACTTGATAAATTTATAAAAAATTTTAAAAAAGTTTTAATAAAAAAGACTCGATTTCTCGAGCCAAAATAATTAGTTTTCTATACTTTTTAATTTTCTATTTTCCATTTTGCCCTTAAGAATTTTTGCTATGTCGCGAACTTCGCGCACGCCTAAGTGGTATAGGCAGAGGACATAGACGCAAGCTGCTATAAAGACTATTAGCATCAAGAGTATTAGCCTCAATAGTGTTTGGACTCCTCCACTTGTAAAGGACATGATGAGCTTTTCGTAAGGGAAGTAGGAAAGTGCCACAAGACCCATTGCTATTGAAGCCATAAATGTTTTAATCAAGGCTTTGATATAGGACTTGGTTCCTAGATTTCCAATTTTTCTCCTTAATAGGATAAAGGAAATAAAGAGGGCAATTGTCGTGGCAATGGAAACTGATGCTGCTAGTCCATTTGTGCCATAGTGTCTTGCCACTAAAAGGTTTAAGCCAACATTTATGGCTACATTTGTCACCCCAACATAAAAGGGCGTCTTTGTGTCTTCAATGGAGTAATAAATTCTATTTAATACATTTATTACTGAAATTGAAATTAGTGATAAGGAGTAGCACCTTAATGTTGATGTTGCTGCAATGCCGTCAGCCATGGTAAAGGAACCACGGACAAAGGCAATTTCTATTAGTGGTCTCGCCAATATTATTAGACCAACTGTTGCTGGCACTGTTATAAATAGGACTGTCTTTATTGATGCGTTCATAACTTTTTTGCCAAGTTTCATGTCACCTGAACCCAAAGTTTTTGTCAGGATTGGAAAGACTATGGCTGTTATGGCTGTTATGAAGATCCCAATTATCATGGTGTTTAATTTATTTGAGTAATATAAAATTGAGGCTGCGCCTTCACCCATGGTAGATGCCAATCGTCTGTTGACAATTATATTTATGTCATTGACTGATACTGACACGAAGACTGGAAGGGCAAGGACTATTGCATCTCGCACATACTCGTCTTTGAAGTCTGCCACAAGCTTTGGTCTGTAACCAATTTTCATTGCATTGGGTAGCAAAAATAAAAATTGTGCCAGTATTCCAAGGACAGAGGCTATGGTTAATCCCATTATGCCAACATGACGAGAAAATAGGGCAAGATAAATTATATAAGTTAAGTTAAGTGGAATGGCAATGGCACCAGCTGCTGCGAACTTGCCGCCATGTTGAAGATAGCCTTCCATTACTCCAACCCAGGATGAAAATAAGACTACGGGCATGCCCACTTGAATTAGTTTTATTACTATTGCATAAGTTTCGGGATTTTTTGTGGAAACTGTTAGAAGTGCAATTTGTCTAGGAAAAATAATTCCAAGGGCAATTAGGACAAAGGACACTAAGCTTGCAATGAAGAGTAAATTATTTGTGAAATAATTTTTTCTGTCCTTGCCATGTTCCATTTCAGCCTTTTGCACTGAGGGTATATAAGTTGTTGCTATTGCCTGTGTGACAAAGGCAGATATAGTTGCCGTTGCGCCCTGTGCAAGGGAGAAGGCATCCATTTCAATTCCTGCGCCAAAGACATAAGCAGTAAGTGATTCTCTAAAGAAACCAAAAACTTTTCCTATTAATGAAAATATAATTATGGCTAGAGTGGACTTTGCAATTCTTGATCCTGCGCTACTTTTATTTTCCAATTTAAAATCTCCTTTATAAGTCTTATCAAATTATAATTTGTTTAAAATTTTATGTCAAGTAAAGGGAATTTCAAGTATTTTAAAGAAAATTAATTATGTGTTATCATTGCTTATATAAAATATTATTTAACATGAAATTAGGAGGATAAATGAAAAATAAACATTTGATAAAAAAAGTTCTGCCCTATTTTTATAAATATAGATTTACTCTTTTCTTAGACTTATTTTGTGCAGGACTCACTACGGCAAGTGAAATGATTTTGCCACTGCTTCTTCGAGCTTTAACTAATAGGGGCATGAATGATTTAGCGTCAATTACCTTTGGCTTTGTTCTAAAGCTTTCGCTGATTTATATTCTGATTAAGACAATAGAAGTCATTGCCCAATATTTTATGACCAGCATTGGTCACATAATGGGTGCGCGTATTGAGACGGACATGAGAAGAGACCTCTACGCCCACCTACAAGGTCTCTCTGATACATTTTACAACGAGACCAAGGTTGGCGTCATCATGTCAAGGATTACCAACGACCTCTTTGACATAACGGAGTTTGCCCACCACTGTCCCGAAGAATATTTTATTGGCGCCATAAAAATTATCATCTCACTAATAATTCTTCTTAAGATAAATGTAAAGATGACACTTCTTATTTATCTTATGATTCCACTTATGATTTATTTTTCTGGTCACTACAGAAATAAAATGAGAAGGGCACAAAAGGATCAAAGGGTCCACATTGGTCACCTAAATTCTTCCATTGAAGACTCCCTTCTTGGCATAAAGGTTGTAAAGTCCTTTGCCAATGAAGATGTGGAAAGGGAAAAATTCACTGAGGAAAACAACAAATTCCTTGGAATTAAAAAGAGATACTACAGGTCTATGGCTGGCTTTAACACAATTAACAGGATCTTCGACGGACTTATGTATTTGATTTTAATTGCAAGTGGCGGCTACTTCCTCATGAAGGGAGAAATTGGTCCCGAGGACTTAATTGTCTATGTAATGTTTATCCAGTCCCTTCTTGCAACTGTTAGACGAATTATTGAATTTACTGAGCAGTTCCAAAAGGGAATGACAGGCATTGAAAGATTTGCAGAAATTATGGCTATAGAGTCTGACATCAAGGACAAGGAAGATGCTCTTGAGATAAAAAATGTTAGGGGAGAGATTTACTTTAAGAATGTGGACTTTTCCTATGGCAAGGGCGAGGGCAAGGTCTTAAATAATTTTTCTGTGGACATAACGCCAGGCGAGAAGCTTGCCATAGTTGGTCCAAGTGGTGCAGGAAAGACTACAATTTGCAATCTCATTCCAAGGTTTTACGATGTGGATGCTGGGTCTGTCACAGTTGATGGCATTGATGTGCGTGACATAAAAATAAAGTCCTTGAGAGAAAACATCGGCATAGTGCAACAGGATGTCTATTTATTTTCTGGCACAGTAAAGGACAATATTGGCTACGGCAAAAGTACTGCCAGTGATAGAGAAATTATTGAGGCTGCAAAACTTGCCGGTGCCTATGAATTTATTAAGAGCCTACCTAATGGCTTTGACACCTATGTTGGCGAGCGTGGTGTAAAACTATCTGGAGGACAAAAGCAGAGAATTTCCATTGCCCGAGTCTTCTTAAAAAATCCGCCAATTTTAATTTTAGACGAAGCAACTTCTGCCCTTGACAACAAAAGTGAAATTGTAGTTCAAGATTCCATAGAAAAACTTTCAAAGGGAAGGACAACTATTACCATAGCCCACAGGCTTACAACAGTACAAAATGCAGACTTAATCCTTGTAATGACAAGAGATGGCATTGTGGAAAGAGGAAGTCACCAAGAGCTTATGGCAAAGAGGGGATACTATTACAACCTCTACACCAAGGGC
This sequence comes from Peptoniphilus grossensis ph5, assembly GCF_000311825.1. Classification (GTDB taxonomy): domain Bacteria; phylum Bacillota; class Clostridia; order Tissierellales; family Peptoniphilaceae; genus Peptoniphilus_A; species Peptoniphilus_A hominis. The sequence continues at coordinate 98,808 of NZ_HE978570.1, read as the reverse complement.
GGCAGGTTAGAATAATTTAATTGTTTTCGGGTATCATCTTTATAAGTATTGAATTTAGCGAGGTGTATTATGCAAGAATATATAGAAATTATTAAAAAGAGAAGGTCTTACTACAATTTGTCAGAAGATGTGGATCTATCCAATGAAGAGATAAAATATTTAATTGAAGATGTCCTAAACATCACTCCTTCACACATGAATTCACAAACTACTAGGGTCCTCTTGCTTTTTGACGACAAGTCCAAGGACTTTTGGAAGAGGGTAAATGAAACTTTTGACAATAAAATTAAGGAAGAAAAATTCCATGGCTTTTATCACGCCAAGGGAACTGCCCTAATTTTTATTGACAAAGATGAAATTAAGGCTCAGGAAAAAAATATACCTTCCTACAAAGAATATTTTGAAACTTGGGGTCATCATTCAGCTGCCATGGTCCAGCTAAATATTTGGCAGGCTTTAAGAGATGAGGAGATTGGTGCAAGCAACCAACACTACAATCCTGTCATTGACTCCTGGGTAAAGGAACTTTATGAAATTCCTGACTCCTGGGAACTTATAGCAGAGATGCCTTTTGGAAAAATAGAAGAAGAACCAGAAGAAAAGGTCAAGAAGCCAATTGATGAAATTTTAAGAGTAATTGAATAAAGATAAGCATAAAAAGTAGGCGAGAGTCTACTTTTTTTCTTTTACTTGCCCTTGTAATAAAAAATTCTAATGACTATAATAAAAGTATCAGGGGAGCTTTTGCTGAGATTAGGTTATCCTTAAACCCTTTGGACCAGGGCAGGTAATGCTGTCTTGGGAAAAGTATGTCTCCCTTTGGAGACTTTTTTTATGCAAAAATTTATTTTGTAAATTTATTGGAGGAGGTTAATATGAAGATTTCAGTAGCTATACAAATCCTTCCTACAACTAAAGAAGGCACAACAGAATCTGTTGTTGAAGTTGTAGACAAGGTAATTGAATATATTAAAAGCGAAAAAGTAAATTATGTTGTTACGCCCTTTGAAACAGTTATAGAATTAGATGACTTTGACAAAGCCTTTGAAATTCTAAAAAACTGCGTCAAGATGGCAGGAGAAATTTCGGAACAAGTTGCTTGTTATTCCAAGACTTTTTATTCTGAAAAGGGGATTTTGACTATAGATGAAAAAACCGGCAAGTATCAAGGATAATATCTCAGCAGCTTCTTTGATAATAATCATTGTAGCTATTTGGCATTTTGTAACCACAAGGGGAATAGTAGGACCCTATTTACTGCCCAAACCCTTTGATGTTATAAAGGCCTTTGTGACAGATTTTTCTACAATTTCGTCACACCTGGGCACAACACTTACAGAGGCTTTTTTAGGTCTATTTGTTGGCGTCAGTCTTGGCTTTATTGCCGCCCTACTAATGGATTTGTCAGATTTTATTTACTCTGCACTTTATCCAATTTTAGTTTTGACACAAACTGTGCCAACAGTTGCCATTGCACCCCTACTGGTTCTATGGATGGGCTATGGCATTGCACCAAAGATTACCCTTATTGTAATCGTAACATTTTTTCCAGTTGCAGTGTCTCTTCTTGAGGCCTTTAAAGAGGTGGATCAAGACAAGGTAAAATTATTAAAGGCAATGGGTGCTGGCAAGACAGAAATTTATAGGTACATTAAACTGCCTGAGAGCCTGGGGAATTTTTTCTCAGCCTTTAAAATTGCAGTTTCCTATTCTGTTGTAGGTGCAGTAATAGCCGAGTGGCTCGGTGGTTATAAGGGACTGGGAGTATATATGATTAGAGTTCAAAAAAATTACTCCTTTGACAAGATGTTTGCAGTTATATTTTTAATTTCGGCAATTTCTCTTATTTTGATGAAGTTAGTTGGCTTCATACAAAAAAAGATGATGCCGTGGACGGAGGAAAAATGAAAAATTTAAAAAAATTATCAGTTTTATTATTGGCAGGCCTTATGCTTACAGCTTGTGGCAAAACTGAAAATAAAAAAGTTGAAGAAAAAAAGGATGTCCCAACAGAAAAAGTTAGCTTTTTACTTGACTGGGATCCCAATGTAAACCATGCAGGACTTTATGTGGCAATGGACAAGGGATTTTTTGCCGATGAAGGAATTGAAGTTGAAGTAAACCAACCACCAGCAAATGGAGCTGAAGCTCTTGTTGCATCAGGCAAGGCTGACTTTGGAGTATCCTTCCAAGACACAATTGCACCAGCCTTTGCAAGTGATGAACCACTTCCAGTAACAGCTGTTGCTGCAATAATAAACCACAACACTTCAGGTATTTTTTCTGCCAAGGACAAAAATATTGAAAGACCAAAGGACATGGAAGGACATAACCACTCAACTTGGGGTCTTCCAATTGAACAAGCAATTTTAAAGCAAGTTGTAGAAGATGACGGTGGAGATTTTTCTAAGGTCAACTTAATTCCTGGTGATGTTACAAATAATATTGCAGCAATCCAAGGCAAGGACATTGACACAGTTTGGATCTTCTATCCAGTTGATGGCGTTAGAGCTGAAATGGAAAATCTGCCAATTAATTATTTTGCCTTTAAAGACATCAACCCAATTTTTGACTACTACACACCAATTTTAATTGCCAATAACGACTTCTTAATGGACAAGGAAGATGTGGCAAAGAGATTTATGCGTGCCTTCTCTAAGGGCTATGAATATGCAGCAGAAAATCCAAAGGAAGCAGCAGAAATTCTTGTTAAATTAAATCCAGAACTTGACAAAGACTACACAGTAAAGGCAATGGAATATATAGCTGACAAGTACAAAGACGATGCAAATTATTTTGGTGAAATAAATGCAGACAGATGGAATAATTTCTACGCTTGGCTATGGGAAAACAAATTAATTGACAAGGAAATTCCTAAGGATTTTGGTTTCACTAATGATTTTGTAAATCCTGAAAAATTAAAATGAGTGAAAAATTAGAAATTTTAAGAGTAGAAGATGTTGACAAGTCCTTTGGCGACAAGCTTGTCTTAAAGGACATAAACATTAAATTAAATAAGGGTGAATTAGTCTCCCTTGTTGGAGTATCTGGCTCTGGAAAGACTACGCTATTTAACATAATAGCTGGTCTTTTAAAACCAGATAGGGGTAGAGTTTTTCTAAAGGGAGAAGAGGTAACTGGCGTGGCAGGTAAAATTTCCTATATGCTGCAAAAGGACCTTCTCCTTCCCTACATGACAATTATAGACAATGTTTCTCTACCTCTAGTTCTTCGTGGCGACAAGAAAAAAATTGCCCGAGAAAAAGTTCGCGGCTACTTTAAAGACTTTGGTCTTGAAGGGACAGAGGATAAGTATCCTTCACAGCTTTCTGGCGGCATGGCGCAAAGGGCAGCCCTTCTTAGGACCTACGTCTTTTCCAATGAAGTTGCACTTTTAGATGAGCCCTTTTCTGCCCTTGATGCCATAACTAAGTCTTCCATTCACAAGTGGTATAAAAATATTATTAATGAGATGAAAATTTCTACGATTTTTATAACTCACGACATTGAAGAGGCAGTTAAGATTTCAGATAGAATATACATCATGGGAAAAAACCCAGGAACTATAATTGATGAAATCGAAATAAAAGAAGACTTTCAAGAAAATTTTTTTGAAGACAAAAAATTTATTGAATACAAAAAATACATTATCGAAAAACTTGATAAACTTATTTGAAACGAGGCATTGACCTCGTTTTTTTAAATAAATATATTATCATAATCTTTTTGAAATCCCTTTGACAATGTTTGCATATTATAGGAATTTTTATTATAATAAAGTTAAGTTATTGCAATTGTTTATTTAGAAAAAGGGGGAAAATTATGCAATATTTTGTAGATTTAAACAGCGACATTGGTGAATCCTTTGGCGCTTATAAAATGGGCATGGATGCTGAAATAGTTAAGTATGTAACTAGCATCAACTGCGCTTGCGGTTATCACGCTGGCGATCCACTAATTATGGATGCAACTTGTAAGGCAGCTGCAGATAATGGCGTAGAAATTGGTGCTCACCCTGGTTATCCAGACCTAATGGGATTTGGCAGAAGAAAAATGGATGTCAAACCAGAAGAAGCTAGAGCTTACATGCTTTATCAAGTTGGAGCACTTGCTGCTTTTGCAAAGGCTCACGGAAAGAAATTACAACATATGAAACTTCACGGAGCATTTTACAACACTGCTTGTAATGACGAAAAACTTGCAAACGCAGTTTTAGATGCAGTTGAAGAATACGATAGAGACTTAATCTTAATGGTACTTAGTGGATCTTACATTGCCAAAGAAGGCAAGAGAAGAGGACTAAGAGTTGCTCAAGAAGTTTTTGCTGACAGAGGATACAACGAAGATGGAACTCTAGTAAATAGATCACTTCCAGGTGCCTTCGTTAAGGATCCTAAAGATGCTATCCCAAGAGTTGTAAAGATGATTAAAGAAAACAAGGTTACAACTGCAGATGGCAAGGAAATTGACATTGTTGCTGATTCAATTTGCGTTCACGGTGACAACCCTGAAGCTCTTGAATTTGTAAAAAATATTAGAGAAGGACTAAAGGCAGAAGGCATTGAAATTAAACCTTTGTCTAGTTTCTTAAAATAAGGAGAAAAATATGGAAAAGAATAAAAGTAATTTATCTGTTCTTTTAGGAGCAGCCTTTCTAATGGCAACATCTGCCATTGGCCCTGGATTTATGACGCAAACTGCTACCTTTACTACAAAAATTGGCGCAGACTTTGCAGCAGTAATTTTAATTTCAATAATCTTTTCATACATAGCACAACTTAATGTGTGGAGAGTTATTGCAGTTTCTAAAATGAGAGGTCAAGACATTGCCAACAATGTACTACCTGGCCTTGGATATGTAATTGCATTTTTAGTTGCTCTTGGCGGCTTGGCATTTAACATTGGTAATGTCGGCGGTGCTGGACTTGGACTTAATGTAATTTTTGGCGTTGATGTAAAAATTGGTGCAGCTATTGGTGGAGTAATTGGTATTATCCTTTTCTCATCTAAATCTGCATCTTCAATCATGGATAGAGTTACACAAGTTCTTGGTGCCATGATGATCATCCTAATTGCCTTTGTAGCAATTAAGACACAACCACCAGTTGGCGAAGCTGTAAAATCAGCTGTAGCTCCTGCAGGTGGATTTAATAGTATTGTTGCTCCAACTCTTACACTAATTGGTGGAACTGTTGGTGGTTACATTATATTCTCAGGTGGACACAGACTTATTGATGCAGGTATCACTGGTGAAGAAAATCTTTCTCAAGTAACAAAATCAGCATCACTAGGCATTGGTGTAGCACTAATCGTAAGAATTTTACTATTCCTAGCAATCCTAGGCGTTACAAAGATGACAAATGCTCAAATTGACCCTGACAACATTGCAGCATCTTCATTCCTAGCAGCTTCTGGCGTAATTGGATATAAGATTTTTGGTATTGTATTTGCAGCAGCAGCCTTCACTTCAGTTGTAGGTGCAGCTTACACTTCAGTATCTTTCCTAAAGACATTATTTAAATTCGTTGCTGACCACGAAAATATGGTTACAATTGCCTTTATAGTAGTGTCTACAATTATGTTTATCTTTATTGGACAACCTCAAACTCTATTAATAGTAGTTGGAACATTAAATGGTTTCATTCTTCCTATAACTCTTGCAGTAATCCTACTTGCATCTAAGAATAAGAAAATCGTTGGGGACTATGTTCACCCTAATCTTCTTTACATCTTAGGATGGATAGTAGTTGCAGTTACTGCTTTCATGGGAGTAAAAACTGTAATAGGAAACGTTGGAAAACTATTGGGATAATTTAGGAGAAAAAAATGTATGATAAAATAAAATTTCTAACAGCTGGCGATTCTGCTATTGTCATGGAATTTGGCAATACAATCGAAAAGGAAATCAACGCAAAGATTGCCGCAGTTGTTGAAAATTTAAAAAAGAAAAATATTGACGGCATTTTAGACATTTTGCCAACTTACAGGTCTATTTTAATTAATTACGACCCTGTAAAAATTTCTTATGGCGAAATGGTTGAAACTCTAAAGGGACTTAGCAAGTCTGACAAGGCTAACCAAAGTGACGAAGTTAGACTTATTGAAATTCCAACTCTTTATGGAAAAGAATATGGTCCTGACATCGAATTTGTTGCTGAAAATGCAAATCTAAGCGTTGATGAAGTAATAAAAATTCACTCTGGTACAGATTATTTAGTTTACATGATGGGCTTTATGCCAGGCTTCACTTATCTTGGAGGACTTGATCCAAGGATTGCTACTCCAAGACTAAAGAGCCCAAGACTAAAAATTGAGCCAGGTTCTGTTGGAATTGCAGCAAATCAAACTGGAATGTATCCACTAGAATCACCTGGAGGATGGCAACTAATTGGTAGAACTCCACTTAAACTTTACGATGACACTAAGGAGCCGCCAGTATTTATCCAAGCAGGTGACTATATCAGGTATGTATCCATTGATAAGGCTGAGTACGACAGGATAGCAAAAGAAGTGGAAAATGACACTTACAAAGTTTCCATAAAGAAAGTTAAGAGAGGTGATCTTCATGAGTAGTATCGATGTAATAAATGGTGGAATTCTTACAACAATTCAAGATTCTGGCAGATATGGCTATCAAGAATTAGGTATTCCTACATCAGGTGCCATGGATGATTACAACTTTAAACTTGCAAATATTTTAGTAGGAAATAAACTTGACGAAGCTGTACTTGAAATGACTTACTTTGGACCAACTTTAAAATTTAACGAAGACCTAACAATTGCAATAACAGGTTCCGATATGAGTCCAAAGATTAATGGAGAGCCTGCTCCAATGTATGAAACTATAAAGGTTAAAGCAGGGGACACTCTTCAATTTGCAGCAGTTAAAGAGGGCATAAGGGGCTATATAGCCTTTGGCGGCTCCATTGATGTACCTCTAGTAAACGGTTCAAAGTCAACTCACATTAAGACAAAAATGGGTGGAATTGATGGTAGAGCCTTAAAAGCTAAGGACACTTTAAATATTAAGAAGTCAAAGGAAAAAACTATGAGAAAGATTCCTGAAAAGTATCTTCCAAAGTTTTCACACTGCAATATTTTGAGAGTTGTCCTTGGACCTCAAGATGATTATTTCACAGAAAAGGGGATTCACGACTTATTTAGATCAGGTGGCTACCAAGTTACTAAAGACTTTGACAGAATGGGAGTTAGACTAAAGGGAACAGAAATTGAACACAAGGAAACAGCAGACATTATTTCTGATGGAACTAACTTTGGCTCAATTCAAGTGCCAGCAAATGGTCAACCAATTATTCTTTTAGCTGACAGACAAACTACTGGAGGTTATACAAAAATTGGCAATGTAATTACGCCAGACCTTCACAAGCTTGCGCAAATGACTTTCTTGGACAAGGTTCTTTTCCAAAAGGTTACCATTGAAGAAGCGCAAAAGTTAACTGTAGATTATAAAAATATGTTTGATGATATAAAGAAGGAGTCCATAATATGAAATTAAGTGAACTTGCAAAGATGCATCCAAGAGATGTTAGAGAACTCATAAGAAAGGGCGAAGTTGATCTTCCAACTTCAGGTATGAGTGAAGGATATTTGCAAGCGAACCTCGCTATCCTTCCAAAAAAATATGCCTACGACTTTCTACTTTTTGCACAAAGAAACCCTAAACCATGTCCAATACTTGAAGTATTAGATGAGGGAAGTCCTCTTACAAAAATTATGGCTGATGGCGCCGACATTAGGACTGATGTGCCAAGGTATAGAATTTATAAAAATGGCGAATTTGTTGAAGAAGTTAAGGACTTAAAAGATGTATGGCAAGATGATTTCGTTACCTTTGTAATTGGCTGTTCCTTCTCCTTTGAAAAGGCAATGCTAGAAGCAGATGTGCCTGTAAGACATATTGAAGATGAACACAATGTACCAATGTATATTACAAATATTGCTACAGAGCCAGCAGGAATCTTCCACGGCAACACAGTGGTATCAATGAGACCAATTCCTTACAAGGACATTGTAAGAGCAACAACTGTTACAGCAAGATTCCCAGCAACTCACGGCGCACCAATTCACATTGGAGACCCAGCTGTTATAGGAATCAAGGATGTTGATAAGCCTGACTTTGGTGAAAGAAGTGAAATTAAAGAAGGAGAAGTGCCAGTATTTTGGGCTTGTGGCGTAACACCTCAAGCAGTTGCTATGGCATCTAAACCAGAAATTATGATCACTCACGCACCTGGTCATATGCTTATCTTAGATAAAAAAGATTCTTATGTATCAGTATTCTAAAAACTTTTAATACAAATTTTAAAAATCTGTCAAGGAAATGATGTGTACCATCAAAACTTGGCAGATTTTTTGTGTATTTTTTTGAAAAAAAACTATTTTGCTATATAATTAGATAAAGTAATAAATGAGGAGCGTTTTTTATGAAAAAATTATTTAAAATATCTATTATTTTTCTAATTACATTTTTATTTTTATCAGCTTGTGGCAATAAATCTCTCTACTCTATGAAGACAGACACTTCAGATGAAAAGGGAGTGGAGAAAATAATAAATAAACTTGAGTGGAAGGAAAATAAATTGGGCGATTTTGAGCTTAAAGACAAGAGCGTTGAAATCAATCTGGAAAAGACTCCAAATTCTAGTAGAGATGAGAATACAAAAGAACTTTTTATAAATGGAGTTAATCTTTTAGTTTTAACTGATGTCGATGAAGTTAACTACAATGGAGAAGACCTTGACTTTTCTGGCATTGATAAAGATTTTGCAAATGAAATTTTGACTATTAAGTATGACAAAAAGATTGAAGACTTAAGAAAAAGTGAAGAAGCGTTTAATGAAGTGAATAAAAAATTAAAAAATGAAAAATTTGAAACTGGTGCTGTCCACTATGAGATGATGAAATAATTGATTAATTTTTTTTTAAGGACGTCTTTTATGATATATTATTCTTAGATATTTTGTAAAAGGATGATCACATGGAAAATAAATATATAATAATTTTAAACCTCATAAACTTTATTTTGTATGGCATAGACAAGTACAAGGCTAAGCACAATAAGTGGAGGATTAGCGAAAAAACTCTCTTGACCTTTTCTCTTGTGGCAGGCATGGGTGGTTTTCTTGGAATGGAAATTTTTCATCACAAGACTCGGGAGAAAAAATTTTACCTTGCCAACCTCATTGGCATGGCTCTTACAATTTATTTAATAAAAAATTAAGGATGCAAAACGTGCATCCTATTTTAATGGTCAATTTCAGCTAAAATATCTCTATTGTCTAACATTTTTAAAATATTTTTTATGTCTAAAATTATAACATTTTCTCTCTTTAATTTTTCCTTAGTTTCCTTCTCCAAGAAAGAAGTATTAATGAATAAGACTGGAGTTATGCCTTGGTACAAAGCAGAAAATTTATTAACCAAAGATTTTACTTCAGACTCTGGCAAAACTTCAATATTATTGTATTTTTTTATTTCAAGGGCATATCTCTTTTTGCCCTTTTTAACATAGAAGTCAAAGGATGAATCATCTCTTGAATTTTTAAATCTCTCAACGCTGTAGCCCGTCCTTTCAAGGGAAATTTGTGCAAGTTTTTCTGCTGTTATTTCTTTATCGAGACTTGAAAGTCCTCGCAAGAGATTTTGGGGGAAAATTTTAAAAATCCCTGTGCAAACTTCTCTGCCTTCTGCTGCAGTTTTATAGTCGAAGCCAATTAACATGCCCTGGACTATTGTAAAGTGTCCATGAGCAAGGGAATTTCTTATGTGGCGAAGGAGGGAGTCAGTTTTTGATTAATTGACACCCTTGGTGAGAATTATTTTTTGCGAATGAGGACAAATTTTATTTTCATAAAATTTTACAATGTCACTATCAATGTAATCTAAGAAGGCAACATCTTTATTTTCTAAATTCATATAGGATTTTAATATGCCAAAGACAAAATCTTCAAAATTAATAGAAGATGTAAGTTCATTTTGTGGTGACTGGATGGAGTTTATATTTGGAACATACCAAAGGAGATACTCCAAAGTTTTTGTCATCTCTTCTGTTAATTTGATGGGTTTATTTTCGTGATAAATTGAATAAGAAACTCTATTTTCGCACTCTTCAAATTCAAATCCAAATCTTTTTAAATTAGGAAGCATTTTTCTCCTTCTCTCTATAACAATTCTAAAGAAAGTATAACACAGATTAATTATTTTTATAAAAGTAAAAAATAGAATTGACATTATTATAAATATCGTATTAAATAAATATAAAATTAAGATAAAAAATTATGGGGGATTTATGGAAAATTTTGAAAATAATTTTGAAAATATAGAAAAGAAAAAGAAATTTGTCCCAAGTATAGATACGGAACTTAGAAGAAGACAAGTGTCTGTACCTGAAGTGACTTATAGGGCAAGTGGGATAAACTTTATGGGCAAGAGAATAAAATCTCTCATGTTTACCAACGATATTCCCATTATTGTCAACAACAATGCACAGGCAATTATGTCAGTTTATCCTTTTACGCCCCAACTTAAAATTGTTTCTGCTATAATGGAAGTTGCATCTGTTCCTGTCTTTGTTGGCATCGGTGGGGGAACAACATCTGGACTAAGGGCTGTCAATATTGGACTGCAAGCAGAGCTTATGGGAGCAGCAGGAGTTGTAGTAAATGCCCCTATGTCCAATGCTAATATAAAAATTATTTCAAAGGCCCTAGACATTGCCGTCATAGCTACTGTAATTACAAAAGAGGACGACATCAAGGGCAAGGTGAAGGCAGGTGCAAGGATACTTAATATTGCTGGTGGCAAAAATACTGCAGAACTAGTAAAATATACAAGAAAGATAGTTGGAGATGAGTTTCCAATTATAGCAACAGGTGGTCACACTGATGAGCATATTCTTGCGACTATAGAAGCAGGTGCAAATGCCATCACCTACACGCCACAGTCAAGCTCCGAAATTTTTTCTGAAGTTATGGAAAAATATAGACATAATATGAAAGATAAGGAGAAATAAAAACAAAGGAGAAGAAATGGAATTTGGAATTTTATCGATAGTTCCTCCAATAGTTGCCATTGCCTTGGCACTAATAACTAAAGAAGTAATAACTTCACTATTAATTGGCATTTTATCTGGAGGACTTATTTACACTGGCGGAAATATTATTGCCGCCTTGGAAACAGTTTTTGATTTAATGGGAACTAAGCTAGGCGACAACGCTTTAATGTTAGTCTTTTTGACTATGCTTGGCTCTCTAGTAATGGTAATGAACATGGCGGGAGGGTCATTTGCCTATGGAAAGTGGGCAAGCAAAAAGATCAAGAGCAAAAAAATGGCGAAGCTTGCCACAGCTTTTCTTGGAATGTTAATTTTTATAGACGACTACTTTAACTGCTTAACTGTTGGTGCAGTTATGAAGCCAATTATTGATGAAAATAAAGTATCAAGGGCAAAACTTGCCCACATAATTGACTCCACTGCAGCCCCTGTATGTATTCTTGCACCAGTTTCATCTTGGGCGGCTTCTGTAGTTGCAGTAATAGGAGATACTGGAGTAAAAAATCCTATGAGCGTCTTTCTTTCAACAATACCAATGAATGTCTATCCAATTTTAACATTACTTATGATTTTATATTTTTGTACAACAGATATAGAAATGGGAGTAATGGAAAAGTATGAATTAAATGACACATCAAGAATAATTGAAAAAGAAGAAGTTGGCTATGAATATTCAAAGAATGGAAGAGTTTATGACCTTGTAGTGCCAATTGTAGTATTAATTTTTGTCACAGTAATGATGATGCTAAAGACTGGAGGATTTTTCTCTGATGGAGTGGGAGCAGCAGCTGCCTTTGGCGATGCAAATGTAAACTTGTCCCTAGTCATAGGAGCCTTCTTTGCCATAGTAGTTTCAGCCCTTCTTTATCTTCCGAGAAAACTCTTAAAGTTCGAAGAATTTATGAAGGGAATCGTAGAAGGAATGAAGACAATGGTATCTGCCATAGTAATTCTTTCCCTTGCATGGACTATTGGTGGCATCACAAGTGACGAATTTTTAAACACAGGATCCTACATTGCATCACTAATTTCTAACTCAACAATGCCAATGTGGCTTCTACCTGCAATAATTTTTGTTGTTGGAGCCTTTTTATCCTTCTCAACAGGAACAGCTTGGGGAACTTTTGGGATTTTAATTCCAATAATGGTGCCAATCCTAATGCACACAGACCACATGCACTTCTTGACAGTTGTCCTTGCAGCAATTTTTTCTGGCTCAGTATTTGGAGACCACTGCTCACCAATTTCTGATACAACAATTTTGTCATCAGCAGGAGCAGGTTGCGACCACATAGCCCATGTGTCCAGTCAGCTTCCCTATGCAATTAGCGTAGGCTGTGCCTCAGCTCTTGCCTTCTTAATATCAGGCATAATAGGAAAGCCTGGACTTACACTTCCAATTGGAATAGTAATACTTGCAGCAATTGTCTTTGTCCTAAAGAGAATGACCATTAATAAATATTTAAAAAATGAAAATTAATTTTTAAGGCTAACTTTCCAGTTAGTCTTTTTTTATAGAATTTTACAAAGATATAATTTTTGTCAAAAAATTGCATTTAACTATTTAAAAAATTTGCAATGTGGTATATATTTTAAAGGAGAAAGTAAGGGGTGCATTATGAGCTTTCAAATTGAAAAGAAAAATATTTTAGATTACGAAGTTGACGCAATAGTGAATGCAGCAAACGCTGAATTAAAAAGAGGCGGCGGAGTTTGCGGACAAATTTTTAAAGAAGCAAATGACAAAGGCTTAGAAGAAGAATGTAATAAACTTGCACCGATAAAACCAGGCCAAGCTGTTATTACAAGAGGCTATAATTTAAAATCAAAATACATAATTCATTCAGTGGGACCAATTTATTTTGATGGAAAGCAAGGTGAAAGAGAAACTTTAGAAGCAGCCTATAGGTCTGCCCTTTCCTTAGCAGTGGAAAATAATTTAAAGAGCATTGTTTTTCCACTCCTATCATCAGGCATCTATGGCTATCCCCTTGATGAAGCAGCAGAAGTGGCAGTCTACACCATAAGAGATTTTATAAAGGACAAGGATCTCGATGTGACAATATCTGCCCTTAACGACAATGTAGTAAAAGTTTTGAAAAAGAAAAACAAAGAATGGATTGAAAGATAAAATTCCATGAAAATTTTTTAGGAATGAAATGAGAAAAGGACCTGCAGAGCAGATCCTTTTTTTAGTATAATAATCTCTTTATTTCGTTTCTCATTCTTATTTTGCCAGCGTGATAAAAAACCTTGCCTGCCCTCTTGGGATTTAAGAGGGGCATAAGTTTTATTCTTCTCCTTCTTCTTTTTGGCTTTATAAGTTTTATAAAGGCTATTAGTTTAATTAGGCTCTTTAATTTTTTCATATTTCCTCCTATTTTTTCTTCTTACTTGTTTTACTTGTCTTTATCTTATCTGAAGATTTTTTTGACTTTTCTTGCTTTGATGATTTTTTAGCCTTATCTTTTTTTGGTGAATTATTTTCTTCTTCGCCAAATTCATTATACCATTCTCTAGTGTGAACATCGCAGTGTTCCTTTGGAAGAGTCATATAGTCGTCAGGATAAATTCCGTAGTGGTCCTTGGCGTCGTACTTTTCCTTTCTCTCGAAGCGAACTGTGTATAGGACTGACTCACTTGGGCAAAACTGCGTTGCAAGTTTATTGGAGTCCTTGCAAATTAAATATTTTTTAAATAAGTCATCTTGCTCACTTGGCTCAGTGCCAGAAATATATTTTTCGCTGTAAGATGCGCCAGCGTAATCGCTCATCTTTGTTGCAAGTTTGCCGCTCTTTGAAGAAATTTTTCTCGTGACAATATAGGATGGGTCTTCGTCAAAATTTTCAGCCTTGCTCAAATTTTTTGACATTGTGTTAAATAAGTCAATTGCCGCTGACTTGTCTGATGCAAGAGAAATTTTTGGTGAGTCTGCTCCTAGCCAAAGGGAAATTGTGTGGCTCTTGTTAAAACCATTGACAAAATAATCTGAATTGACCTTGTTTTGTCCCAAGTAAGCGCCAGTTTCTGACTTGCCAATGTGGGCGCCCCTTGCGTTGCCCCTATCGCTATTGGAAATAAATACATCCTTTAAAAGGTGAGAAGTCTTTTCGTCAAAAAGTTTTTTCTTCTTGTTGGAGTTGTCAATAATTATATTTCCACTTGGGTCTTCAATTTTTAAAATTGCCGTTTCTTCCTTGTAGACTCCGTCATTGGAAATTGTCTGATACATCTTTGATAATTGAGAAAGACTTATGCCAACTTGCATATTGCCAAGGGCAAGAGACTCCAAGTTTTCGTCATTTTTCTTTTTGTTGTCCCTGTGGTCTATAAAATAATCGTCGCCATCTTCTCTTATTATTTCAAATTTTTTAAGGACATCTATGGCCTTGTCCTTTCCTATTTCCTTTAGGACTTCTGCCGCAATGACATTGGAAGAATTTTCCATGGCAAGGCGAAGAGTCATGAGACCCTTAAAGGAATCATAATAATTGTGTGGCCAAAACATTCCGTCAACAGTTGTTGGCACATCGTCATAAACATCGCCAAGAGTTTTTCCCTCCATAAGGGCAGGTAGGTAGACAGAAAAAGGTGTTAAAGAAGAGCCAGGTTGCCTGTAGGAGTCTGTTGCACGATTTAAAATTTTTGCATTCTTTGTCCTTACATCAAGGCCGCCAATTATTCCCTCAACAAAGCCACTGTAATTGTTGACAACAATTATGGCAGATTGTGGTTGCATAAGAGGGCTTGGGTTGAAGTCAAAATATTTATTTGAAATAATCAACTTGTCATTTTCGACTCTATAAAAGTCTAGATAGTCCTTTAAGTAGGATCCGTCTATAATTAAATAATTGTTTTTAAGTTCTCCTGCACCTTCTTCAATTTTTAGACCGCCAATTTCATAGGTGTTTAAAATTTTATTGTCGTCAATAATGTAGGCGTCTATGATGTCAATTTTTTGTCCCGAGTCCTTGAAGTAAAGGCTCTTAATTTTCAAATCGCCATGAGAGGAGATGCTGTAAGATGATTTTGGAATCACCAAATTAAAATTTTCATCTAAAATATTGTTGCGAGCGAAGTATAAAATTTCGTCGCCAAAGATGATGTTGTTGCCCTCATCAAAGTTTAAGTTTAACATCCTGCTGCCGCCACTTGATGACCTATTTAACAAAAAGTTTTTGAAGTTTTCGTACTTGTCTTCTAAGTCCTTTTGAATATTTTCATCAATTGTGGAGTAAACCTTGTAGCCACCAGTGAAAAGTTTGTGCTCGCCTTCTTCCAAAGATGTCTTATAAAAATCAGCAAGGTACCTAGAAGCCTCTTTTTTTATGTAGTCAGTGGAATAGGTAGACATTGTGTGATTTTTAAAATTGCGAGGGTTTAGGGCGCTTACTATGTCATAATTTTTTGCACGCTCATAGTCCTTGTCGTCAATGTAGCCAAGCTCGTGCATTCTCATTAAGACAGTTTTTTGCCTCTTAAAGGCGTCATCATTTAAAACCATGTAAAGGTCCTTACCGTCAATTTCACGAGTGCCAATGACCTTATAATCCTCCTTCAAATATTCTTGGGGAACAGATTTAAAGGGCGAATAATTTGTTGGGGACTTTGGTATGCCGGCAAGAAGGGCAGCTTCTGCAATGTTAAGGTCCACTGCATCCTTAGAAAAATAAGTTTGAGCAGCTGCTTCAATTCCATAGGCGCCTTGTCCCAAGTTGATTCTATTTAAGTAGGCTTCCAAAATTTCATTTTTGTCTAGGACATCTTCCACGCGTAGAGAAAGGTAAGCCTCTTGAATTTTTCTGCCAAGAGTTTTTTGGTTAGTTAGATAAACTGAACGCACCAGTTGCTGAGTTATAGTTGATCCACCACGCAAAAGAGAGCGAGACTTTATATTTGCAGCAATGGAAGATGCAATGCCAATGGGGTCCAGACCCTTGTGCTTATAAAATCTGTGGTCTTCAATGGCTATGAAGGCATTTTTCACATTGTCGGGAATGTCATCTATGTCAATTAGTGTTCTATACTCAAGAGATTCAATTTTTTCAATTAAATTTCCATCTTTAGAATAAATATAGGAGCTCTGATTAAAGGAAGAACTCAAATTATTTAAGTCTGTGGCAGGAGTTTTTGAAATAATTGAAACAATAAGTGCTGAAAAAAATGAAATAATTAAAACAAAAACTAAAAGCAGAATTAAAAGTCCGATTTTAATTTTTTGACCCTTATTTAAATTTTTAAAATTATTTTTAAAGTGTGCAAAATTTTTCATAGTTACTCCTTTTTTCAATTATAACATTTTAAGAAGATGATTACTATTATGTTAATAAGCTAAATAGTATTAGCTTATTTTTTTATGACAGCATTATGTAGTATAATGTAGTCATGGATAATGTTTATTTAGAGAATTTAAATTCAAATAAAAAATTAGAGAGAGTTATTATTGTCGGCACAAATATTGGCGCCTACCCTCACAGCCTTGAGACTTCTATGAAGGAGCTTAGTGACCTTGTCTTTGCAGATGGGGCAGAGGTTGTTGGTGAAGTTACGCAAAATATTTTAAAGTTCAATCCAAAATATTTAATTGGGTCAGGTAAGGTTGACGAGATAAAGGAAATGGTTGAGCTCTTAGAAGTTGATGCCGTTGTCTTTAATGACGAGCTTTCTGGCATACAAGTTAGGAACTTGGAGAAGAGAATAAAGAAAAAAGTAATTGACAGGACAAATTTAATCCTAGATATTTTTGGACTTCGTGCCACAACTTATGAGGCTAAGCTTCAAGTTGAGCTTGCCATGCTAGAATATCAACTGCCTAGACTTCTTGGCATCGACGGATGGTCAAGGACTGGCGGTGGAATTGGTACCAGAGGACCTGGTGAACAAATTATTGAAACTGACAGGAGAAGGTTAAAGAGAGAAATCGACAAGATTAAGGAAAAGCTTGACAAGGCAAAGAAGACTAGAGACACCACAAGGACTAGAAGACTTGATTCCAATATTCCCATTGTCTCCCTTGTTGGCTACACCAACGCAGGCAAGTCCACAATCTTAAATAGATTAAAGGATGAAGACTCAGGAGAGGTCTCTGTGAGAAATATGCTCTTTGAAACTCTTGACCCATCTTCAAGAAAGGCAAGGCTCCTTTCTGGTCGTGAGTTTATAATTTCTGACACTGTTGGTTTTGTTTCCAAGCTTCCCACAAAAATCGTTGAGGCTTTTAAGTCGACTCTTGAAGAAATCAAGTATTCAGATCTAATTCTCCATGTCATCGACGCATCAAGTGAGGACTTAGAAATTCAGTACAAGACTACTATGTCTATCTTAAAGGCCATTGATGTCTTAGATAAAAATATAATCACAGTTTTTAACAAGGTTGACAAGGTAAATACAGAGGACATAAATCTTCCCCTAAAAGTTTTGCCAGAGAAAAAGATTTATATTTCTGCCAAAAATGACGAGAACATGGATGGGCTTTTAAAGATCATCGAAGACAATCTCAAGGAAAAATATTTTGATGTGAAATTAAAATTTGCCTACAGCGACACAGATTTACTCTACAAGTTAGTGGAAAAATTTGATGCAAAGCCTCTTTATGAAGATGACGGAATTTATTTGGAATTAAAGCTAGAGGAAAGGGAATACGAAAAAGTAAAGGATTATGTTGTAAATGTATAATTCTATTTTAAAAAATGGAAAAGCTGAAATTGAAATAAAAAAATCTATTTTCATTGGAAGAGCTTTTTTCGTAAAAAGTGAAGAAGAAGCTCTTGAAATTTTAAAAGATGTAAAGGAAATTGAAAGGTCTGCTACTCACAACTGCCATGCTTACATTATTGGCGAGGATGGACTTACTCAGAGGTATTCTGATGATGGAGAGCCTTCTGGCACGGCTGGTGTGCCCATGCTTGAAGTCCTAAAAAAAGAAGACATGAGAAATGTCCTTGTCATTGTCACTCGTTACTTTGGCGGCACAAAGCTTGGAGCAGGTGGACTTGTCCGCGCTTATACTGATGCAGTTGTAAAGGCCCTTGATGAAGGCAAAAGAGTTGTGAGGAAAAATTTCACAAGGACAAAAATAATTTATGATTACACCTTTCATGGCGCTATAATTAATTTACTTGCCAATGAAAATTTTAAAATCATTGAAGAAAATTACACAGATAAGGTTGAGGCCACAATTGATATTGCAGATGACAAAAGCATTTTAGACAAAATTAGAGACTTGACCTCTGCAAATTTTATAAGTGAAGACTTAGAAGAAATTGAACTTCCAACTATTGAGGGAAAAATTATTTATTAAAAATTAGGAGACATTATGGATTATAAAAAAGTTACAGAAGATTTAGTAAAATGGGTAGGCGATTATGCAAAAAAAGTTGGCGCCAAGGGATTTATTTTTGGCCTATCAGGTGGAATTGATTCAGCAGTTATTGCTGCCATAGCCAAAAGAGTTTTTCCAGACAATTCTCTTGGTCTAATTATGCCTTGTGACAGCATAGATAAGGATAGAGAAGACGCCCTAAAAGTTGCAAAGGCAATAAATTTAGAGACAAAGACAATTGACTTGACAAGCACCTTTGAAGAGCTCATGAAGGCATCCTTTACATCAGAAAACAAGATGGCAAGGTCAAACATCAAGCCAAGACTTAGGATGACAACACTTTATTATTATGCCCAAGACCTTGGCTACCTAGTCCTTGGTCCATCAAATGCCAGCGAATGGTATCTTGGCTACTCAACAAAATACGGCGACTCTGGTGCAGACATAATGCCAATAGCAAATATTTTAAAGACAGATATTTTTGAAATAGCAAAGGAACTTGGACTTCCAGAATTTATAATAAATAAAAAACCATCAGCAGGACTTTGGGTGGGACAAACTGACGAAGATGAAATGGGCTTTACTTATGAAGTTCTCGACTCCTACGTTAGGGGAGAAAAAGTTCCAGAAAAAGAAATAAAAGAAAAAATCGACAGGATGCACAAAAACTCTTCTCACAAGAGAGTCATGGCTCCAAAATTTGAAATTTAAAAGGGTGAAATTATGGGAAATCATCAACTTAGAAATTTATCAATTTTATTGGTCATAATGGCAATTTTTGATTTGTATAAATATTTTACTTCTGAAATAATTATTTCAGACTTGATCTACAAATACATTTTTGTCATTGGAGTTTATCTAATAACTTGCTTTGTTATCTATGTCATTTCAAGGAGAAATGGTTAAGATGAAAGACTACATCAAAAATGCCCTAGTCTTATTTGCTTACTTAATACTTGTGAGAAAATTTTTTATTTACAAGTTTGGGACCTATGAGGGAGAAAAATTAAAAATTGCCCTAATAGCCTTTGCCTTGTACCTCTTAACTTACTTTGTCATAGAAAAAATAAAAAATAAAAAAGAAAATTAAAATTTACAAAAACATCACAATATTTTTACTGTTAATAAAAAAGTTTTTACTAAAATTTATTTAATAGAGATGCAAATGTTAAAAGAAAGAGTTAAAAATCTTCATAAGACAAAATAATAATTCCGTATAGAACTGATTTGTAAATTTACAAAAAAATTACAATATTTTTACAGGTAATAAATAAATTATTTATATAATTTGTTCAAAAACAGATATATTTTTAGGAGGATAAAATGAAGGAATCTATAGTTCCAACAATTGTATTAGGTTGTGTTTTACTTACAGTTCCTGCATTTGCAAAAAATTCTGATACAGTTAATAATCAATATAGAGAACAAATCATAGAGTATACTGATAAGGAAGATAAAGAAATCATTCCTTATGGCATGGTTATTACTACAGGCTCTTACAGAGGAATTGAGTATGAAAAATATTGTCAATTGACGAAAGGGAATGGAAGTAAAGTAAACTTTTGGATAAGAAATAATGGCAGGTACCCTGTTGTTATAAAAATTAATGGTGGAAATGCTGTTACTGTAAAAGCAGGAGGACAAGGCTATACATCAACTTCAGTCGGAAGATTTAGTAAAGATTATAAGTTTACAGCTAGTTGTCCTCAAGGTGGAGACATAAATATAGATTTTAGAATTGTTCAAAGAGATTAATTTTAATAGTTCCAAGAATCTTATAATTTAAAATTGCTATATCTGTTTTTTAATGCCACGAAGTATTTTTTTTGTGGCATTTTTTGTAAATTAAGATTTGGAGGTTTAAAATGAAGAAAAAATTTTTAACTGTTATTGCTGTTGCTTTAGCTTTGATAAGTTTATCAGCATGTGCAAAAAAGACTAACGGTGTAGAAGAAGAAAATAAAAAAGAAACTGCAGAAAATATCAATCAAAAAAAAGAAGATGACAAAAAATCTAATGAGCTATACCTTGTTGACAATGGAAGTCAAAAAGGTTTTGCTTTCCAACAAGAGCGCTCTTTAGAAAAGTTCAATGGAAGTGAAGTGAATTTTTGGATAAAAAATAAGGGTGAATATCCAGTAGAAATTAAAATAAATGGAGAATACCCTGTAATTGTTGAAGCTGGAAAAGATGGAGAGACATCTGCTCCAATAAAAAAAGATAAAGTTGATTATAAATTTTTAGCTAGTCCTACTGAAGGCGGAGAAATCGACATAGATTTTAAAATTGTTCAAGGGAATTAAGTAAAAAATAAAAAAGAAAATTAAAATTTTTCTTGACAAATAATTTTCCTGTGCCTATAATACTTTCTAATAAAATAATAAATGCGAAGAAAGAGAAAAAGGTATTTAATAAGTCTCAAAGAGAGTGGGGATGGTGAGAGCCCACAGACAAGTTAATATCATATATTCACTCTAAAGCATGAAGATTGAAAACAAGTAGATCTTCACGGCAGTCACCGTTATCATGGACTAGAGATTGTTAGATCTTTATTGAGGAAATATTTATATTTCGAACTTAGGTGGTACCGCGAATCCTTCGCCCTATATGGGGTGAAGGATTTTTTTATTATTTTAAATAATTTTTTGGAGGACAAAAATGAAAAATTTAAAGAAAATGGTAAAAGTTCTTGTATTAGGTGCCCTTGCTGCATCCCTTGTTGCTTGTAGTGGAGACAAAAAAACAGAAAAAGAAGATGGAAAAATAAAAATTGGAGCAATTCAATATATTGAACACGTGTCCCTTGACAATGCCCTAAAGGGTTTTGAGGATAGGTTAAAGGAAGAAGGCATTGAGGCAGAAGTTGAAGTGGAAAATTTGCAAGGCGACCAAGCTTTAACTACTACTGCACCAAAAAAATTTGAAGGCGATGACTACAAATTAGTTTATGCTATTTCTACTCCAGCTGCACAGGGAGCAAAGACTGCTCTTCCTAATAAAAATATTGTCTATTCAGCAGTTACTGACCCAGTGGAAGCAGGACTAATTGAAGCGCCAGATAAAATTACAAACATCACTGGTGTTAATGATGCAGTTTCTGCCAAGGCTCAAATCGAATCCTTCTTAAAAATTTATCCTGACATAAAAACTATAGGAACAATTTTCTCAACTAATGAAGCCAATTCAAAGGTACAAGTGGAAGCTTTAGAGAAGGCTTGTGACGAGCTTGGACTTAAACTTGAAAGTGTTGGAATAAATAATATTAACGACATTGGTCAAGCTCTTTCAACTTTAACTGGAAAGATCGATGCTTACTATGCCCTAACAGACAATACAGTTGCCTCAGCTGGTCCAATCGTTGCTGAGCACTTGTTAAAGGACAAGGTGCCATCTATTTCAGCAGAAGAGGGACAAGTTTCTAAGGGACTACTTATGAGCGAAGGCGTTGACTACTACGAACATGGAAGACAAGCAGCTGATCTTGCCATAAAAATTTTAAAGGGCGAAGACATTAAAAACATTCACGCAGAGGACAACAAGACTTCAAAGAAAAAGGTAAATGGAAAAACTGCAGAGGCTCTTGGACTTGACTTAAACAACGAAAATTTAAAGGATGCTGAAATTTTAAAATAAAAGGAATAAATTTCATTCAATAAAACTAAATAAAAAAATTTTTTGGGAAAAATAAAAAAAGACTTGACTTTGTTTTGCTACTAGATTATAATCATTTTAATTTAATAAAAGCGTTGAAAGAGAAAAAAGAATTTTTGATGATTTAAGAGAGTTGCCGTCTGGTGCAAGGCAATACACAAAAGTTTAATATACACTCTAAAGCTTATTTGTTGAAATTAGTAGGCAAGTACGGAAGCCACCGTTAACTGAGGCTAGAGGTTGTTAGACCTTAAAGTGAGGTAATCTTATTAGATTATAAAATCGGGTGGTACCGCGAAGTCAGTCTTTCGTCCCAATGTGGATGAAAGGCTTTTTTTTTATTTTATGGAGGTTTTTTATGAAATTTAGAAAGTTGTTTGTTTTACTTATTATGTCCCTTGTCCTTGTGGCTTGTGGCAAAAGTGGAAATAGTGAAAATGTGAAAGAAGAAACTGCTAAGGAAACTAGCAGTGCAAAAAAAATTGGTGTCATTCAAATTGCCGACCACATTGCCCTTGAAAGAGCGAGACAAGGTTTTGAAGATGAAATAAAAAAGACTAACCCAGATGTTGAAATTATTTCAAAAAATGCCAATGGAGATTTGACAGTTGTCCCATCAATTATTAAATCTTTTCAAGATAAAAAAGTTGATTTGATTTACGCAATTGCAACTCCAGCTGCACAAGGTGCAAAGAATGGCGAAAAGGAAATTCCAATTATCTTTAACGCAGTAACTGACCCTGAAAGTGCAGACCTATTAAAGAACTTGGAAGAACCTGAAGGAAATATTACAGGAGTTAGTGATTACTTCTCCATAGAAGCACAACTTGAAGAAATGATAGGAATTTTTCCAGATATAAAAAATATTGGCGTAATGTTTTCTACTAACGAAGCCAATTCAAAATTCCAAATTGAAGAATTAAAGAAAGCAGCAGCAGGCTTTGGACTAAATGTAGTTGAAGTTGGAGTAAATAATATTAACGATGTATCAACGGCAATAAAGACAATTGAACCAAAGATTGACATCTTCATGGCAATTACAGATAACACAGTTTCATCTGCATCAACAATTATTGCAGAATCTTTAAAGGCTGCAAAAATTCCTTCCTTTGCATCAGAAGAAGGACCTGTTGAAAATGGAATCTTAATTAGTGCAGGCGTTGACTATGTTGATCTTGGAAAGAAGGCAGCTGGCATGGCAAGTGAAATACTTGGCGGCAAAAAAGTTTCTGAAGTTCCAGTAGCTTTTTCAACTGAAACAAGAAAGGTTGTAAACAAAAAAACTGCTGATGCACTTGGACTAAGTGAAGACGATAATTTAATGAAAGATGCAAAGGTCGTTGAATAATAAATTCACGAAAATTTTTAGGAGGAAGAAAGTTGAATTCAGTAATAATGGAATCCATTGTCATGGGACTTATATTTTCCATATTGACAATAGGAGTAGTAATAACCTTTAAAATTTTAGATTTTCCAGATATGTCTGTGGAAGGTACCTTTCCACTGGGAGCCTTTGTCTTTGCAAAGATGCTAACACTTGGAATGAACCCACTACTTGCAATGCTATTTTCATTTATGGCAGGTGGCCTAGGCGGATATATAACTTATGTTTTGTTTAGAAAATTTAAAATTCAGGCAATCCTTGCAGGGATTTTGACTATGACATTTTTATATTCAGTTAACTTGAGAATCACTGGCACGCCAAATGTTACCTTCTTTGATTACAAAACTGTTTTTCAACTTTTTGAAAGCCTACCAAAGATTGTAATCCTAATTATTATGACCCTAATAATAAAAATTGCCTTGGACTGGTTCTTAAAGACAGAAAGAGGCTACCTCTTATTGGCAACGGGGGACAATGAAAGTCTAGTAAAGGCTCTTGGCAAAAATCCAGACAAGTATATAGCCATAGGTCTTATAATATCAAATGCCCTTGCAGCCTTGGCAGGAGCCTTAATGGCACAGTCAAATGGCTACGCAGACATTACTATGGGTCAAGCCATAATCGTATCAGCTCTTGCATCAGTTATCATTGGTGATGCCTTTTTAAAGAACGCAAACTTTTTAAATAGAACCACAAGGGCAATAATCGGAGCAATAATTTATAGAATCATTTACGGCATAGCCCTTTACATTGGACTTGCTCCAAGTGATTTAAAGGGAATAACTGCAATAATAGTAGTATTCTTTATAGTTTATAACAATGTCTCCTCCAAGGGGCTATCTGTATTAAAGGGAAAGAGGGAAGAAAATGCTAAAAATTAATAATATATCAAAAACTTTTTACAAGGGAATGGAAGAAGAAAATCAAGTATTTAATAACTTTTCCCTTGAAATCGAAGACAATAAGTGCGTTGCAATTTTAGGACCAAATGGCTGTGGCAAGTCCACACTATTTAACATGATAAGTGGTTCACTTAACCCAGACAAGGGAGAAATTCTCTTAGACGATGTGGACATTGCAAAATTATCTGAAGACAAGAGGGCAATTGACATTGGCAAGGTAAACCAAGACCCATCAAAGGGAGTTTGCCAAAGCTTAAATATTTTGGAAAATATGTCTATGGCATTTAAGAAGGGCAACAAATTTACCTTCAAAAAATTAATCGACAAGAACAACAATGAAAAAATAATTGAAAAACTAAAATCCATTGACCTTGGACTTGAAAACAAATTAAAGACACAAGTAAAATTTTTATCAGGTGGACAAAGACAATCACTATCTCTATTAATGGCGACAGTAAAAAAACCAAAGATACTTTTACTTGACGAACACACAGCAGCCCTTGATCCAAAGACATCAAAGTTAATCATGGATAAGACTAACGACTTAATAAAAAAAGAAAAGATCACAACACTTATGATTACTCACAACCTTAAGAACGCCATAGAATATTCTGACAGAATAATAATGCTAAATAAGGGTGAAGTTGTCCTAGACATCCTTCCAAATGAAGTCACAGAAGAAGAATTAAATAGAATTTACAACGAAAAAATTGAAGAATCAAATAACATTGAATCAGAAAAATTAAAAAGTTTAGAAAATATGAAACAAATAGAAAAAATCGCATAAACCTCATAAAATAATTGTATGGAAAAAAGTCCTACCTTTTGTCGGGTAGGACTTTTTCCTTAATGTAAAATTTTATTTTAAAGTGAGAGTGAACTCATCACCAATTGCTTGTTCTCCAATAAGCATTTCTTTGCCGTCATAGCTGTGGACTGTCACTCTGTATAATTGGCATTTTAGTGTTTTTATTTCATTTAAAAGTTCATCGGCAGTAACTTTGCTAGTGACTGGAGAGAAGTAAAGGTTGGATTTGTTTTTTTCTGCTTCACATGTTTCAAAATAAACAAATCTATCTTTGGAATCTCTGGCTTTTATTGAATAAATATATCCATCTTCGGTGTCAGGATAGGTTAGTACAATTTTTTGTGAAGCTGGGCTTGTAGTAAAGCTTTCAATGACAATATTATTTGTATTTGGAATAGTAAAGTCCTTTGCTATAAGATTTTTATTCATTTGCATTTGTGACATATCTATATTTGTTGAGAGACTAATTTTTTTCTCGTTTCCTAAAAATTCATCGAAGAAAAATTCTAAATTAACTTTGCCTTCTTTTGGCAAGGAGTCTTCTAAATCATATTTAAGAGTATAGACATTTACTTTTTTATCTTCAGGTAAAGTATATCCAGAGCCACTGGAGCTAAGAATTTGATTTTTCTTGCCATTAACTTTGAGTTCACTTAAGGAAACTTCTCCAGAGAGAATTTTTTCTGTGTCATTTAAGCTCAAAATTACAGTGTATAAATTATTATCTTCAATAATAAATTTATCAAAAATATATTTTTTGCCATTTATTTCAAAAGCTTCGTTTAAATTTACGCTGTACTCATCAACTTCCCTTGATAGTCCCATGGCATTAGATAAAGTAATTTTAAAGTTACTTGCTAATTCTCTTGTCTTAGCAAAGACATAGCCACCGGATGTGTAATTTGATATGCCAAAAACTAAAATAAGTGATGCTGCTATTGCCGCCACTTTTTTATTAAACTTATTTTTCTTGTTTTTTATTTTTAAGGATCTCACAGTTCTTTTTAGATTTTCTCTTTCAAAATCATTAAGAGGAACTTCTTCATATTCCATTTTCATGTCGTTTAACTCATCATAAATATTATTTTTCATAAAAACTTTCCCTCCATTTTTTTAAAAAATTTCTTCCTCTGCTAACTTTTTTATAGGCATTTGCTGTGGAAATATTTTGTTTAGATGCTGCCTCTTTATAGGAGAGCCCATGGATAAAAATATTTTCAAAAAGTTTTTTGTCTTCGTCATTTAAAAGTGAAAGAATTTCTTCTATTTCTAGATTTGAAGATAAATCTGAATCGACGATTTTTGAATCTTCATCTAGTCTAAGGCTTTCAAATTTAATTTCTTTTCTAAGGATATCTATGGCTCTATACTTAGCAACAAGGGCACACCAATTTTTAAAAGTAGACCTACTTGGGTCAAAGTATTTAATATTTTGCCATATACTTAAAAGTGCGTCATTCATGGCTTCTTCCCAAAGGTTTGGATATTTCCAAAGCGTTTTTGAAATAACACCCTTTAATATTTTTCCGTACTCTTCAATAAATATATAAAGGGCATCTTCATCTTTATTTTTTAGCCTTTCTATCAAGTCTTTATTATCCATATTTCCTCCTTCACTAATATATTCGTGATAGAGATAATAATTCTGACAAATTTTTAAAATTAGAATTTATGAAAAATAATTTTGAGCACAAAAAAACTACCTCGTTTTACAAGGTAGTTTCTAAAATTAATATTTAAGTTCTTTACTTGAATATATTGTGTAAGTCAATACTATCATGAGGATAAAGATTACTGCATTTGCTATTATGCCAAATAGGTTTAGGTCTGCACTGACAAAGCTACAAGGTCTAAAGGCTTCGTTAGGGAAGTAAGATACAACCATGCCAAATACATCGCCCATAACTTTTCCAACAATTGTAAGTAGTACAATTAAGAATACAAATAGGGCAGCTACTGCATCTTGGTGTAGTGAAGATTTTGACATTGAAGAGAAGAAGTAGCCAATGGACATAAATACTAGACCTGAGCCAAGTAGTCCAACGAAAACTTTTACTACTGCTTCAAAAATTTCAAAGCTTGTTATTTCAGCAGCATCACTTGCTCCAATTCCTATGGAAGAAATTCCAAGAACAAGTCCAACTGTTGCAAGTCCCATAATTATTAAAAATAAGATGTAAGTCAACAAGTTGGCAGCAATTTTTCCTGTTACGATTTCTGATTTTGAAATTGGATTTGAATAAATGTATTCAATGTTGCCAGAGCTTTGTTCCTTAGCAAGGGAACTTGCTCCAAGTTGCATTGCAAATACAAATATTAAAACTGCAAGGTAATGGTAAACAAGGGCAAGGTAATCGCCAATATTTACTATATCCATGCCTTCATAAACTCCCAAAATATTTCTAGTTGGCTCGTTAAAGCTTTCCATAACTGAATTAAATAGTGAGTTCATTTGTGACTCTGCAAGGAAAGGATAGAAAGCAAGCATAAGTCCAAGTAAAATTATTAGGACGATTGCCCAAGATATCATCTTTGCAAAATTTGATTTAAATTCCATATTAAATATCATCTTTATCCTCCTTTAGCCTTGTCTCTTCTGTTGCATTAAAGACGCCTTCATCAGAGGTTTTAAAAATAATTGTATCGTCTTTTCTATTTTCTTCTGAACGGTCGTGGAAAATTTCTTTATTATCAACAAAGTTTTCCTCTAGCTTAGGCTCAACTTCATTAATTGTTTCTGGTTTTTCAATTTCTAATTCAGGAGAAACTTCTTCTTTTATTTCAGGAGAATTTTCTTCTCCGAGAACAACTTTATCTTCATCGACAAAAAGATTTGTCTTTGTGTTGTGAATTACATCTTTTTCAGAATTTTCTAAATTGACGCCTTCTACTTCGGAAAAATTATTTTCTGCATCGCTAATTTTTATTGTGCTTTCTGTCACTCCATTAACTTCGGAAGTTTCAAGACCACTTTTAGAAATTTTTTCTGTAGGAGTCTCTTCTACATCTTTTACTGGAGCAGGAGCTTTTCTTCTAGGAAGCTTTGCATTTTCTCCCTTGTAGTAAGCATTTACCTTGTCAGATAATTTTGCATCTTCAAGTACATAATTTTCAAGGGCTTCTTCATAGATCACCTTTGAAAGTTCAGGAAGGGCTCCATCATAGTAGAGGATTGTTTCATCTTCCTCATCCTTAATAATTCTTGCGCCAATAGATGTAAAGTAATTTAAATTTCCTCTGTAAGAGTCAATTTTTAAAACCTTGTCTCCAGCTGCCTTGACATTATTGTATTCAGTGTCTTGGATTTTTCCATCAGACAAGTAGGCAATTCTTGAAGAATATTTTTTTGCCTCTCTGAGAGAATCAGAGAGTAGTAAAACTGTTAAGCCTTCACTTTCATTTAATCTCTTTACATGAGAGAAGAGTCTATCTATATCCTTTTCTTCTAAAAATTTTGCTGGAGAGTCTAAAATTAAAAGTCTTGGTTTTATAACTAAGGCATTAATAATTGCAAAGAGTTTTCTTTCTCTATCTCTCAAGTCGCAAATGCGAAGGTTTGAATTAAATTCAAAATAATCACAAAGGACATCAATGTCTTCTGTGTTAGACAAACCATGTGCGCTAAGTGTCTTCTTTAATAAAGTATAAGATTTTATCTTTGAATCGAAAATCATATCTTCAGATACGAAGGACACAGTTTCTTTTATTTCTTTTGATTCCTTAAATGAATCCATATCATAAACCCTAATAGATCCACTACCAGGTTTTAAGTATCCCATTATAATTCTAGCAAGAGTTGTCTTTCCGGAGTTTTCTGTTCCAAGAAGAGAGAAAAATTCGCCATCTAAAATTTCTAAATTTAAATTTGATAAGACTTTTTCCTTGCCCTTGCGTTTTGTCAGGTCATTTATGACGATGGCACTCATACTATTCACCTCTTTAATAATTGATAAACTCATTATACAATAAAAAATAGCTAAATAAAAGGATAGAAAAATTATTGAAAAAGGAGCTTGTTTTTTTGAGGGAAAAGTAATATCATAGTAAATGAATAAAGCAAGCTAAAAATAATTTCTTGATTATTTAGGGGGCATTATGAAAAAGAAAATTTTATCTTTAATCTATCTAACAAGTTTTTATTTGGGTATATTGTCATTACTTGTAATGTTAATAAGTGTTTTACCTGGTATGATAAGAGGAAAATTATTTATTGATAATGATACTTTAATGCGCTTCTCTATAATATTATTATTTTTATTGGTTCTGGCATATCTAGTTGTTTTATCGATAAATGGAAATGAAAGAAAAATATTATTAAAAATAACAGAATATATTTCGATTTTCGTATATATATTCTTTATATTTTTCATTTTTATCAGAAATATTAATTATAATTATCCAACAGTTAATGTGATTCCATTTAAATCAGTTATAAATTATTTTTATGATTTTTTGACTTTAACAAGTAAACTAAATTATTTTTCTTTTTTTAAATTTATTATATTTCCAATTATTTATCTAATTCCAGTTTTTATTTTTATCAAAACTAAATACCATAGAAATTACTATATATTTATTTCAATTATTATTATTTCGTTAGAAGTGGTGAAATTCTTTATATACAAAAGCTTTAATTTAGACAATATCTTATTAGGTTTATTATCTGCTATTATTACAGCTGAAGTTATTTGTAAAATTCCGTTCAAGTTAAATTTAGTAGGTTTTAATGATAAAAAGGTTTTGTAAGAAATTTGTTTTAGTATCAATTATGATATTGATTTGCTCTTCTAGTGTATTTGCTACAAGCAATGAAATCGTTGATGGAAAAAAGGAGAGTGATGATTGTATCTTTAATTGGGCGAGTAGAGAAGATAGAATGAGCTCTGACGGTTCATTTGATTATTCCTTTTATCAAGGACTAGCTTCTGATAAATTCACATTAACTAATAGTTATACGACAATTTATTGTAATTCTACTTATGAAGGAACTACTTTTACACCAGCATTTGTTATTTCTTTATATGAGAAAGCGTATAGAAATTGGTCATACCACTATGTTGGAGAAAAAAATATGTCTTTAAATGGGTCAGATCGTGCTCAATTTAATAATTTACATTATATAGATGGAAAGTATTTTTTTAGAATGGACACAGATTTAACGAGGGGAGTCGATTCTCCGATACATGGATATGGAAAAATATCCAATTTTGGGGATAGGATATAAAATAAATATTCTATAGTTTAATTTGAAAATTTAATTTAAGCGGTAAATAATAGTGTTAGTCATAAAGATTAGCACTATTTTTTTAATTTACATACCTAAGCTTTCTAATTGTGATATAATTTTACTTTGAATGGAGGTTTTCTAATGAAACTTGGAATCGTAGGACTACCTAATGTTGGTAAGTCAACTTTATTTAATGCCCTAACAAGCGCCGGTGCTGAAGCTGCAAACTATCCCTTTGCAACTATTGAGCCAAATGTTGGGGTTGTAAATGTACCTGATGAGCGATTAGATGTGCTTGCAAAGTTGAGCAAGTCAGAAAAAATTGTTCACACTAATATAGAATTTTATGACATAGCTGGTCTTGTTAAGGGTGCCAGCAAGGGCGAAGGACTTGGAAATCAATTTTTATCAAACATTCGTGAAGTTGATGCCATTGTCCATGTAGTAAGATGCTTTGACGATGAAAATATTATTCACGTTGACGGCTCTATCGACCCTCTTCGTGATATTGAAAATATAAATTTGGAATTAATTTTTTCAGACCTTGAACAAGTGGATAACAGATATGGCAAGGTGGTAAAGAAAGCTAGAGCAGAAAAATCTCTTGCCAAGGAAAGAGATCTATTGGAAAAAATAAAATTAGCCTTGGAAGAAGGAAGACCTGCAAGAGAAGTTGAACTTGACGAGGAAGAAGAAAAAATTATAAAAAATTATTCTCTTCTAAGTGCAAAGCCAGTCATCTATGTCTGCAATGTGGCTGAAGAAGACATAAACAAGGAAGACAATGAATATGTAAAAAAAGTTAGAGCTTATGCAGAAAAATCTGGCGACGAAGTTGTTGTCATCTCTGCAGAAATCGAAGCAGAAATTGCTGCTCTAGACCAAGATGAAAAGGAACTCTTCTTGGAAGAACTTGGTCTCGATTCTTCAGGACTCGACAAATTAATTAAGTCTTCCTACAAACTTTTAGGCTTAATTTCATTTTTAACTACGGGCGAAATGGAAACTAGGGCTTGGACTATTAAGAAGGGCTCAAAGGCTCCAACAGCTGCAGGAAAAATCCACACAGATATGGAAAGAGGCTTTATAAAAGCTGACACTGTTAGCTACAAGGACTTAGTTGAGTCAGGTTCTGTTGCTGTGGCAAGAGAAAAGGGACTAATAAGAAGTGAAGGCAAAGATTATGTCGTAGAAGATGGCGATGTAATTGTTTTTAAATTTAATGTATAGGTGATTTATGATTAAAATGGTTTCTATGGATTTAGACGAAACTCTTTTGACTACAGATAAGGTCATTACAGAGAGTTTTGAATCCTTTGTAAAAAAACTAAAATCAAATAATATTATTCCAGTGGTAGCCACGGGAAGAGAATACTATTCTGCCCATAAATTTGTGGGAAACAAGGTTGACATAGATTTAATTTGCAACAATGGAAATGTAATTAGAGATAATTTATCTGGCAAGGTTCATTATGTAAATCCAATTAGTGACGAGGATTTAAAGAGGGTCATGGCCTTTGATGACAATGACAAAGTTTTTACATCACTTCACATAGAGAGATGACGGGATTGATCTTGTCTACAAGAAAAAGAATTTTACAAATTTTGAGGGCACTTATGTGGACGCCTTTAGGGGAAGAAATCTAGGATTAGATGATTTTGACAACTTAGTGGGCAATCCTCTTTCCATTGTCTTTGCAGGCAGCCATGACGATTTAGTAGGCCTTAGAAATAGGATGAGAGACGAAATTTCTGATAGATTTAATTTTCACATCATGAAAATTAGAAGAGAGCCAAAGTGGATGCTTGAAGTCTTGCAAAAATCTGGCGACAAATTTTACGGCGTAAAAAAATACGCAGAAATTAGGAACATTGACTTAAAAGATGTTGCAGCAATTGGCGACGACTCCAACGATGTAATGCTTATAAAGTCTGTTGGCCTTGGCATTGCCATGAAAAATGGAGTTGAAAGACTAAGAGAGGCGGCCGATGTTGTGTCTGACTACGACAACAACAACGATGGAGCAGTAAAAATTTTAGACAAGGTTTTATTTGGTGATTAAATGAATATTAACTGGTATCCAGGTCACATGAAAAAGACCATAGAAGACATTGAGGAAAAATTAAAACTCGTGGATTTTGTAATCGAGATAATTGACTCTCGCATTCCCTATTCAAGTAGGAACCCTCTCTTTAAGGACCTTTTAAAAAATAAAAAGAGACTTTTAATATTTAACAAGTCTGATTTATCAGATCCAAAATTAAATGAAGAGTGGATGGAAAAAATCACTGACGAAAATAATTTTGCAATTTCTTACAATGCCATGAAGCCCAATGTAAATTTAGTTGTAAAAAAATCTGAAGAACTCATGGCAGAGGAGATAAAAAAATTCCAGGACAAGGGTCTAAAAAAGGGTCCACTTCGTGCAATGATTGTGGGCATACCAAATTCTGGCAAGTCAACTTTTATAAATTCAATTTCTGGCACGAAATCTGCAAGGACTGGCAATAGACCTGGAGTTACAAAGACAAATCAGTGGATAAAGATTCACTCAAAGCTTCATCTCCTAGACACGCCAGGAGTTTTGTGGCCAAAGTTCGAAGAAAAGGTTGGACTTAACCTTGCCTTTACTGGTGCCATAAAAGATGAAATTATGGATAGGGAAACTCTAGCTTTAAAATTAATTGAAAAATTAAAAAATATTGCACCAGCTTTTCTTGAAGAGAGATATAAAATTTCTGACATAAAAGAAATGTCGCCCCTTGAAATTATGGATGAAATTGGAAAAAACAGGGGTGCCCTTATGCGTGGGGGTCTCATAGATTATGAAAAAGTTTCTGGAATTATCTTAGACGAATTTAGAAAGGGAACTCTTGGAAGAATAACTTTGGAGGAGCCCAATGAATTTTTATAATTTTGAAAATGAATATTACGAAAAGGGATACAAAAATATCTGCGGCATTGACGAAGTTGGCAGGGGTTGCCTCTTTGGCGATGTAGTTTCCTGTGCAATTATTATGCCCAAGGATGACTTCATCGAGGGAGTAAATGATTCAAAAAAACTTAGTCCCAAAAAGAGAGAAGAACTTTACCCAAAAATTTTGGAGTCTTGCCTTGCTGTTGGCATAGGAAGAGCAAACCCAGATATAATTGACAAGGTAAATATAAAAATGGCGACACACATTTCCATGATAAATGCTCTTGAAAATTTGCGTGACAAGGAAGGCAAAAAAGTTAGTGCAGATTGCGTTCTAATAGATGCAGAGACAATTGAAACAGGAATTTTTCAGAAAGCAATCATTAAGGGCGACGAGTCCTGCTACTCCATTGCCTGCGCCTCTATAATTGCAAAGGTCTATAGGGATAATCTTTGTGACAAGTGGGCAGAAGAATATCCTCACTACGGCATTGAAAAGCACAAGGGCTATGCCACAAAGTATCACAGAGAGGCACTTAAGGCTTATGGTCCAACAGTAATGCACAGAAAATCTTTTTTGAAGAATATAAAATCATGGTAGGACACAATTTATTTTTTGGAAATCGTGGAGAGGACATTGCCACAAAATTTTTGGAGCAAAAGGGCTATGTAATATTAGAAAGAAATTACAGGGCTCTTGGGACAGAGATTGACATTATAGCAAGGGACAAGGATGAAATAGTTTTTGTAGAAGTAAAGTCTCGTAACTCAAGAAAATATGGCGACGCCTACGAAGCTGTCACTGAATTCAAAATGCAAAACATAATACAGACAGCAACAGCATATATTATGGAGAAAAATCTTTTTGACATAATGGTGCGTTTTGACATAATTGAAATTTATTTTAGGGAAAAGGAAATCAATCACATAGAGTCGGCATTTATGCTTTCATAAACTAGGTTAAGCCTAGTTTTTTATTTGCAATAAATATTTGATTATTAAAAAACTTGTGTTATTATAGTTAATAGAAAAAAACACAGTAATTTTGTATGAATTATTTTTTATAAATGGAGGAAGTATGACAGAGTTATTAAGAGTAGAAAATTTAAGTGCAGGCGTGGAAGATAAGGAGATCTTAAAAAATATAAATTTAAAAATTAATTACGGCGAAGTTCACGTAATTATGGGACCAAATGGTTCAGGTAAGTCCACACTTGCCAATGTAATTATGGATAACCCAGTTTACAATGTGACAAGCGGAAAAATATTTTTAGATGGCGAAGACATAAGCGACCTTACAACAGACAAGAGAGCTAACAAGGGACTTTTTATGTCCTTCCAAAGTCCAGAAGAAGTGCCAGGGATTTCTGTAGAAAATTTTATTAGAACAGCTAAGTCTTTAAAGGAAGACAAGACAATTTCTATTTTAAAATTTAAAAAGGAAATCAAAAAGGAAATGGAAGAATTAAAAATGGATTCTTCTTATGCAGAGAGATACTTAAATGTTGGCTTCTCTGGTGGAGAAAAGAAGAAAAATGAAATTCTTCAAATGCTTATGCTAAATCCAAAGCTTGCCATTCTTGATGAAACAGATTCAGGACTTGATGTTGATGCAACAAGAATAGTTTCTAGCGGAATTGAAAAGTTTTTAAATAAGGACAATGCAGTTTTAATTATCACTCACCACAAGGAACTTATAGATAATATAAAACCTGATTTTGTTCACGTAATTTTAGACGGACAAATTGTAAAAGAAGGAGACGCTTCTCTAATTGATAAAATCGAAAAAGAAGGATTCAATTGGATAAGAGAAGAGGTGAAATAATTGGCTAAGACAGAAAAAACTTATGTAGAAGACATGGACCGCGGCGTCTATGATATTAAAAATAAATTCA
Source organism: Peptoniphilus grossensis ph5 (assembly GCF_000311825.1). Taxonomy (GTDB): domain Bacteria; phylum Bacillota; class Clostridia; order Tissierellales; family Peptoniphilaceae; genus Peptoniphilus_A; species Peptoniphilus_A hominis. The sequence goes on along the minus strand of NZ_HE978570.1, from coordinate 63,628 downwards.
CTTTTAGGTCCAAGACTGAAAAGGGACTTACAGAAGAAATTGTAAGACAAATTTCTGCTGAAAAAGATGAACCAGAATGGATGCTTGAAAGTAGACTAAAGGCATTAAAGATTTTTAATGAAAAGAAAAATCCTGACTGGGGTCCAGACCTTTCAGAAGTTGACATGGATAAAATCACAACTTATATCAGACCTGATGCTGACATGTCTGACGACTGGAAAAATGTTCCCGACGAAATAAGAGATACTTTTGACAAGCTTGGCATACCTGAAGCTGAAAAGGAAGCTATGCTTTCTGGTGTTGGAGCACAATACGACTCTGAAGTAGTCTACCACAACATTCAAAAATATTTGTCTGACCAGGGAGTTATTTACACTGACTTTGAAAGTGGACTTAAAAAATATCCAGAAATCGTAAAAAAATATTTTAGCAAGTGCATCACTCCAAAGCTTCACAAGTATGCTGCCCTTCACTATGCAGTTTGGTCTGGTGGCTCTTTTGTCTATGTGCCAAAGGGAGTAAATGTAGATATACCTCTACAATCTTATTTTAGACTTAACGCTCCAGGTGCAGGTCAATTTGAACACACACTTATAATCGTAGAAGACGGAGCCTACTGTCACTTCATAGAAGGCTGCTCTGCTCCAAAGTACAATGTAATAAACTTGCACGCAGGTGCAGTTGAACTTTTCGTTGGCGAAGGAGCAACTCTTAGATATTCGACAATTGAAAACTGGTCAAGAAATATGTACAACTTAAACACAAAGAGAGCCATTGTTGAAAAAAATGGAAAAATCGAATGGGTTTCAGGTTCCTTTGGTTCAAAGGTTTCAATGCTTTATCCTGCATCAATTTTAGTTGGAGAAAATGCATCTAGTGAATTTACGGGCATTTCCTTTGCAGGTGAAGGACAAAATCTTGACACTGGAGCACAAGTTGTTCACGCAGCACCACACACTAAGTCAACTATAAACACTAAGTCAATTTCAAAATCTGGCGGAATTGCAATTTATAGGGGTCTCGTTGAAATAAAGGAAAATGCTGTGGGCTCAAAGAACTCAACATCCTGTGAGTCACTTATGCTTGACTCAATGTCTCGCTCTGATACAATTCCTACAATAAATATTGAAAACAACGACATCGACATTGGACATGAAGCAAAAATCGGAAGAATTTCTGACTCTGTAATTTTTTATTTGATGTCAAGGGGAATTTCAGAACAAGAGGCAAAGGAAATGGTTGTAAGAGGATTTGCAGAGCCAATTGCCAAGGAACTTCCTATGGAGTATGCAGTTGAGATGAACAACCTCATTAACCTTGAACTTGTTGGAGCTATTGGGTAGGTGAAAGATGAATATAATTGGAAATGAAATTGCCTTTAAGACTTTTAGCTTTTTAAGGGTAAATGAAACTAAAATAAAAATTCCTGAAATTAAGGGGATCTTATATAGAGAAGTTGGAGAAAAAAATCCAGGAGAAATTTCTGAATTTGAAAAAATAAAATATGGAATTTCAGAAGATGCACTAGAATTAAATAGAAAATATTTAAATTATTATAATTCTTACGAGGCAAAAGAAGGTGAAGAGAGAGAAGACTTTAAATTATTTGAATTAGATGACGATTATTCTGAACTCTTTGATCTCCATCACATTATTGCAGAAAAAAATTCAAAATTAAAAGTAGTTTTAGACTACACATCTTCTGGTCAAGGTGAAAAATTTAGAAATTCTGTAATAAAAGTTCTTGCCAAGGAAAATTCTGAAGTAGAAGTTTTTGTCATTGCAAGAGACGATGACAAGTCCCTTGTCCTTGAATCCATTGGCATTTATACAGAAGATGGAGCAAAGGTAACTCTTCACCAATATGAACTTGGGGCAGGAAAACTTTACACAAATTATAAGTGTGAGTTAATTGGAGAAAAGTCTCAGTCAATAGTAGATTCAATTTACTTTGGTCAAAAGGACGAGTATCTAAACATGAATTACGACATGATCCACAGGGGCAAAAAAACTGAGTCAGATATTTTGGTAAATGGAGCCTTAAAGGACAGAGCCTTTAAAAACTTTAAGTCAAACCTACAATTTATTGAAGGGGCGAGGGGTGCTGTTGGCTCAGAAGAAGAGTATTCAATTTTACTTGACGACACAGTTCATTCAGTATCAGTCCCACTAATGCTTGCCCACGAAGACGATGTAGTTGGCAATCACGCATCAAGTGCAGGTAAGCTTGACATGGACCAAATATTTTATTTAATGTCTAGGGGCATTAGCCACGAAGAAGCTGAAGCCTTAATAGTTGAATCTAAATTTTCTCGTGCCATTGACGCTCTTTCTGATGAAAAGTTGAGAGAAGAAGTTTGGGATTCAGTTAGAAAAATTATAAAGAGAGGAAATTAATATGTTTACAAAAAATGAAATTGAAGATATTAGAAAAGAGTTTCCCTTTTTAAAATTAAAGCCAAATGGCAAAGACATTGTCTACTTTGACAATGGGGCAACTACACAAAAGCCTCGTGAGATTATAGAAAATATAAAGAATTTTTATGAAAATGAAAATGGAAACCCCCACAGGGGAGCTCACTATCTTGCCATGAAGTCCACAGAAGTTTATGAAGATGCAAGACAAAAGGTTGCCGACTTTGTGGGAGCAAAAAAGGCAAGTGAAATTGTATTTTTAAGAAATGCAACAGAAGCACTAAATTTAATTGCCTACTCCTATGGACTTAACAATTTAAGTGAGGGCGACGAAATTTTAATTTCAATAATGGAGCACCACTCAAACCTAGTTCCTTGGCAAGAAGTTGCCAAAAAAACTGGGGCAAAATTAAAATATTTATACATTGACGAGGACAAACAAATTCCTTTTTCTGAAATTGAAGAAAAAGTCACTGAAAAGACAAAAATTTTGTCAATAACAGGTGCATCCAATGTAGTTGGAACAAATCCTGACATTGAAAAAATTGTTAAATACGCAAGAGAAAAGTCTCCTGCAAAAATTATTTTAGACGGTGCACAACTTGTGCCTCACAGAAAAGTAAATGTCAGCCAGCTTGATGTTGACTTTTTAGCTTTTTCTGGACACAAAATGTATTCTGCTCTAGGAATTGGCGTCCTTTATGGAAAAGAAAAGCTCTTAAATGAAATGGAGCCATTCCTATCAGGTGGCGACATGATCGAATATGTTTACGAAGACAAGACAACTTTCTTAGATGCACCACAAAGATTTGAAGCGGGAACTGCCAATGTTGAAGGGGCAGTAAACCTTGCAGCAGCCATTGACTTTATAAATAAGTATGGCATGGATAAAATTGACGAATATGAAAGATATTTAACTGACTATGCTTACGACAAACTAAAAAAATTAGATTACCTTGAAGTTTATACAACAAGTGACAAGAACAGGGCGCCAGTTATATCTTTTAACTTTAAAGAAGCTCACCCTCACGATGTTGCATCAATTCTTGATACTTTTGGAATTGCCATAAGGTCAGGTCACCACTGTGCCCAACCACTTCATAGATTTTTGGGTTCAAACTTTTCTTGTAGAGCAAGTTTTGCGATTTACAACACAGTGGAAGAAATTGATTATTTCGTAGAACATCTTGAAGATGTAAGGAGGATTTTGGGAATTGAATCTTGATAATATTTACACTGAATTAATTTTGGAACATTCAAGAAATAAACACAATAGACATGAATTAGAAGGTTACACTCACAAGGAACTTGGACACAATCCAAGTTGTGGCGATGAAATTACTCTTGAATTAAAAGTAAAAGATGGAATAATAGAAGACATTTCTTATACAGGTCATGGCTGTGCAATTTCACAAGCTTCTACATCAATAATGTGCGACAATGTAAAGGGCTTAAAGGTGGAAAAAGCCATTGAAAGGGCAAAAAAATTTATAGGAATGGTAAAGGGAGAAGTTACAGACCCTGATGAACTAGAAGATCTTGACGATGCCATTGCCTTTGAATCCATTAGCACACTTCCTGCCAGGGTTAAGTGCGCAGTCCTTTCCTGGTACACCTTAAAGGACATGTTAGAAAATAATAAAGAAGAAGGATCTTTTATTCCATCATAAGAGGTGATTAAATGAAACTTTCTACAAAAGGCCGTTACGGTTTAATGGCAATGTATAATTTAAAGGAAAATATGGGCAAGGGTCCCATTGCACTAAAGGATATTGCAAAGGAAGAAAACTTATCTGAATCTTATTTGGAGCAACTCTTCACACTTCTTAGGAAGGCTGACCTTGTGAAATCTATAAGAGGAGCAGGCGGCGGCTATGTACTTTCAAGAGACCCAAAGGAAATTGCCATTGGAGAAATAATAAATGCCCTTGAAGGAGACATGTCCCTTTCATGTTGCGACCTTGGCAAAAATTCTAATTGCGGCAAGCTTAAGGATTGTGCAACAAGAGATATTTTATCAAAACTTCAAGGACAAATTGAAGATGTAATGGAGTCCATGACTCTAGCAGACATGTGAGGTTATTATGATTTACATGGACAATGCTGCCACTACAAAAGTAACAGAAAGTGTTCTTAATGCCATGCTTCCCTATTTGAGAGAAAATTATGGGAATGCATCGGCAATTTATTCTCTGGGACAAAAATCTAGGGCAGCAATTGAAAATTCAAGAATAAAAATTGCAGAAATTTTAAAAACTAAGCCCAGTGAAATTTATTTTACCTCATCAGGTACTGAGTCAGACAACTGGGTTATAAAAGAATCATTGAATCCAAGGGAAAAACATCATATAATATCATCAAGGATAGAACATCCAGCTATTTTAAATTCACTTAAGGCAGTAAAGAGATTGGGTAGTGATTACTCTCTGATTTCTGTTGACCAAGAAGGCTTTGTCAATTTAGATGAATTAAGTGAAAAAATTAGGGACAATACAAAATTAATTTCCATTATGTTTGCCAACAATGAAATAGGAACTATAGAGCCCATAGAAGAAATTTCAAAAATTGCTGGCGAGAAAAATATTTTACTGCACACAGATGCAGTGCAAGCCATGGGCAATATTAAATTTAACCTAAAGGATTTAAATGTAGATATGCTTTCTATGTCAGGTCACAAACTTGGAGCTCCCAAGGGAATAGGAATTTTATATATCAAAGAGGGTACAGAAATTTCTCCCTTCATAAATGGTGGAGAACAAGAAAGAGGCATGAGAGCCTCCACAGAAAATGTGGCATCTATTGTTGGCATAGGAAGGGCTCTAGAAGATGCTTATAAAGATATTGATGAAAATATAAGTTACACAAGAGATTTAAGAGATTATACTATTGAAAAACTTTTAAACATTGATGGAATTATTTTAAATGGTCCAAGAGAAAAGAGACTTCCTGGAAATATTAATATCACTTTAAAGGATACTAAGCCACAAACTATGGTGCAGTACCTAGATATGTATGATATATGTGTTTCCTCTGGATCTGCTTGTGCAGCAGGAAGTATAAATCCATCCCATGTCCTTAGGGCAATTGGAAGAAGCGAAGAAGATTCTCTTTCCATGCTTAGGCTTTCCCTTAATCACAACAACACAAGGGAAGAATGTGATTATGTAGTGGAAAAGATAAGCCAAGGGATGAAAAAGTTCAAGAACAGGTGATAATATGTTGGAACAAATTTCCGGTAATGCTGCGAGATTTATGATTTATGCCCTGGCAATATTATCTATTCTCCTAATATTTTTGGCGATTTACTACCTAGTAAATATAGGAAATAGATATATTGAAGGCAAAAAGAGAATAAGCATAGATCTGCAATTAATTACAAAAATATTTATAGGGATTTTAATTCTCTATTTAATAACCATAATTTTTAATAAATTTTCAATTTTGGGTTACACTCTTTCCTCAATTATTATAGCAATTATTTTTGCCTACATAATTGATCCCATAGTAAATTTTTTGGAGAGGAAGGGCGTAAAGAGACAATTTGGAGTAATAATAGTTTATATTTCAGTATTTTTAATCTTTGCAATTTTAATAATTTCTGTTATTCCAAAAACTATTAACGAAATTTCAAATTTGCTCACTAGCTTGCCAGGAATGGTTGATACCTTGACTAAAAATGTAAATAATTTCTTGACAGAAATTTTTGCTAAGTTTAACATCGAGCTTCCTGAAAACTTTATAGATGTATACAAGGAGTCAAATCCAAAGGTAGAGGGAGATGTTGAGACACCACAAATCGTCTCAAATATTTTAAACTCCATGACAAAAACTATTAATGACCTAGTTGCAAAGGCACAGGGTTCACTAATGGGTTCACTCTCTGGACTTTTCTCTAAGGTCTATGGAGCTTTGACATCTGCCTTTAGGCTTGTCCTAATAATTATTTTCTCCTTCTACTTTTCAGTGGACAAGGAAAAATTCACTCTCAAAGTAAAAAAGTCAATTCCAAATAAATACAGAGACGACCTTGCATTTTTGGCTAATAGAATTGATGTAGCCCTCCAACAATTTATTAGGGGAAGAATGCTCATGGCAATCTTCGTTGGAATCCTAACTATGATTTATCTATTGATTCTAAGAGTAGACTTCGCCATAATCATTGGACTCATAACCTGCGTTGCAGATATTATTCCTTATGTTGGACCACTGCTCGGATGTGTTCCTGCAGTATTATTTGCCCTAGTGGATTCTCCAGCTAAGGCCTTCTGGGTACTAGTTCTCTTCTTAGTAGTTCAATGGGTAGAAAATAATATACTTGCTCCAAAACTTATTGGAGACAGCACAGGGCTTAACCCACTACTAATTTTAATTTCAATAATCATAGGTGGGGGGATCTTTGGTGTATGGGGAATGGTAATCTCCGTTCCGATAACATCAATTATCTGTATTCTAATTGATTTTGCAAAATTAAAATACAATGACAGATATAGCTCTAATTGACAATCATATTCTTTATAATTATAATATTTATAGCACATCCTCCCAGGGTATGGGAGGATTTTTAATAGGAGTTGTATATGAAATATTTAGGTTTACACGATATAAGAACTGAATTTTTAAAATTTTTTGAATCAAAGGATCATTTAATACTACCAAGTTTTTCACTAATTCCAAAAAATGACAAATCATTACTTTTAATTGGAGCAGGTATGGCGCCAATGAAAAAATTCTTCACTGGAGAAGAAATTCCACCTGCAAAGAGAGTTACTACTTGCCAAAAATGTATTAGAACTGGCGACATAGACAATGTAGGTTTAACAGATAGGCACGCAACATTTTTTGAAATGCTTGGCAACTTTTCCTTTGGAGATTATTTCAAGCACGAAGTAATACCTTGGGCTTGGGAATTTTTGACAGTTAATCTTGAAATTCCAAAGGAAGATCTTTGGGTTACAGTTTATAAAGATGACGACGAAGCCTACAACATTTGGAAAGATGTAATAGGAATACCTGAAGAAAAAATAATTAGACTTGGTAAAGATGATAACTTCTGGGAGCTTGAAGTTGGTCCATCTGGTCCTTGTTCAGAAATTTATGTAGATAGAGGTCTTGAATACGGATCAGCTGACGAAAGACCTGGTGGCGAAGGCGACAGATTTATCGAAGTTTGGAACTTAGTTTTCACTCAATTTGATAAGGACGAAGAAGGAAACTACAATCCACTTTCACATCCAAATATTGATACAGGAATGGGACTTGAAAGAATTGCCACAGTTCTACAAAGGACTGACAATATTTTTGAAATTGACGCAATCAAGGACATTATCGGCGAAATTGCAAAAGTTTCAGGCAAAAAATATGGGGAAGACAAAAAGGCAGACATCTCCTTTAGAGTTATAACAGACCACATTAGGGCTATGACTTTTATGATTTCTGACACAATCGTGCCTTCAAATGAAGGTAGAGGCTATGTCCTAAGAAGACTTATAAGAAGAGCAGCAAGACACGGAAGAAAACTTGGCATAGAGAGAGCCTTCCTTTATGAAATTGCAGACATGGTAATGGACTCTTGGGGAGACCAATACAAGGAACTAAAGGAAAATAGAAAGTCCATTAAGGAAATAATCAGAAGAGAAGAAGAAAAATTCTTAGAAACTATTGACGATGGTCTTGTAAGACTTAATGCCAACATCGAAGAAATGAAGGCAAGTGGTGAAAAGCTACTTGACGGCAAAAAAGCTTTCAAACTTTACGACACTTACGGCTTTCCAATTGACTTGACAGAAGAAATCTTAAAAGAAGAAGGTTTCGATGTTGACATGGCAGGCTTTGAAGCTGAAATGGAAGATCAAAAGAGAAGAGCTAGAGAAGCAAGAGAGGACAAGAATATTGGTTGGGCCAACCAAGACAACAAGCACCTATTTGAAGGTCTTTCTAACGACTTCTTGGGCTATGAAAAAAATGAATGTCAGGGAAATATTATAAGAATAATTTCTGATGAGGACGAAATTGTGGACTCCATAAATGAAGGTGAAAGAGGCATTGCCATCTTAGACAAGACTACTTTTTACGGCGAAAGTGGTGGACAAGTAGGCGATACTGGAGAAATTATTTCTGATAAATTTAAGTTAAAAGTTACAGATACTAAAAAGACTAAGGATGGACTTCACCTTCACCTTGTAGAAGTTGAAGAAGGAAAGCTAGAAAAAGCTCCTGTCAAGGCTATTATAGATGTAGGAAGAAGAAATAATATAAGACGAAACCACTCTGTAACTCACCTACTTCACAGAGCCCTTAAAGATGTTTTAGGTAATCATGTAAACCAAGCTGGCTCACTAGTTATGCCAGACAGAATGAGATTTGACTTCTCACACTTTGAAGCAATGTCTAAAGAAGAAATTGAAGAAGTTGAAAAAATTGTAAATGAAAAGATTTTTGAAGGTCTTCCAGTTGAAACTAAGCTTACAAACTTAAATGAAGCAAAGGAAATGGGAGCTATTGGTTTATTTGAAGACAAATATCATGAGGAAGTTAGGGTTCTTTCCATGGGAGATTATTCTCGCGAGCTTTGCGGCGGTACTCATGTTTCCAATACTTCTGAAATTTCCATGTTTAAAATCCTATCTGAAAGTGGTATAAGTAACGGTATTAGAAGAATTGAAGCTATTACTGGTCCTGCTGTTTTGAAATATTTAAATGAACTTAAGGATGAACAAGAAGAAATAGCCAGGGAACTAAAGTCTAATAAGGAAGAAATTTTACAAAAGATAAAATTAAATATTAAGAGCCTTAAGGAAGCAAATAAAGAAATTGAAAAACTTGAACACGACATGGCTAAGGATCAAATTTCTGGTATTTTGGATGCAGTTAAAAATAAAAATGGCATAAATTATGTCATCAAAAAATTTGAGGGAGTAGATGTAAATACTCTTCGTGACTTGGCTGATGAAGTTAGAAATAAAGTTGGCTCAGTTGTAGTTTTATTTGCAACAGTAAATGATGGCAAACTTAACTTTGTATGTGCAGTTTCAAAGGACTTAGTTGAAAAGAAAATTGCCGCAGGCAAAATTATAAAAGAAATCGCAAAAGTTGCTGGCGGTGGTGGCGGCGGAAGACCTGATATGGCAACTGCTGGTGCCAAGGACATAGATAAAGTAGAGGAAGCTCTAAACAAGCTAAGCGAGCTTTTATAATATTATCAAAATAGATATTTTATGATATAATCTATTTGGAGGTAATTATGGATCAAAACAATAATACACAAATTTTTGAAAAAAGCAGTTTGGAACAAGAGAGAATTAAGAGTGTTTTAAAGGTTGTTTATAATGCTCTAGAAGAAAAGGGTTATAATCCTTCTGACCAAATTATTGGATATATATTATCAGGCGATCCCACATATATTACAAGCCATGATAATGCAAGATCCATGATACAAGAAGTAGAGCGTGATGAGCTTTTACAAGAGATGTTAAAAGTTTATTTAGAAAAGATTTGAGATGGCTAGACCATCTCTTTTACATATTATATATGTACCTGTAAAGGTTGTGGTTATATGAATAGAGTTCTAGGCCTTGATGTTGGAGATGTGTGGATTGGAGTAGCTATTTCAGATGCTTTAATGCTTACAGCCCAACCTCTTGTGACAATTAAGAGAGAGTCAAATAAAATAGCCTATGATAAAATTCATGACATAATAAAAGAATATAATGTAGAAAAAATAGTGGTAGGTCTTCCAAAGAACATGAACAATACTATTGGGCCACAAAGTGAAAAGGTCATGAAGTTCGCAGAAAAATTGAAGAATAAATTTAATGTTGAAATTGAGTATGTTGACGAGAGAATGACAACTTTAATGGCAGAACAAGTTTTAATAGAGGGTTCTGTTCGCAGAGAAAATAGAAAAAAATATATAGATAAAATTGCAGCCACATACATTCTGCAATCCTATCTGGATAGATTTAATTTATAGGTGATAAAATGGATAAAATAAAATTATATGATGAAGATGGCGTTGAAGTTGAATTTTTTGTTGACGCAAAATTTTCAATTGATGACACAGACTATGTTGCACTCTATACAGATGAAGAAGAGCCAGAAATCTATATATTAAAAGTGATAGAAGATGAAGATGGTGACGAGCTTCTTGCTGGCATCGATGACGATGAACTTGAAGAAGCAAAAAAAGCCTATGAAGAACTTTTGGACGAATTAGACTAGGTGATATTATGGATATAAATATTGATCCTGTTAAGAAAATCTTAAAAGACAAGGGTTACAAATACACAAAACAAAGAGCTAAGGTTTACGAAATCTTTTTGGACAATAAGGATAAACACATGACTACTGAAGAAGTTTATAATTTAGTTGCAAAGAAAGACCCTGAAATGGGTATTGCAACTATTTATAGGACTGTCCAATTATTTCACAAGCTTGGCGTATTAGATCAAATTGTATTTGACGACAACATTGTTAGATATGAACTTAGAGTCCCAAGTGAAGGTCATAGACACCATCATCTTGTCTGTATAAATTGCGGAAAAGTCGAAGAAGTTGATATCGACAATTTAAATGAACTAGAAGCTAAAGTTGAAAAAGAAAAGAATTTTAAGATAGTTGACCACACTCTAAAATTTATGGGTTATTGCGAAGACTGCCGCCACAAATTTGAGGAGAAGGCAAATTAATGAAAAATACTAATAAAGTGAAGATAATTCCACTGGGAGGACTTCACGAGATTGGAAAAAATCTTACAGTTGTAGAATACAGAGATGATATTATTATTATCGACTGTGGTATGACTTTCCCAGAAGACGAAATGCTTGGTATTGATGTTGTAATACCAGATGTGACTTATTTGGAAAACAATAAGCATAAGATTAGAGGACTTGTATTAACTCATGGTCACGAAGACCATATAGGGGCAATTCCTTATGTTTTAAGAAAGCTAGACTTAGACATCTATGGAACGGGACTTACTATTGGACTTTTGGAAAATAAATTAAAGGAACACAGACTTTCTAAGGACAAGCTCCATGTAGTTAATGCTGGAGATGTAGTGAAGCTTGGCAAGATGGAAGTTGAGTGGATAAATGTAAACCACTCTATACCAGATGCCTGTGCCCTTGCCATAAAGACACCTCTTGGATATGTTTATCATTCAGGAGATTTTAAGGTGGACTTTACGCCAATTAGTGGCAAGCCAATTAACCTAACCAGAATTGCAGAAATAGGCGAAAAGGGCGTTATTGCCATGATTGGTGAATCTACAAACGTCCTTAGACCAGGCTATACAATGAGTGAATCTAAAGTTGGGGAAACCTTTAATAGACTCTTCCAAAACTTGCAAGACAACAGAATTATCATTGCAACTTTTGCATCAAATGTGCATAGAGTCCAACAAATTATAAACTCTGCAGAAAAATACGGCAGAAAAGTTGTCTTATCTGGCAGGTCTATGGTAAATGTTACTGAAACTGCAAGAAGGCTGGGACAATTTAGGGTTAAAAAAGACACCTTTGTAGACATAAGAGATATGGATAAGTATGACGACAGCGAAATTGTGTTAATCACAACAGGTTCACAAGGTGAACCAATGTCTGCCCTTACAAGAATTGCCTATGGAGAACACAGAAAGATTCAGCTTACACCAAATGATGCTATAATTCTTTCAGCAACTCCAATTCCTGGCAATGAAAATGCCGTTACAAAGGTTATAAACAGACTTCTTGAGAGAGGGGCAAAGGTAATTTATGAAACTCTTTCAGAAATTCACGTTTCAGGTCACGCTTGCCAAGAAGAGTTAAAACTAATTTTAAGCTTAGTTAAGCCAAAATATTTTATTCCTGCTCACGGCGAAGTTAGACACTTGATGAAACACGCTAAGATTGCCACTCAAATGGGAATGCCAGAAGAGAATATTTTCATTATGGAAAATGGAAACTGCCTTGAAATTTCACAAAAAGAGGCAAAGCTCGTTGGCGATGTTCCTTCAGGAAATATTTTAGTTGATGGACTTGGCGTTGGCGATGTAGGAAACATTGTATTAAGAGATAGAAGACATCTTTCTGAAGATGGACTCATTATAGTTGTAATAACTATTACAAAAGAAGGAAAAGTTGTATCAGGACCTGATATAATTTCAAGAGGATTTGTCTATGTAAGAGAGTCTGAAGATTTAATCGAAGACGCAAAAAATGTTGTTAGAAAAATCTTAAATGATGACTCAAGAGACAATTTAAAGGACTGGAATGGACTCAAGTCTGACATTAGAGACAATTTGAGATCCTATATTTTCAAAAACACAAAGAGAAATCCTATGATTTTGCCAATTATTATGGAAGTTTAGGACATTTAGGGAATCTATTAGGTTCCCTTTTTTAGAGGAATTATGCCAAATATAAATTACGATTATATAGAAAATTATTTGAGAAATTTAAAAGAAATTGACGATGAGAAACTAAGAGAGATGAATGATTTTGCAGAGGAAAATCATGTGCCCATAATCGAAAGGGAAAGCGAAGAATTTATAAATTTTTTGATTTCAATGCAAAAGCCAAAAAAAGTTCTGGAACTGGGCACAGCCATTGGTTACTCATCTATTTCCTTTGCCAAGAGAAATAAGTGCATAGAAAAAATTGACAGCGTTGAATTAAAATCTGAAATGGCAGAAATTGCCAGGAAAAATATTTCCGATGTAGGCCTTGAAAATATTATTTCTGTCCACGAAAGTGACGCCTATGATTTTTTGGAGGACTTAGAAGAGTCCTACGACTTAATTTTTATTGACGCTGCCAAGGGTCAATACGAAAAGTATTTTGACTCCGCACTAAAAAATTTAAAGGAAAAGGGACTTATAATTTGCGACAATGTCCTATTTAAAGGCATGATTGCAGAGGACTCCCTAGTAAAGAGAAGAAAGATAACTATTGTAAAAAGACTTAGAAAATTTTTAAAGGACATTTCAGAAGACGAGAGATTTATCTCTTCTGTAGTTCCCATTGGAGATGGAGTCCTTTTAGTTAGGAGAAAAGATGAAGAAGATTGAACTTTTAGCACCAGCTGGTGATATTAATAAATTAAAGACTGCAGTAGACTATGGTGCCGATGCAGTTTACCTTGGAGGAGAAAGCTTTGGACTTAGAAAGGCATCAAAGAATTTTTCCCTTGAAGATATAAAGTGGGCAGCAGACTATTTGCACGAGAGGGGAAAAACCCTTCATGTAACTTTAAATATTATCCCTCACGACAAGGACATGATGGGAGTAGAAGATTACATCAAAAAACTTTATGATATTGGAGTGGATGCCCTAATAGTTGCAGACCCAGGTATGTTTATGAAGGTAAAGGAAGTGGCACCAGATTTTCCAATTCACATTTCAACTCAAGGCTCAGTTACAAATGCCGAAACAGTAAAATTCTGGCAAAAACTTGGGGCAGAAAGAGTTGTAATGGCAAGGGAATTAAGTTTAAAGGAAGTTTCTGATATAATAAAGGAAGTTGGAGATTCCATTGAGATTGAAACCTTTGCTCACGGTGCCATGTGCATGTCCTACTCAGGGAGATGCCTTTTGTCAAATTACATGACGGGAAGAGATGCCAACATGGGCGACTGCGCACAACCTTGCAGGTATAAGTACCACTTAGTTGAAGAAAAGAGACCTGGAGAATATTTTCCAATTGAAGAACATGATGAGGGCACTTTTATCATGAACTCCAAGGACCTATGCATGATTGAGCACATTGACGACTTAATCGAGGCAGGCATAGCCAGCTTAAAAATCGAAGGCAGAGTAAAAAGTGAATACTATCTTGCAACTGTTATTAGGTCTTACAGAATGGCAATTGACGCTTACTATGCCGACAGGGAAAATTATAAGTACGATCCCTATCTTTTGGAAGAGATAAAAAAAGTTAGCCACAGAGATTTTACTACGGGATTCTTTTATGGCAAGGCCAATGAAAATTCACAAGTCTATGAAGACAACTCCTACATCAGGGGCTATGACTTTGTGGGAATTGTCCTTGATTATGACAAGGACTCAAAGATAGCAACTATTGAGCAAAGAAATAGGGTCTTTGTTGGCGACGAAATCGAAATTTTTGGCCCTGGCATCAAACACTTCGACTACAAAATCGAAAGGATGTTAGATGACAAGGACAGGGAAATTGAAGTTGCAAACAAGGCAAAGCAAATTTTTAAGATAAAAATAGATAAGTCTATTGAAAAAGGATTTATTTTGAGGAGAGAAAATGAAGACTAAAGCCTGCATTATTGGCATATGTGGTGGAAGTGGTAGTGGAAAGAGCACTGTCACAAAAAAATTAATTGAGCTTATTGGAAAAGAAAATGTGTCTGTAATTGAGCAAGATTCTTATTACAAGGACCAGTCAAATCTCGCCTTTGAGGAGAGAGTAAAGACTAACTACGATCATCCCCTTGCCTTTGATAACGACCTCTTATTTGAGAACTTAGAGATGTTAAAGGAAGGCAAGGAAATTGAAAAGCCAATTTATGACTTTTCCCTTCACAACAGAAAAAAGGAAAAGGAGATAGTTTATCCAAAGCCAATTATAATTTTGGAAGGCATCTTAATTTTTAATGAGGTAAATTTAATCGACATTATGGACATAAAAGTCTTTGTGGACACAGATGCCGATGTGAGAATTATTAGAAGAATTAAAAGGGATATGCATGAGAGGGGAAGGTCTCTTGACTCAGTTATTGACCAATACATGGCAACAGTTAGACCATCTCACCTTCAATTTGTTGAGCCTTCAAAGAGGTATGCCGATATAATTATTCCAGAAGGCGGCGAAAATGAAGTGGCAATTGATCTTTTATACCAAAAAATTAAATCTTTAGTATAAAAAACATTTGACAAGACAAAAACTATGTGTTATCATATCATCTGTTATTAAAGAAGAAGTCCGCTTCTCACCTAATGGCAGGGTCATTTAGGTTGTTTAAAAATTATGATGAATTTGCGGGCATCTTTGGGTGCCTGCTTTTTTAATTTACGGAGGTGCTTAGAAATTAAAGAACTTCAAATCAATGAAGAGATAAGGGAAAAGGAAGTCAGATTAGTAGATGATGAAGGCAATCAATTAGGCGTTGTGCCTAAGATGCAAGCCATCGATTTGGCTATATCTAAAAAACTGGACTTAGTCAATGTTGCGCCAAACGCAAAACCACCAGTATGTCGTATAATGGACTATGGTAAATACAGATACGAACAAGAGAAGAAAGAAAAAGAAGCTAAGAAAAAACAAAAGGTTATCAATATTAAGGAACTTAGATTAACTCCTAATATTGAAGATCATGACTTAAATACTAAAGCCAATAGAGCTATTGATTTCTTAAAAAATGGTGATAGAGTTAAGGTTTCAGTTAGATTTAGAGGTAGAGAGATGGGTCACACTGATCTTGGACGAGATGTTCTCGACAAGTTTTATGATTTAATTTCTGAGTATGGAGTTGTGGACAAAAAACCTAAAATGGAAGGAAGAAGTCTTGTGATGTTCCTTTCAGAGAGAAAAGACAAAGATAAGTCTGATAATTAAGGAGGATTTTTATGGCAAAAATGAAAACTCACAGAGCTTCCGCCAAGAGATTTAAGAGAACTGGTTCTGGAAAGCTTAGAAGATTTTATGCTTATAAAGGACATTTAACTGGTAAGAAAACTGCTAAAAGACTAAGAAAACTTAGAAAGGGCAGTTTAGTTTCTAAAGGTGATCAAAAGAGAATTGATCACATGATCCCTTAATAGGAGGTAAAGATGGCTAGAGTAAAAAGAGGCGTTAACGCTAAAAAAAGACATAATAATATCCTAAAACAAGCTAAGGGATATTTTGGTGCCAAATCAAAATTATATAGAACTGCAAACCAAGCTGTTATGAAATCTCTAAACTACTCATACATTGGTAGAAAACAAAGAAAAAGAGATTTTAGAAAACTTTGGATTACAAGAATTAATGCTGCTGCAAGAATTAATGGCATGAGCTATTCTAAGTTTATTAATGGTCTTAAGAAAGCTAACATTAACATTAACAGAAAGATGCTTTCTGAAATGGCTATTAATGATCCAGAAGGTTTTGCTAAACTAGTTCAAATTGCAAAGGAACAATAATTTTATGCTCCCTTTAGGGAGCTTTTTTTTGTATAATGAATATATAAAAAATTTTTTGAGGGTATTATGATTAGAAAATTAAAAAAGAATCCACCTCTTATAGTATGCCTTTCTTTTTTTGCACTGATTTTCTTGGGCGCCTGTCTATTAGACCTTCCCATAGCAAGTGCAAATGGCGAGAGAATTGGATTTTTAAATGCATTCTTCACATCTACATCGGCATCCTGTGTAACGGGACTTATTGTCGCCAACACTGCCACTCAGTGGACTGCCTTTGGCAAAGTCGTTATAATTATTTTAATTCAAATTGGGGGTCTGGGCACAATGGTGTTTTTGTCCCTTGTTGCCATGGCACTTAACAAGAGAATTGGAATTACTGAGAGAAGAATTATAAAGGAACAGACAAGTGCAGATACCAGCAAGGGCATCATTAGACTTGTAATTTATATTATTAAATTTTCTTTGACTGTAGAACTTATTGGGGCAATTTTACTTGCCACAAAATTTATCCCAGACTTTGGACTTGAAAGAGGAATTTTATTTTCTATCTTTCATTCAATTTCTGCCTTTTGTAACGCAGGCTTTGACATCATAGGCAATTCTCTAACGGATTATGTGTCTGATTTTACTGTCAACATGACAATTTCTATTTTAATAATTTTTGGTGGTTTAGGTTTCACAGTTTTTATTGACATATATAGAAAGAAAAGATTTAAAAATTTAAGTCTTCACTCAAAGGTTGTAATTTCCTTTACGGCAATGCTACTTTTAGTGGGCACTCTTGCTTTTTTCTTAATTGAATACAGGAGTCCAGCTATGGCAGGTTTGTCTCTAAAGGGGAAAATTTTATCTTCCTTCTTTATGTCTGTCACATCGAGAACAGCTGGCTTTAATACAATTGACATAGGAAAGATGCAAGAAGGTTCTGTAATTGTAACTATAATGTTAATGTTTATTGGTGCCTCTCCAGCATCAACTGGTGGAGGAATTAAGACTACAACTTTTGGAGTTTTATTATCATCAACAATTTCTGTTTTAAGGGGAAATAAAGAGACAGAAATATTTCACAAGACAATTCCCTATAATACACTTATTAAATCTCTTTGTATTTTCACCTTGGGATCTTTCTTAGTAATATTTTCTTCTCTTTGGATTACACTTATTGAGCAGGGGAAATTTTTATATTTAGATATTTTGTACGAAATTGTTTCAGCCTTTGGAACAGTTGGTATTAGTAGAGGAATCACTGCAGATTTAAGTTCTCTTTCAAAGATAATTTTAATTGTCTTAATGTATCTTGGAAGAGTGGGAGCGGCAACTTTAGGTGTGGGAATTTTAGATAATCACAGAAAGAAACACACGAAATATTCAGAAGGAAAAATAATAGTGGGGTAATTTATGAAGACATTTATTGTATTTGGCTGTGGTAGATTTGGTTCTACTGTTGCCACAAGATTATATGATTTAAAAAATGATGTTGTAATTGTAGATTATGACGAAGAAAAAATTGACGCAATTTCAGAAAATGTTACTGAAGCAGTTATATGTGACCTTGAAGATGAAAAGGCAATGACAGAGCTTGCACTAAAAAATTATGATGTTGCAGTAATTGCCATTGGAGAAAATCTTGAAGCTGCCGTCATGGCAGTCCTTGCATCAAAGGAAGCGGGAATCGAAAAAGTTATTGCCAAGGCACCTAATTATAGATTTGGAAAAATTTTGTTAAAGTGTGGGGCAGATAAAATTATTTTCCCTGAAAGAGACATGGGATTTAGACTTGCAAATAATTTATCCAATGATTATTTACTAGATGCCAATGAAATTTCTAAGGGCTATACTATTTATGATTTAAAGGCAAGCCCAAAGATGAATGGTAAAGAAATCCGTGACTTAAAACTTAGAGAGGATTATAATTTTAATGTTTTAATGGTTAAGAGAGCTGGAGAAAATTTTGTAAACCCTCTTGCTTCTTTTAAGATAAAAGAAGAGGACATCTTAACAGTTTTAGGTTCCGATAAGGATATTAAAAGATTTACAGAAGTAAATTAATAAGGGCAGTTGCCCTTATTTTTTTTTTTTTGCAAAATTTATAAAAATTTTTTTTAGAATGAATTCATATACAAGCAGAAGCCAAGCTATAAGGTTAAAGACATAGGAGACTTTGCCTCTTAGTTTTTCGTCTTTAATTATTTTTGTGTATTTAGTCAAAAAGTATCCAAACAAAGCAGTAAAATAGACAATTATTTCAAGATATTTATTCATCAAACCATCACCTCTTTTTATTTTATCACAGAAAAAATTTTTAAGTAATACTTTGTTTACATATTGACCTTTATAAACTACAATTAAGTTAATACATAAAAGAAATCAGAAAGAGGAGAGACAATGAAAAAATTAAAAAAACTTTTACTTATGACTTTAGTGGCGACTTCACTAATTGCATGCAACAAAAACACAGAGACTGCCAATGCACCTAAGGAAGAAGAGAAAAAAGAACCAGAAAAAATAGTTTACTACACACCACTTACTCATGAAGAAAGAGATAATGAAGAACAAGCCAAGAAAAAGATTTTTGCAGTAATGCTCGACAACCACGACGATGCAAGACCTCAAGCACAAATTTCTAAGGCTGACATAATTTATGAGTACAGAGTTGAAGGCGAATTCACAAGATATATGGCACTCTTCCAAAGTAATTTCCCAGAAAATGTTGGACCAGTTCGTTCTGCAAGACCTTACTTTGTGCAAACTGCCAAGGAATACAATGCAATTTATGCTCACTGGGGCGGCTCTGAAGCAGGACTTGCTGAAGTTAGAAATAGACAAGTTGTTGATCTTGATGGAATTGCCCTTGAAGGAATAGTCTTCCACAGAAATAAAGATGTTGGCAAGCGCGCACCCCACAATGGATATATTTCCCTTCCTGAACTTGAAAATTATTTAGTTGAGAAAAAGGGCGTCGATGTAAATGACAACACTGTATCACTAAATTTTTATGACAAGGAAGCAAATATCGAAGGACTTGATGTGGGAGAAATCACACTAAACTTTAACCAAAATTATAAGACTAATTTTATCTACGATGAGGCAAGTGGAAAATATAAATACATTCGCCAAGGAGAGCCTGTTATTGATGAAGCAAGTGGCGAAGAATTTTCTACAGATAACCTAGTTGTTTTATTCCAAAAGGGAGTTGTAGCTGGGCCTAAGGGAACTTTAAAAATGGCAAATATAGGAAGCGGCTCAGGACTTCTTCTTCAAAAGGGAAAGCTTGCTCCTATAACTTGGGAAAAGGAAAATGAAGATGCAAGGACTATCTTAAAGTATCCTGATGGTACTGAAGTTAAATTCTACCCAGGCAGAACTTTCTTCTCCATAGTTGATGAAGAAAAGGACGCAGTTTACCAAGTTCCACAAGCTGAAGGCCAAGATTCTTCTGCAAATGCTAATTCAAAGGCAGAAGACCAAGCTGAGAAATAATAATTTTTAAAATATTTTTCTTGGGTAAATATTAACAAGAGGTGATATTATGATTAATATGACAAAAATTGACTATGTTATTAATACTACTGGAGCATCCTATGAAATTGTCAGAAAGGCACTACTTGATAGCGATGGCGATGTTGATGACGCTATAAAATTTATCAATGAAGGAAGATACGAAGAGGCAGCTGAGGCTTCAAAGGTTTTCGAAAGCGAAGAGGAAAAAGAATCCTACGAAAGTCGCCAAGGAAAAACTGGCAGAGAATATGTTGACGAAGTTATAAATTATCTTGACGAAATTGTTGATGCAATAAAGGAAATTTGGAGAAAGGGCAACGCAAGCAGACTACTTGTTGAAAAAGACAATGAAACAGTTTTATCTCTTTCCCTAACTACATCTGCTATTGGAATGATTTTGGCGCTTCCTGCATCACTTATTGGACTTTCTGCAGCCTATGTTTATGACTACTCCTTTAAAATAATTATGGAAAATGGCGAAGTCATTGATGTCAAAGAATATTTAAAAGATAAAAGTAAATTCAAATAAAATTGAAGAGCCCTGCGGGGCTTTTTTCTTTAAGGCGAGGAGCAAAATGATAATCACAAGTAAAAACAATGAGACCTATAAATTTTTAAAGAGTTTAAAGGAAAAAAAATACAGGCAAGAGCATGGACTTTTTATGGTGGAAAAGCCTGTGGTAATGGAAGAGGCAAGGGACTTTAGACCCAAATATATTGCCATTAACGAGTCTTCCTTTAAGGAAAATAAATTTCCTGACATAAGAAAAAGAGTGAAGGAAGAAGACTTATTTATTTTTTCAGACAATATTTTCAAAAATCTTTGCGATGCAGTGACTTCACCTGGCATAATCGCCTATTACAGTGAGGTCCACAGAGAGTTTCATGAAGAGTCTGGAAAATTTTTGTACTTAGATGACATAAGAGAGCCGGGAAATCTTGGAGGAATGATAAGATCTGCTGATGCCTTTGGCCTTGATGGACTAATTATTTCGCCAAACTCCTGCGATTTATACAATCCAAAGACAGTTAGGTCCTCCATGTCATCGATTTTTAGGGTCCCAATTTATTTTATGAGCCGGGAAGATTTGGTGAATTTAGATTTTAATATTATTGCAACTTCACTTAACAACTCAAGATCCACAAGGGACTATAAATTTAAGGACAAGGACATTGTTGTAATTGGCAACGAGGCAAAGGGAGTATCCGACTTTTTAATGTCCCATGCCAAGGGTTTTTTAAACATTCCAATCTCAGAGAATGTTGACTCCTTAAATGCAAATGTTGCGGCATCAATAATAATTTACGAGATGATGAAATGAAATATATAATTGTGGCAGAAAACTTTCCAGAAGACTCTGCCGAAAAATTAAAAGCTTATGGAGAAGTAGTGAGGACTCGTGCCAACAAAAACCTTTTAAGGGGGCTTGACACTCACACAGATATATTAGTCCACCCACTTCCAAGTGGAGAACTTGTTGTCGATAGGGAAAATTTAGAATACTACAAAAAAATTTTACCAGACAAAAAGATTCTTCCATCACATTCAAGTTTGTCAAAAAAGTATCCAAAAGATGTGCCCCTAAATGCCTTCACTTTTAAAAATTATTTCATCCACAACTTAAAATTCACAGATCAAGTTCTCTTGGATTATTATAAAAATTCTGCCTATGAATTGATAGACATTAAGCAGGGCTATGGCAAGTGCTCCTCGCTTGTGACAGAGGACTTTATCATTACAAGTGACGGAGGAATTTATGAAAGCCTAAGGGATTTTATACCAATTTATAAAATAAAGCATGGGGAGATTAGGCTTCAAAACTTTAACTATGGTTTCATCGGTGGGGCAAGTGGAGTCTTGGACAAAAAAATATTCTTCACAGGAGATTTTTCTCATCACTCATCCTATGAAGAAATTTTAAAAATAATAAAAAAATATAATTATGAAATTGAAATTTTATCAGATGAAACAATAGAAGATTTTGGTTCTATTTATTTTATTTAAAACTTTTGTAAAAATGGAAAATATAAAAGATGGTATGTAGAAGTGTTAATTCCCTTCTACATACCATCTTTTATTTATAATATAATTATTAGGATATTTATAAACATATACTATCTATTTATTTTTTTGTGAAGAATTTTTTTATATAAAAACTTATTGAAATCGATATAATCAAACATTAACTTAGAAAGCAAATCTTTAAATACATCATCTTCTTCAAAGTAAGATTCCTTAGAAACACCAGAAACATATTTCATCTCTATTAGAAGTTTACCACTGTTTGAACACATATATTTAGTCTTTTCTTCAATTATAAAAAAAAGAAAATTACCATGTTCAGCTTCATGTGGATCTACATATTCTACACTTTTTTCATTTTCTATAATTTTAAAGAGACGAAAGGACATATCTTTTATCTCAACATTTAACTTAATATTTCCAACGAAATACTTTGCATTTTCACTAAGCATATACTTCTTGTAAGGAGGTAATTCTGAAAAATTAAGTTCAACAAGGTCAAATTTATTTTTGAGATAACTTATAAGCTCTTTTGAATCTCTCTCGCCAATAGGAATTAAGTGCTTGAACATTTTAATTTGGGTTTCATAGTTCATTTTACTTTTAAATCTCCTCAAATGATTATTTTATGCCAACAAGACCAGGGTGAAGATCTGCGGACAACCAATAGCCTTTAGTCATATTATAACCCATTAAATTTGAAAACCTTAAAATCACATTTTTTTGGCTATATGGTATATTCACATCTGCTAATTTTACAAAACCCATATTTGTAACATCTGGGTGAACAGTACGACCAGAAATTGGTCCAAAATTTTTATAATTCATAAAACTGCCATTTTCAACATCAATACGTGAAAACCTCCAAGCATTATAAGAATCTATGCCACTCCAACGTAAGTATATTTCGCATTCATTAGTTTTTCCACTTCGATAAACTGATGCACTTAATTTTGTTGCTCCAACTTTGCTTCTATAAAGTTCATTGTTATTAGAATCTGATATACTTCCTAATTCGACTTCGAAATTCTCATCATTTGAGTAATTTTCAATAGGAATAATTATAATTTCTTCAAAAGCATCATTTTTTTCTAAAATTTCTGTACTTGCAGATACTGGTATAAAAATAGAAATCACAAGAATAAAGATCATCAAACAATTAAAAATTTTCCTTTTCATAAAGTTCTCCTTTCTCATTCAATATCCTAATAATTTATTAATAGATCATTATAATAAAATTATATCAGTAGATATATTTAATATCAATGATAAAAAAATGATACTTGAAAAATAAAAAAAAAGTGATATTATAATAGCAATTTTAAAAATGGCTTTGATAAGAAGAGTAAATTATATAAAATTCTTAGAGAGGAAACGGCTGGTGCAAGTTTCCAATTTTATATTTTTGAAAACTAACTTGGAGCCCCATAGCAAACTATGGCGTATGGATGCGTTAAATCCCTTGAGTTTAATTAAGGTGGAACCACGGTCATCGTCCTTTGGGATGATGACTTTTTTTATTTTATTTTTTAATTTTAGGAGGATATGATGATAATTAAATACCCAGACGGATCACAAAAGGAATATGAAAGTGGCGTAAAGGTAAGTAAAATTACTGGAGACATCTCCCAAGGACTTCTTAGAGATTCCCTTGGAGCTGTTGTCAATGGAGAAATTTTAGGACTTGACGATGAAGTTTATGAAGATGCTCACTTCAAAGTTGTAAAATTCGATGACATTGAAGGAAAGAAAATTTTATGGCACACTGCATCTCACTTAATGGCTTATGCAATTAAGGAACTTTATCCAGAAGCAAAATTTGCCATTGGACCTGCAACTGAAACAGGCTTCTACTATGACCTAGACCTTGAACACAGATTTGTAGATGAAGACCTAAAGGCAATTGAAGACAAGATGAAGGAACTTGCTAAAAAAGATCTTCCAGTAGAAAAAATTGAAGTTTCAAGAGAAGAAGCACTTAAATACTTCAAGGAACAAAATCAAGAATATAAGGTTGAACTAATTGAAGACCTTCCAGAAGATGAAAAAATCACTATGTATAAGATTGGTGACTTCACTGACCTTTGCAAGGGACCTCATCTTCTATCAACTAAAAAAGTTAAGGCAATAAAACTTCTTTCCATAGCTGGTGCTTATTGGAGAGGCGATTCTAATAACAAAATGCTACAAAGAATCTATGGTATTGCCTTTGAAAAACAAAAACAATTAGATGAATATATTGAAAGACGCGAAGAAGCTGAAAAGAGAGACCACAGAAAACTTGGAAAAGAACTTGACCTCTTTAGCATGCACGAAGAAGGACCTGGCTTCCCATTCTTCCATCCAAATGGAATGATTTTGAGAAACACTCTACTTGAATGGTGGAGAGGAGTTCTAAACGAAAATGGTTACGGAGAAATCCTAACTCCAATTATCTTAAACGAAGCTTTGTGGCACAGATCAGGACACTGGGATCACTACAAGGACAATATGTATTTTACAAAAATTGATGACGGAGATTATGCAGTAAAACCAATGAACTGCCCAGGCTCAATTTTAGTTTACAATTCAAACAATCACTCTTACAGAGACCTTCCAATTAGACTTGCTGAATACGGAATTGTTCACAGACACGAACTTTCTGGAGCCCTACACGGACTATTTAGAGTAAGAACATTTACTCAAGATGATGCCCACGTTTACTGCTTATTCTCACAAGTTAAAGACGAAGTATTTAAGATGATTGACCTTGCTGATTACCTATACAGCACTTTCGGCTTTAAATATACAATTGAACTTTCAACAAGACCAGATGACTTCATGGGCGACATTGAATCATGGAACTTGGCTGAAAAATCACTTAAGGAAGCCCTAGAAGAAAAGAAACTTCCATACACAATTAACGAAGGCGACGGAGCTTTCTATGGTCCTAAGATTGACTTCCACCTAGAAGATGCCATTGGAAGAACTTGGCAATGTGGTACAATCCAACTTGACTTCCAACTTCCAGAAAACTTTGACTTAACTTATGTTGATGAAGATGGAGAAAGAAAGAGACCAGTTATGCTTCACAGAGCCCTACTTGGTTCAGTTGAAAGATTTATGGGTATCCTAATCGAACACTTTGCAGGAAAATTCCCACTATGGTTATCTCCAGTACAAGTTGAAGTTATCCCTGTATCTGACAAATTCAAAGACTTTGCAGAAAAAATTGCAGATAAACTTCACGCTGAAGGACTTAGAGTTCACCTTGATGGTCGTACAGAAAAAGTTGGCTACAAGATTAGAGAAGCACAAGTTAAGAAGATTAACTACATGCTAGTAATTGGTGAAAAAGAAGAAACTTCTGGCAAACTTTCTGTTAGAAAGAGAAATGGCGAAGAAATTGATGGCGTTGATGTAGATGAATTTATCGCATCACTAAAAGAAGAAATCAAAAACAAGACAATAACTGACTAATTTTAAAAATTTCAGTTGAAAATCTTATTAAATAAAGATAAAATCTAAGCAGGTGAAAGCCTGCTTATTTTTTTATGAGGATTTGTCTAAAAATAGCAAATAATTTCTTTACAAAGCCAAGTCCTTGTGATAAAATACATTGATGTAACCGCACAGAATAGGTTTTAAACTTAGGTGCCTATAATGGCGAGTCTTGTAATGAGGAGGTGCTACAATGTACGCAATTATTGAAACAGGCGGAAAACAATATGTTGTTGAAGCTGGTGACAAAATTAAAGTTGAAAAATTAGATGTTAAAGAAGGCGACAAGGTAACTTTTGACAAAGTTCTTTTTGTTTCAGGTGATGAACCTAAAGTTGGTGCTCCATTTGTTGATGGTGCAAAAGTAGAAGCTAAGGTATTGGCACAAGGTAAGAACAAAAAAGTTGTTGTTTACAAATACAAATCTAAGAAAAACGAAAGAAAGAAAAACGGACACCGTCAACCATACACTTTAGTTGAAATTTCAGGTATTAACTAATGACTAGTATTGACCTTTACAAAAAGGGCGATTATTACTGTGGATTTAAGTCTTGTGGTCATGCAGAGGGCGAATTTGATAAAATTGTCTGCTCCAGCATTTCTACTCTCACTCAAACTCTTTATTTTACACTGATAAATAAATTTGGAGTTTGTGAAAGTGAAATTAAAGACAGGCAGGGCGACGGATTATTGAAAATAGAAATTTTAAATAGTGATATTTTTAAAAGAAAAGATATTCAAACTTGTTTTGAATTTATGATAATGGGAATTGAGCTTATCGATGAAGCTTACCCAGAATATTTGACACTAAAGATCGTGGAGGTGTAAAATGATTAAATTTGATTTATTGCTTTTTTCTTCAAAAAAGGGAGCAGGTTCTTCTAAGAACGGTCGTGATTCAAACTCAAAGAGACTTGGAGTTAAAAGAGGCGACGGTCAATTTGTTCTAGCAGGCAACATCTTAGTTAGACAAAGAGGAACAAAAATCCATCCAGGCGAAAATGTTATGAAGGGTTCTGATGACACTTTATTTGCTACAGCTGATGGAATTGTGAGATTCACAACTAAGGGCAAGGGCGGAAAGAAATTCGCCAATGTTTACGAAGAAGAAAAAGTTGAATTAGCATAAAGATGAAGCAAGGGAAACCTTGCTTTTATTTTTTTCTTTGTAAAATCTAAAATTTCACCAAGATTTTACATATTTGACACAAGGTTCAAGTTTTCACTACAATTCAGTGTTAATTCTATGATATAATTTTAGAAAATGCGAGGTTAAAATGTTTATAGATATAGCAAAAATAAAATTAAAAGCCGGAAAAGGTGGAGATGGCGCTGTCGCTTGGAGACGAGAAAAGTTTGAACCAGCTGGTGGACCTGCTGGAGGCGACGGTGGAAGAGGCGGAAGCGTAATTGTAATGACGGACTCTGGACTTCACACCTTGATGGATTTTAGATACAAAAGAGAATACAAGGCCGAAAATGGACAAAACGGCATGAGCAAATTAAAATTTGGAAGAGATGGCGAGGACATAATCTTAAAAGTTCCCGTTGGAACTTTAATTAGAGATGCAAATACTAAGGGCGTCATCTACGACTTAAAGGAAAATAATATGGCTGTCACTGTATGTAAGGGCGGCAAGGGCGGTCTTGGCAATGCAAGATTTAAGACATCAACGAGACAAGCCCCAGCCTTTGCCCAAGCAGGAAATGTTGGGGAAGAAAGGGAAGTAATTTTAGAATTAAAACTTCTCGCCGATGTTGGACTTGTTGGTTTTCCAAATGTAGGCAAGTCAACCCTACTTTCCATAGTGACATCTGCCACTCCAAAGATTGCAAACTATCACTTCACTACTCTTTCTCCAAACCTTGGAGTTGTAAGGATTGATGAAGGTGAATCCTTTGTAATTGCAGACATACCTGGTCTTATTGAAGGGGCATCTGAAGGAATTGGACTTGGCGACGAGTTTTTAAAACATGTTGAGAGAACTGGAATTTTAATCCATGTCCTTGACATTTCTGGCTCTGAATACAGGGACCCTCTTGAGGATTTTTATAAGATCAACGAAGAACTTGTGAGATACAATGAAAAGTTAGGCGAAAAGAAGCAAATTATTTTTGCCAACAAAATGGATATGCCAGGTGCCCAAGAAAATCTAAAAAAATTGGAAGAAGAACTTGGCGACAAATACGACATTATAGCAGGTTCTTGTGCAACTACAAAAAATTTGGACAAATTAATGAAGCTAACATATAATAAGCTAAAAGAAGTAGATTATAGTGACTACAAGACCTACGATGAAGAGCATGTGGAAGAAGTTACAAGAGAAGAAGGCATAAGAGTATTTAAAGATAATGGCGAATACTTTGTTGAAGGACCTTATATCGACAAACTTCTTCGCTCCACAAATTTTGACGATTACGACTCACTTAAATATTTCCAAGAAAATCTTAGAAAAAATAAAGTTGTTGAAAAATTGGAAGAACTTGGGGCAGAAGATGGATGCTCTGTGTTTATCGGCGGCTACGAATTTGAATTTTTTGAATAAATAATAGATAGGAGAAAGAATGTTAAGAGGAAAAGAAAGATCATATTTAAAGAGCCTTGCTCACAACATGGATCCACTTATCCAACTGGGAAAAGATGGCATCAATGAAGGCTTTTTAAATCAAATAGATAAACTTTTAGAGGATCATGAGCTTGTAAAGATAAAAGTTTTGCAAAATGCACCAGTAGAAGTTGATGAAATTGTTGACGAAATATTAGAAAAAACTGGAGCAGAATTTGTGCAAAAAATTGGCAAGAAACTTACAATTTATAGAGAATCTAAGGAAAATAAAAAAATAGAATTGCCATGAAAAAATATGGAATTTTTGGAGGAACTTTTAACCCCATTCACTACGGTCATCTCATGATTTGTGAATATTTAAAGGAAGAGCTTGGTCTCGACAAAATTATTTTTATACCAACGGGCAATCCTCCTCACAAGGACCTTGATGTTTCGGCAGAGGACAGGTATGACATGGTAAGGCTCGCCATAGAGTCCAATCCAAATTTTGAAATCTCTGACATAGAAACTAAGAGGGTAAAATTATCCTACACTGTTGATACAGTTAGAGAACTAAAAAAAATTTATAAAGAAGAAAAATTATTTTTCTTAATAGGTCTAGACACACTTTTTCAACTTAAAACTTGGAAAAAAATAGAAGAACTTTCAAAGGAAATTGAATTTGTTGTGGCACTGAGACCAAAATATATAGACATCGAAGAGATAAATAGAGAATTAAAATTTTTGCGAGAAAATTATGGGACTAGTGTGGAAATTATTCACACCCCACTCTACGAAATTTCTTCAACTGAACTTAGAGATAGAATTAGAGATAAAAAATCTGTTAGATATTTAATTCCTGAAGAAGTTGTGAATTATATTAAGGAAAGCGGGTTTTATAAAAATGACCTATGATTTAAAAAAGTATGAGAATGAAATTCGCGAGAGAATTGGCGAAAAGAGATTTCTTCACACAATAAGGGTAAAAGACACAGCCGTAAAGCTTGCAAATATTCACGATGTAGACCTGGAAAAGGCAGAAATTGCTGGATTCTTACACGATTGTGCAAAAATAAGAGATAAGAAAAACCTAATTAAAGCAGCCAAGGAAAGTAATCTCCTCCTAACTAAGGAGATGATGAAGGCTCCCCAAATCATTCACTCTTATCTTGGCGCCCTATTTGCAAGGGAATTTTATGGCATAGATGATGAGGATATTTTAAATGCCATTACTTATCACACAACTGGCAGAGCCAATATGTCTGACCTAGAAAAAATAATTTTTTTGGCAGATTATATTGAGCCCTTGAGAAATTTTGACGGCGTAGAAAGGGCAAGGGAACTTGCCAATAAAGACTTAGACGCTGCCATGTATTTCGCACTAAATAACACCCTAAAATTTTTAGTAGAACGAGACAATTACATAGTAGTTGAAACAGTCCTTGCTAGGAATTACTATAAGGAGATGAATATTTGAAAACTTTTTTTAAAGCTTTTATAACGACAATAATAGTCGTACTGGTCTTGGCACTAGCAGGAGTCGCAGGATACTTTTATTTCCTAGGAAATGAAGACGAGGGCAAGCTAGACCAAGATGGAGAAAATCTTCAATTTTTAATGCTTGGAGTGGACTCTCTTGACTCAAAAAAAGCAGATAATGCCAGGTCAGATACAATTATGGTAGTAAATGTAGATGGCAAGAGCAAAAAGGTAAATATAATTTCAATCCCAAGGGACACTTACACAAAGATCAAAGGTTACAAAAAGACAAAAATCAACCACTCCTTTAAGTATGGAGGAAGTGAGCTAACCCTTGACACTGTAAATAACCTTCTTGGCACAGATATAAAATATTATGTCACAGTTGACTACAGATTTGTAGAAGATGTAGTAGATAAAATTGGCGGAGTCACAGTTGATGTGCCACTAGACATGAAGTATGAAGATCCAACAGCAGATCCACCTCTAACAATTGACATAAGAGAGGGGACACAAACACTTAATGGCTACGATGCCATTGGATTTTTAAGATTTAGAAAGGGTTACAAGGACGCAGACCTTGGCAGAGTAAAGGCACAGCAACAATTTATGGCGTCACTTTTATCTAAGATGAAGGAACCAAAGACTTTATTAAAGGCACCCTTCCTCATAGGCTCTTATGTAAACTACTCTGAAAATAATATTCCAGTAAAAAAACTTATTAAGGTGGCAGCCAATATGCGCAGCATAGGCACAGAGGACATAACAACAAATACACTTCCAGGCAGCCCAAAATATATAGGTGGAATTTCTTATTTCATTCCAGACGAGAAAAAAATAAATGTAATGCTTTTAGAATATAATTTTAAATAGGAGGCAAAATGACAGTAGAAGAAAAATTAGATATTATTTTAAAATCTTGTGAATCAAAAAAAGGAATCGATACAAAAGTTTTGGACATAGGGGGCATGACTTCTATCGCAGATTATTTTGTGATCGTAAGTGGAAACTCCTCAGCACAAGTATATGCCCTTGCTAGGGAAATCGACGAAAAACTTTCAGAACAAGGCGAAGAGCCTATGAACACTGAAGGCAAAAATTCAAGCAGATGGATAATTTTAGATTTTGGTGATATAATAGTACATGTATTCCACAAGGATGAGAGAGAATATTATAATCTCGAAAGATTGTGGGAAGATAGCGACAACAAAAACCATGATCATGAAAATGAGGAGGAATAATAATGGTTAAAACACTACACACTGATAAAGCACCTGCAGCAGTAGGTCCTTATTCACAAGCAACAGAAGTTAACGGATTTATTTTCACATCAGGACAAATTCCACTAGTACCTGAAACTGGAGAACTTGTATCTGACGACATCAAAAAGGCAACTGCAAGAAGTCTTGACAACATCAAGGCAATCTTAGAAGAAGCAGGATCAAGCTTGGACAAGGTTCTTAAAGTAAATATTTTCTTAGACGATGTAAATGATTTTGCAGCAGTAAATGAAGTTTATGCAGAATATTTTACAGAACACAAACCAGCAAGATCATGTGTTGAAGTAGCTAACCTTCCAAAGAAAGCTTTAATCGAAATCGAAGCAATAGCAGTAAAATAATTATTTCAATAATAGACCCTTCGGGGTCTTTTTTTATAAAAAATATTAAAATATAAGTGGTGAAAAATGAAAGAGATAAATGTAAATGATATTGATAAGATTAGTGATGCCTTTGTCATAGATGTGCGTGAAGATGAAGAAGTATTTGAGACGGGAACAATAAAAGGGGCAGTTCACATTCCCATGATGATGGTGCCAAATAACTTAAACAAGATCCCAAAAGACAGAGAAATTTATATCCTCTGCAGAAGTGGAAGAAGATCCTATGAAGTGGCATCTTACCTAAGTGAGCTTGGCTATGATGTAATAAACCTTAAGGGTGGAATTATAAAGTATAAAGGAAAATTAGTAAAATAAAAAATATTATAAAAAATTAGAAAAGAATCCCACAAGAGAAAAACTTGTGGGATTTTTTAGCTTGCCTATTAAAAAATTATTATTGCTATAAAAATTAAAAATTCAAAAATATTGCAAGAAAAAAATAGTTGTGTCTAAAAATTTTCTGAAATTTTATATAAACTTAAAAAATTTATATGAAATTGCGTATTTGAAGAAAAAAGTATGAAAAATAAAACTTTTTCCTGTAAAAAAATAAAAAAATTTGAAATTAGACTTAAAGCCAAAGTATAGACTATAAATCTATAGTCACACTGAAATTATACTAAAAGTTTGTATAAAATTTACACAATTTTTACTGGGGGGGGGGTATAAAAACATCTAAATTCCTTGAAATTTCGGGAATTTTTAATTTTCAAAAATTGAAAAAATCCTTTTTATTTAGTATAATAAACCCGTATAAATAAAAATTCTGGAGCATAAAGCAAAAGCAATATATCTTACAAAAAATTTTAAAAAATAGGTTTACGCTTTCAGATAAAGGGAGATGATATTCTGGGGTGTATTAAAGGATTATTTATTAATAAAGTAAGAAGTTTATAACTTAAAAAATAATTAGTCAATAACTTAATAAAGAGTTTAATAACTTAAAAATTAAGAAGCTAATAACTTAAAATTGAAAGGAGAAATAATGGATAATAAGAAAAAAATAAAAGCAAAGGCAAATGCCAATCGCGTTGCCGCTTATGCCTTGTCGGGCGTAATGCTAGCAAGCATGATACCTTACAATGTATTTGCTAGTCCAGCAGGACTTAATAATGCTATAGAAATTGAAGGAGAAAAAACACCTGCTGCACAAAAAGCACCTTTAAGAGAATCAACACCTGATGCCTTATCTAGTGCAACATATTACAAAAAAGCTAACTGGGAAAACAAAATTAAAGACAAGTCCCGTTGGCCCGTAGGCGACAATCAAAGACTAGTGAGGGTTACAACATCCGACCCAGTCGAAATGACCGACATTGATTACGACGGTAACTTTGTCGATGCCAATGGCAGAACTGTACTTAGACTTGTTTACAAGGAAAAGGGTTCAGCAGCAACTGCTGTTTGGTATAGGGCTCGCTTTAATTTCGGCGAACTCGACAAATACATCGACTATGACAAATCCTACATGGTTGGTTTGACTGTAGCAGGTAATGAAAGTGGAATATATCCGCTAACACCTGTGAATGACCGAAAGGAAAGAGAGGTTGATTTAGGCGAAGCAAGAGGTGACTTAACCAACCAAAGAAAGAACCTTCCTATTAACCTAGTTTTAAAAGAAGGCGTTACAATTGAAGATTTAGGTCAAAGGAACTACATCGTTCAAATGAGACTTACCGACACCAAGGGTGTTAGAGTTTACTCCTATGCACCTAAGGGAACGTCTATGGACTATTCTACCTATACAAAGACAACATCAGTTTCTCTTGAAGATAAGGTAAATAGATTATTCATCAAGGGTGGTTACCAAAAAGACGGTAAAAATGCAACTGCTCAAGAGTCATTTATGTCAGAATTTATTGCCAATCCAGACCAATACGAAGACAAGTCTAATTTAGGTATAATTAGAACACAATATACAGGTCAAAGAGCAGGCAACGATAAGATACCAACAGTTGGTGGGGAACAAATTGCCTTTACACAAGCCTTTGATGCTAATCTGCTTAACTATCTAAAGCCTGATAAAGACGGCAATGTAGCTTATGTTAATGTCTTTAAAAATACAAGATTAAAATCAAAATGGTCACACAATGTGGGCATTAAGCTAAAAGACTTTAACAAAACAGCTGATGGAAATCTTGCTTACCTTGTTATTGGAACTCATGACTTCCAAAAAGATGATGTAAAGAAAGTTGAAGTAACTGACCACGACCAATACACAATGATTCAAGGATACTACATCACTGGTATAGACTATGTTGTAGACAAATCAAAGTTTGAGGATACATTTGCAGGTAGAGATGATTTAAGCGGAGGAAATAAGACTAGAAAGCTTGATTACTCTATGATATCTGGCTGGACTAATCCAAACACAGATGGATGGGTTGTCTATGAAAAAGAATATGACAGTGGATATACAGCTCAAGAGGGCGAATCCTATATAATTGATACCACTAGTGACCCTACGGGTGGCCAAATAATGCTTCAAATCGGTAACGAAGACGCAATCATTAGAAAGCAACAGGGTTATTATTCTTACTATATAACAAGCGACAAGGGTATAGAAAAGATTGAAAAATTTGCTGACGGTATCTTTAAGTTTGACCTTAGAGAAGGTGCAACTGTCAAGTCCGGCGACAAGCTAAAAATTTTCATGCCTTATACTAAGGATCACAAAGACCCTGTAAACTTCCTTGAAATCCACAACGGAACTAAATTAAATGAAGGTGGAGCGACTCTTAAATTGCAAAAAGATAGAAATATCAATATGCACCTTTATAAGGAAGGAAAAAAGGGTTACTACATTCTAAAATACACTCTTGCAGACGGAACAAAAGCTGAAAAGAAGTTTGAACCTAAAGGATTATGGAAATTTGACAACAAAGATAGGGTAATGGACCCTGGTACAAATGGATCAATATTATCATCTGGCGGTAACTTCTATATCAATACAAAGAAATTAACACCAGGTGCAGATATAATCGTGGAATCTTACGATGAAAATGACAATAAACTTGAAGATCAAACATCTTGGTTTAAATATAGAACAATAGAAAAGTCTACTGAAAGAGTTAAAGAGCTTACTTGGACTGATTCCTCTGATACATCTTCAATACTTTCAGTAAATAAATCACTTTACACACCATATCAATTGTTATTCACAAATGATTATGCAGAAGGAACTGATGACTTCTATAAGGATCCAAAAGCACTACCGGCTAATAACGATGACTTCAAAAAGGATACAAAGGAATTTGTTGGTTATACAAAATACGACGGTGGTAAGGTAAGAACTCTTTACGAAGAAGGCAAGATAGGAAAATTATTTGCTAAGGTTCAAGCTGCCGAAAATGAATACGATGACAAGGGTAACTTAGTCGGCGAAGATGTAAGCAAGAAAATCACTATTCCTAAGGCAAATATCTTTGACCCTCACTTTGCAGGAGATAACAAAGAATACAGAGCTTACGAATACAAGGTAGACCTTACAAAGATGCTTCCTTATCATTCAGAAGATAAGACAGAAACACCACTAACTTTATTAAAAGATATGAAGTTTGTTTCAACTGCATCTGACGGATCATCACTTCCATCTGACCTATTAGAAACAAGAGTTAGAGCAAGGGTATTGTTTGATGCAAATACTGGTAAACTTGCTGATGGTAAAGATAAAGAAGTAAAAATCGTTCCAGATAACACTGAGTTCTACGGAGAAGAAGGCTACGCAGCTAATGGTTTCGAAGGTGCAAATGTTGAAGCAAATACTGGCGACAAATTCCCAGAAGCACCAACACTAGCAGGAAAGAACTTCTTAGGTTGGGTTACTGAAGCAGGTAAGACAGCTTTAGGAGATAAGGCAGTAGTTACAGCTGATGCTTTTGCCAAATTAAGCAAAGATCAAATCTTTACTAATGAAACACCTGTAACAAAACATTTGGTTGTCTATGCTATCTATTCAGAAGATGTAGCGGTTACCTTTGATGCTAATCAAGGTAAGTTTGGTGATAAGGATCAAGTAACAGTTAAAGTAGAAGGTGGAAATGCTACAGCACCAACAGAAAATCCAACTAGAGAAGGTTATACATTTAAAGGGTGGGCAGCAACAAAAGACGCTACAGAAGCTGATGCTAACATCTTAAATAATGTAACAGCAGCAAAAACTGTTTATGCAGTTTGGGAAAAGACTGCTGAAGAATTACAATTAAATGATCCAACACCTGTTGAAGTAAAAGACACTAAGAATTTAACTTCAGATGAAAAAGACAAAGTAGCAGATGCTGTTATTGCAGCTAACTCAACTCTAACAAAAGCTGACATTACAGTTGCAGACGACGGTACAGTTACAGTAAAAACTAAAGATGGTAAGACAGCAACATTATCACCAGAAAAGACTGTTAAACAAAAAGAAGTTCAAAACAACTTCAACCCACCAAAAGAACCTGTAAAAGTTGAAAATGCAAAAGCGTTAACTGATACAGAAAAACAAGCTGTTAAAGAGGCTATTAAGGAAGCCAACCCAGACAGAAACTTTACAGATGAAGATATTACAGTAAATGATGACGGATCTGTAAAAATTAACCAAGGTGGTAAGGTAGGTTCATTTACACCTGATCAAACAGTTGTACAAAAAGATACAATTCTTGATTTAACAGCTCCTGAAAAGACTGAAGTAAAAGATACTACTAATTTAACACAAGAAGAAAGAGATAAAGTTGCTGCAGCAGTTAAAGCAAAAAACTCATTACCAGACACAGCAACAATTGTAGTTGATAATAATGGTAATGTAAAAGTTACAGATGGTACTAAGACTGGTAAATTAGAAGGCAAAGACACCGTAAAACCATTTGATAGAGCTGGCAAAACATTAAATGACCCTGCAATAACAACAGTATCAAATCCTGCAAAACTTACAGATGCAGAAAAACGAGCTGTTAAAGATGCAGTTATGGCAGCTAACAAAGACCTAGGTTTCACATACGAAGAAATCAAAGTCGCTGATGATGGTACAGTAACAGTACCAATGGGAAAAGATGAAAATAAAACTATCGAACCAGCTAAAACAGTTAGACAAGCAACAGCTGAAGATAAAATTATTGCCTTAAAAGCACCAGAAAAAACAGAAGTAGTAGATAAGACAAACTTAACAGACGATGAAAAAGCAGCAGTAAAAAAAGCAGTAGAAGATGCTAACAAAGACGGCAGTGGCAATAGCACACTACCAGCAGGAGCAACAATAACTGTAGCAAACGATGGATCAGTAACAGTAACACAAGGCGAAGGAGAAAACAAAAAAGTTGGACAACTTTCACAAAATGATACAGTTATTGAAAAGATTAAAGCTCCAACAACACCAGTTGAAGTAGCTGACCCATCTCACTTAACAGATGATGAAAAAGAAGCTGTTAAGAAAGCTGTAAAAGATGCAAATCCAAAATTACCAGCAGATGCAAAAGTAACTGTAGGAAATGACGGATCAGTAACTGTAACAGATAAAGATGGCAAAGAAATTGGCACATTAACACCAGCACAAACAGTTAAGAAAG
>NZ_HE978570.1:22493-25263 GCF_000311825.1 Peptoniphilus grossensis ph5 | reverse complement strand
GATAAAGTTAAAGCTCCAGTTACACCAGTTGAAGTAAAAGACCCATCTAAGTTAACACCAGAAGAAAAGAAGGCTGTTGAAGACGCAGTTAAGGAAGCAAATCCAAATCTACCACAAGGTGCAAACATTGACGTAGCAGATGATGGAACAGTAACTGTAACAGATAAAGATGGAAAGACAATTGGCACATTAACACCAGCAAAAACTGTTAAGAAAGCAAGTACGCCAGCAATAGATGAAAAAGATACTGTTGATGATTCTAATAAGAAACCAGTAGAACCTACAGAGGATGCTCAAAGAACAGGCGTAGTTGTTAATAATCCTGACGGTGATACAAAAGTTACTGCTAAGGATGAAGATGGTAAATATATACCAGTAGCTATCGATCCAACTACTGGAGAAATAATTGTTACTCCAGGCGCTAATGTAGATGGGCCTATTGTAGTTACAATTATTAATCCTGATCTTCCAAAAGGAAAAACTACAGTTATCATCAATGTAAATGGACACTCTATGTTAAGAGATGACAATGGAAATGGTTACCCAGGAGATGACTGGTACTTCCCAGGTGGACACAGACATGAATATGTTCCAACATTCCCAGTTTATGCAGAAGCAGAAAAGAAAGTTACTCCAGTTCGCGACACTTTATGGTATGTATTCCACATCAACGAATACCAATATGAAGTTGTAAGAAATGGCGTTGTTACTAAGAGAATTATGGATGTAACTCCTGTTATCCAAAATGACAGAACAATGCTTCCACTAAGATATGTAGCAGAAGCTCTTGGCGCTGATGTTCAATGGGATGCTAAAACTAGAACTGCAAGATTCACTAAAGATGGTTTAACTGCAAGCATTCAAATTGACAGCGATGAAATTGTACTTTCTAATGGAAAGACAATAAAGATGGATTCTAAACCACTTAACATTAAGGACAGAATTCTTGTTTCTGTAACTAATGTTGCCAATGTTTTTGGAATGACTAACGGACACACTCTTGACAATACAGACCAAGACATTGAATGGAATCAAAATGATAAGACAGCTACAATTTATATTAGAAGATAATTTCTATAATTTGTAGAACAAAGAAAGACCGAGCAATCGGTCTTTTCTTTTACATTTTTTTGGATTTTGTATATATTACAGAGTCCCTTTTTGGGTGAAATTTATTAATTGGGGTATATAATAAATGAACATTAATTATTGAAATATAATGTAGTAATAAAAATTTTTTTCAAAACTATTCAAAAAAATATTATAATAACTGTTATTAGCTAATAGTTTGAATAAAAATTTTTGGAAAATATTTTAAGTTATCCACAGAATTTTATTCTTGTTTGTGATATTATAATGGTGATAATGCTTAATTTTAAGCATAAAATAATTGATAAAAGTGATTATATGTATGAGCAAATATTGAAACTATATCATTGTAATTTTAGCGTTAACATTGCTAAGGCAATTTCGAGTAAAGATTACTTAATTTTAAAAGCTAGAGATGACCGATATTGGATAGGTAATGGAGTATATTTTTGGGATAATCTTTCAAATGCAAAATATTGGAAGCAAGACAAAGAGAGAAAGATGTCACTCAAAAATTCAAATAATATTAAATTTAGTATTTGTGTAGGTATGGTATGCTTAGATAAATTATTTGATTTGTCTGATTCTGATGTTAGAAAAAAACTAGAAGATTATTTTGAGAATTATTACAAAACTAATCCAAGGCTTATAAATAAGGGTTTTGGAGAAAAAATAAATTTTCTTTTGAAAGAAAAACCAGAAATTATCGATAATTTTTATGTTATAAAAGCTCATGGAAATTATCCTAGAGAAAGTACAAAGCTATATCATTTTCACAGAAATAAAGTTGGCTTAACTCCTAAAGTTAAAACAATATATAATGTTATAAATACTAAAGCTATTTTAAAGTTAGATGAAGAGGTGAGTTAATATGAATAAACAACAAACGTTAGAATTTTTGGATGATTTGCAAAAAGAGTTTTCAAATATGTCAGAATACGAAAAAGCTCAATTATATAAAAGAATAGATGATTTTTGTGATGAAAGTGATAAAAGAATAGATTGCTATAATAGGTCTAAATTTGATTTAATTGGTTCTTACGAAATTAAATTATCTGAAGGAATTTATAACACAAAGCAAAAGAAATATAAAGATCAAACTTATTATTTTAACGAAACGGGAATCAAATTAAATAGTTCAATAATAGAGGCGGCATAAAATGAATAATAAAAGTCATAATGGTATAGAAGGTAAAATAAGTTTTGATGAGTATAGAGTTCTCGAAATAAATTATAAATTAAATTCTGAATTTGATTCTGATGAATCGATAGTTATTTCTTTTGAATTGGGACATGATTATCAAATTTATAAGAACGGAATGAATGTCCAATTGGGAGTAAAAGTCTTTGAAGACTCTAAAAACAATGGATACCCATTTGAAATATATGTAAATATAGAAGGGAAATTTTCTTTTGAAGGAGACGTGGATGGAGAGAAGTTTTTATCTAATGCCATGGCAATATTATATCCCTATATTAGAGCGATAGTTTCATCATATACATCATTGGCTAACATACCTCCTTTAACTCTACCAACAATTAATATGCAGAAATATTTAGAGGATTCTAAAAAAATTAATAATTAATGGAAAAACCTTGAAGAATTAGGTCTTTGAGGTTTTTTATTTTTTAGAATATGCATTTCATATGTAAGAAGATATTAATTTCAGTAAAAAATGGC
>NZ_HE978570.1:0-21006 GCF_000311825.1 Peptoniphilus grossensis ph5 | reverse complement strand
TAAAAAATTTTACATCTTGAAATGATTGATATTTCAAATATTTCTCTTGATGAATTAAACAGTCTATTAGATAATAGTTTTAAAGATATCGAAGAAGAAAATTATAAAACTCTCGAGAAAGTCTTTTAAAGTTATTAAATTCCATTTTAATATAATTGTAGCAAGCTTTTTAAGATTTTTTGTGTTATAATGTCTAAGGAAAGAACTTGAGGGCCGAGTGAATCTCGGTCTATTTTTTTGTTCAAAATAGATTAGGAGAATATATTGAGATTTAACGAATTAAATTTATCTAGGGAAGTTTTGCAGGCGATTGAGGAAATGGGTTTTGTAAATCCATCAGAAGTACAGGAACACACTATTCCTGAAATTTTAGATGGTCACGACCTTCTTGCACAAGCTCAAACGGGCACAGGCAAGACTGCTTCCTTTGGCATACCCATGATTGAAAAAATCCAGGACAATAATTATGAAACTTTGCAGGGGCTTGTCTTGGTCCCAACAAGAGAACTTGCAAGACAGGTGTCAGAAGAACTGCAAAAACTTTCTAAACATAAAACTTTTATAAAGGTCCTTGCCATTTATGGTGGAGCAGACATGGGCAAGCAACTTAGAGAACTAAAGAGGGGCGCAAGCATTGTAGTTGGGACTCCAGGAAGGATCATGGATCACATGAAGAGGAAGACTCTCCATCTATCTAACTTAAAATTTTTGGTCCTTGACGAGGCAGACGAGATGTTTGACATGGGCTTTAGGGATGACATGAAGACTATAATCGAAAAGACAAATGATGACAGGCAAACTTTGTTTTTCTCTGCAACTTTTGACAATGAGATAAAGGAATTTTCAAAACTTTATCAAAACAATCCAAAGAAAGTTATCATCGAAAAGAAGGAGCTCACTGCAGAAAAAATTAAGCAATACTATTTGGAATTAAATAGGAATATGAAGACGGAAATTTTAAACAGGCTCATCTTAATTCACAAGCCAAAGAAGTCTATTATTTTCTGCAACACTAAGAGAATGGTGGAAAATTTGGAAGAGGAAATTGCACAAAAGGGCTACAAGGTGGACTCCCTTCACGGCGATATGCGTCAGTCTTCTAGGGACAATGTCATGAAAAAGTTTAGGAAGGGAACAATTGATGTATTAATTGCAACTGATGTTGCTGCTCGTGGTCTCGATGTATCTGACATAGACATTGTTTTTAACTACGACCTGCCACAGCAAGCTGAGTACTATGTCCACAGAATTGGTCGTACGGCAAGAGCTGGCAAAAAGGGTCTGTCTTTTACTTTTGTGACTAGTAGAGACTATCCAAAGTTTAGAGAAATCGAAAAGTATGCAAATATAAAAATGGAAAGAATAGATTTGCCAACTAAAGGGGACCTTGAAAGAGAAAGCATGGAAAATTTATTTGACAGGGTCAGCAAAAATATTTTAAAGGCAGAAGACAATGTCCGATACAGCGAAGTTTTAAATAAACTTTTGGCT
Organism: Peptoniphilus grossensis ph5; assembly: GCF_000311825.1. Taxonomy (GTDB): domain Bacteria; phylum Bacillota; class Clostridia; order Tissierellales; family Peptoniphilaceae; genus Peptoniphilus_A; species Peptoniphilus_A hominis. The sequence goes on along the minus strand of NZ_HE978570.1, from coordinate 19,515 downwards.
CAGGGACACAGTTTATACGACATCAGCGCTTCACTTTTAAAGATGGTAAATGAGTCTTCAAAAAACAGAAAAATTACTGAGCTTGATAAGGTTGACTTTGGCAAAAAATTTGAAATGAATAGGACTAATAGGGCGGACAAGTCTAATAGAAAGACCAAGACGACTAAAGAAATGAAAAAAATCAAAGGACCAAAGATTTTTATCAACAAGGGAAAGAGGGACGGTCTCGACTCTCGCGAAATCATTAGGCTTGTTGAGAAGCACACAAATGTATCTCCAGGTGAAATAGGCAGGATCAATATTATGCCAAACTTCACTTTTGTGGAGATCCCAAAAAATATGATTAAAGATGCCATAAAAGACCTTGACGGCAAAAAAATTAAGGGCAAGACTCTTAAAGCAGAATATTCTGAAAAATAAAATTTATATTTTGAACTCCTCCTGTGAAAATTTTCGCATTGAGGAGTTTTTTCTTGCACTTAGATTATAAATTCAAGCTACAAAAAAAGGAGGTCAAGCCTCCCTTATATAATTTACTATTTATCGTATGAAATTTTAAAATAATCTAAGTAAGTTTTAAACCTATCTTGTGCCAATAGGCAAGTGTCAACTAAAAATCCTCTCTCTTTTTTATAATTTGCAAGTCCCCTGTAATAGAAAAACTTTAAATCTTCACCAATAATAAAGGGTATAATATTATTTTTTAGGCATTCCTTTAAGATTATTAATCTACCAACTCTGCCATTTCCGTCTTGGAAGGGATGAATTTTTTCAAATTTATAGTGAAAGTCAATTATATCTTCAATAGTTTTTGCTTCCCTTTTCTCATAGGAGTCCAAAAGTTTTTTTATCTCATGAGGAACATCTTCTGGTAAAGTTGTATCATATCCTCCAACCTCATTTGGATATGCCTTATATTCCCCAACATTAAACCAGTCTTTTTTTGAATCACTGGTTCCAGACTTTAACATCTTGTGAAGATTTTTAATAAATTCTTCTGTTAAAGCTTCATCATATAAGTCAATAATTTTATCAATAGCTTGGAAGTGATTTAGGGTTTCAATTATATCGTCAACATTTAAAGAACTATTAGCATCATCAAGACCAATTGTATTAGTTTCAAAAATTAGTCTAGTTTGCTCTTCACTTAATTTACTTCCCTCAATATAATTAGAATTATAAGTAAATTCAACTTGTAATTTGTGATAAATTCCGCCGCTTATTTTATTGTTTTTTTCATATTTTAATGTATCCAATAAATTTCTTTCCATAAATGTATTATATCCTTTTTAAAGGCAATCAGCAATAAATTAGGTTTTTGACAAACTTTTATTTTTATTTTGGATAATAAAAATGTTATGGGGAAAATATTATATAAAGACTTGATTGATCGTAAGATTTAATCAAAATGATTAGGGGATTTTTATTTGCAAATTTTTTCTTTTAAACTCTGTTATAATGTAGTAAGGAGGTTTTTTATGGAAAATAAATTTTTAATTATAGATGGAAGTTCACTTTTTTTCAGGGCTTTTTACGCTCTTCCTCTTTTAAAAACCAAGAGGGGCCTATACACAAATGCGATTTATGGTTTTGTCATGATGGTGGAAAATGCCATAGAGAAGATAAATCCCACTCATGTGGCGGTTTGCTTTGACATGAAGGGCAAGACTTTTAGGTCAGACATTTACAAGGATTACAAGGGCACTAGGCAAAAGACTCCCAATGAACTTGAGCAACAATGGCCACTTGTCCGAGACATTTTAAAGCACATGAATATAAAAATTTTGGAATCACCTGTTTATGAAGCAGATGATATTGCAGGCACTCTTTCAAAACTTGCCAGCCAAGAAAATTTTGAAACCTATCTTTTAACTGGCGACAAGGATTATTTCCAACTTGTAAATGACAAGACAAGGGTCCTTTTAACTCGCAAGGGCATAACTGAAATGGACATCATAACAGTTGAGAGCTTAAGGGAAGATTATGGTCTTGAGCCTCATGAATTTATTGATTTAAAGGCACTCATGGGGGACCAATCTGACAATATTCCAGGAATTTATGGTATAGGAGAAAAAACTGGACTGAAACTAATTAAAGAGTTTAAAAACATTGAAAATCTTTACGACAATATTGAAAATGTGACAGCAAAAAAGCTTAAGGAAAAATTAATTGAGGGCAAAATGTCTGCCTTTATGAGCAAAAAATTGGGGACAATTGTAAAGGATGTGCCAATAGAAGAGTCTTTAGATGACTTCAAAAAAGTAGACTACGATTATGAAAATCTTTCAAAGATGTATCGCGACTTTGAGTTTAATTCCATGCTTTTAAGACTTCCAAAGGAATATCAAAAGGAAGAAGTTGAAGAAATTTCCGAAGATAATTTTAAATTTAATGAAATAAAAAACCTAGATGACTTTATAGAAAAAGCGAGAGAAGAAAAGTCTTTTGCCTTTAAATTTATTTCTGATGGCAAAATTTATGAGGGCGTAAAGCCAATTTATCTTGCCCTAAAAATTAAGGATGAGCTTGTGAATTTCATTTCTTGGGAAAATATTGATTTCAAAAAGTTGAAGGAAATCATGGAAGATGAAGGCATAGAAAAACTTGGATACGACATGAAAGAAGACATAATCATCTTAATGGATCTTGGCATGGACATAAAAAATTACTCCCACGATGTGGTTATTGCAGAATATATTTTAAATTCCACAAAAAGCGACTACGACATAAATAAAATTTCCATGGACTACTTTAAAAATGGTTACATGGAGGAGGAAGACCTCTTGGGCAAGGGGGCAAAGAAAAAAACTTATGCAGACTTAGATAAGGATGACCTCTTTAAATATTTTGCCTTTATGTTAAATACAATTTACAAATTGGAAGGTCTTCAAAGAGAAAAAATTGAAGAAGAAGAGATGACCTCTCTTTACAAGGACATGGAGCTGCCCCTAATTGAAGTCCTTGCATCCATGGAATATGTGGGCATCAACACTGATGAAGCCGTTCTCGATGAAATTGACGAGAAAATCACTTTAAAGCTAAAGGATTTGGAAGAAGAAATTTATAGGGAAGCTGAGGAAGAGTTTAACATCAATTCGCCAAAGCAGTTGGGCGTGATTTTATTTGAGAAGATGGACTTTCCAGTGATTAAAAAGACAAAAACTGGCTACTCAACTTCTGCCGATGTTCTAGAAAAACTTCGCGGCAAGGGCGAAATCATTGACAATATTTTAGACTACAGAAAATTTTCTAAATTAAAATCAACTTACATTGACGGACTAAAGGCTGTTATAAATAAAAAGACCAACCGAATTCACTCAAGATTTATGCAAACAGTGACTGCAACGGGAAGAATTTCTTCTAGTGAGCCAAATCTTCAAAACATTCCAATAAAAACAGAAGAAGGAAGGTTAATTAGAAAGGCCTTTTTGGCATCAGAAAATTCAGTTTTAGTGGATGCCGACTACTCACAAATTGAACTTAGGGTTTTAGCTGCACTTTCAGAGGATGAGGAAATGCTTGACGCCTTCAAACATGGCTTGGATATTCACAGAAAAACTGCTTCAGAAGTTTTCCATGTGGATTATGACGAGGTAACTGCCCTTCAAAGGTCTGAAGCCAAGGCTGTAAACTTTGGAATTGTCTACGGAATTTCTGACTACGGACTTTCACAAAATTTAAATATACCGAGAAAGGCTGCCAAGGAATACATCGACAACTATTTGGGGCACTTTGTGGGAATAAAAAATTATATGTCAGAGGAAATTGAAGAGGGCAAAAAGAAGGGTTATGTTGAGACGATTTTTAAGAGGAGAAGATACATTCCTGAGCTTAGCGCAAAGAACTTTAACATAAGAAGCTTTGGCGAGAGAATTGCCCTTAACACACCAATCCAAGGTTCTGCAGCAGACATTATAAAAATTGCCATGGTAAAAGTTTACAATGAACTTAAAAAGAGAAAATTGAAGTCCAAACTAATAATTCAAATTCACGACGAGCTTGTAGTTGATGCAGCAGAAGATGAAGTGGAAGAAGTTAAAAAAATTATGAAGGACTTAATGGAAAATTCTGTTGACTTAAATGTAAAACTTTCTGTGGACATGAACACTGGAGTAAATCTCTATGAATCAAAGTAAAATTATTGGCCTCACAGGCTCTATTGCAACGGGAAAGTCCCAGGTCTCAAAATATTTAAAGGGCAAGGGCATAAAGGTAGTTGACGCAGATTTAATAGCGAGGGATGTGGCAAACTATAAATCTGTAAAAAATAAAATCAAAAAAGTATTTGGCGACGACCTTTACATCAATGACCAGCTGGACAGAAAAAAGCTGGCTGAAATTATTTTTGCAAAAAAAATTCACCGCCAAAAATTAAATGATATAATGCATCCAGAAATTTACAAAGAGATAAATAAAAAGACTAGGGGCAAGGAAGACCTCGTCTTTGTGGACCTACCCCTTCTCTTTGAAAATGAAGATGTAAATAAGAAGTATGGACTTGACTTTGACGAGATCTGGCTTGTCTATGTGGACAGGGAAACACAGATAAGAAGGCTCATGGATAGAGACGACATTTCTAGGGACTATGCAGAGAAAAAAATAAATTCGCAAATTTCTGTTGAAGAAAAGAGAAAAAAAGCAGATGTCATAATTGACAACTCAGGTACTTTAGAAGAAACTTTCGCCCAAGTAGAAGAAAATTTAAAAAAATAAAAGAGATGTGTTGGAAATTTTCCAGCACATTTTTTGCAATGAAAAATTTACAAAATATAAAAATAACTTTACAATTCCTAATTTCTTTGTTAAGATATAACTTGTCCTAGGGGTATAGTTCAGTTGGTAGAACATTGGTCTCCAAAACCAAGTGTCGTGGGTTCGAGTCCTGCTACCCCTGCCAATTACTGATTGCGCAAGCAGTCAGTTTTTTTATGCCCATTTTTAAAATTTATATTATAGTTACTCTACATATTGATAAAATGGGAATTTCTATTGAATTTATTTAAAAAAATTTTATAACTATGATATAATTATATATTATGAATTGGAGGTCAACATGAAAGAAAAATTACTTGGAATCAAAGATGAATCCATGAAACTTTTAAATGAAGTTAATACAATTAAAGAAATAGATGAACTTAAGGTTAAATACTTAGGAAAAAAGGGCGAACTTACTCAAATCCTAAAGGGTATGAAGGATCTTTCTAATGAGGAAAGACCTGTTATGGGCGCTCTTGCCAACGAAGTGCGTGAAGCTATTGAAAAGTCAATTGAGGAAAAGAAAAATGAAATCAATGACAAAATTTTGGAAGAAAAACTTCACGAGGAAAGAATTGATGTCACTTTAAAGACTGACGAACTTATCTTGGGACATAGACATCCTCTAAAGAAAACTCTTGAGGATCTTGAAGATTTATTTACACATATGGGCTTTACTGTTTACGATGGTCCAGAAATCGAAACTGTGGAAAATAACTTTGATCTTTTAAATGCTCCAAAGGACCACCCTTCAAGAGATATGTCTGATACTTTTTATTTTGACAAAAATACAATTCTTAGGTCGCAAACTTCTCCTGTTCAAATTAGGGCAATGAAGGAACATGGCGCTCCAATTCGCATGATATGTTCTGGTAGAGTTTTTAGGTCTGACGAAGTTGATGCTACTCACTCACCAATGTTCCACCAACTTGAAGGTCTTGTTGTTGATGAAAAGATTTCTGTGGCAAATTTAATTGACACTTTAAATTATTTTGTTAAGTCCTTCTTTGGCGAAGACATGAAGACTAGATTTAGACCTCACTACTTCCCATTTACTGAACCAAGTCTTGAAGTTGACACTACTTGTCCATCTTGTGGAGGCAAGGGTTGTAAGGCTTGTGCCTATACTGGTTGGTCAATGGAACTCTTGGGATGTGGCATGGTTCACCCTAATGTTCTTAGAAACTGTGGCATTGACCCTGAAAAATATTCTGGCTTTGCCTTTGGTATGGGTATCGACAGAATTGCAATGGTTAGGTACAAGATCACAGATATTAGAATGATGTTTGAAAACAACAAGAAGTTCTTGGAACAATTTTAAGGAGATAGAGATGTTATTACCGATTAAATGGCTTAAAGATTATGTTGATTTCGATTTTGATGTAAAAAAACTTGCAGATGGACTTTCTAATTCTGGTTCCCATGTTGAATCTGTTATTATTCCATCAGAAGGTTTAGATAAAATTGTAGTTGGAAAAATTGAAAAAATAGAAAAGCATCCCGACGCAGACAAACTTGTTGTTTGCTCTGTAAATGTGGGCGACGAAGTTTTACAAATTGTAACTGGTGCACCAAATGTTTTTGAAGGTGCCATAGTCCCTGTTGCCCTTCACGGCTCTACGGTTGCTGGAGGCGTAAAGATTAAAAAGGGAAAACTTCGTGGAGTTGAGTCCAACGGAATGCTTTGTTCTCTTGAAGAACTTGGATTTGAAAATTCTGTCATTCCTAAGGAAGCGAGAAATGGTATTTTTGTCTTCCCAGAAGGAACTGAAATTGGAAAATCTGCTTTGGAAACTCTCTTCATGGATAGCGACATTTTGGAACTTGAAATCACACCAAATAGACCAGATTGTCTTAGCATCATGGGCATGGCTGTAGAAACTGCTGCATCCTTTGATTTAAAGACTAAGCACAAGGATATTAAAATAGAAAATGAAGTAGATGATTTTTCTGATCATTTTGACGATATAGTTATCGAAACTGAAAACTGCAATAGATATTATTCAAAAATTCTTAAAAATATAAAGATTGGACCATCTCCACTTTGGCTACAAGCCTATCTTATGCAAGCAGGAGTTAGACCAATTTCAAATATAGTTGATTTAACAAATTTTGTAATGCTTGAGTACGGTCAACCTCTTCATGCCTTTGACTTAGATAGCTTAACGAACAAAAAAATTGTAGTTAGAATGGCAAAAGATGGCGAAGAAACTGTAACTCTTGATGGCGAGACTAGAGAACTTACAAGTGACGATATTTTAATCACTGACGGCAGTGAAATAATAGGCCTTGCAGGAATAATGGGCGGACTTGATTCTGAAATTACAGAAAAAACTGTAAATGTACTTTTAGAAGGTGCAAACTTCAACAAAGAAAACATCAGAAAGACTTCAAGAAGACTTAACCTTAGAAGTGAAGCTTCTTCAAGGTTTGAAAAGGGAATCGACCCAAATCTTGCCAAGACTGCTGTTGATAGAGTTTGCCAACTTGCAGAAATGTTAGGCATTGCTGAAGTTGTTGGCGGAAGTAAAGATGTGGGAGATTTTGAAAAGGCTCCAAAAGAAATAAAATTAAGACTAGAAAAAGTTAATGACTTAATTGGCGTGGACTTTACAATAGATGAAGTTGCAAATATTTTAAATAGACTTGAAATTGAAACTGAAGTCAAAGGAGATTATCTTCTTGCAAAAATCCCAAGCGTGAGACTTGACCTTGGCATTGAAGAAGATTTAATAGAAGAAGTTGCAAGAATTTATGGCTACGACAATGTCACTCCTCAAAAATTAAGGGGAACCCTAACTGTAGGAAGAAAGCCAAGATTTAGAAATGTTGAAGATAGAATCAAAAATCTTTTAATTGGTCTTGGTTACTCTGAATTTATGACTTACTCCTTTGTCAGCCCATCTTCCTATGAAAAAGCAAATTATAAAGAAGATGAAAAAAATATTATAAGAATTTTAAATCCACTGGGAGAAGATTATTCAATTATGAGGACAACTATTGTGCCTTCTATGATTGATGCCCTTGCCAAAAACTATGTTAGGGGCAACGAAAATGTTGGCGGATTTGAAATTGGAAATACCTTCTTCCCAACAGATGGTGAGTTACCTGCCGAAAAGTTAAAACTAACAATGGGCTTTTACGATTTAGGCGATTTTTATTACTTAAAGGAATCTATTGAAAAGCTCTTGTGGTATCTGGGCATTGAGGGCCTTGAAGTTAGAAGAAAGGAAGTTAGCTTCTTGCACCCAGGTAGGTCAGCTGAATTTATTTTAAAGGGCGAAAGCCTTGGCGTCTTAGGAGAAGTTCATCCAAAGGTTCTTGAAAACTATGGTCTAAAGAAAAAGGCCTATGTGGCAGAACTTGACTTTGACAAAATTGTTGAAAACACTATTGGAAATTACACTTACAAGGAACTTCCTAAATACCCAACTATGAAGAGAGACTTTGCCTTTGTTATGGATAGGGATATTGACTCAGTTGAACTTGAAAAAATCTCTAAAAAATATGGCAAAGAACTTTTAGAATCCTTTAAGGTGTTTGATATTTACCAAGGTGAAAATATAGAAGAAGGAAAGAAATCTGTAGCCTTCTCACTTGTATTTAGAGCAGCCGACAGAACTCTAGAAGATGCTGAAGTTACAGAAATTTGTGAAAAAATAGTTGCTGAGATTGAAAGTGAAATTAAGGCTAAACTAAGATCCTAAGGAGGCTATTATGTCCGATACAAAGAGAATCGAAGTCACTATTGATGACATGAAATTTTATGTCAAGGGTAATGACAAGGAAGATTACATTAAAGAGCTTGCAGCAGATCTTGACAAGAAGATCAAGGAAACTGCAAGGAGTAATTTTAAATTGAATCAAGTGCAGACTCTTGTGCTCTGCGCCCTAAACCTTTTAGATGATTTTGAAAAGATGAAGTCTGACAGGAATGACTTGGCAAATTTAGACGATGACAAAAAAGAAATCATCGAAAAAATGGAAGAAATTAAAGATTTAAAGAAGCAACTTTCAATTTTTGAAGAAGAAAATAAAAAAGCAAATACAAATTTCAGAGAACTTCAACAGAAAACTCTTGATGTAGAGGACAGAAATAGGAAAGTAAATAAAGATCTTCTTGAAAAAAATAAAGAAATTACTGATTTAAAAGAAGAGATAAAAAAACTTGAAGGAAATATTTCCACACTAGAAGAAAAAAACAACAATGCATCGAGAAGAATAATTGATTTGACAAGAGAACTGGAAAGTCTTTATGAAGAAAAGTAAATATGAACTCCTAGCACCTGCTGGTGATATGGCTGCCCTTAGGGCTGCTGTATCGGCAGGTGCTAATGCTGTTTATTTGGGCTATGCTGAATTTTCCGCCAGGGCTAAGGCAAAAAACTTCGACAAGGAAGAGTTAATGGAAGCAATTAACTACGCTCACCTAAGAGGCGTAAAAATTTATGTTACCTTTAACATTTTAATTGCTGATTTTGAAATAAAAAGAGCCATGGATAGGGTGAAGATGCTCTACGACACAGGAGTTGACGCACTTATTTTACAAGATCTTGGCATAGCTTGGGAAATCCGAAAGAACTTCCCAGATTTTGAAGTTCATGCATCAACTCAAATGGCAGTAAATAATTTTTATGGTGCAAAATTTTTAAAGGACATGGGTTTTACAAGAGTAGTTCTTGCTCGCGAAACTCCTCTTTTTGAACTAGAAAAAATTAAAGAATTAGATATTGATGTGGAGACCTTTATTCACGGAGCCCTATGCGTTTGTTACTCTGGCGAGTGCCTCATGTCTTCTATGATTGGTGGCAAGTCTGGCAATCGTGGCGAGTGCGCCCAAGCTTGCAGGAAGTCCTATGAAATTTTAGATTTCGATGGAAATAAAATTGGCAAGAGACTTTATTATATTTCTCCCAAAGACTTAAACACCCTTGATGATGTTGCAAAAATAATAAATGCAGGTGGCTACTCTTTAAAAATTGAAGGGCGAATGAAAAACCCAGAGTATGTCTACACAGTTGTGTCTTCCTACAAAAAATCCTTAGAAGGCAAGCTAACTTTAGAGGACAAAGAAGATACAGAGCAAGTTTTTAACAGAGGCTTTACCAAGGGACTTTTTAATGGCGACTTTGGAAATAACTTCATCTCATCTGATAGACCCGACAACAGAGGCGTTGAAGTTGGAAAAGTTCTTGGGACGACAAAAAATTCTGCGAAAGTTATTTTTGATGAAGATGTATTTGAGGGCGACGGTCTTGAATTTATTTCTAGCAGTGTAAGATTTGGCATGAGGTCAAATTCCTTCTATGAGGCAAACATTCCTCATGAGATAAATTTATTTAAGGCTCCAATTTTAAATTCTAAAATAAATAGAACTTTTTCAAAAAAACTTTATGAAAAAGTTGATGAAAAAATTGAAAATTTTGACTACAAAAGAGAATTAGATATAGATTTAAGGATAAAAATTGGCGAAAGACCTCTTATTAAGGTAAAAACTGGGGACTTATCTGCAATTTTTGAACTTGATAGAGTGGTTGAAGTGGCAAAAAAATCTGGACTAGAGAGAGAAAGAGTCATTGAAAATATTTCTAAGATGGGAGAGAGTATTTTCCGCGTAAAAAATATTGACCTTGACCTAGACGACAATGCCTTTTTGCCAATTTCTGCTATCAATGAACTTAGAAGAGAAGCCACAAAAATTTTGGAAAATAAAATTTTAGAGGGCTCAATTGATAGGTTTGAAATAGAAAATAAACTAGAAAATAAAAATTTTGATAGGCAAAATAAAGATAAAAAAAATAAAATTAAAGTCTTTTTCAATAAATTTAAAGATTTGGAAAATTCATCTTTAAAAGATATTGATGAGATAATAATTCGTGCCAAGGACTTAGAAAAATTTAATAAAAAATATAAAAATCGAGAAGTTTCAATTTATCTTGATAAGTTTTATTCCTACTATGAACTAGAAAATTTAAGGGAATATATTTTAAAAAATCAAAATGTCAGGGGAATTTGGGTAAATAATCTTTCGGAATATTACATTTTTAAGGATGACGACCTTGAAATAAATGGCGATATTGGTCTAAATGTCTTTAACAAAGTCACTTCAGACTTTTTAAGTAATTTAGGTTTAAAGTCTATTACACTTTCGCCAGAATTAAATTCTGGACAAATTCAAAAAATTATAAACAAGAATGATGCTGAGATAAATGTGATTTCCTACGGCAGAGTGCCAGTTATGACTATGAAGCACTGTCCCTTCTCTGTCATAAAAAATTGCAAGGATGAGAAAAACTGTCCGACCTGCAAGTATAAAAATTATCTCTTGAGAGATGAGAAAAATGTGGACTTTGAAGTCCTAAGACAAAATACTTTTACGGAAATTTTTAATTCCTATCCAATTTTACTTGACGGATATGTAAATAAACTCCTGGAAAACAAGGTGAACCTTCTTATCTTGGCAGATGAATTTACAGATGATGTTATAAAATTATACAAAAATTACCAGGAAGATGACTTTAAAAAGATAAAAAAGAAATTAGAATACAAGTACCAACAGGTGACTAAGGGACATATTAATAGGGGGATTGTCAGTGGATAATTCTTTTAAGAGAGCAGGCAAAACTTTGGAGTTTGACAAAGTTTTAGCTGAACTTAAAAACCTTGCAAGCGCAAGTATTACAAATGAATACATCGAGGGCGTGGAGATTTCCACAGACTTTTTTGAGATAAGGGAAAGGCTAAACGAAACCAACGAAGCCCTAAAATTAGTTTTGGCAAAGGGAGAGCCACAGCTTTTTGGCATAGTTGACATAAAAAGTATTATTAAGCGTGTGGAAATTGGCGGCGCTCTTTCCGCCGGATCTCTTTTAAAGGTTTCTGACTTCTTAAGAGTTTCAAGGGGACTTAAAACTTATTTAAAGAGAGACTACAACAGAGAGGAAGAAATAAAATTAAATTACATCGACAAGTTAATCGAAGACCTTTACACTGAAAAGAGCCTTGAAGATGAAATTAATTCAAAAATTATTTCTGAAGAAGAAATTGCCGACGACGCTTCTCGTGAACTTTTGAGAATAAGAAGGGGAATTGCTGCAAAAAAAGATTCCATAAAAAATAAATTAAATGGAATTTTATCTTCTCACGCAGACTTTTTGCAAGACGCCCTAGTAACTCTTCGTGATGGCAGATATGTTGTGCCCGTAAAAATCGAAAACAAATCGAGAGTTAAGGGCTTGGTTCACGACATTTCAGGCTCTGGGCAAACAGCCTACATTGAACCCATGGCAGTTGTTGAAGCCAATAACGAACTCAAGGAGCTGTATATAAAAGAAAATCTTGAAATCGAAAAAATACTTAGAGAGCTTTCAGAACTCCTTGCAGAATCGGCTGAAGAAATAAAGTCAAACCAAGACAAATTAATTGAGCTGGACTTTATCTTTGCCAAGGCGAAACTTGCCATAGAATATCACGCAAATATGCCAAGGCTAAATAATGAAGGCAGGATTAATTTAATAAATGCCTACCATCCATTTTTAGACAGAAAAATTGCAGTTCCCATTGACATAAATCTTGGAATAGATTTTACATCACTAATTATCACTGGACCAAACACTGGTGGTAAGACTGTAAGTTTAAAGACTGTTGGACTCTTGTCACTTATGACTCAATACGGTTTACTTATTCCAGCAGAAGAAACTTCAGAGATTGCAGTTTTCGAAAAAGTTTTTGCAGACATTGGCGACGAGCAATCAATTGAGCAGTCCCTCTCAACTTTTTCATCTCACATGGTAAATATTGTTTACATCTTAAAAAATGTGACTAGAAATTCTCTGGTTCTCTTTGACGAACTTGGTGCAGGTACTGACCCAACAGAAGGGGCAGCGCTGGCAAGGGCAATAATGGAATTTATGTTAGAGAAAAACATCAGATGTATGTCTACAACTCACTACAATCAGCTAAAGGTCTATGCCCTTACAACAGATGGCGTTGCCAATGCAAGTATGGAGTTTGATGTCGATACTCTTTCTCCAACATATAGACTTTTAATTGGAGTTCCAGGAAAATCTAATGCCTTTGAAATTTCAAGACGCTTGGGACTTCCCGATGAAATTATAGAAAAATCAAAGAAACTTTTGTCTTCTGAAAATATTGAATTTGAAGATGTCCTTAAGTCCATTGACAAGGACAGGACTAAGATAAGAGAATACAAGGAAGAGCTTGAGAGAGAAAAGCTTGACTTAGAAAAGGAAAATAAGAGACTTCAAACAAAGATAAAAAATTTGGAAGACCAAAAAGAAAAGATTTTAGAAAAATCTCGCGAAGAAGCAAAAAGGCTCTTGTTAAACACAAGAGAAAATGTGGATATTATTTTATCTGAAATAAATGAAGTTAGAGACAATATAAGCTCTGAAAACTCAAAGAGAATACAAGAGGCTCAGGATCTCTTGCGCCAAAGCCTAAAAAATTCCAGAAGTGATTCTGAACTTGAAATCAAAAAAGTTTCCAACCCAATTAGGGAGATAAAAGTTGGCGACAAGGTTAGGACCTCTCTTGGAAACATTGCAACAGTAGTGGAACTGCCTGATAATAAGGGCAATGTTCTAGTTCAGTCGGGCATTATGAAGATGAAAATGCCAAAGGAAAGTTTGACGAGAATTGATACTCAAGAGAACACAACCAAGCACAACACGAGAAATATTTTGAAGAACAAGGCAGCAAACGTCAAGAGTGAAATCGACATTAGAGGCAAAAATTTTGAAGAAGCCAGAGATATTGTTGATAAATATTTAGATGATGCCTATCTTTCTGGACTAAAATCAGTTAGAATAATTCATGGAAAGGGCACAGGTGTCCTTAGACAAAAACTTAGAGAACATTTTAGAAATATAAAAATAGTAAAATCTTTTAAAGATGCGGAGTACAATGAAGGTGGCGACGGAGTAACTGTCGTAATCTTAAAGTAAGGAGTCAAGATGATAAATTTTAGAGAAGAAATAATAAAAATACTTGATGAGAAAATCGAAAGTTTAAAGGCAGAAGAAATTGATAAAATGGTAGAAGTGCCACCAAATTATGAACTTGGCGACTTTGCCTTCCCAGTTTTTAGTTTGGCAAAAATTTACAGAAAAAATCCTGCCATGATTGCAGAAGAACTTGCAGGAGAAATTAAGTCAAAATATTTTGAAAAAGTTGAAAACAAAAATGCCTACCTAAACTTTTACATCAACAAAAGTCTTTTGACAGAAGAAATTTTAAAGGAAACTGTAAACAAAAAGGAAAATTTTGGCAAGTCAGAAATAGGAAAGGGAAAGAATATTGTCCTAGATTATTCTTCTACAAATATTGCTAAGCCTTTCCACATTGGTCACATTAGGTCAACTGTTATTGGAGATTCCCTAAAAAGAATTTTTAATTTCTTGGGCTATAAGACAGTGGCAGTAAACCATTTGGGAGACTACGGCACTCAATTTGGAATGTTAATCTATGCCTACAAGACTTGGGGCAACAAGGAAGAAATTGAAAATGACCCAATCCCTGAACTTTTAAAACTTTATGTAAAGGTAAATGAAGTTGCAGAAGAAGATGCAGAAGTAAAAGAAGAATGTCGCTATTGGTTTAAGGAACTTGAAAATAAAAATGAAGAAGCTGTAAAAATTTGGAAGTGGTTTAGAGAGATTTCTCTAAAAGAATTTAACAGAGTTTACGACATGCTTGACATTCACTTTGATTCCTACAACGGAGAATCCTTCTACTCTGATATGTTACCTGAAGTAATAAAGGAAATTAGAGATAAAAACTTGTTGGAAGAATCAGAAGGTGCTGAAATAATAAATCTTGATAAGTATGATCTTCCACCAGCAATTGTTGTAAAATCTGATGGTACTTCAATCTATTTGACAAGAGACATAGCTGCAGCAAAATATAGGGAAGAAAATTACAATCCCGACCAAATTATTTATGTTGTTGCAACACAACAATCTCTCCACTTTAAACAACTTCGTGCAGTTTTAAAGGAAATGGGAGAAGACTTTTGGGATAAGATTAATCATGTTGCCTTCGGTATGGTTTCTCTTGAAGACGGCACACTTTCCACAAGAAGGGGTAAAGTTGTCTATCTTGAAGATGTTCTCAACAAGGCAATTGACAAGGTTCGCGACATTCTTGACGATAGAGAAAAAGAACAAGGACAAAAAATTGAAAATAAGGAAGAACTTGCACAGGCAGTTGGCATTGGTGCCATAAAATTCCAAGAATTATTCAACGGAAGAATCAAGGACTACACTTTTAACTGGGACAAAACTCTTTCCTTTGAAGGAGAAACTGGACCTTATGTGCAATATGTTCACGCAAGAATTTGCTCCCTATTAAAGAAGGGCGACTTTGACATAAATAATGAAATTGACGCAAGCCTTCTTACAGAAGAAAGTGAAATAAATATTATAAGAAGTCTTTACAACTTTACTGATGTTGTAATAGATGCTTGTGAAAAGTGCGAGCCATACTTTATCACAAGATACACAGTTGAACTTGCAAAGAACTTCAACAAATTCTACAACCAAACACAAATTTTAGTTGATGATGAAAAATTAAAAAACACAAGACTTATGCTTTGTTACGCAGTTAAAAATGTTATAGCAAGTGGGCTTGACTTGCTTGGAATTAAAGCACCAGAAAAGATGTGATGCCATGAATTTTTTTGAAGACTTACAATTAGTTTATAAAAAGGCAGGACAGGACACCCTTTTAAAAATAAAGAAAGCCCCACAATTTTTAATTTTTCCTTTTATATATGGAATAATTTACACTTTGGGATTTTTCTTTATTGGGAACTTCCTTGGAATGTTTCTTGGTGGTCTAATGGGATTTGTAACTCCACTTTTGACAGCCCTAATTCTTTCAAGCTACTTTTCTGTTTTAAGTGACTTGATTTACTACAACAGAATTAGCTTTAGGAATTTTTCAAAAACTTTTATGGAATACTTTGCATCAATTTATTCAGTGTTTTTTATCCTAATGATAATTTCCTTTTTGATGCCAGGTATAGGTGGAGTAATGGGTGCAACTACACTTGTAGGAGCATTAATTACAATTGCACTAAACCCAATTGCTGAATCAATTTATATAAGAGGAGAGTATTACACATCGGCTTACACTCACTCACTTGAATTTATGAAGGAAAACTTCCTGCTTTGGACTATACCATTTTTGATTTATCTTGGCATACTTCACCTTCTTGGCTTTGACTTTGCCATGATGATTTCATCAAATTCAATTGTGGATATTCCACTAGGAGAAAATATTATGACGGGACTATCCTACTTGAATCCAATAGACCCTTACAATATAAAAGTTTTAATAGCCAGCATAATCACTGCTATCTACGCAATCTTTAGGGGAAACCTCTACAGAATTTTAGTTGGTTCAACTAGAAGGAAGAGAGCCTATATGGGCGAGCTATAAAAATAAAAATTTATTGACTAAAAGACTTGACTAGGTCAAGTCTTTTTTTGTGGAAAAATTTTCCTAGCAATAAAAATAAAATAAATTTAAAATTTAATTGATAGAAATTTTTCTATTTGATAGGATTTAAGGTAAAGATATAAAAATAAATTTATAAAATATAGGAGGAAACAATGAAAATAGTATCCTGGAATATAGATTCTTTAAACGCAGCCTTGACTAGCGATTCCTCTAGGGCACTTATGTCAAGAGCAGTGCTAGCTACAATAAAAAATGAAGATCCCGATATAATTGCAATCCAAGAGACAAAGCTACCTCACAATGGACCTAGCAAGAAGCACAAGGAAATCTTGGCAGAGGAATTTGGCGACTATGAATATGCTTGGGTTTCATCTTGTGAACCAGCTCGCAAGGGTTACGCAGGTAACATGACTTTTTACAAGAAGGGTCTAATGCCTCTTGTTACTTTTCCAAAAATTGGAGCACCAGACACTATGGACTTCGAGGGGAGAATCGCAACACTTGAATTTGAAGATTTTTTCTTCACTCAAGTTTATACACCTAATGCTGGCAATGAATTAAAGAGACTTCCCTTAAGACAAATTTGGGATGAGAAGTATGCAGACTACTTGGAAGAACTTGACAAGATAAAACCTGTCGTTGCAACTGGAGACTTTAATGTAGCTCACAAGGAAATTGACCTAGCTCACCCAGAAAACAACCACATGTCTGCAGGCTTTACTGATGAAGAGAGAGAGGGCTTTACGAACTTACTAAATAGAGGTTTCATTGATAGCTTTAGACATATCAACGGAGACGTCGAAGGAGCCTACACTTGGTGGGCACAAAGAGTTAAGACATCAAAGATAAATAATTCAGGCTGGAGAATTGACTACTTTTTAGTCAGCGACAGAATAAAGGACCTAGTTAAAGATTCAAAGATGGTGGACTCTGGAGAAAGGCAAGATCACGCCCCAATTTTATTAAACATTGACTTGGAAAAATAAGATGAAATCCGAATTTTTAGAAAAGAATGGGATAATAAATCTAATAAGTGGCATGGAGTACTCTCTGTCCTATGCAAAAGAGGGAGAAAAAGTTAAGGACTATGTTAAAGATATATTAAAGAGACTTGACATCGCTCCTCATGAAATTTACTCCTGCATCCAAACTCACACAGATAAAATTGCTTACTGTAATGGGGAAAATGGAGATACATTTATCTACGGCAGAAACTTTAAGGACACAGACGGACTGGTAACTGACAAGAAAAACCTAGCCCTGCTCTTAAAATTTGCCGACTGCACTCCCATAGTTCTTTACGATAAAAAGAAAGAAGTTCTTTCCATAATTCACTCTGGCTGGAGGGGAGCAAAAAAGAAAATTCCAGAAAAAGCCCTTGAGAAAATGAAAAAGGAATTTAAATCAGACCCAAAGGATATAATCGCCTATATTGGACCAAGTATTGATATAGAAAATTATGAAGTTGGCGAAGAAGTCTACGAGGAATTTAAGGACTTTAAAAACAGAGATAAATTTTTTAAAAAAATCGGAGACACCTGGCACCTTTCCATGCTTGATGTAAATAAAGAGCTTTTATTAAATGGAGGAATAGAAGAAAAAAATATAGAAATATCAGAGGAGTCAACCTACAACAACTTAAAGCTTCATTCAGCAAGAAGAGAAGGCAAGACCTATGGACTAAATTCCATGTTGGTAATGATGAAGTGAAGTTGAAGGCCAATTTTTTATCTGCTAGTATTTATTGTATTGTCAAATAAGAATTAGAAAAAAGAGGAAATTTAATGGAAAATCTTTTTAAAGAAGAATTAAATAAGAAATTAAAAAATATAGTTTTTATAGATTTAAAAGAAGAATATAGACTTGGCGAACTTGTACTTCCAGCTGGTTTCTCACTTCCCATAAAACTTGATTATCTTATAGAAGGAATTAAAGAAAAAGAATTAGAAGAAGAGATAAATTTAGAAAAAATTGTAGAAGCAATGGTCTATCTCTTGGGAATTGACTCTGACTTTAAATTTGCAGAGAAATACAGAGAAGTCCTAAAAAAATTACAGATAGATTTAAAAAATTATGCCATGCACAAGGCATATATAAATCAAGAAGAAGACCCCTTGGATTCCTATATCTTCTTAAGGGGCTATGAAGAAGTAAAGGGAAGGGACGCCGACATAATTTTTAAAGAAGCAAATATATTGGAGTCCATCTACAACAAATTAGAATTGGAAGATGACTATGAGAAGGCAGACAAATTACTAAATATAATTATAAAAAAATACAACGAGGTCTTAAATGAAGATGAAAATTACAGTCTAGCCTATTACAGACTTGCCTACATCAACTTGTCCCTACAAAAATACATCAAGGCAAACATGTACTTTGAAAAATTCATAAACCTATCAGATAGCGAAGAATTAAAGGACGAAGTCAGAAGAGAAATGGAAACAATAAGAGACAGTGTGAACTTTGATTCAGCAAAGACCTATTTATCCTATGGAGAATACGACAAGGCTTTAAACTTATTGAGAGACATCTCAGAAAACTTTAACAAAAATGAAGAATTTTATTATGCCCTAGCCATAACCCACTATAATCTAGGAGATCTGGAAGGGGCAGAAGAATTTGCAAAAATATCAATTGAGAAAAAAGTATTAGAAGAAAATGTAAATTTACTGTCAACACTTTACGCATCTAAAAACAAATTCGAAGATGCCATAGAAACTTTAGAGATGGGATTATCTGAAATAGAAAATTCCTATCCCTTAAACTACAATTTAGGAATCCTATATTTGAATAAAAAAGACCTAGAAAAGGGAATAAAATACCTGGAAAAGGCAAATGAAATTAGTCCAAATAAAGAGCTAGAAAAATTTATAAAAAATTTAAAATAAATGTTGACAGCCTATAAAAACCATTGTATACTATATAAGTTGTCTCTTGAGACAACCTTCTTAAAAAGAGAGTAAAATAAAATAAAAAATTGTAAATTTTACTTGACAAAGAATTTTTAAGAAGTTATAATAAATAAGCTACTTCAAAAAGTAGCAATGAAACATGATAATTAAATAGTGTGAAGATAAAAAGATTCGTAATGAATCACAGATTCGTAAAAGAATCACAAAGCAAACCAGAAATTCGTTTAGTTTTGAGAAAACTAATGAGTCATACAAATTTTTAATTGAGAGTTTGATCCTGGCTCAGGACGAACGCTGGCGGCGCGCTTAACACATGCAAGTCGAGCGATGAAATTTTGACAGATCCCTTCGGGGTGAAGAT
>NZ_HE978569.1:132641-157509 GCF_000311825.1 Peptoniphilus grossensis ph5 | reverse complement strand
AAAAGGTCTATTGATGCAAGTTAAACTTTGTCAATAGACTTTTTATTTTAAATACTCCTTTTAAAATTAGTAAAATATTTTGCTTTAATTATTCCACAATGAGTTATCTCATTACATATTAAAGGTAAAAAGATCTTCCTTATTGGAGGATTTTTTTATTGGGAAAATTTATATAGTATGGGAATTTTTGAAGAAATTATAAATAATCTACCTAGCTATAAAAGTTAATGATATTGAATTATTTTTAGGGTAAACTATAGGTAGGTGATATTATGAAAAGTAAAACCACGAAAGTGTTTAAAATTTTATTTATTATTGCAGCAATTTTAATTCTTCTTGCAATAATTTTATTTGTAGGTTTGCAAATTTGTTTTTCTCCAACACCAGATTCAAAGAGAAATAATTCTGTCCATGGTGTCAAGGTAAATGTTCAGGTGTCTAATGATGATAGAAAACCTATAGTAAGGACCTTTGAAAGATCAAAATTTGAAAGCATGCCTGAAAATAAAATTATGAAAGTAAGAGATACAATTGCAGGAAGAATAGAGGGAGACATTCCTTCAATACATTTAAATGAAGATAAAAAAATTTATTTTACCTTTGAAAAAGATGGAGAAGTTTATGAGCCTGAAATTCCAAAAATTAAAATCTTTGCCCATGCTTCTCATTATAAAGACAATCCATTGGAAAGAGTAATAGAGGGCGAGCTAGATAGGCTTGATGATGGCAGGTATTTTTATGAGACTAAAAGATATAGCACTCAGTTTGAAAAATATTTTATTGAATACTTAAGAATTGAAATTTATTATACTATTGATGGTGTGAATTATGTTTCTACCTTTGGGACCTTCCATGACAATGCCAATGAGGGCACAGACTTCTTTGATAACGAAACTTTAGAAAATCCAATCCCACCAGAAGAATAAGACAAAAAGATCTTCCTTATTGGAAGATTTTTTATTGGGAATTTTTATTTTTAGCAAGGGAAAAAGGGTAATAATAAATTAGGTGATATTATGAAAAGTAAAGTCGCAAAAGTTTTTGCTATCCTGATTCTTCTTGTAATAATTTTATTTGTAGGTCTACATATTTATCGTTCTCCGAAGCCAGAACTAAAAAGGAATAATTCTGTTCATGGTGTCAAGGTTAATATAAAGGTGTCTGAGGACGAAAGGACACCTATTATTAGGACCTTTGAGAGAGAAAAATTTGAAAGTTTGCCTGAACAAAAAGTTATGAGGCTAAGGGATACAATTGCTGGAGCCGTAGAAGGGGATTTACCTTCAATAGATTTAAATATGGATAATAAATTTTATGTAGAGTTCATAGATAAGGGAAAAGTTTATGAGCCTGAGATTCCAAAAATAAAAATCTTTGCCGACTCCTATTTTAATGACAAAACAAGGGAAACGGTCATAGAAGGCGAGCTAGATAGGCTTGATGACGGCAGGTATTTTTATGAGACTAAAAGATATAATACTCAGTTTGAAAAATATTTTATGGAATACCTAAGAATTGAAATTTATTACACTATTGATGGCGTAGACTATGTTTCTACTTTCGGGACCTTCCAAGATAACGCCAATGACGGGACAGACTTTTTCAATAACGAAACTTTAGACACGCCAATACCACCTGAAGACTAGGACAAAAAAAGACCTCAGCAGTGATGTTTAACCATCAAAGCTGAGGAATTTTTCTTTTTATAGAAATTTAAGTTTGTTATTATTTTAAGTCGAATAAAATTACTTCCTTTGCAGCCAAGGATTTTTTTATGTCGATTATCCTTTGGTTGGATGAGCCGCGAAATCTTAGTTTTAAGTCCTTTAGGGCTTCAACAAATCTTCCGTCTACAAGGACGTCACATTCTTTTAAGAGATTTTTTTTATCCTCGTCCCTTAAGATTTCTTCATAAGTATAACCAGAGAAGATCCAAATTTCCTTTTTGACTTCTTTTTTTATGTCACGAAGGACTTTTAAGAGGTCCACTTCATTTTGAAAGGGCTCACCGCCAAGTAGCGTAAGCCCCTTTACTTCATCTAGTTTTAAATAGTCAACGACTTCTCTTGTTTCCTTGTCAGTCCAAGCTTCGCCAAAGTTAAAGTCTTGGTATTCTTTGTTAAAACAGTTGTGACAATTGTGAGTGCAACCTGTGACGAAAATTGTGGTCCTTATGCCAGGTCCATTTGCCACATCATACTTTCTTATTTGCGCAAAATTCATTAGATGTGTAGCACCCTTGCGTTGATTTCTTTTGTACGACCTTCGTTCCAGAAGTTTTCACCAAGGTAGCCACAAGTTCTTCTTACCACACTGAGAGTTGATCTATCAGTGTTGTGACATTGTGGACATTCCCACTGACCTACATCGTTTAGTTTTATTTCTCCATCAAAGCCACATTCTGAGCAGTAGTCTGATTTTGTGTTGAATTCTGCGTATTGAATGTTGTCGTAAATAAATCTTACAATTGTTTCAAGCGCTTCTAAGTTGTGACCCATGTTTGGTATTTCAACATAGGAGATGCAGCCGCCTGTTGACTTGTCTTGGAATTTTGCTTCAAAGGCAAATTTTTCGAAGGCAGAAATTTTTTCACGAACATCAACATGGAAGGAGTTGATGTAGTAACCCTTGTCAGTTACATTTTCGATAATGCCAAATCTTTCCTTGTCAATGTTGGCAAATCTTTGTGTAAGTGATTCTGCAGGTGTTGCATAAAGTGTGAACTTAATTCCATATTCCGCAGTCCATCTTTTTACTGCATCGTTTAGGGCATCCATGATTCTCATGGCAAAGGCATAGCCCTTCTTGTCAGTGTGACTTACGCCCTTAGTTAAAATTGTTGCTTCATAGATTCCAATGTAGCCAAGGGAAACTGTGGAGTAACCATTGAGTAGTAGTGGAGCAATGGATTCGTGCTTGCCAAGTCTTGCTATGGCACCATGTTGCCAGTGAATTGGAGATGAATCGCTAGATACTTTCTTTAAGTGTTCGTAGCGAAGAAGTCCAACTCTCTTAACTAAATCTAATCTCTTTTCTAAGATTTCAAAGAATTTCTCTTCGTCTCCACCAGCTAAGATTCCAATTTGAGGTAGGTTAATGGAACAAGCACCCATGTTAAATCTTCCTTCAAACTTGTAGTTGCCCTTTTCGTCCTTGTATGGAGGAAGGAAGGCACGACAGCCCATTGGAGAGAAGACATTGCCTTCGTAGTTGGCACGCATTTTCTTTGCAGAGATGTAGTCTGGGTACATTCTCTTTGCAGTACATCTAATGGCAAGGGAAGTCAAATAATAATATTTTGAATCCTTGTTGACGTTGTTTTCGTCAAGTACATAAATTAATTTAGGGAAGGCTGGAGTAACATATACACCTGCATCATTTTTTATGCCTTGTATTCTTTGCTTTAAAATTTCTTCGATAATCATAGCAACTTCGTCAACATATTGGTCATTGTCTTCAAGCCACATGAAAAGTGTAACGAAAGGTGCTTGGCCATTGGAAGTCATGAGAGTGTTTATTTGATATTGAATAGTTTGAATTCCGCTTTCAAGATCCTTTTTAGTCATTCTGTCTGCCATTTTTTCAGCAAGTTCTATGTCGCCCAAAGTATCTAGGGCAAGGTTTAAATTCTTTTCGTAGGATCTTCTTAAGTATTTGCCGAGACAAGAGATATTAATACTTTGTCCGCCGTATTGGTTTGATGCAATTTGTGCAATAATTTGTGTCATAACATTGCAGGCAACTTGGAATGATTTTGGAGTTTCGATCATCTTTCCATTGACAACAGTTCCATTGTCAAGCATGTCCTTCATGTTGACTAGACAGCAGTTAAAAATAGGTTGGATAAAATAGTCCATGTCGTGAATGTGAATAGCACCTGATTCATGTGCCTCAACTAAATCTGCAGGAATCATTTTTCTCTTGGCAATGTCCTTGGACACTTCGCCTGCTATTAAATCTCTTTGAGTAGAGGCGATGATGGCATTTTTATTTGAGTTTTCGTCCATTAAGTCTTCATTAGTTTCATTTAAAAGACCAAGTATGCCCTCATCAGTAGTATTTTGTTCACGCTTATATTGTTGAACTGACTTGTAAGATTCGTAGGCTCTGGCAGTGGCAGGATTGTCATTTTGAATTAAACGGTAATAAACTTCGCTCTCTATGTCGTAAATTGAAAGAGGAAGTTCCTTATTATTTGCAAGGGCTTCAATTTCCTTGGCAATTTCTAGTGCCTGGTTTTCTACATATACACCAGAACTTGAGTGCATGGCTTTTTCTATGGCGATTACGATTTTTTCTCTATCGAAATCAACTTTTTTGCCATTTCTTTTAATAACTTGTGGCATTTTTACCCATCCTTTCTAATTAATATAATTATTTTGATAGATATAATTATACTACATATAGTAGGGAAATTAAAGAATGAAAACAAGATATTGAGTTTTCCTCAAAAATTTACAAAAAGATAAATTATTCATAATTATGATATTTTTTTAATCTTTTAGTAGTAGTTGGGAAAAATAAAATTAAAATTTTGCAAAAAAGAGTTCCTATTTGAGTCAATTATTAGTCCCATTTTAAATAAAATTATATAAATTTTTATCCACTTTAACAATTTACTTTAGAGCTTTAAATGATAGAATATAGGTAAGAGAATAATTAAAAGGAGAGTATTATGAAAAAATTTTTATTGTTATTGACTTTATTTTTATCAATTTTACTGCCACAGGGAGCTTTTGCAATTTCAGCTTCTCCCAACAATGATTCTTACATGAAGATCATTGACCCCAATGGAGAGGAGAGGACACTACCCTTCTCAACCTATAACATCAATGACTACAATTACTTTAAACTTCGCACACTGGCAAATTATATGGATCAAACAGTGAAGAAGTTTGATGTTAAATACGATGAAGGTAAGGACTCAGTATTTATTAGCACAGGAAAAAAATATGCTGACTTTAATGCCCTAGAAATTTTTATGGAAGTTAAGGGTGACAAGGAAGCCTATGAAACAAGGCAAAAAATATTTGTAGACGGCAAGGAAATAAAAATAGGCGGATACAATATTGATGGAAACAATTATTTTAAGCTTCGCGACTTAGCCGCTGCCCTTGATTTTATGGTGGACTATGACAGCAAGGACAAGTGTGTAATTATTAATCCACAGCTTTCTTCTAGTGAAAAGGGAAAAACTACAAGTGAAGAAGATCCAAAAACTGAAGAAAGCAAAGCCCTTTCTGAAGATCTTTTAGGCGCGGAAAATTCTTTTTGCTACATTCCTGCCAGCGGAAGCCCAAGAAAGTTAAAGCTTATGCCAGGCTATGTGGCAGAAATAAAAAATTCTAAAATTACTAGCTTTAAAGAATGTGGAGATTCCATTAACCTTCCAAAGGACACTGCTCTTATTTACATGAACTATAGCGCTCTTAAAAACAAAAGCCTTGGCATTGATGGCAATGATGTAAACATGAGTCAGTCCTATTTAAATAACTGGTTTAAGAAAAATATTTTTATACCTTATGTAAGGGCAAAAAAATTAAGCGGCTTCAATGATGTATACGAAATAAAATACATGGAGCTTGTTAATCTTGACAAAAAATACGAAAATGTCTCTTATATTTATAATGCTCCAAGAGAAGAAAGATATGAAATAAGCTTTGGAGATAATCCAGACCTTAAAATTTTCATAGCAGATAAAAATCAAGTCTATGGTCTTGCAAAAAAGGGAAAAAACATTGGATACAATTGGTGGTATATGAGCGCTCCAAAGACTTACAATGAAAAAATTGAGCACATGATAAATTATGCCCTAAGCGTTCAAGGCTTCTCCTATGATCAATATGACTGCTCAGGTCTAGTTGGTGCTGCAGCTGATGTTGCTGGCTTTGACCTTGCGCCTGCCTACTCTTGGCTAATTGAAGGAAGCCCTTCTGTCAAAGAAATTCCAATGAAGGATTTAAGAAGGGGAGACCTTTTAAACAAGGCTGGCTCACACATTATGATATACCTTGGCGACGGAAAGGTAGTTGAGTCTGTGCCACAGACTGGCGTTCGTGTTGCTCCTGTTAGGAAGACTGGCTACAAGGCACTTAGAATTTTAGATATATGAGAAAGAGGGGTCGCCCCTCTTTTTTTATGATAGAATAAAAGAAAAATTATTAATTACGAGGTTACTATGTTAAAAATATTTACTGATGTCTTGGATCCCTTTTTGTGGGGACTATTTCCCCTTCTTAGAAAATTTGAGAGAAAATATAAAAATTTCAGCTACCAATTTATCATGGGAGGACTAATTGGAAATTATGAAGAATTTCTACCTAAAAATTTTAGGGAGAAGAATTCCCTAGAACTGGGCAATAAAATTTTGTACGACATGTATAGGGCGACGGCAACTATAACAAAGATGCCGGGCTTTAAAGCTGTGCCAGAACTTTTTACAGAAGACTACAAGTCCTCCTATCCACTAGATAAATATTTTCTAGCCTTTAAGGAAATTGACGAGGAAAATTCATCTGCCTACATGAGAAAAATTTTGCAAGAGGCAATAATTTTTGGGAAAAATATTTATGACTTAGATGTGGAAAGGGAAATTTTAAAAAGTTTCCATGTGGACTTTGATGAATTTGTTTTTAATTACGAAAACAGCCACGACATTTTTCTTGCCAACAGGATGGAAGCCTTTGACTACAGGATAAAAAAATTGCCAGGATTTTTGATTACAGAAAATAATAGGGTTCTTCAAAATATTATGGACTTCTCAAGAGTTGAGGAATTTTTACTGGAAAATTTAAGTCTAGAAGAAAGAGATGAAAATTTATCAGAAGAAGAAAAAATTCTGGACTATGTAAAATCCTATGATTTAGTCTTAAAAGATGAAATAAAAATAGTTTTTGGCGAGGAAAATAAATTAGAAAAACTTGTAAAAAATAAAAAAGTTTTTGTAAAAGAAATTAATGATTTTAAAATTTTAGATTTAAAAGGCTAATGGAGAAATTCATGGCCTTTTTAATTTTAAAAATCTTTAAAAGTTTGTTATAATAATTGCCGGAGACGGTATTTTTATAAACCGTACTTAAATATTTATAAGTAAATATTCTCCAAAAAAATTTTTAAGGAGAGAGAAAATGAAAGTATTAAGAAATGTCGAAGAGGCATTGGAATTTACCAAGGGAAATTACCAAAAGTCTGTGGGCTTAGTTCCTACAATGGGATTTTTGCACGCAGGACACAAGTCTTTAATCGACGAAGCGAGAAAGAATAATGAAATTGTTGTAGTATCTATTTTTGTAAATCCAACTCAATTTGGACCAGGAGAAGATTACGAAGCCTATCCAAGAGACGAAGAGAGAGACTTTAAGCTTTGCGAAGAAGCTGGTGTAGATGCAGTTTTTACTCCAGATCCTAAGGAATTTTATCAAAATCACAAAACTTATGTGACTATTGAAGATTTAAAGGACAACTTATGTGGTAAGACTCGTCCAATTCACTTTAGAGGTGTCTTGACAGTTTTGACTAAACTTTTCCACATCTTTAAACCTACTAACGCCTACTTTGGAAGAAAAGATGCCCAACAATTTTTAATTGTAAAAAAGGCTGTAGAGGATTTAAATTTTGGCATAAACATTGTGCCATGTCCTATTAAGAGAGAAGAAGATGGACTTGCAATTTCTTCAAGAAATGTATATCTCTCTGAAGAAGAGAGAAAGGCTGCACCAATACTTCACAAGGCTCTTGAAAAGGGTAGAGCAGCAATTAAAAAGGGAATGAAGGCAGAAGATTTAATTAAAATCATTGTAGATGAAATAAAGACAGAAAAGCTTTCTGACATTGAATATGTTCAAGTTGTAGATACAAAAGAAATAAAAGATGTAGATGTAATAGATGGTGATGTCTTAGTGGCACTTGCCGTTAGATTTGGAAAGACTAGGCTAATTGACAACTTCTTCTACGAGGTGTGAGATGTTTAGAAAAATTTCACATTACATTGAGAAGTATCTCATAATAATAATTTTATTTTTGTCAGCTTGCGCCCTTAGATATCCCAATGCTTTTAAGGGAATGACAAACTATACTGCCCTATTTTTGGCAGCAGCTATGTTTGGAATGGGAACTAGCATTGAAACGCGCGATTTTAAAAATCTCTTAAAGGCGCCAAAAATTATTTTCTTGGGAGCACTTTGCCAATACACAATTATGCCTCTATTGGCATTGGGACTATCTGTCCTATTTAAATTACCAAAGGATATAGCCCTTGGCGTAATTTTAGTTGGAGCTTGTCCTGGTGGAACTGCATCAAATGTTTTAAGTCACATAGCAGAAGGTGATCTTGCTTATTCAGTTCTTTTGACTGTTGCATCAACATTACTTGCGCCAATAGTTACGCCTCTACTTGTCTATTTAATGGCAGGCTCAATTGTTGAAGTATCCTTTATGTCAATGTTTATTTCCATCATAAAGGTAATTGTAATTCCAGTTGGCCTTGGAATTATTACAAATACACTTTTGAAAAGTAAAATAAAGAAAATTGATTTTATCTTCCCCCTAATTTCTTCTATGGCAATTGCCCTAATTATTGCTGCCATAGTTGGACTTAATGCAGAAAAAATTATGACTTCAGGTCTTTTAGTTTTTGCAGTTGTAATTATTCACAACTTCTTGGGACTTTTAGTTGGCCTTGGAGTAGGAAAGTTAGTTGGTCTTAATTATGACAAGAAGTCAACTTTATCTATTGAAGTTGGCACACAAAATTCAGGACTAGCAGTAGTACTAGCAAATACAAACTTTGCCCTAAATCCACTGGCAGCCCTACCAGGAGCAATATTTTCTGTGGTTCAAAACTTAATTGGCTCAATATTTGCTCACTACAGGGCAAGCAAAAGGGAAAAGAAATTGGAAGAAGCAGAATTAAATATATAAAATTAGCCAAGGTGTTTGCCTTGGCTTTTTTAGTGAGAGATTTTTTATTTTTCGTGAACTTTTTTGCAAGTCATATGTGCAATATCAAGATAGTAAACAAGGGCATTATCAAAACTTCTTTCCATAACAGCATCAACTTCTGAAAGGGATGGATAATATTTTGCGGCAAGTTCTCTCAATTTTTTTGCAGCAAGGTCTCGGTCTTCTATGATTTCGATTTTGCCAAAAACCACCACGCTTTTAAGGTAATAGGACCAACCATTGTCAGAAAGTTCCTCATCGCCATAGGTCACAAAGGAGGCTTTGTTGTTATTTTTTATGCAGTCCACCTTGTAGCCTGTCTTGGCTCCGTGAAAGTATAGTTTATTTTCTTCCTCATCATAAAAATAATTTATGGGAATGGCATAGGGATAGCCCTCTTCTCCATTAAGGGAGAGGACTCCTCTTTTATTTTTTATAAGTAAATTTTTAGCTTCAGCAATTGGAAGCTCTTGCCTTATTCTTCTCATTTGTCTAAACATTTTGCACCTCTTTTTTATAATTATAGCAAAAACTTTTACAAATATAAATTGACATTAAAATCATGCTATAATTGGGTTATGAATAATTTATACAATGTTTTTAAAAATATAAAATTTTCTAGTGAAGAAGAAATTGAAGAAAAAATTTATGAAGATGAGAGCCTAAAAATTATTAGGACCATGTCACTCAATCAAGTCACAGGTTTTTACGACCAAGATGAGCTTGAGATTGTAATTTTACTTGGCGGCGTGGCTGAGATAGAATACCATGATGGAAGGATTATAAGTTTAGAAAAGGGGGACACCCTAGAGATAAGGCCTCACCAAATGCACAGGGTAAGGAGTCAAGATAAGGCAGTATGGCTTTGCATTTTTAAGAAGTAGGATTTTATTAAAGGATGGCAAAAAAATTATGACTTTATAAAAACTAGTTCTTAATACAATAAATAATTTTTTCTAATTTTAATCCCTTAAAATATTTTTTTCCATTCTATTTTAAATGTTTATATTACCACCTCCTAAAATTTTAATTATTTATGATATAATATTAATATATTTACTGGAAGGACAATCTATGAACATATATATCGACGAATCAGGAACAATTAATAATCAGTTTAAAAACGAATACTTCATTATCACTTTAATTATTCCAGATAATTCTAATACTCTAAAAAGATCCTATAAACGTTTTGTATCCTCTAATCTTAAAGAACTTAAAAGAATAGACAATAGACAAAAAATGTTTTTAAATGGAACATTTCATGAGTTAAAAGGTTCTGCTTTTGATAAACCCATGAAACAAGAATTTATAAACTTCTTTGCCAGAAAAAACAACTTCAGTCTTTTCTATATAAAAGTTGATAATTCAAGACTAAAAGATACTTTTTGTTCAAATACATCTAGAGTTTTCAATTACCTATTAAAAATATCACTGGATTACTTCATAAGAAATAATTACATACCAAGTGAGAATCATCTTTTACAACTTGATGAAAGGAATGAAAGAACAGAATCCAGATTCTTTCTTGAGGACTATTTAAACACTGAACTTTGCATAACGGGGATTAATCAAGGAAATTTTGAAGTTTCATATTTTGACTCTGCTAATAATTCAAATATTCAAATTGCTGATGTTTTTTCAAACATCTTGTATTCTCATCTTAAAACAGGTAATTATGCAGATGAGCTTGATACTTTAAGAGACAATGGTATCTTGAAATATATTTTTGAATTTCCCCTATAAAACTTGACTTTTATCTGTTTTTAAAGTATCATAATTATACCAACAGTAAGTCTTATTCAGTTGCCATTATCTAGGTAAGCGATATGTGTTATCGTCACTCATAAGCAATTGGTATACATATTAGCCACCTATAGGGTGGCTTTTTTAATTATAAGAGTCCATCCAACCAGGGGTATTCTAATCACAAAATTAGGGAAGAGCAAAAACTCTTCCCTAATTTTTTATCTGTATAATCTTATTTATTTCTCAAAAATTCATCTATGGACTTTGCGGCATTTTTTCCTGCGCCCATGGCAAGGATTACTGTGGCAGAGCCTGTTACTGCATCTCCACCGGCAAAGATTTCCTGGCGAGATGTTTGTGATTCTTCATTTACGATTATGCCGCCCCATTTTTCTATGTCAAGATTTTTTGTTGTTGAAGAGATAAGTGGATTTGGATTTGTTCCAAGAGCCATGATAACTGTTTGGAAGTCTTCTTCGTATTCGCTACCTTCAATCGGCACTGGTCTTCTTCTTCCTGATGAATCAGGTTCTCCAAGTTCATTTCTCACGCACTTAAGGGACTTAACCCAGCCCTCATCGTCACCAAGGATTTCTACTGGGTTAGTTAGCATTTCAAACTTAATGCCTTCTTCTTTTGCGTGGTGAACTTCTTCAGCTCTTGCTGGCAGTTCCTTTTCAGTTCTTCTATAGACAATGGAGACATCGGCGCCAAGTCTCTTGGCAACTCTTGCAGCATCCATAGCCACATTACCGCCACCAACTACGGCAACTTTTGCACCAACATTAACTGGCGTGTCGTATTCTTCGTCAAAGGACCTCATTAAATTATTTCTTGTCAAAAATTCATTGGCAGAGTAAACTCCATTTAAGTTTTCTCCAGGTATGTTCATAAATTTAGGAAGACCTGCGCCAGAGCCTATAAAGACTGCTTGGTAGCCTTCTTTTATTATGTCGTCAATAGTCATAGTTCTGCCAATGACAAAGTTGTTTTCGATTTTTACGCCAAGATTTTTAATGTTTTCTACTTCGTATTCCACAACTTCGTCGGGGAGTCTAAATTCTGGTATGCCGTAAATTAAAACTCCGCCAGATTGTTGAAGGGCTTCAAAAATTGTCACATCGTAGCCCATTTTTGCAAGTTCACCTGCACAAGTAAGTCCTGCAGGACCTGCACCAACAACGGCAACTTTTTTATTTACTTTTCTTATTTCGCCAACTTCTTTTATTTGGTGGCGTCTTGCATAATCTGCTGCAAATCTTTCAAGCTTGCCTATGGAAACAGAGTCGCCGCGATTTGCAAGGACGCATCTCTCTTCGCATTGTGTTTCTTGTGGACAAACTCTTCCGCAAACTGCAGGTAGAGATGTGTAAAGGGAAAGAACCTTGTAGGCTTGTTTGAAGTTTCCGCTGGCAATTTCCTTTATAAAGCCAGGTATGTCAATGGAGACAGGGCAGCCACCAACGCAGCCAGGTTTTTTGCAGTTAAGACATCTGCTTGCTTCTTCAACTGCTTCTTCTGCTGTGTAGCCAAGACAAACTTCCTTAAAGTTTTTGTTTCTCTCATCAGGAGCTTGCTCAGCAATTGGCACGCGCTTAAATCTATCTTCAGCTTTTTTTATTACAAGACCATCTTTTTCTTGCTTTTGAAGACCTTCTGCCAAGTGGTCAGACACTGCAAGATCCATTGTGCAGTGGTGGTCGGCTATTGCATAAGTCTTTTTATTGTCAATATATTGTCTTTGCCTTTTCATTGCAGAATCAAAGTCTACTAAGTGACCGTCAAATTCTGGGCCATCAACGCAGGCAAATTTAGTTTTGCCGCCAATGCTTACACGACAAGCTCCACACATGCCAGTTCCATCAACCATTATTGGGTTAAGAGAAACTGTAGTTGGAAGATTGTATTTTTTTGTAGTTAAACAAACAAACTTCATCATAATCATAGGTCCAATGGAAACCACATGATCGTACTTTTTATTTTCATTTTCAATTAGATCTGCGATTTTATCAGTAACTAGGCCCTTAAAACCATAAGAACCATCATCTGTTGCTATGTATAAATTGTCGCAGACAGATTTTAATTCATCTTCTAGGATTACAAATTCTTTGGACTTTGCTCCAATGATAATGTCGCAGTGAAGTCCATGGTCCTTAAAAAATTTTGCTTGAGGATAAACTGGTGCAGTTCCAACGCCGCCAGCAACGAATAGGTATTTTTTGTCCTTTAAAGATTCAAGGTCCATGTCGCAAAAATCAGATGCGTGACCAAGAGGTCCAACAAAATCTTTAAAGCTTTCTCCTTCTTCAAAGGCTGCAATTTTTTTTGTAGATTCACCAGAAGCTTGAACAACAATTTGCACGCTGCCTCTTTCTACATTGTAGTCTGAAATTGTGAGAGGAATTCTCTCGGAATATTTGTCTGCTATTAAAATAATAAATTGACCTGGCTTTGCAGAAGCTGCAATTTTAGGTGCATATATGTCAAATAAATAAATATTTGGCGCAAGTTCTTTTTTTCTTAATATTTTTGGCAAAATAATCACACTCCAAGGATATTATAGCATAAGGGCAAATTCAGAGGGGGAGAAATTTAAAATGCTGGGATAATTTATTTAAAAGCCTACTTTTCCCAGTAAAAGAGAAAAAATATTTACTAAAGTAAAATTTTAAAGTATATTATATCTAAGGTGATTGAAATGAGAAAATTTTCAAAAGAAATAAAAAAAGTCGTGATAAAAGTTGGTTCTTCATCTATTACTCACGACAATGGAAAAATAAATTTACAAAAAATCGACGAGCTTTGCTTTGAAATTGCAAACTTAAAAAACAGGGGCATGGAAGTAATTTTAGTTTCTTCTGGTGCCATAGCAGCAGGTCGTGCAAAATTAAATTTAGAGGAAAGACCAAAGGAGACTTCAGAAAAACAAGCGGCAGCAGCCGTTGGTCAAGTTGCCCTTACAAATATTTACGACAGGTCACTTATTTCCTATGGCTACAACTCTGCCCAAATACTTCTCACAAGGCAAATTGAAAAAGATGACGAGATGAGAGAAAATGCCAAGAACACCTTTGAAAAGCTCTTGGGCATGAATGTCATTCCAATAATAAATGAAAACGACACAATTTCCACTTACGAAATAAAATTTGGCGACAACGACACACTTTCTGCAGTGATTGCCAGAATGGTGGAGGCAGATCTACTTATAATGCTTACAGACATTGAGGGACTTTACACTGACGACCCTAGAAAAAATAAGGAGGCCAAGATAATTCGCCAGGTTGACGACATAAATAGGGTGGAAGGCATGGCAAAGGAAACTGAGTCCAAGCTTGGCACAGGTGGCATGCAGACGAAGATCAAGGCTGCTAAACTTGCCATAGAAAAAAACATTGAAGTTGTAATTGCCTCTGGCGAAAGCATGAAGACAATTAGAGATATAGTTAAAGGAGAAGAAATTGGAACCTATTTTAAGTGTTAAAGAACTTGGGAAAATTGCAAAGGAAGCTTCCTACAAGTTAAAAAAATTAAATACAGCTGAAAAAAATAAGATGCTTGCCTCCATTAAGGAGTCGCTCTTATCGGAAAGAAAAAAGATTTTAGAGGCAAATGAAATTGACATAAAAAAGGGCAGAGAAAATAATATGCCTGAAGGCTTAATCGATAGACTTCTTTTAAATGAGGGAAGAATTGAAGCCATGGCAAAGTCCATTGATGAGGTCATAGACTTTAAGGACCCAGTAGGCAAGGTTTTGTCCATGGAAGAAAATTATGCAGGACTTTTAATAGGAAAGAAAACTGTTCCCATGGGAGTCATTGCCATAATTTATGAGTCAAGGCCAAATGTAACTCTTGATGCTGCAATCTTGTCCCTAAAGGCATCTTCTGCAATAATCCTTCGCGGCGGCAAGGAATCAATAAATTCAAACATTGCCATAGCAGATGCCATTAGGCTGGGCATAAAAAATGCAGGCTATGACGAAAATTTTGTGCAAATTGTTAAGGACACTTCAAGAGAATCTTCTAAGGAACTTATGCAGCTAAAGGGCTATGTAGATTTGCTTTTACCAAGAGGTTCAGCATCACTTATTAATTCTGTTGTGGAAAATGCCAAGGTGCCTGTAATTGAAACTGGAGTGGGCAATTGCCACATCTATGTTGACCAAGATGCAGACATAGAAAATGCCATAAAGATTATTGAAAATGCCAAGACTCAAAGAATTGGCGTCTGCAATGCCATGGAATCTCTTGTGGTAAATGAAAATCTAGAAGACAAGTTTTATGACTTGTTAAATGAAGTCGTAGAAAAATATAAGATTAAGGTTCACGCTGACGAAAAATCTCTTCCTAAATTTAAAAAGGCAGTGCCTGCCACAGAAGATGACTTTGGTCGCGAATACCTTGACTACGAATTTTCTGTCAAGACTGTAAAAGATGTTGACCAGGCAATAGATCACATAACAAAATATTCTACGGGGCACTCTGAAGCAATCCTAACAAAATCCTATGAGAGAGCCATGAAATTTTTAGAGGGCGTGGACTCAGCCTGCGTCTATGTAAATGCCTCCACAAGATTTACAGACGGGGGAGAATTTGGCAAGGGAGCAGAGCTTGGCATCTCAACGCAAAAACTTCACGCAAGGGGACCTGTGGGCTTAGATGAACTTGTAAGCTACAAGTATATTATTTTTGGTCACGGCGAATTTAGGAAATAAAATTTTAATAGAAATAAATTAAATATTAATTGAAAGCATAATAGAGTAGATCTTTTCTCATCTACTCTATTTTTTTATGGGATGAAAAAATTTTGCCATGGCTCGTAAAAACATGAAGAATTTTATTAATTTTAAGCCAATAAAATTTATTTAAGAAAAATTTACAAACTTTCACCATTCTTTCACACTTTGTAAAATAATTTACAGGAAATTTACAATAGCAATCTTTCAAATTTACAAAGGCTTTTTATAATAGCCTTGAATTAAAAATTATATTTGAAAGGAAGATAATAATGGAAATTAAAAAAATTGGTAAAGTTGGAATGATTCTTGCCTTAGCAGCATCTCTTGTTGCTTGTGGAGGAAACAAGAAGGAAGAGGCAGCAGCAAATGCTCCTAAAGAAAATGCAGCAAAACAAGAAGAAAAGGGATCAAATGCAGCTGATCTTGGAACTATTAACGTAATCTCAAGAGAACAAGGCTCAGGTACAAGATCTGCCTTCACTGAACTTACTGGCGTTCTTACAAAAGACGGCGACAAAGAAGTTGACAACACTTATGCTGAAGCAGCAGTTCAATCTTCTACTGATGCAGTTCTTACAACTGTTGAAAATGACAAGGCATCTATTGGTTATATCTCTCTAGGATCTTTAAACGAAACTGTTAAGGCAGTAAAAGTTGAAGGCGTTGAAGCTACTCCTGAAAACATCAAATCTGGCGACTACAAACTTGCAAGACCATTTAACGTTGCTTACAAGGCTGACGTTGATGCAAAGGCTAAAGACTTAATCACTTTCATCATGTCTGACGAAGGACAAAAGATTTGTGAAGAAGAAGGTTATGTTGGAGATGCAACTGGTGCAGCTTACGAAGCAACTGACAATGATGCACACATCACAATTGCTGGTTCAACTTCAGTTTCTCCTCTAATGGAAAAACTTGCTGAAGCTTACAAGGCTAAAAACCCTAAGGTTCAAATCGACATTCAATCTAACGGTTCTTCTGCTGGTATGACTGCAGCTATGGAAGGAACAGCACAGCTTGGTATGGCATCAAGAGAACTTAAGGACGAAGAAAAGAAAGCTCTTGAGTTTACAGTAATCGCAAGAGATGGTATCGCAGTAATCGTAAATAATGAAAATGGCTGCGAAAATTTAACAATGGATCAATTAAAACAAATCTTCACTGGTGAATTAACTGACTGGGCTGAAGCTAGCAAATAATAGTAAATAGGTATAAGGAATGAATAAAATGGAAGATACTAATAAAAAAGTACTCCATAAAGAAAACCAAAGAAAAGCATTTACTAAGGAAGAAGTATTTAAATATTTCTTCCTAATTTGCTCTATACTGTCAATCTTCTTTTTGTTGTTGATATGTATATTTATCTTTAAAGACTCCTTTGGTTTTATTGGAAAAATTGGAGTAAAAAACTTTGTCCTTAACGACGATTGGACACCTATGAATGTGCCACCCTCTTATGGGATCCTACCAATGATAATTGGATCTGTTTTAATCACTGCTATGTCATGTATTGCAGCAGTGCCAGTTTCAATAATGGTAGCTTGTTATTTGGCCTTTGATTGTCCAAAAAACATTTATAAAATTTTAAAACCTGCCCTAAATCTTATGACTGGCATACCTTCAATTGTATATGGTTTCTTTGCCCTTACAGTTATTGTGCCCATTAACAGATCACTTTTTGGAGGCACAGGTATGAATATGCTATCTGCAGCAATACTTCTTCTCATCATGGTTTTGCCAACAATAATTTCTATGGCAGAAGCCTCTCTTAGAACTGTTCCCAAGTCTTTTTACCAAGGCTCACTTTCTCTTGGTGCAACTCATGATGAAACAATTACAAGAGTAATGGTGCCGGCCGCAAAGTCTGGTATTTTTGCTGGAATAATTTTAGGAGTTGGTCGTGCAATTGGCGAAACAATGGCAGTAATATTAGTTGCAGGAAATCAAACGAGATTAACTTTTAATCCTCTAAAGGGAATTAGAACTATGACTACAAATATAGTACTTGAAATGGCTTATGCAGCTGGAGAACACAGACAAGCTCTTATAGCAACTGCAGCAGTCCTATTTATTTTCATTCTTCTAATTAATATTGGATTTTTTATAGTAAAGAACAGGAGCGAAAACAATGGTTAAATATATTACAATAGGCGTATTATTATTTTTTGTCGCTCTAGTATTGGGACTTCACTTTATAAAGGGACTATCCTTTTATAGAATTACAACAAGACTTTTTTCAGCCATGACCTTTGCAGTCCTTGTATTTATTGTTGCCTTTGTTGTTTTTAAGGGAGCCTTATCCTTTAGACCAGATATGCTTTCCCTACACTACACAACAGAAAATGTGTCCATGGGACCTGCAATAATTACAACCCTTCTTACAGTTGTCCTTGCAATTTTATTTGCATCGCCAATAGGGATCTTCACTGCTATATTCTTAGTTGAATATACAGATGTTGAAAACAAACTTGTAAAGGCAATAAGACTTGCAACAGAAACCCTTGCCGGAATTCCATCTATTGTCTATGGACTATTTGGTATGTTATTCTTTGGCTTAAAACTAAAAATGGGCTTCTCAGTAATATCTGGTGTTTTAACTGTATCCATTATGATTCTTCCAATTATAATGAGGGCAACAGAAGAAGCCCTAAAGTCAGTTCACCCATCAATAAGACAAGGTTCCTTTGCCCTGGGAGCAGGCAAGCTTAGAACGATTTTTAAGGTTGTACTTCCAGTTGCAATTCCAGGAATTTTATCTGGAATAATTTTATCAGTTGGCCGTGTAGTTGGCGAGACTGCTGCCCTAATGTACACTTTGGGAACAGCAACATCCCTTCCAGCATCACTAAAATCATCATCAAGGACCCTAGCCCTACACATGTATGTACTATCATCTGAAGGTAAACATGTGGGGGAAGCCTATGCAACAGGCATGGTGCTTTTGATACTTGTCCTCTTGATCAACTGGTCATCAACTAAACTTGCAGACAAACTTAAGGAGGTAGAATAATGCAATCTAAGATGAATGTCAAAGATCTCGACTTATACTATGGAGATTTTAAGGCACTTCACAATATTAATTTAGACATTAGGGAAAATGAAATTCTTTCTTTTATTGGACCTTCTGGTTGTGGTAAGTCAACTTTACTAAAATGTTTAAATAGAATGAACGACCTAGTAGTAGGTTGTAGAATAGAGGGAGAAATAACCCTTGATGGCGAAGATATTTACGCCAAGAATTATGATGTAAATAAACTTAGAAAAAGAGTGGGCATGGTATTTCAACAACCTAACCCCTTCCCAATGAGTATTTATGAAAATATTGCCTATGGTCCAAAGACTCACGGCATAAAAAATAAAACAGAGCTAGATGAAATTGTTGAGTCCTCACTTAAGCAAGCTGCCATTTGGGATGAAGTAAAGGACGATTTAAAAAAGTCTGCCCTTTCAATATCAGGTGGACAACAACAAAGACTTTGCATAGCAAGAGCCATTGCAGTAAATCCTGAAGTAATTTTAATGGACGAACCTACATCTGCTCTTGACCCAATTTCTACAGGAAAGATTGAAGACCTTGCACAAGAATTAAAGGAACAATACACAATAGTTATGGTTACTCACAATATGCAACAAGCTTCAAGAATTTCTGACAAGACTGCCTTCTTCCTTCACGGAGTTATTGTTGAATACGGAAACACTATTGACATATTTACAAATCCAAGGGAAGAAAAGACAGAATTATATGTAACAGGAAGGTTCGGCTAATGAGAAAGAAATTTGACGAAGAATTAAGACACTTAAACAACTTACTTTTAGAGATGGCTATGCTAAATGAAAGTGCAATAAAAAAGGCTATCTCCCTATTAGATGAAAAAGACGAAAAAATTGCTGAAGAAGTTTCAAATTATGAAGAGAGGACAGATGTCTACGAAGGCATTATCCAAAAGCAATGCTTAAAAATTTTCGTTGAGCAACAACCAGCAGCAGGAGATTTAAGAAGAGTGTCCTCTGCACTTAAGATGATCACTGATATGGAAAGAATTGGCGACAACGCAAGAGACATAGCAGACATTTGCATGATATTACCTGATGACTACGACACTTCTAGATTTCCTCTCATAAAACAAATGGCAGAAGCCACAATTCTTCTCTTAAACAAGTCAATTGACTCCTTTGTAAATTTAGACATGGACTCTGCAGAAAAAATTGATGACGATGATGATGTAATAGATAATTATTTTGTGATGATAAGAGACCAATTAATTGATATAATTAAATCAGATTTTGATCCTGCAGCTGCAATTGATTTTATAATGATTGCAAAGTATTTGGAGAGAATTGCAGATCACGCTGTTAATATTGCAAAGTGGGTAATGTTTTCTATAGAAGGATGATTTAATGCTAATTTATGTAGTAGAAGATGACACATCGATTTTAAAATTAATTGAATATTCACTGAGGAGCAAGGGATACGATGTCTTTTGCTTTGAAAATGGCAAGGACTTTTTTGATAAGCTAAGCGAAAAAAAACCAGACATTGTCCTCCTTGACATAATGCTTCCAGACATTGATGGAACAGAAATTTTGACTAAGCTAAAGGAAAAGGAAGACACAAAAAATATTTGGGTCATGATGATTACAGCCAAGACTTCTGAGTACGATATAATCTCTGCCCTTGATGGCGGCGCCGACGATTATATAAAAAAACCCTTCTCTGTAATGGAACTTTTGTCAAGAGTTGGTGCCATAGCAAGGCGTGCAAGCACAAGTGAAAAGGACAGAAATATTTTAGACTTTGGCGGCATTGTCATGAACAACTTAAAGAGAGTTGTAACAATTGACGGAGAAGAAGTGGACTTTACCTTTAAGGAATATGAACTTCTAAAATATTTAATTTTAAATAAGGAGATAGTCATCTCTCGTGAAAAACTCCTAACTTACATTTGGGGTTACGATTATGAAGGCGAAACAAGAACTGTGGACATGCACATAAAACTTCTTCGCGACAAATTAAAGGACAAGAGAAATTATATAAAGACAATTAGAGGCGTGGGCTATATGCTTTCTACGAAAGATTGATATGAAAAGAAGATTTTTTAGATACCTCATGGGCATATCCCTTCTCACACTTTTTCTTTCGACTATTGCCTCCATGTTCATCTATTACTCTGTCTATGTGGACAGATCCAACAAAGACCTTTCAAATATAGTCATCGCTATGGGCGAAACTTTAAACAAAATAGATGATGACGAAAATTATTTAGATGATGTGGCAAGAAAGAAGAGGGACTTTAGGATTACTCTCATAAAAGAAGATGGCGATGTAGTTTACGATTCATCTCAAGATGCAAAGTTTCTCCCAACTCACAAGGATAGACCTGAAGTTATAAAGGCACAAAAAAATGGCTTTGCAAAAATTGAAAGATATTCCAACACCCTATCCAAAGACCTTTACTATGTAAGCTTAAGGCTTGAGGATGGAAACATACTTAGGGTTTCAAGGGAGATGGACAACCTCCTTGGCGCCTTCAGAAAAGTTTTTCCCATAGACATTTTAATGTCGCTACTTGTCTTTGCCATAGCAACAGTAGTTTCAAGAAGACTTACTAAAAAAACTTTTGAACCTTTAAATAATTTAAATGAAGATTTGCTTACTATTGACACAGATATGTTTCCAGAGATCAGTCCCTTTATCAACAAGATAAATAAGCAAAACATGACCATAAAGGACAATTATAGAGAGATAAGTAGAGAAAGGGATACCATTGAGACAATTTTGAAAAATATGAAAGAGTCACTAATAATAATTGATGAAAATAAAAATTTGCTCTCTGTAAATAACTCTGCAAGGGAACTTTTTAACTCCAAGAGAGAGCTAATTGGAGAAAATATTTTAAACTTAATAAGAGATGATGACCTTTTAAAGTTAATTGACGATGCCCTTATGGGTTCTTCCGTTGAATCTATTACAAATATTGGGGACAGAGAATTTAAATTTTATGTAAATCCAGTTTTCGAGGACAAAAAAGTCAGAGGCGTAGTAATATTATTCATCGACGAGACAGAAGAAATAAGAGCCTTGAGACTTCGTGAAGAGTTTTCTTCCAATGTGAGCCACGAATTAAAGACACCTCTTACATCAATTTGTGGTTTCTCAGAACTTCTTGTCAATGGAATGGTTGACGATGCCAATAAAGAAGAATTTTATAAATTAATTTATGACGATTCTAAGAGACTTTTAAATTTAATCGAAGACATTATGAAAATATCTGGACTGGAAAGTGAAGAGGCCTTCTCTCGTGAAGAAATAAAATTAAATGAATTAATAAAAGATATTTTAAGGTCACAAAGAAATTTAATTGACGAAAAAAATATTGATGTCAGCCTAGAAGGCGATGGACTTGTATATGAAAATAAGACCATGATGTGGGAGCTCTTTGCCAACATTATAAACAACGGTTTAAAGTACAATAAGGACGGCGGCAAGCTAGACATAAAAATTTCTGAAGATGAAAAAAATTATGAAGTTTCAATTGTTGACACAGGCATAGGTATTCCATCAAAGGATCTGGCAAGGATTTTCGAAAGATTTTATAGGGTAGACAAGTCAAGGTCAAGAAAAATTGGCGGCACAGGACTTGGACTTTCCATAGTAAAGCATGTCTTGCAGTCCATTGACGGAAAGCTTGAAATTTCATCAAAGCTTGGCATGGGAACGAGCTTCAAAGTAATTTTAAGAAAAGACAGAATGGAAAAAATTAAAAATATAAAGTGAAAATGTAAAATAAAATATAAAGTAGAGATGTAAAATATAAAGAGAAGAAATTAAAAAAATTTGTTCTTGCATTTTAATAACTCCTTAAAGACTGGCTTTATGAGCCAGTTTTTTTCTTGGAATTTTAAAAATATTATGATTTTGAGAATAATATTTTTAATTATTAATGGCAGTAAATGATAATATTATTGTAAATATAGGAGGTTATGAAATGAAGAAAAAATTAATTAATTTAGGAATAGGTTTTGTGGCAGGAGCTCTTGGTGGAAAAATTATTTCATCACAAGCTGCAAAAAAACTTGCTGTAACTACAGTCGCTGAAGGTCTTAAAATTAAAGAAGGCTTAGATAAGGGCATGGAAAATATAAAAGTTTCCACTGAAGATATTGTGGCTGAAGCCAAGGTAAAAAAAGCTGAAGACGAAAGAAAAGAAGCTGAAAGAAAGGCCCAGCTAGACCTTCAAAAAGTTGCAGAAGAAAATCAAGATCTTTCAGAAGAAGTAGAAGTTGAAGTAGAAGTAAAAGCAGAAGGCTAATATGAAAGCAAGTATTGCCAGTAGAACTCTGGGCAGGAGCCGCTTTTTATATAGGGATAAGCTTAGAGACTGCCATGTAAATAAATTAAAATACAAAATTGAAGAAATACCTGGCGTGAAGTCTTGCAAGATTTCTCCTCTTGCAAATTCAATTGTAGTAAATTATGAAGAGAAATCCTTGCCAAGGATTGCAAGGTTTATTTTAGACTTTGACTTAGAAGATTTAAGAGACTTTGAAATTGATGATGTAGACTTTGC
This sequence comes from Peptoniphilus grossensis ph5, assembly GCF_000311825.1. Classification (GTDB taxonomy): domain Bacteria; phylum Bacillota; class Clostridia; order Tissierellales; family Peptoniphilaceae; genus Peptoniphilus_A; species Peptoniphilus_A hominis. The sequence goes on along the minus strand of NZ_HE978569.1, from coordinate 134,513 downwards.
TCCCCAAGAGGAGAGAGAGCTCTTTCACATTTTTCGTGACGCAATGTATAGGAGGGTTTTCTTCGCCCATATTTTGCCTATGCCTCTTAGACCCATTGGCGTTGTAATAAAGTCGCTTCCATATATTAAGGCTGGACTAAAAAGTCTTAGGGATAGAAAATTAAAGGTTGAAGTCTTAGATGCAGCGGCAATTGGAATTTCTATCTTAGATGGAGAATTTGGCGATGCAGGTAATATTATTTTCCTACTTGGACTTGGCGAAGAGTTGGAAGACTACACCCTAAAAAAATCTAAGGAAGACCTGGCACAATCCCTTAGACTTAATATTGACCAAGTTTTTGTTCTTGAGGGCGACAAGAAGTATCTCAAAAAACTTGAAGACCTTGAACTTGGTGAAGTCGTAGAAGTGAACATGGGCTCAACAATACCTGTTGATGGCGAAATTCTTAAGGGCTATGGCATGGTAAATGAAGCCTCCCTTACTGGCGAGTCCCTCCCTGTGAAAAAAACTGAAGGCGGGACTGTCTTTGCAGGCACAGTTTTAGAAGAGGGAGCCATCCTAGTTAGGACAACAAAAAAATACGACGACTCCAGAATAAATCACATAATTGAATTAATTGGCGAGAGTGAAAAAAATAAATCACTAGCAGAGAAAAAGGCAGAGTCAATAGCCGACTCCATAGTTAAATATTCCTTCTTGGGAGCAGGTATAACTTATCTCTTGACAAGAGATTTCATCAAGGCAAAATCCTTTTTGATGGTGGATTTTTCCTGCGCACTTAAACTTACAATGCCAATTGCAACTATGAAGGCAATATCTTCAGCCTCAGAAAGGAAAATTCTCGTAAAGGGCGGAAGGTATTTGGAAAAACTTGCCCAAGCAGATTCAATAATTTTCGACAAGACGGGAACTCTCACAAAGTCAGAGCCAAGAGTTGAAAAAGTTATAGCCTTCTATGACAATGAAGAAGACGAATGCTTGAGGATTGCAGCTTGCCTAGAAGAGCACTTCCCACATTCAATAGCCAACGCCGTTGTAAAGGCTGCCCATGACAAGAACCTCAACCACGAAGAAATGCACTCAAAGCCAGAATATATTGTTGCCCATGGCATAAGGTCAAAAATTGGCGATAAAGTTGCCCTAATTGGTTCAGCCCACTTCATCTTAGAAGATGAGAATATAAAAATTGACGATGAGCAAAAAAATAAAATTGACAAGTTAAAGGAAGATTACTCACTTTTATATCTTGCCTTTGACGAAAAATTAATTGCAGTACTTTGCATTGACGACCCACTTCGTGAAGACGCAAAATACACAATTGACTCCTTGAGAGAGCTTGGTTTCAGGAAAATTTCCATGCTAACTGGCGACGCAGAAAATTCTGCAAGGGCAGTGGCAGAAAAACTTGACCTAGACTATTATAAGTCACAAGTTTTACCTGAAGACAAAAAAGAATATGTGGACAGGGAAAAGGCAGAGGGCAGAACAGTTGTCATGATTGGCGACGGAATCAACGACTCCATTGCACTTTCATCAGCAGATGTGGGCATATCCATGCACGAAGGCGCCGACATTGCCAAGGAAATTGCAGACATATCAATAAAGTCCGACTCCCTAAAGGTACTTATTGATGTAATAAAAATTGCAAAAGAATTGGATAAGAGGATTCATAAAAACTACAGACACATAATTTCCTTTAACAGTGCCCTTATTGCTTTTGGAGTAACAGGACATTTAACAAATACAAATTCAGCCTTCCTCCACAACGCATCAACCGTTGCCATTGCAGGAAGAAATATGAAAGACTATAGAGTATAAAATTAAAAAAATTATAAATAACAAAATAAAGTCCCAGCGGCTTTATTTTTTTA
>NZ_HE978569.1:114028-131150 GCF_000311825.1 Peptoniphilus grossensis ph5 | reverse complement strand
GCCTTTTTTTACAAATATTTATTTAAATTTACAGAATAAAGCAATTTGCAAATATTCATTTTTAAAATGTTGTATAATATTTTTTATAAGAGTTATAAGGCAGAATTTTTTTGAGGAGTAAAAAAATTTTCAAGGATAGATTATGAAGAAGATACTAATAATTGAAGATGATAATAATTTAAATAAAGGACTTTCCATAGCCTTAAATAAAGAATATGAAATTTTTTCTGTAAACACAATTATTGAAGCTAAAAATTTTATTGATGATGCGGATTTGATTTTACTTGATATGAACTTACCAGATGGAGATGGGCTTGAAATAATAAAATATACTAGAGAAACTTCATCAATTCCTATTATAGTTTTATCTGCCATAGATCTTGAAGCATATATCATTTCAGCCATAAATTTAGGGGCAGACGACTATTTAACCAAGCCTTTTTCTTTGGGAATATTAGAGGCAAAGATAAAAAGAGCTTTTGAAAAAATAGTGTCTAGTGATTTAAATCTTTATAAGAAAGATGGTCTAGACTTTAATTTTAATGAAAATACTTTCTATGTAGACAATAAAAATATAGATCTCACAAGGACAGAGACAAAAATTTTATACTACATGATAAAAAACAAGTCTCAAGTTATTACTAAGGAACTACTTTTTGATTTTGTTTGGGGAATAGATGATGAATTTATTGATCAAAATACATTGAGTGTCAATATTTCTAGAATAAGAAACAAATTAAAACCCTATGACCCAATAGAAACAGTCTTTGGAGTTGGATATAAATGGAATTTTTAATAGGTCTTTTAGCTCTTATAATTGGAATTATTTTATATAAATATATTGTCTTGAGAAGTGAAATGCACGAACTCTCAGACTATATTGATAAGGCTTTGGATGGAAATTTAGAAATTACAGAATTTGATGAAAAGGAATTATCTAAAATAAAATCAAAGCTCATTAAGTTTTTGTATGCCAGCCAAGTAAAAGAAGCGAAAATAAATACAGAAAAAAGTAAAACAAAAGATTTAATAGCAGATATATCACATCAAACCAAGACACCAATTACCAACCTTTCTTTATACATTAGTCTTTTAGAAGATGATCCGAAAGATGAGTATCTTGAAATTATAAAGTATGAACTTAATAAACTAGAATTTTTAATTCAAAACCTAGTAAAATCTTCTAGGCTCGAATCTGATATTATTTCCTTACAAAAACATCAAGCAAATTTAAAAGACATTGTAGAAGATGTTTTAGGAGAATTTAAAGTGATATTAGATGAAAAATGTATAGGCATAAATTTAAAAGACGAAGACTTAATTTTCAATTTGGACGAAAGATGGCTTAAAGAAGCTATCCACAATCTAGTAGATAATGCTATAAAATACTCGCCCAATGGTTCTACTATTAATATTTCAGTTTATAAATCTTACCTAAACTATAATTTAGACATAGAAAATGAGTGCAAAGACTTATCAGAAGAAACCTTGCCAAAAATATTCGAAAGATTTTATAGAGGAAAAAATTCAATTTCCAAGGACGGTTTGGGGTTAGGTCTTTTTATAGCCAGAGAAATTATAGAAAAACATGGTGGAAATATAAGAGCGTCTTTGGATAATAACAGAATAAAATTTTTAGTAGACTTCCCCTTGTGAGAAGTCTTTTTTCTTACAAAACTGTAAGAAGTCTTGTAAGTACTTTGTAAGATATGAATGTTATATTAAATGTAAAGAGGTGATAGAAATGTTAAAAGTAGAAAATTTAAAAAGATATTATAAAACAAATGATGTGGAAGTAAGAGCTCTTGATGGAGTATCTTTCGATGTGGAAAAAGGAGAATTTATTTCTATAATTGGAGCATCTGGATCTGGTAAATCAACCCTATTACATTTATTAGGAGGACTTGATTATCCTACAAGCGGAAAAGTTTTAATTGATGATACCGACATTTATGCATTGAAAGATGATGAGAGGACAATTTTTAGAAGAAGAAATATCGGTTTTGTTTTTCAAGCATATAATCTTTTGCCCATGCTAAATGTATATGAGAATATAATTATTCCCTTTGGTCTTGATGGGGACAAGGTAGATAAAAAATATGTTGATTCTGTAATAGATATACTTGAGATAAGTGATCAAAAATATAAAATGCCTAATGAATTATCAGGTGGACAGCAACAAAGGGTTGCTATAGCAAGAGCCTTGGTTACTAAACCATCTTTAATTCTAGCTGACGAACCTACAGGAAATTTAGATTCAAAATCATCTTCGCAAGTTGTTTACTTGTTAAAAAAGATTAATAAAGAGCTTGGAAATACTATTCTTATGATTACTCACGATGATGCTGTTGCTCAAGCCGCAGAAAAAACTCTAAGAATAGAAGATGGAAGGCTGGTGGGAAATAATGAAAGTCAAAAATAAAGCTTATATAAGGTGTCTTGCAAAAAATATTTTAAATGCGAATAAAAGCAGGAGAAATATTCTCTTATTAGCAATTGCTTTGACTTCTATACTATTTACAAGTCTGTTTTCCGTAGCCTTAGGTTTAGGAAAAAGCATGGAAACCCAAACGATGAAAACTATTGGCACAATTAGTCATGGCTCTTTTAAAGAACTTTCTGACAAAGACATAAGTATTTTATCCAAGGATAAAGACATAAAGGAATTTTCAATAAGAGAGAAAGTTGGTATTCTTGATGATGAAAAAATAAGTGCAGAACTATCCTATATAGATAACAATGGATTTGAATGGTCGCTAATAGAAAAAGTTAAAGGGAAATTTCCTGAAAAAGAAAAGGACGTATTTATAGATTTAGCAACTGCAAAAAAGTTAGGTTATAAGGGAGAAATCGGAGAAGAGATAGAAGTTCCTTTTAAAATAGAAAAACCTTACACGGGAGAGATTATCGAAAAGAATAGTGATAAATTTATTATATCTGGAACCTTTCAAAATCCTATTGACTCAAATGTTGGTGTAGGACAAATCTATTTATCAAAAGCTTATGTAGATAAATTATCACTTCCAGAAAATAATAATGACGTGGAAGTAATGCTAAAGAATTCCTTTATGATAAGGGATAAACTTATAAAAATTGCAGAGAGAAATGGTTATAAAGTGGTAGATGACCCTGGAAATTTATCTGATAAAGAAATAAGAATTGGTGTTAACTTTGCTTATATTTTATCTGGTGATTCTAGTTTTGATTTTAAAACATTTTTACCTTTCTTAGCTTTTTTAATTTTGGTAATAGTCGCAGGCTACTTAATAATAAACAATATTTTTAAGATATCCGTAAATGAAGACATTAAACTACTGGGACTTTTAAAAACAATTGGAATGACAAAGCCGCAAATCAAAAAACTTGTTCATCTTGAGTCTATAGCAGCCTCCCTTCCATCAATAATAGTTGGAGATATAGTAGGAATTTCTATCGGGAAAATTATTTTAAATAAAATATTTGCAAATAATGAGATGTTAACGGATGTAAAATTATCTCTAGCGGTAATAATCATAATTATCTTATTTTCGACAGCCTTTACTTTGCTTACAGTATTTCTATCAGTTATGAGACCTGCAAGGTATGCAGCAAAAGTTTCTCCAATAGATGCAAGCAAATACAACGAAACCATGATAAAAAAGAAATATAAAAGCGAGGATATTTCTCTAGGAAAGCTTGCTAGAAGACAAGTATTTTCCAATAAATTTAGATTTATTTCGATAGTTCTTTCTATTAGTCTATCTGCTGTTATTTTAAACAGTGTTTTAACTTATACCGGTAATATTGATTTAGAAAAGGGCATTTCAGATGTAATTGCAACGGATTATAATATAGCAAGTCCAAAATATTTTAGATATATGTACTCAGGAAGTGAGGACGGTATCAAGGATAATTTCATTGATGAAATAGAAAATCAAAAGGGATTTAAAGCTGGGGGAGCCTTATACTATTATGGTTATGAGTACGATTATCCAGATATAAAAATAGAAGATAATAAAGTTGCATCAATATTACTAGGAATAGATGATTATATAATAAACAAACAAAAATTTATAGACGGAGACTTCGATAAAGAAAAATGGCAAACAGGAAATTATGTTATCATAGGAGAATATGGAGATAAAAAATCTGCATTTAAAGCTGGCGATAAAATAAAAATTAATGTGAAAAACAGGGTCAAAGAAGTTCAGGTTATGGGTAAGATTATGTACAATTTTTCTAATGGGCTTAGGTATTTTCCTGTAATTAAGGAAGATATAAACGATGAGTCAAGTCCTACTTTAGGTTTGGAATATATTTATATGAATCCTAATGAATATAACAAGCTTACAGGAGATAAGAGTATTATGTCTTATGGATTTGATGTAGAAGATAGTGAAAAGGAAAATTTTGATAAGTTATTAAAAACTTTTGAAAATAACCCAGACTTTTCCTATGACTCAAGAGATCTTCAAATAAAGTCTTTTAAAGATTTCAAAAATCTTATAGAATTTGTGGGTTATAGTATATCTATAGTATTATTTTTAATTTCTGTACTGAATTTTATAAATGTTATTGCTACTGAAATTTTGAGAAATATGGTTAACTTATCAATTCTTGAAGCAATTGGAATGACAAAGAAAAATATCAAAAAATATTTGGTAAAAAAGAATTTGGTTTATTCTTTATGTGGCTTAATATTTTCTTTTCTCATTATGCTTCTTGTAGATAAATTTATCTTGATGGATTTTATTGAACAGACTCAGTGGACTTCTTATAAATTTGTAATTCTGCCACTTATACTTGTAAACTTAGTAAATATAATTATTGGGATAATATTTACAGGTAGGTTCTATGAAAAGCATAGCAATAACAGTCTTGTAGATAGAATAAGAAGTTTAGAATAACAATTTTTATGTTAACTAGAAATAAAAAAGGCTGTGAGTATTAAAACTCATAGCCTTTTATCTTGCCACCTAAAGACTCTCTAAATCAATTTTTCTAAAATCCATAATTCAATGAGCCTTCCGGTTCTAATTTTCTTCTGTCAAAATTTTTAATATTTCCGAATAAATATTTTCTGCATTCTTTTTAAAGTTTGCAGAAATTTTTTTTGCCATGATTTCATCTGCTGTTTCGATTTTTAAGTCCAAGACAGCTATTTCGTCGTCCTTTATTTTTAGGTGGGCGAAGTTTATACCATCTTCTTCAAGCGTTTCTCCTGAAACTGAATTTTTAAGGAGAAGTTCGTGGCGATATAAATCTATTTTCTCATCTAAAAATTTTATATTTTCTTCAGGTATTTGCTCATAAAAAATATCTAGGGTCTTTTCTCCATCCTCTGATAGATAATATTTTTTGTCGCCGTCAAAGAGGACAAGCCCCGTTGACTCCAAGTCATTTAAGTACTGTTTGAAGTAAAAGTAGTTAAAGAGCTCTATGTCTAGTACAAAATAGGAGAGGTCATTTTCCTTTAGTTTGTGGTTAAACTTATCTATTATGTAGAGGATCAATAATTTATTTAATGCAAGTTCAAAGGAACTTTTTTCCATGTTATCACCTTCTCTTAAATTATACCAAAGCTGGGCTTCTAATAGCAATTAAAGATGAATTTTCAGCATTTTTTGATATAATGTATGTGGAGGAATTATGGAAAGACAAATTTTATTTTCTCGTCAAGAGATAAAGGAAAAGGTAGAAAGTCTGGGCAAAAGAATTACAGAAGACTTTGATGATAATTTCGTAGTCATTTCTCTTTTGAGAGGCAGCTTTATTTTTGCGGCAGACTTAGTTAGAGAGATTGATAAATTAGTTGAGATAGATTTTCTCACAACTTCATCCTATGGACACAGTGAGTCTTCCAGTGGAGAGGTGAGATTTTTGACGGACCTACGCACAAATATAGAGGGCAGAGATGTCCTTGTTGTAGACGATATTTTAGACACAGGAAACACTCTTTATGCAGTGAAGGAAAAACTTTTAAGCTACAATCCAAAGTCCTTAAAGACTTGCGTCTTACTTGACAAGCCTTCAAGGAGAGAGGCAGATGTATCTGCTGACTATGTTGGCTTTGAAATTGATGATATTTTTATTGTTGGCTACGGTTTAAATTATGGCGACCACTACAGGAATATGCCTTACATCTACACTTATAAGGAAAAAAATGAAAAGATATAAAAAGAAAAATTTAAATGTCATGAGCGTCAACTCCTTGACTCTTGTGCTTGCAATTATTTTTTTGACCTTTGGTTTTAATATTCAAGAGAAATACAGCTTTTGGGGAACTTTTATTACGGAAATTTTTATTATTTTAATCCCAGCAATTCTCATTTCTTCAACGGGAAATATTAAAGAGGTTTTAAAAATTAAAAAGATTTCTGGTGAGAGCATTTTAAAGACAATCATTCTTGTGATTTTGTCCTACCCAGTGATTTTACTTTTAAATGGAATATTTTTGTCCCTTCTTTCAAATTTTATTGAATACAAAAATTTCCCCATGGAGTTAATGCTGCAAAATGTTCCAATTTTTAATTATTTAATATTTATGTGCCTGGTGCCTGCTATTTGCGAAGAAGTTTTCTTCAGGGGAACTCTCACTAACGCCTATAATGTCTATGGGGAGAGGTTTGCCATAGTGGTATCTGCCCTTGTCTTCGCCCTATTTCACTTTGACATACAAAATTTTATCGCCCCCTTCTTGTTGGGACTTTTGTTTTCAAGTTTAATCGAAGTTACAGGTTCTATAATCCCAGCCATAGTGGCGCACTTTGTCAACAATGTCATAGCAGTTTTGACGGCAAGGTATGTCAATGAAAGGCTCTTTGAATTTTTGCGCAAGACAAAACTTTCTCGCGAAATTGGCTCCCTTGAGCTTTCAATTATAATTTTACTTATTGTAGTTTCAATTTTTTCTGTGATTTTAATTAGACTAATCCTTAAAAATTTGAAGAAGGAAAATCAAGAGGATGTGGAAATAAAAATTAGGTACAGAGATGTGGAAGGCATTGATTTATTTAACTTCGTGCCTATAATTGCCCTTGTGATTTTGTATTTCATCTATCACTACATTGTTTTTTAGGAGGTAGGATATGGATAAGATAAGAGAAGCAGCTGATTTAATTTTAAGGTCAAAAAAAGTTTTTGCCCTAACTGGCGCAGGAATTTCTACAGATTCAGGCATACCTGACTTTAGATCTTCCTCTGGCTATTATTCCAAGATGGACCCCATGCTTGCCCTTTCCAAGGATAGACTAATAAATCATCCAGAAATTTTTTATAAGGAAGGCTACAAGATTCTTGAGGACTTAAACGACCAAGAGCCCAATGATGGACACAAGGCACTGGCAAAAATGGAAGAGGAAGGCTTTCTTGCAGGAATTATTACGCAAAACATCGACAACCTTCATGCCAAGGCAGGCTCAAAAAATATTTACGAAGTTCATGGTGAAACTCGTGGCACTCACTGCATGAAATGTGGCAGGGAATATCCCTTCGCCCTTATGCGTGAAAAAGTTGAAAGGGGAGAAATACCACCTAAGTGCGATCATTGCGGCGGCACAATTCGTCCAAATGTTGTAATGTTTGGCGACATGATGCCCGACGACTTCGACAGGGGAGCAAGAGAGCTTAATGACACAGACACCCTAATAGTTGTTGGCTCATCACTTACAGTTTCACCAGTAAACTTTTTGCCAAACTATGTGGACCACTTAATCATAATAAATAATGACCCTACGCCAATGGATAGGCGAGCAGATGTAGTTATTCATGAAAATTCTTCAGTTGTTCTTCAAGAAATTTTAAAGGAGCTTGAAAAAAGATCATGATGTATGGAGATTTCGCATATTTTTACGACAAGCTCATGTACGATCTTGACTATGAGAAAATTTATAAATTTATAAGGGACCTTCTAGGGAAAAAGTCTCTAGAGCCTAAATTAATTTTAGAAATGGCTTGTGGCACAGGTGGACTGACAGAAAAGTTGGCAAGGGACTACAAGCTTCACGCCTTTGACTTATCTGATGACATGTTAAGCGTCTGCCAAAATAAAATAAGAAGTAAAAATTTAAGGTTATTCAAGCAAAATATGGCGGGATTTTCTGCACCAGCATCTTATGATGCAATAATTTCTGTTGGCGACAGCCTAAATTACCTGACAGATGTCAAGGACTTTGAGGCGGCAATAAAATCTGCTTACGCTTACTTAAAGGAAGATGGAATTTTTATTTTTGACCTCAATACAGAATACAAATTTAAAAATATTCCCCCAGTGACAGTGGACGAAGTTGATGATGTTTTATATATTTGGGAAAATATCTACGATGAAGAAGAAAAACTAAACACCTACGGAGTTAATTTTTTTAGAAACATAAGGGACAATGACTACAAGAGATTTTACGAGGAACATTTAGAGAGGGCATACGACTTAAGCTTGGTGAAAAATTTGTTGGAAGAAATTGGATTTAAGGAAATAGAAGTTTACGACGACTATGAGTTTAAAGAAGTGGGAGATGAAACTTCAAGATTCACTCTTGTCGCAAGAAAATTTTATAAGTAGATTGCAATAGAGTACAAGATGTTGTACAATATCTTTAAAGAGGTGAGCTTATGTTAGCTGTTAATTATAGTGAACTTAGAAAAAATTTGAAAGATTATTGCGACGCAGCCGTTGACGACTTGGAAACAGTTTTGGTTACAAGAAAAGATGACAAAAATGTTGTTGTAATAAGTTTAGATGAATACAATAATTTAATAGAAAATGCTCATATCATGAAAGATCCAAAGTATTATAAAGAATTAATACAAAGAGCAGAGGACGTTGAAAAGGGAATTTATAAAGAAAGAGAACTCATTGACATAGAATGAAAATATTATTTCACGACAAGGCTTTTTTGGAATATTTGTCCTGGCAAAATACTGACAAAAAAACTTTAAAGAGAATAAATGAATTAATAAAAGATATAATGAGAAACCCCTACGAGGGCATTGGAAAGCCTGAGCCTTTGCGCTACCAATTAAGCGGATATTGGTCCAGGAGAATTAATATAGAAGATAGACTAATTTACAAAATTGAAGGAGATTTGTTAATTATAATTTCCTGTTCAGAACATTATAAGAAAAATAGATAGCAGAGGCTATCTTTTTTTAGGAGGAAAATTTGGGATATATTTTAAGAGCAATAGACGAAAGTGAAACTATAAAAATTTCTGCTGCCATTACCACTGATGTAGTGGAAGAGGCGGCTAAGATTCATAAATTATCAAAGACTACAAGTGCTGCTTTAGGTAGAGTTTTAACTGCGGCTGCAATTATTGGCTCATGGCAAAAAAATGAAAAGGACTCCATAACTCTTTCCATAAACGGCAATGGACCTGCTGGAAAAATTGTTGCAACTTGCAAAAATGACGGCTATGTAAAGGGTTATGTTACAAATCCTGGGGCTGACCTTCCAACTAGGGAAGCCGACGGAAAAATTGATGTGGCTGGAATTGTTGGCGAAGGTAATTTAACTTTAGTCATGGATACGGGCATGAAAAAGCCCTACACAGGAACAGTTAATCTCACAACGGGCGAAATTGCAGAAGATCTTGCAGTATATTTTCTTCAATCAGATCAAGTTCCATCAGCAGTTGGTTTAGGAGTTCTTGTGGATGTGGACTATTCAATAAAGGCTGCTGGCGGTTTTATTATTCAGCTAATGCCCGATGCCACTGAAGAGCAAATTTCTAAACTAGAAGAAAATTTAAAGGGCCTTCCAAGTGTAACTTCAATTTTAGATGAATATCACGACGCAGAAAAATTAATTGAAATCCTCATGAAGGACATTGATTTTAAAATTCTCGAAAAGAGAGAGATCACTTACAAGTGCAACTGCTCTCGTGAAAAGGTTGAAGATGCAATTGTTTCAGTTGGTCCAAGGGAAATTGAAGAAATTTTAAGAGAAGACAAAAAGGCTGAAGTCTCCTGCTACTTCTGCGACAAGGTCTATAACTTTGACGAAAGTGACCTCGAGAGAATGTTAAAGAAGGCAGAGGACATAAATAAAAATAGAGAAATTGTTATTCATGATAATTTTTAAGTAAAAATTTGCAAAAGAAAAGATAGGTGAGAGCCTATCTTTTTTCGTGCTTAAATATTTTTAAAAACTTTTTCCATTGGCTTTAATATTACAAGTACAATTACAGATGAAACTGCAATTTGAATGATGTTGCCTGGTATTGATGCCAGCGGCGTTACAAAGGATGAAAGTATAAAAACTTCTCCAATGTAATAAACTACAACCTTTACTAGGGCAACTAGGACAAAGGAAAGCAGTAAATTTTTCAACTTCAAGTGCTTGTAATTAAATTTGTTAAGTATGTAACCCATGATGAGTGCTGATATAACGGTCATAGGAGACCACAAAACCCAGCCACTTGTGAGGTCAAAGAGTCCCATGCCGAGAGCGCCTGCTGTCATGCCAACTCTTTTGTCAAAAAATATTGCAGCCAAGAAGAAGGGAACATTGCCAAGGTGGATGAGTCCTCCATTAGGTGCAAAGGGCAGCTGAATTTTTACAATCCATGTAAATACATAGACAAGTGCGATAAAAAGTGATGTGATAACTAAGTCTTTTACTTTAAAATTTTTCATGATTGCTCCTTTTTATTTTGTTAATTTTATAATAGCACTATTTATGTCATAAATAAAGAAAAAAAGGTCGACAATGCGACCTTTTGTAAAAATATTTTTACTTTTCAAAATTTTTTAAATTATAAAGGCTCCAGTCTTGTCGATTTCAAGAGGCAAGACCTTGTAATCGCCCTTTAATTTTTTTATTTGCTTTTTTATAAACTCTTCTGAAATTTTGTCTTCATTGTCAAGAAGAATCATCAGAGTCGAGCCGGCACCACTTAGGTAGTGACCAAGGGCAGGGCTTTCGCCTATTATTTTTTCTATTTGGTTAATCTCTGGTATGAGTTTAAACCTGTAAGGCTGGTGGATTTTATCTTCCAGGGCAACTTTTATATTTTCCTCGTCGCCAGAAATCAGTGACAAAATCAAAAGTGATAGGCGAGAGATGTTAAAGACTGCATCATCTCTAGTGTAAGTCTTTGGCAGTGCTTGGCGAGCAAGCTTTGTGCTGAGTTTAAAGTCAGGAATTAGCGCCAAAAATTTTATCTTGTCAGAAACATTAAATTTTTCTACAAAAACTTGGTCTCCATGGTAAATTGCTGCTGTCCCTCCGCCAAAAATTGCTGGAGAAACATTGTCAGGATGACCTTCCATGTCTGTTGCAATTTTTAAAATTTCTTTTTTGTCAAAATCTTTTTTCATAACATCAAAGGCTGCCATTAGCCCCATGACTACACAGGCTGCAGAAGAGCCAAGTCCACGAGACATGGGTATGTCTGATGCCAGGTCAAATTCTACGGGGACAATTTTTTCGCCACAGACCTCAAAGCTTTTGGCGTAGGCTTCATAAATCAAATTATTTTTAACATTCTCATCAAAGTTTTTTGTGTCTTCGCTTATTTTAAATTCACAAGTGTTATATAAGTTTAAGGCAAGTCCCAGAGTGTCAAAGCCCGGTCCAAGGTTGGCAGAAGTTGCAGGCACAGCAATTCTCTTGCCACGGCTGGCAAATTTTAGGACCTCTTCATCTATTTGATCCTTATTTATTTTTGTCTTATGGATAATTTTTTTGTCCTTCAATTTTTTTATTTCATAAGGAATTTTTACGCCAGAGATCTCATAAAGGGCGTCAATATTTTCAAACTCATCAAGTGAGACTTTTTCGCCAAGGGCAGATAGGACTGATGAAGAAAATTTGTAGGGGCTGGCAGTAGAAAGAATCACTGTATTTTTTAAGGAAAGCTCATCTACTATGTGCTTTGCCACAGCTGTGTGGGGGTCGATTAAATAATTTTCTTCCCTAAAAGTCTTGGCAATAGTAGCTTTTGTTTCATCTTCACTGGCATAGCCATACAAAAATTCACTGAAGTCATTTTTAAATTCAAAGGCATGATTTTCAGCAAGCTCTTTCATTTTTTCTCTTACAAGTTTATCAGATGACTTGTGGTAAATTAGTCTTTCCAAATTACTTGAAACCAAAATGTCCATGGAAGGCGAAATAGTTTTTTTAAGCTCTCTATTGGCATCGTATCTTCCAGTCTTAAAGAAGTCTGTTAATACATTATTTGAATTAGATGCAATGACCAGCTTTTCTATTGGAAGACCCATTTCTTTTGCGTAGTAGCCAGCCAAGATGTCGCCGAAATTTCCCGTAGGCACGCAGAAAGAAATTTTGTCGCCGCAGGAAATTTTTTCTGCCCTTACTAAATCAGCATAGGCATAAAAGTAATAGATAATTTGTGGCAGTAGCCTGCCAATATTTATTGAATTGGCAGAAGAAAGGTAAATATTTTTTTCCTTTAGTTGCTCTTTTATGTCGCCATCCTTAAAAATTTTCTTCACAGCAGACTGGGCGTCGTCAAAATTTCCGTCAATGGAAATAACCTTTGAGTTCAGTGAGTCTGTGGAGTCCATTTGCCTTTTTTGAATGGCAGAAACTCCCTCTGTTGGATATAGGACTAAGATGTCTATATTTTCTGTGTTGTAAAAACCTTCAAGAGCAGCCTTTCCCGTGTCGCCAGAAGTCGCAGTGAGGATCAAAGTCTTTTCCTCTATGCCAAGAGATTTTTTGGCATAGGACAAGAGGTTGGGAAGAAGACACAAAGCAAAGTCCTTAAAGGCAGCAGTTCTTCCATGATAGAGCTCTAGGTAAAAATCTTTTTTACAAGTTACCCTTGCAATTTCTTCTTCAAAAGTCCCATAGGATTTTTCTATTAGCCTTAAAAGTTCCTCGCTGTCAAAGTCAGTCAAGTATAGGGACAAAATTTTGTGGGCAAGGTCAGTGTATTTGAGATTTAAATTTTTACTTATGTCAAATTTTGGGAAGGATTCTGGCACAAAAAGTCCGCCGTCATCAGAGATTCCCTTTACAATTGCTTCCCTGGCTGATATTTTTAAGTTGGAATTTCTAGTTGATAAAAACTTCATATTTCCTCCTCTATTTCTGCAATGAAGATGCCTTCTAAGTCGCCTATAGCATGAATTAATTCTTCAAGCCTAAGATTTTTTGTAATTAAATGGTGGTCTTCTCCCACAATTTTTTCTGCTGAGATTAAATTTTTTAGGTCGTCAGAAACTTTTTGGCATCTCAAGTAATATTTTTTTTCTAAATTATTTACTACTGGGTAGGAATTTTCTGCCTGGTAAAAAGTTTTTATTTCTCTTTTGGCAAGGATTCTAAGAAGGTCGCGCATAATTGCATCGGCTGTCTCAAGTTTTCCTGCGCCAGGTCCCTTTAGTTCATAGGATTTAAAATTTTCACCCTGAATTTTTATGGCATTGGTTCCATCAAAGGTATTTGCAAAAAAATCATCTCTTAAAAATCTTGGCATGACAGAAATATTTATCTTGCCATCACTTAAAGATGACTTGCCAAGAAGTCTAAGGGAGTAGCCAAAGTCTTTGGCAAAGTCAAAATCAGATTTTTTCACCTTATCTATGCCAAAGGTAAAAATTTCATCTTCACTAATTTTTGCCCTGTAAGCTAGGGAAGAGAGGATCCTAATTTTTCTCATGGCATCAAGCCCACCTACATCGGCAGAAGGGTCAGCCTCTGCATAGCCAAGCTCTTGCGCCTCTTTTAAAACCTCATCATAATCAAGACCTTCTCTTTCCATTTTTGAGAGGATATAATTTGAAGTTCCATTTAAAATTCCAGAAATTTCATAGATGTCGTTAAAGAAAACTTCCTCCATGAGGGGATGAATTATGGGAATAGCACCTGCAACGGCTGCCTCATAGGCAAAGTAAACATTATTTTCTCTGGCAAGGTCATTTAAGTCTTCAAAATATTTTGAGACCACAGCCTTGTTGGCAGTGACAATATTTTTGCCAGATTTCATGAGCTTTACAATTCTCTCATAAGTTTCCTCTAAATTTGAAGTTACATCAATTACTGTGTCTACAGAAGAATTTAAGATTTCGTCAAAATCATCTGTGAAATTTAAAGTCTTGTCGTGAGGATTTCTCTCTTTATTTTTATTTTTTATTAAAATTCTTTCTATTTTTATGTCAAAATTATTTTTCAGTAAATCTTTTTTCTTTTTGTACAAAATTTCTTCGACGCCTGTTCCCACAGTGCCAAAGCCCATTATTGCAATTTTCAAATCAAACCTCCAAGAGTTTTTTTGCTATTTGCACAGCATTAGTTGCAGCGCCCTTTCTAATGTTGTCGGCACAGGACCAAAGGTTGATGCCATTTTCAACAGTGAAGTCTCTTCTAATTCTTCCAACATAAACTTCGTTTTTGTCAGCTGACATGAGTGGCATTGGGTAAATTTCATTGGCTGGATCGTCCTTTAAAATCATGCCAGGATAGTGGGCGATAATTTTTTTCACATCTTCAATTTCAAAGGGCTTTTCCACTTCAACATTTATAGAAATGCTGTGGGAATTTTTTACAGGAACACGCACAGTTGTAGCTGTCACAAGTAGGGAGTCGTCGTGAAGAATTTTTTTAGTTTCGTTAATCATCTTCATCTCTTCCTTTGTGTAACCATTGTCCAAGAAGACATCGATTTGTGGAATACAGTTATTTACAATCGGATACTTGTAGGCAAGATTTGTTCCCTCTTCAAGGTCAGAAATTCCCTTGATGCCAGAGCCAGATACAGATTGATAAGTTGAATAGATAACTCTCTTAATCTTGTACTTGTCGTGAATTGGCTTAAGAGGAAGGACTGACTGAATAGTTGAGCAATTTGGATTGGCAATAATTCCCTTGTTCATCTTAATATCCTCAGGGTTGATTTCTGGAACAACTAGGGGAACTTCTGGGTCCATCCTAAAGGCAGAGGAATTGTCCACAACAGTTACGCCAGCCTTTGCAGCAATAGGAGCAAATTTTTCGCTGACAGAACCGCCAGCAGAGAAGAGGGCAACCTTAATGTCTCTTCCATCAAAGGAGTCTTCCTTTAACTCCTCAACAGTGTAGTCCTTGCCGCAGTAATTAATAATTTTTCCTGCAGATTTTTTTGAGCTAAACAAGTACAAATTGTCAATGGGGAAATTTTCCTCGCTCAAAACCTTTAACATCATACTTCCAACAAGACCAGTTGCACCAACAACTGCCACATTAATTTTCTTCATCTTTTTCCTCCTTGTAAAACTCTCTGTAAATAGCTTCAATAGCTTTCTCAAAATCCTTAGTTTCAACGCCAATAATAATATTAATTTCGCTGGAACCTTGGCTTATCATCTTAATATTTACGCCAGCTCGGGCAAGAGCAGTAAAGGTCCTTGAAGACACGCCCTTTTCATTTATCATGCCGCGGCCAACAACTGCAATAAGGGAGATGTCACGCTCCCAACTGATACTGTCCACATTCAAATAGATTTTTAGCTCTTCCATGACCTTATTTAACTTTGGAGCAATTTGCGAATCAGAAACAATGACAGATACAGAATCAATGCTTGATGGCATGTGCTCAATGGAAAGGTCGTTAGATTCAAAGACAGTAGTTAGCTTCCTGAAAAAGTCCTTTTCAGTGTTCATATTTACCTTTTCAAGATTAATAACAGTAAAATCTTTTTTGCCAGATATGCCCGTCACAATATTTTTATTTTTATAAGCACACTTAGACAAAATCAAAGTGCCTTCTTCGTGAGGAGCATTAGTATTTTTAATATTTATAGGAATATTTTTGTCGCGAAGAGGGAAGATTGCCTCCTCGTGAAGGACCTTTGCGCCCATGTAGGAAAGCTCGCGAAGCTCCTTATAAGTAATAGTGCCAATTGGGCATGAGTCCCTTACAATTTTTGGGTCGGCAACTAAAAAGCCGCTTACATCAGTAAAGTTTTCATACATCTCTGCATCTAGGGCAGAGGCAATGACAGAACCAGTGACATCAGAACCGCCGCGAGAAAAAGTGTGGACCTTGCCAAACTCATCTAAGCCATAAAAACCAGGCACAACAGCCCTGTCGTGCTTAGTCAAAATATTTCTAATATTTTCACAGGACTTGTCTAAATCTAAAGTCCCTTCATTAAAAACAATTAAGTCCCTTGCATCCACAAAATCATAGCCAATATAATTAGCAAGGACCTGAGCGCTGATAAATTCGCCACGACTGATTACGAAGTCGTAGCTTGCGCCCCTGGTGATTTCATCTTTCACATCAGCCAAAATTTTTTTGATGTCAATATCCAAAACAAGATCATCAACAATATTAATAAAAACATTCTCGATGATCTTGTAAACTTCATTAAAATTCAAATCATGGTCACTTAGCTCGTGACACATTGCTAGAAGGTCAGTAACCTTGTGATTGTTGTTAACGCCTTTGCCCGGCGCAGACACAACGACATAGGATCTGTCAGGGTCCTCCATGATAATATCCTTAACCTTTTTCAGTTGAACAGCATCTGCAAGAGAACTGCCACCAAATTTTGTAACTTTCATCTTTTTCTCCTTTTTTCAAATAAAATAAGTAAGTATAAAATTATGTTTAAAAAATTCATGTTTAGTACAAAAAAACAGAAAAAATTAAAAAGTAATTTTTACGATTATACAATTATTTAGTCCGATTGTCAATGAAAGGTCAGCCAAATAGGTTTATTGCAAAAACAAAAAATTTTAAAAAGTTATAGGAGAAAAAACAAGCTAACAAAAATAAAAATCGGGTAAAAATTTAATAGAAGGGCAAGGGATTTTAAGGAGGTAGAAAATGAAAAGCAGTGGATTATTTTTTGAGAAAAGAGAAGATGGCTCCTTCCTAATAGGTTATGAAGATTACGATGTAGAACTCTTTGGCGGTGATGACATTGAGGTTACCTATTATTTAGATAAGGATAATTACAAAATTCTTAAAGAAAAATTAGGTTTAAAGGGAGAAATGGACACAGAAATAAAATTAAAAAGAGCCTTCGGCTTAAAATTTAGCTCTCTAAAATTTTGTGAATTTTGCCAGGAAAATAAAATAGAATACAAAAAGAATATTATAATTTTATAAAAATAGCAATTTAATGACAATTTTTAAAAAATTAATATTATTTATAATCATTAAAAAATAAAAAACCGCAGATAAAACTG
>NZ_HE978569.1:88458-112600 GCF_000311825.1 Peptoniphilus grossensis ph5 | reverse complement strand
TGCGGTAAACTTTTTTTAAAGTTACAATTCTTCAATTCCTATATTTTTTAAATATTCATATGTCCCGTCGTAAAAAACTTTAGCTCTTGTAGCATCAGAATCAGATCCTTTAGGGATAAATATGATCATTCCTTGCCTTGATCTAGTCAACAAAACTCTGTAGGAATTTTTCAAATAAAGCCTGTCATCTGGTTTATTTATATTATTCCACTTACTACCTCGGAATTTTTTGTATTCCCATTTTCCATTTATCATTCTTAGGTCTGCATCCCAAGCAACAATTGAATAGTCTAACTCAAGGCCTTGAACATCAAATTCTGTGATGACATCTTCCAATGCATAACAAGATCTAACGTCCTCCTTATCATTTAAAAACCAATTGGCGACATTCACTTTATTTTTTACAAAAATACCTTCGGCTTTTAGTCTTAGTCCTCCACTAGTAGCAAGAAGTCCATATTTTTCAGAACCTTTAGACTTATCCTTAACCCATTTTTTAGCTGTGTCTAAATTTCTGGTTAATTTAATTGGATAATTTTCTTTTATGCTAGAATAAAGTTTTTTAGACTTTATTAAGTCGTTGTCTAAAAGAGCCTTTATAAACCCTGAAACATGGGGGGATCTGAAAGATCTTAAAGAAACAGAAAGATGCAAGTCCGGAACATACTTAAGATTCAAATCCCTAATCAAATCTTTCCATGTGTTATCAATTAAATACTCATCTTTGAGATTATTAGACACGTAAACGTCCCAGTAATTAAATCTTTCTCTCAAGGCTTTGAACCATTCAGGTAAACCAGCTTCACCGTCATTAATTTCTTGGCCACCACCAATTAGACAAATAACGACAGCCCAATCCTTATGGCGATCCAAGGTGCTTATTAAAAATTCAGGTTCACTGTAATTAAAAT
This sequence comes from Peptoniphilus grossensis ph5, assembly GCF_000311825.1. Taxonomy (GTDB): domain Bacteria; phylum Bacillota; class Clostridia; order Tissierellales; family Peptoniphilaceae; genus Peptoniphilus_A; species Peptoniphilus_A hominis. The sequence goes on along the minus strand of NZ_HE978569.1, from coordinate 111,689 downwards.
CAGCAATACCCTTTTTATTTTTCATAAAGTCTGCTATCTTTTCAGAGTTCCAAGATCTTTGTGCTTCATCGTATATGACAACGTGCTCAGGAGGAATATTGTTATTATTTATATAGGAATCACGGTATTTATGAATTATTTGTATAAAGGCATTAGTCTTGCGTTTCACTTCAGATTTATTTACTTTTTCATTGGGATCTTTCATCTTTTTTAATTTATCTCTTACTAAAGCTTCTTGCAAAACTTCAACTAAGGGAAAATTTCCAGATAAGAAAACAGCATGGTCTTCTTTAATCAAATCTGATTTCTGGATTCCAAGGTTAAGTCCCACTAGCGTTTTACCGGCACCAGGCACTCCTGTTACAAAGCAAATTGACTTTCTATGATTTTGTTTACTAAAGCTAATAATTTCATTTAGTGCATTAGTTGTTAAAGTAAGATTTTTTGCTCCTGCGTCATTTCGTGCAATGTCCATGACACTATGGTTAGTATAAAGAGCCTGGGCAGCTTCAATAATTGTGGGCGTGGGGAAATATTCACTGGAGATCCAGCCGTCATAAGAAAAAGATTCTTCTTTGAAGCTGGAAACTATATTTGTAATTAAATTTCCAATGCCAAACTCATTGCATTTTAGAGGTACCATAACCTTATTATCAATAAGTATAGAATTATTAAAAGATGGGGCTTCAGTTGCAATTAGAATAGGCACTATTAACTTATCGCCACTTTCTTTATGAAAATTTTTTAAATCGAGGGCATAATCATAAATCTGGTCATAATCAGAACTGTAGTAGCAATTATTACCACATTTAAATTCTAGAAGAAAAATAATATTCTTATACAAAATAACATTATCTATTCGCTTTCCCATGCGGGGGATCACATATTCAAATAAGATGCGACTATCTTCATCAATTAAGTTTTTTAATTCTCTCTTTAAGATTTCTATTTCTTTTATCCAAGTATTTTTTTGTTGAATTTTCGTTTCAAAAGAATAATTATTTTTGTTAATTTCCCCCAAAATCTTATCATTATCACTTTTTAAAAAATTAGAAACACTTGACTGGTAAAAAGCCCTTAAACTATTCATATCGACTCCTAAAAGAATTTATTTTTAAATTATATTTAAATCTTATTTAAAATATTATATCACAGGACAATAATTCGTTTTTGATTTATGAAATTGAAAAATTTATTACCTATTTATTATTAAAAATCATAGTAAAAAAGATGCCACAAGTTTTTTTGTAGCATCTCTTTATATTACTTTTCTGAATATTCTGTAAAAGCATTTGGGAGCCAATCGGATAAATTTATAGGATTAAAATAAATAACTCCCTTTTCATTTCTTTTTCTTTTTCTCAAAGAAGGTATTACTTTAAATTCAACATCTTTTTTAAAGTCCAAATCAGATTCTTCTATTAGTTTTTTAAGAGGTTTTAGGTATTTATTTTGCTCATCTTTAGAAAAATCGGAAGGATATTTTCCATAGACAGCATAATCAAATAATTCTAGGCCAATAAATCTGTTGAAGTAGTTGTGATTTCTTTGGTTGTAAAAGTTATCCAAACAATTTTTACAAGATCTATGGCAAGTACAATCGCTTAAAACTTTTTTTGCTCTTAATAGAACTTCTTCCATTATAGACTCTTCTCCAATTAAAGATGAGTACCCGGCGCCACTGGAGAGTTTATCATAAAAATACATTTCAATATGAGATTCTCCACCTTTATCACTTCTAAATCTCCATCCACCATTAACTTCATTAAAGTCAATATCTAGGGTTAGCGAGATACCTTTTTTTAAAGCTTCATGTAAACTAGTTGCAGCAGATTTTAAAATAGCTTTTTCTTCTGGGTCATAAATTGATACCAGTTTATTTGAATCGTAAGAAATATCTAGCATGAACATATCTGTAAGAAATTCATATCCAAGATATAAATTATTTTCCACCTTATGATCACAACTTGTAGTACTTATATAAGGCATATAAATTTTATGTTGATTTTCTTGAAGGTCCTTAGCTATTTCAGCTCCCCCGCATGATCTACAAATATTGAATCCTTTTTTTCTCTTTCCCATATTAACAATTAAGACCTTTTTATCTTCTAAATTTGCATAACTAATTTTAGTTTCCTTATATTTCTTAACTTCTGATTTTTTTGGGACATAAGAATAAAATGGATTTTCAGCATAGGTTCTTTCTTCATTCTTATCCTCATTATTACTTTTCACACCGTTAACTGGCCCAAAGCCCCAAGGCTTAACCATTTTATGTTTTTCAATAGGAGAGCCACAGTAAGGGCATGATTTATGAATACTATCCTCGTCATCAAACCAATTACACTCGGTGCAAACTAAAATATTTTTAATGTAGTCTTTACTATTAAAATAATACTCTGCTGGCGCTTTATTTTTATAATTATTAGGTCTTGGAACTTTGTGTAGTCCGGCACTCTGATAAAGTGACTTATCAATTGTTATATATCTTCCTGGAGCATATTCACTAATTGCAATAGCAATATCCCTTTCAGGAGCATGTAGTATACCCCTCTTATAAGAATTGTCACTATTTTCTTCAACATAAAACTTTACAACATTTTTAGGAAAAGAATAGGAGGGTATAAAGCCTTCTTCGTAGAAAACATCAAAGGCAGAAACTTCTTTATCGCCATTATAATATTCACTTTCCTTTTTTGGATCTAAAACTTTTTCACAAATTTGATCAAAAAGCTTTATTGTTTCATTAATAGGGAAATCTAAATTTTTAATATACTCTTTAAAAGCACTTCCATATTCTTTGCAAAAAGTTATTATACCAACATCTAAAATACTGTCGTACTTAACTTTCATTTCATCAGAGTCCATAAAACTATTAAGTGCCTTCATATTAAAATGCCTTTGTTGAATTTTTGGATTATTTCTATCAATCCAAGGTTTTCTTGGTTGACCAGAAATCATTTCATCAGGGTGTTCAAAATAATAGCTATCATGCACTCCGCCAGAAGAGTAAGTTACAATTGTTGATATACCAGAATTTTTCCTTCCAGCTCGACCGGCTCTTTGTTGATAATTTTCTCTCATTGGAGGGACATTTCTTAGGCCTACAGCTGTTAAGGAACCTATATCAATACCAACTTCCATAGTAGTTGTACAGCTCAAGACATCAATAGAATTTTCACCATTTTCTCCAACATCTATATCTTGAAATCTAATTTCATAGTCTTCAGTTTTGCTCATTAGTTCACTAGTTGTATCTTTATGAGATAATTGTGCCGTATGTTCTTCAGTAGTTATTTTTTGAATTTTTTCATTATTTAATGCTTTTTCAACCGGCTTTCTCCAAAAATCAAATCTTGAAAGATCTGCTTGAGTAACCTCATGAACTCTCTTTGAGTTAAAACAGTTACCACAATTTCCATTTAATAAATAAGGGGAAATTTTACCACATTTTTCACAACGATAAAGGTGAGAATCTTCATTCAGTAATTCTAATTTGACTTTAGATAAGGGAATAAAGAGCCTTTCATTTGAAGAAAGTTCGAAAAACTCCTTTCTTATTGCTTCAAAGACATTATTTAGTTGTTCTTCTTCAAGATTTAGCTCTGATTTCACTAAATTTTTAAATTTTTTATTTAGGCTATTATAAAAATCACGAGAAACGCCAAAATTCTGGTCTTTTTGTCTGCCAGGAAGTTTTTTCCTTATAGAATTATCTATTTCAAAACCTAGAGCTGCGGAACTGTCCATAAGCATTGAAAATAATAAAACAAGTACTTTTTTTAGCTTATCTTTAGGAATATCTATAACATATTCATCAATTAAATCGTCAATACAATCGTCTAAATTTTTATCTAATGGACTTAAAATACCTATACCAAAATCTTGAATTGATCGAGGGCTTTCTGTAAAGAGCATTAAAAGTTGCTCATAATAATCATCTGGCCTTGCTAATTCATTAAGTTCTTCAATTGATTTATTTTTATTTAAGATTCTTTTAATTTTTCTAATTGATTTATCAAATACTTCCTTGCTATTTCCAGAGAAAAAGTTTAAATCTTTTTCAAAACAAACTCTTATAAAATAATTATAAAGCTGTGAAAGAGAAATTTCCTTATTCTCATTATTTGCTATAGTAGCCGCTAATATCAAGGCTTTTCTAAAGGCGTCATTGTCTGAAGATTTTGATAGATCAAGTGCAAGTCTTGCTGCATTTTGTCTTGAGTCCGAAAATAACAAGACTTTTTTGCCCTCGTTTATCAAAGTTGATTTTGGAGTTTGTAGTTCAAACTGGGCTTTAGTAAGATTATAAAAAGGAATATTGCCCTTTGTAGCAAAATTTCCAGGTTTTTTATAGGGCATTGGTTTCTCGCATTTTGGACATTTAGAAAAAATATATTTTCCTGTTTCTTTATCTTTTTCTGAGTATAAGACAGTCAAAAGATTCTCATCGTAACCATCATTATCTAGATAAAGTTTACCTGTTATTGGGTCTAAGTATCCAACATTATCCTTTTCGCTTCCAATATAGCCATCAGGACGAATGTATAGGTGCATTTCTGTTAATTCTTCTGAGCTTCCACCAAGACCTTCATTGGGAAATACATAGCAAAAGTCTTCGTTATCAGACATTTTTGTATAAACCTTTAAATAAAGTCCTCCACATTTCAAGTGGTTCAACAATTCATAAACACGGCCACCACATTCACATCTTTCTCTTGGCACAGAGGTAATTTTTCCAAGTGGTATTTTTTCTTTTTCTGAATAATGACGAGCATTACATTTTGGATTTGAGCAAGCATATAGGCCTTGAATGCCTCTCAAGAACATATGGAGTCGAACAGGGAATAAAATTTCTTCATTCTTCTCAGCTAATGATACGATAACAAGTAAAGCATCTAAAGCTTTTTCTCCATACTCTGAATCGCCAAATAGAGATTTTTTTATATCTGAATAAGATTTAGCACCATTGCGGCATAATTCATAAAGTTTTAAATAGCCTTCATAGCTTTGTAGATTATCATATAACCAAGCCTGGGCATCTTTACTATTATCAATATTTTCAGGGAAGCCTTTAAAAATTTTCTCAGCAAATTCTTTTATTCTTTCAACAATTTCATATTCTCTTACTTGGCTACTATTTATTGTGGAAAGTAATTGGCCATTTAGTGGAAACATGGACTTTGTTTTTATATCTTCCTTTTCGCCTAAAAGGACTTCACATTTTTCGTAATCTTTTCCTGTTAAATTGTTAAAAAACTCTTTGATAGATTCATCAGCATTATTGGGCATACTTGCAGTTGTCAAAATAAATTGAACTTTATCTACTCCTATTCCTAATCTAGAAAGAAGTCTGTCTAATAGAAGTGAAATTTCACCACCAGATGAACCTCTGTACATATGTGCCTCATCAAGAACAATTAGCAATTTATTTTCCTTCGATGCATTTAACCACTTTTTAGTGTTCTCCCAAATTTTTGCCTCTCTTTGTCTCATTAGCATGTACTCTAACATGGAATAGTTAGTAATAAGTATATCTGGTGTGTGGTCTTGCATTTCGAATCTAGTTATATATTCCACGTCTTTGGGTCCAGGTGTATGCTCATTGTTTTCAAGATTCCTTATGAATTTTTCAATCCCTTCTTCGCCGTTGTATCTGGCAGGGAATTTATTAATTCTTTTATAGCCTTCAATCCTATTTTTTTGCTCTTCTATTTTTTCAATATTTTTTCCATCTTCTATGAGGTATTGTTTGCGAAAACTATCTGCTAACTTTTTGTTTGTCTCAGGAGTGTTATCACCTGGATAAGGTGTTCTTCCTGTATACATGCCGAAATGAGGCAGTCGATTGGATTTAGTTTCACTTTGGAAGATATAAGAAAAATCTTTAGATCCTAAAGTTTTTCTAAATCTTGCTAATTGATCTGAAACTAAAGCATTCATAGGATAAATTATAAGTGTTCTAACCGCTTCCATTTCAAACTCTTTAGGTTTATATAAGGCTTCCAAAATTTCATTAGAAATTATTGGCCATAAAAAACACTCCGTTTTACCTGAGCCAGTTCCAGTTGACACTAAAATATCTTTACCATTTAAGGCAAATGTTAGAGCTTTCACTTGATGAGTAAAAGGGGAAGAGTAGAACCCAACATTTTTTTCAATAAGTTTTAACAATATATTTTTTAAACCTTGGTCAATATTAGATTTTTTTATGCCATCATCCTCTTTTTTGTAAGAAGACGAAGTTTCTATATATGGCTCTCTAGCAATATTTATATTACTAGGATTGTTTTCACCTAATATATCATCTGCATATAACAATAGGGTTTCACTGTTTGCAAAATAATCTGATTTAATATAATCATAGAGCCTATCCCTAATATTTTTATAGTATGCTTGAACATTGTTTTCAATTTTAGTCATAAGAACCATCCTTTTAGTAGAATTTAAATCCTATATTTTCTAGGACTTCAGCACAAGAATTTTTAGAGTCATCCCTAATAATAAAATTATACCGGTTATTATACGCATCAATAGGCCAGCCATTTAGCAATAAATAAAAATATTCTCTATTAGGAATAGATGCAAACAAGTCTAACCTATAATAATTATCGTCAATTTTAGAAAATCTAGCCTTGGCTGGATTACCGTAATATTTTCTCAAAGCCAAATAAAGTCTATTATATTCTTGACCCGACATATTTTCCTTACTAAAATAATTTGTCGTAGGATTTGAAAATAGTTTTTTATTATCTTTTCCAATTAAGACTTTATAATATTCATTGTATTCCAAGTTCCGAGCAATAGTCCTAATGGGAAAAGAATAATTATTTTCTTTCCAAGGATAATAAATATTTTTTTGCCATGATTTATAAATGTTGTATTTAGAAAGGGGATTAAAATATTCTAATTTATTCATCTCTATGTCTTTTGAAGTAAATTCACTTTCGCAAAAATTAGTTTCTACAAACTCTTCCGGAGTAAAAATGTCTCTTATTAAAAAATCTTTTATGTTAATTTCTATACCTTTATTCTTATTTTCGAAGGTATTAATGCCCAAACCAGTCATTATGAAACCATACTTAGGTATACCAAAATATAAGAACATGCCATTAGAAAGAGGTATTATTTCTCTACCTGGGTTTAAAACATTATAATTATCCTTTGTTGTTAAAAAATATCCTGTTTCTTCATAAAGGTTTCTAATAAATATTGCTAATTCAGTTTTTTCTAAAATTTTTATTTCATCAGATTGATTTTTACTTTGTGGATAAAAGTATTGTTTTATTTTTGGAAAAATATTAATATATTCCTCAATTAGTGAATTTAATTTACGAGTTAAATAATTTTTACTAACTCCTATTATTTTTTCGTTAGAATTTTTCCCTAAAGTTAAGCACCATAAGCCTAAAGAGGAATAAATTAATCTACTTAAATAAGTTATATCATCTTCATCTTTATATTTTTGTATTTTTAAGTTCTCTACAATGATTTTTGCTAATTCGTTCATAGGTCAAGCCACTCCAATATAATATCTTTGTAATAGAAGATATTATCATCTTCTAGGTATCTCTGTAATTCTAGGGAGTTTTCATAAGGATTTATTTTTAAAACATCTCTAGCGTAAGGCAATAAGAAAAAGATAAGGAGACAATCCAGGAACTCTCCATCGTCAATATTGATGTCTAATAATAAAGTCAAATTTTCCTCAAAACCAAAATCTTTGCCAATTCTATTGAATAGATCATTATTTTTTTCATGAAGATAAGAGTCCCTTTTTTCAGGCACATAAGGAAGCTCTTCAATTACTGATGGATCCTCATCGAGATAGACCTCTCTAGAAAAAGCTTCACAACTATTTAAATTTATATATTTTACATATGCTAAAATATCCTTAGGAAGATAATAAAGGGTCCTATCGTATAAGTAAGTTAAAATAATTATTTTATTTTTATGTGATAACAATAAAGGCAATATTTCTAGTTCACGACCACTACCTATTAAATTATTAATTACAAGGATTCGATCATCAATATTTTTTAAGAAGTTGTCAATTTCGCATAGTTTAGTAGACGGACTTATATTAATAGATCTAAAAGCTTTACCTCCACTTAGAGTATTAGATAAAATTTTGGCTAAGTTAATTCCTGCATTTTGTTTTATTAAAATAGGAAGTCCAGAAAATAATATAGACTCAATATATCTAAAAAAAAGATCATAATATTTATCATTTGTTGCCAATCCCATAGATTCTATATTAAACTTGAAAAAGTCTTCAAACTCATCCATATCCTTAGGTCTTAATGGGTGTGAAAGATCATCTTCTATGAAATTATCGAAATTAAATTTTTCTTTAATGGTTTTGAGTTCTCTTTCTATAATTGATTTTTTAGCTTTTAGATTTTCTATTTCTAAAATATTTTCTGATAAAGCTGAATAATACCCAGATTTTAAACTATTGATTTTTTCCTGGTATTCTTCTTTGGATATAAAATCCTCGGGGTTAAATTTAGGTGACTTTAACTCATTTTTTAAGTATTTTATAGTATTTTTTAACCTTTCAGTCTCTTTAATATATTCTGAAACCAGTTTTTTATCATCTTTATCAACTTCTTCTAACCCTTGAATTTCTTTAATATAATTTGAATTTTCTTTTTCTAGTTCTTTTAATTCATCTAGTTTACTAGTTAACCTAGAATTTTTAGATTTAAATTTTTTTAATTCATTAGTTAATTGACTAATATTTTTATCGGACGCTCTTAAGTCCTCACTTATTTTTTTATTTTCTTTCATAAGAGTAGCGCTGTACTTAACCGCGGATGAAAGAATATTTAAGTAATCCTGGGACACTTCTTTTTCCGTTAACTTAAAATAAAGTGGAATATTAATATTAAAAAAATTGTCGGATAATGAAATTATCAGTGCTGTGTTCTCGTCAATTCCATAATTAAGATTTTTTGAAAATGAGGATTTAATCTTTTTTATTTCTTCTGAGATATAATTATTTATAAAGTCGGATATAAAAGGTTCAGAATGATTTTTATAAAGAATTTCAAAGATTTCTTCCATATTTAATGTTTCTGGCCTAAATCCAGGCTTAATTTTATGAAAATGTTTATTGTATTTTTTAAAATGTCCTTTGACTGAATTAGAAGGTATTATTTCACATATATATTTTAAATCGTCATTAGTTAATTTTTCTAAATAATTCATAACAAGCCTTTCTCTAGATATGATTTTACCACTGAGTTAATTTGTCCATTTTCTTGACACACTTTCAAGTACTCCTTAAGAAATTCGTTAGCTGAATAATCTTTAAACTCATTATTTGTATAAGCTCCTAGTTTAGGGTAAAACCTTATTGCGTCAAGAATTTTATCTTCCATACTTAATTCTTTTTTTAAATCCGGTAAAATTTCTATTCTTTTAAATCTTTTTTCATAACCTAAAATTTTTTCATTTTTCTTAAGTATTACTGTTTCACCAGGATAAAGTCTTCGAATTCCACAGTAATTTAAAAGATAATAATCGTAATCTCTTAATAAAAGATTTCCATAATTATCAATACTTTCTTTAAAAACACTATCGGATTCTAAAATTTTGCAAGATCTAGCTTGCAGGTTTTTAAAAGTTTTGGTATCATCTTTTTGATCATCATATTTATCTTTAAAAATCTTTAAATCAATATTGTCCTTACCAATTAGAATTGGATCTGTGATTTCGAGCTTATAAATTTCCTTTTTAAAACTTTTTATTATTTCAAAACTTGCATTTGTATTTTTATCTTTTTCCAACTTAAAGGAACTGTTTAAAAACAAATTATCGAACATTGAAATAAGTTCTTCATTTGACTCATAAAGTGGCGGCCAAATTATATCAATTGATTCACTTTTTTTTAAATTATAACCATTACTATCTAAGAAAATATCTATATTAGAATTTATTATTTCAAATTTTAAATTTGTCCAAAAAAAAGTTTCACCTGAAGTTTCTAGTTCATTAATTTTCAAATTACCGTCATTGGAAACAAGATTTATAAGTTTTTTAATTTTCTTTCTCTTTTTTGACATTGCAATATATTCTGTATCTAAATATAGATTATCCGTATTAGATATAAGTTTAGAAAGATTATTTGATTTAACTTGAAAAAACAATAGATTCTTATTCTCAATTTTTTTGACAACATTAGTAAGCTTATCATCAATAAAGATTTTTAAATCTTTAAAAGGGTTTTTCATTTTAAAATATGTAAAAGAATTCCTTACTAAAGGTACTTTTGTTATGGGGACTTTATTATATATTTTTGCTGAATCCTGTTCTATTGTTATTTTAGAATCATTGTTGTAGAGCTCTTCGATTTCGTCATAATAAAAGAATAATCCAAATTCGAAATTATTTTTTTTAGAATTAAAGAATATATAGGATTTTTTATTGTTTTCTGAATCTGGTAAGTAGTATTTCCCGCTTCCTGAATTTATTTGATAAAACTTAATATAGTAATCACAGTCTTTGTCGTTGTTGCCATTTTTATGCCTAAAATGTGGGCTTTGCTTTTTACTACCTACAGCGCTTAAAGTTAAATACTCATCGCATGCCAAGCACTTAAACCTATACATATCTTTATCTCTTATAGTTAGATCTTTTGCGAAGACTTCACGTTTAGTCCTCTTATCATATGCCTTATCCATTTTGTCACCTACAAAACTTTTATTTTTCAGGTAATATTAATATATTAAATTTACTGATTTAAAAAATTTAATATATTAATTATAGCTCATTTGAAAAGGTTATTACAATTATAGATAAAAAAAGAAACTTTAATTTTAAAGATTATATAAAAATAATTTACAAAAAAAGGCCCTAGTCTAAATGAAAAGCAGTGGATTATTTTTTGAGAAAAGAGAAGATGGCTCCTTCCTAATAGGTTATGAAGATTACGATGTAGAGCTCTTTGGCGGTGATGACATTGAGGTTACCTATTATTTAGATAAGGATAATTACAAAAGTCTTAAAGAAAAATTAGGTTTAAAGGGAGAAATGGACACAGAAATAAAATTAAAAAGAGCCTTCGGTTTAAATTTTAGCTCTCTAAAATTTTGTGAATTTTGCCAGGAAAATAAAATCCAGTACAAAAAGAATATACTCATTTTATAAAACTAAAATTTTTATTCATAACATAAAAGAGAAATGATTTTCTTTTAATTAATTAATGCTAAAAAAGAAGCTAAAGGGGAAATAATACTTGGAATTATTTTGTAGGCAAAATGTTATAGATGTTCTTAAAGGTGAAGGTTTATTATAAACTACATTATTATTAAAAAATCTGAAGTTAAACTTTCAATTTTATTTTTATCTTTCGTATCTAAAGTAAGCTTAAGAGAATTATTAAAGACATGAAGCCTTAAAATGATTTTGTCATCGCAAAAGGAATTAATTTTGACACTTTCGATTTTATCAAAAGGAGCAAACTTAATAAGAGTTGTAGACCCCATAAAAATATTAAAACCATCAGCCCTAATGCCAGGGGAGGAGATGATAGAAAAAAGTAAGATAATAGATGTAAGTGCCAGAAGAAAATCTAAGAAAGACTTAGAAGAAAACCTGTAAGTCATAGAGAGGACAAGAAGAGCAAAGATAAAAATAATAAATAAAAAAATTTTTCCAGCTTAACAGATACAATATTCTTACTCTTGAGAGAGAAGTTGTAAGAAATATTTATCAAAAATAAAATAAAAATAAAAAATTTCAAAAAATCACCTATGTTTAATTATAAGATTAAAAGGAATAACTTGTAAAACAAAAAGACCCTAGTTGTAACTAGGGTCTAAAATTATAAGTCAATATCTGGAACAATGTGAATTTTGTAATCAGGATAAAGTTTAGAAATTTCTTCTTCAATAACTTTTAAAGCCTCATCTCTTTCTACATCAAAACTCAAGACAATATCAAATCTAATATTTTTATTTTTTGTGTCAACATAAAATCCATGAACTTGAAGGGCCCAATCGTGGGACATTATCTTTCTTTCAATTGTCCTTCTAATTTCTCCAGCTTCCTTGTCCCTTGTGTTGTAAGAATAAACACCTAGGGCAATCAATATAATACCAGTTTTTTTATAGACTTTGTATTGTAATTTTCTTGTAAGTTTATCTACCTCATCAACATCCATACTGTCTGGAAGCTCAACATGAAGAGAGCAGTAATATTTGTTAGGACCATAATTAAAAAGTGCAAGGTCATATACTCCAATTACAGGTTCTTCTTCTTTTACTAAGTCTTTAATCTTTTTTACCATTTCTGGATCGGATCTATGACCAATTAAATCATCAATAGTAGAAAGAATCATTTCTATTCCAGCTTTAATCATAAATACAGAAATGACAAGACCTACATAAGACTCCAGAGAAAGTCCAAAAGTTATAAAAATAATAGCAGAAAGAAAAACAGAAAGTGAAAGAATTGAATCAAATAGGGCATCTGACCCAGATGCAATTAAAGCGCCTGAGTTTACTTTTTTTCCCTGTCCTTTGACATAGTTCCCTAAGAGAAACTTCACTACAACAGCAAGACCAATTACAAAAATAGAAAGCTTGGTGTAGGCAGCAGGGCTTGGGTTAATAATTTTTTTAACACACTCTACTAGAGAAGTGATTCCAGCATATAGGACAAGGGCAGCTATGATCATAGAAGAAATATATTCAATCCTTCCATAACCCATGGGATGCTTCTTATCTGGAGCCTTGCTTGCGAGTTTTTCTCCTATAATAGTTACAAGAGAAGAGAGAGCATCAGATAAGTTATTAACAGCATCAAGGGTTAAGGCAATGGAATTGACCAAAAACCCAAGTATTGCCTTGAATACCGCTAATAAAACATTGGTGATTATTCCAATAATACTCGTCCTTACAATAATTTTTCCACGGATTTCTGATTCATTTAATACTTCAAAGTTGTCATTTGACATTTTTTCACTCCTTATTATTGATTTGATGGATTAAATTTTCAAGATATAAAATTAAGTTGAAAACATTAAAATTGTTTTTGAAAAAATTAACTCTTCAAAAAATTTTTAAGTAAGCTAATCTAGCTTAATTATTTCAAGATTTAACATTTAAAATTTAATTTTAAAAATGTTTTATATTTTCTACATATAATAACACACTTTAGAAAATTCTTATAGCTATGATTTCGTATCATGACAAATAAATAAGACCCTAGTATTAACTAAGGTCTTAAGAGTTTATATTAACTTTATTCCCATTCTTCTTTTCCAAAGGTCCGATACATCCCAATCCATTCAAAATACTAAATTCTTTTTTTAGAGTATCACTAAACCCATCTAATTATAGGACATTTTCAAATTTTTAGTCCCGTCTCAGTCCCAGTACCGGACAAAAATATCTAAGAAAAAATATATACTTCTGATAATTTATGATATATAGCATTTTCTAGTTTTGTTTTTAATATTCTTATATTATCATATCTATCAACATTATCCATAAACCATTGCATGATATCTGTTTTTTTTATTATATTTTTTTCATCATCATCTAATTTACTTAATACTTCATCGTACCAATTATTAACAATTTCAAGTTTTTGTTCTTTCTCTAATTGATCAAATCGTATACACTCAGAGAATCTCGAAAACATTGCTGGTCCTAAACTCTCTTTAATTTTTTCTTCATTCATAAAATTTGAAGTACATATAAAAATCGTGTTTTTTAAGTCTACATCATAATTGGTATCTACATACCTACCCTCATCAAAAAGTTCATAGAAAGCATTATAAAACCTATAGTCTACTTTATCAAATTCGTCAATTAGTATAACGTTAGACTCCCTTAAAAGCATATCTTTTGCTAAACTATTATTTGAGTGTTCAGACCCAAAAACGTAATTATAAGCTTCATTTGTTTGCATCATTGAAAATTGAATTCTTAATAAGTTTCCACCTAATGAATTACTTATACTTTTAGCACTTTCAGTTTTACCAACTCCAGAATACCCATAAAACATTAATACCACCGGATTATTTACTTGCTCTTTTAATAACCTATACAATCCTGTTATTATTGATTTTTTACAATCAACTTGTCCAAGAATATCTTTATTTAATTGTTTGTAAATCTCCTTAAGTTTTTTCTTAGATATTTCTTGGTATTCTGAAAATTTATATTCAATTATACTTTCATCATATGCTTTTAAAGAATCCTCCACTCGTCTCGGTGGATTATGAACTAGAAGACAATCAATATCGCAGTTTAAAGTAATTATAGTTGAAAAGTTTGATAAAACATGAGGTAATACTGATCCATAATCATCTGCCTTTACTACACAAGTTTCAACAGGTATTTTTCTTCCTAACTCTTGTTCTCTAACACCAGATTCATTCGGTCTTAACCTAGCATTATATTTTTGTATTAGCTCCATAAAAGGTGTATAAGAACCATTACCTATAATATCATATAATAATTCTTCAAAATCTTTTTTGCTCCCTTTAAATATAATAATTCTATTAACCATTTGACTCAACTCCAGCTAATAGCACATCAAATACTGGAAGTTTTTTAGATAAATTACTATTTTGATCATTATCTTTATTACTTTCTTCATATGATGGATTATCAACTACACTATTTGTTAAATCAAGATTTAACTCTTCATTAATATTAAGCATATCCAATGTTGTATCGCCAACTTTAATTGCAAAAATACTTAAATTCATTTTTAGCAAATCACTAATCATATAATTATTTTTAAAAGCGCTAATATTAAATCTTAAAATCACCTTACTGTTTCCTTTAGTTCCAACAAATTCATAATAACCCTTTGCATTTCTTAAAACACTATCAAGTTTCTCCAATGAAATACTAAGTTCGCCACTAGGAATAGTGCTTCCAGATTGAAACATATTCATATAAGGTGAAACCATTACGAAATAAGACAAAGAATCTTTCTCTGCTGTGATTTTATATCCACTGAATTTTTTTATTGTCCCTTTTGGTAATTTGGAAACAGCTTTCTTATTCTCATTTTCTTCTAGTGCATTAACAAAATCAGTAAGAATAGTATTTTTAATGATATTTTTTACCATCTTTTCACTATTAAAACTTAGTCCTGCTGATGCTTTCACGCCAACTTCTGCATTCCAGCCTAATAATGCTTTTATTAGACTACCAAATCCAATTTTTGTAGCTGCATTTGTCTCAACTTCTGAATCGTTTGATGCTGTTTCTAATAATTCTGTTGTTTTCTCCAGATTTCCTCCAGACATCAATTGAAGATAATCCGTTATTGACTCGTCATCAAAGTATATAATCTTACACAATTGAGTTGTTGAACTTTTATCGGACATACGCCCCTCCAATAACCATTTCTAGTAATTTTCCTTTTCTGTTAATCATCAATCTTATCTCCATATGGTAAACTCTTCATATAGTTTTCAATCCATTCCCAATCAGGAATATACCCATATTTGGAGTACGTCTTTTCATTATCTATTACATGTTCATTATCCTTCTTTAAAACTGGTAATTTAATCTTTGTATTTTTTATTAAATCCATTTTAAAGGCTCTGCCATAATTATATTTATAACGCTCTCTCTCTATTAAAGTCTTAATAAATAAAGCTGTGTATTGATTAATCCAATTTGCTCTACAAATTACAATATGATCTCCTGTTACAAAATTTTCTTTTTGATAATATATAGTTGATGTAGTATCACCTATTATAATTGCATTTCCTTTTTCTATTCTATCAATTCCACTGATAGAGACATAGCCATCACATCCGTTATTTATATCAGTCCTACTTATAAATGGAATTCTACCTTTATCATATCCAGAGAAAAAAGTTAAATCACTTTTAATATAAGCATAAGATTTATAAATATTATCAAATAATTTTCCCAATAAAAAATCTTGCCATGACTTTGTATTCAAATTAATACCTGGCAAACATAAGTTTTTAGTAGTAACCTTTTTAAAATTTAATTTATCAATAAATCTTTCCATATACTGCCAATCTGGCTGTCCATCATCAGTTGAAGGCAATTTGATTTTTGTTTTTACAAGATTAGTTTTGTATTTTCTCCCAAATGAATATCTATATCTTTCTAAATCTAAGACAGTAACTAAAAATAAGGCGTTTCTTTCATTTAAATTCTTATTATAACCTACAGACAGTGTTGTAGACCCTATGAAGTCATGATCTATATAATTAGTATATCCAACTGATCCTTGTCCATCGCATATAAATATTATACAGTTTCCTTTCGTTACCAACGATCCATCATACTTGACCATCCTCATAAATCCATTATCATTTTTCTTAGCGCCTATATATTCAATATCATCACCATCAACTAACAATTCACTAGCATTATTACATTTGCATGACTCTATCCTAAATAAACCATCTTTACCATTAAGAGGAAAGTATTTCCATTTTTTCAAGTTAATCATTAATGTAATCTCCTTGTTTAACTAAATATGATAAATAATCATTTATAACTTTTTGAAAATTAGATTCATCTAGAGTCGAATAGTCTGTTTCCATATAAGCCTCTGCTAGCCATTCATCTTTCCAAGTAACTTTCTTCATAACAGATAATCCTGGTACTTCTTTTTTATTTTTATATAAGTCAAGCCATTCGTCTTTTGTGCTTGCCCATAAACTATTACCTTCATCATCAGTTTTTTCTACCCTACCTAATCCTTTTCTTTTTATAAAATTGTCTTCTCTATAATATCCAAAAAAAGTTTCTTTATTGGATCTTTCGTGTCTTTGTGATAAATCAAATATCATACAACAAGCTACAGCAGAAGCACCTGGATAAAACATTTCATTTGGCAATGAAAAAACTGCATCTAAAGTGTAATTATCTAACATTTTCTTTTTGTATTTTTTAACTTCTGAGCTATTTCCTATAGCTGCTTGCATAGGTAATAGTACTGCTATTTTTGAGTTAGCTGGTATATGCCTTGCAATATATTCTACAAAATGAAATCCTTTAGATGGATCTTCTTTATTGCTTGATTTCCAACTTTTTACATATTCTGGATTACAGAATTTTCTAGTGGCATTGTATGGTGGATTCATTAAAACAATATTTATATTTTTATCTTTAATCCATTCTCCTCTTTCAAACATAGAAGCTTGGATAACATTTGAATTACCGTCACCATGGATTAACATATTTGTTGATGATAAACCAAACGCTCCATCTTCGTATTCAATACCAAAAATTTGATTTCTTTTTACTTCTTCACGTTCTTCTTCTGTGTCGCAATCATCCATTGCATCTGTCATTGCTCTTACTAAAAATGCGCCACTGCCAGAACAAGGATCTAAAATTCGTGAGTTTTTATTTACTCCTACAGCTTTACACATAAAATCACAAATGTGATCTGGTGTAAATGCCTGATTCTTATCTGATTTACCAACATATTTATTAAATGTTGTAAAGAATAGATTTAATAAATCTTGTCCTGCAGTATTTGAATCATTAATAAAAGGAATTATATTGTTGTCTATAAATTCCAATATTTTTTGTAATTCATTATATGTTAAACTAGCTATATCTTGATCATCTAGGACCTTACTACTTAATACAGATAATTTGCCAGCTTTATTTAGAGTATCCACATCATTATTTTTAGATAACAAGCCTGACAGAATATTTTTTATATCTTTTATTATTATTTTTTCTTGACTTAAATCTTTTCCAGTATTAGGATCCAATGTTGGTTTTAAATTTTTATATGAAAGTCCATTCTTTAATGCTAATAGGCAAGTACCTACAAACTGACTTCTCAATTTCTCATTTACACCATCTGAATGTAGCATTTCATTTAAAACTTTTATTGAATCAACAACTTTAATTTTGTCATTAACTTTACCAAAAACTATATTCTCATATTCTTCAAAAGATTTTAAAACGGTTTCTTCTTTTTTCCTGTGTTCTTCATCAATAATTACTGATTGTCCATGCCAAACCCATATATCATCTCCATCTGTTTCTATTAGCATAGCAATTATTTTTTTATCAGAATAAGCTTTTTCATACCTTACATAGTCTTGTAATTGTTTTCTAATTTTATTATGATCCCAACTGTTAAAGCTATTTTTTGTTTCTACTAAAATAACTAATCTATCATTTTCAAATCTAATGTCTAAAAACTGATGATTTGTATTAGTATCTCCTTTCTGATAGTCTTTTATATCCTTTCCAACACTTTTCAGAGCTTGTACATAACTAAATTCTCCTGATTCAGTATTACCAATCTGATACATATCACCTATTTTTTGAATGATTTCGTATCTATTCATTTAATTACCTCACATAATCCATAATATCTTCGACTTTACACTCAAGAACATAACAAATTTTTGCTATAGTTTCCAAATCTATCCTTTTAACCTTGTTATTGCAATAAGAATTAAGTTGTGTCCTTTGAAGATTTGCTTCTTTTTCCAATTTATTTTTGCTTATATTTTTTTCTTCTAAAACCTGGTCTATTTTAAAAATAATTTTCCCAAAGTCTTGCATAAATTTCTCTCCCTTGTAATTTTAAAAATCGGCATTTCAATCAATTATATTATATCATATTTTTAAAGCTTCTTACAGGTCTAAGATACTTAAAGGGAGTTATTCTATTTATTTCTGTTTAATAATAGGGAATGTATATCCCAAATTTCTTTTGATAATTTTTCTATTTTTTCTCTCATATAGTCAATATCTTTCTTATAAATAACACCAGTTGTATTAGTAGCTTTTGCAATCTGGTTTATATTATTTGTTGCATTTGAAAGTAGCCATTGGAGATGTCTAAATAAATTAATCCTCATAATATGTACGCAAAAAGACCGCAGCTTTAAACTACGGTCTAATTTTTTGTCCTCATGTAAAACACTTGGAACTACTATTTAGTTTATTCTTTTTAGCTTCCAGTACCATTTGAGTACCAGTAGCCATTTTTCATTCTCTATATAGCTTGTAATTAAGCCATTTTAGAAAATTTTGCTACTATTCCCATTCAATAGTAGCAGGTGGTTTGGATGTTATGTCGTAGACTATTCGATTTATGTGGTCTACTTCGTTTACTATTCTATTGGAAACTTTATCCAAGATTTCCCATGGGATTCGTGTGAAGTCTGCTGTCATGAAGTCTGTTGTTGACACTGCACGAAGGGCAAGGGTATAGTCATAAGTTCTGAAGTCGCCCATTACGCCTACTGTTCTGTTATTTGTTAGGACTGCAAAATATTGGTTTATGTCTTCTAGTTTTGCTTTTTCTAATTCGTCTCTAAAGATTTTGTCTGCGTCACGAAGTATGTCTAGTTTTTCCTTTGTAATTTCTCCCATTACTCTTATGGCAAGTCCTGGTCCAGGGAAGGGTTGTCTATCTACTAGGTAATCTGCAAGGCCAAGTTCTCGTCCAAGGTCACGCACTTCGTCTTTAAATAACATGCGAAGGGGTTCTATTATTTCTTTAAAGTCTACAAAATCAGGTAGCCCCCCTACATTATGGTGGGATTTTATCACTGCTGAGTCGCCAAGTCCTGATTCGATTACATCTGGATAAATTGTTCCTTGTGCCAAGAAGTCCACTGCTTTTATTTTTTGTCCTTCTTCTTCAAAGACTCTTATAAATTCTTCGCCAATTATTTTTCTCTTTCTTTCTGGGTCTGTCACGCCAGATAGTTTTTCTAAAAATCTTTTTTCTGCATCAACTCTTATAAAGTGCATGCCGGAATCTTTAAAGGCTTCTTCTACTTCGTCGCCTTCATTTTTTCTCATTAATCCATGGTCTACAAAGATGCAAGTTAAGTGATCTCCAACTGCCTTTGATAAAAGGGCTGCTGTTACTGATGAGTCAACGCCACCTGATAGGGCAAGGAGGATTTTTCCGTCGCCAACTTTTTCTCTTATTTCTTTTATTGCCTTCTTGGCATAATTTTCCATTGTCCAGTCTTTTTTTGCACCGCAAATATTTACTGCAAAGTTTTCTAACATTTCTTTGCCGTGAACTGAATGGTTTACTTCTGGATGAAATTGTAGGGCGTAAAGTTTTTTCTCTTCATTTGCCATGGCTGCTACAGGGCAGTTTTGACTATGAGCTATTACTTCAAAGCCTTCTGGCACTTTTTCTACTCTATCTACGTGACTCATCCAGACTGTTTCTTTTTCTTTTAGGTTTTTAAATATTTCTGCTGCTTCTGTTTTTATTTCTGTCTTTCCAAATTCTCTTTCCTTTGGTGCGTTTACTACCTCGCCACCTAGAGTGTGTGCCATGATTTGCATGCCGTAGCAAAGTCCAAGGATTGGTATATTTTTGTCGAAAATTTCTTTTTCGATTTTTGGTGCACTTTCTTCATAAACTGAGTTAGGTCCACCTGTAAATATTATTCCTTCTACATTATCTCTATTTTCTAATTCTTTTAATGCCTTGTTATAGGGGACAACTTCGCAGTAAATATTAAGATCTCTTATTCGTCTTGCTATTAACTGATTGTATTGGCCGCCAAAGTCAACTACTAGTATCATATTAACCTCCTCGTCATTAAATACATTTTATAATAAAATTTTTATTTTGTATAGCTAAGTAAGCTTTAAATTCAATTTAAATTAAGTATTTAGGCTAATTATATTGACATTAAATATTTCTAACAATATAATTTATAGAGGTAAAGATTAATTTGTTTTTATTGTAAATTATGCCATTTAATGATAGAATGTAACGTCAGGTAAAAGGAGTGGTAAAATGGGTTTAATGGAAAAGATTTTTGGTACCTACAGTGAAAGGGAACTAAAAAAAATCGAGCCCCTTGTAAATAAAGTTATGAGCCTTGAAGGCGAAATGGAAAAGCTTTCAGATGCTGAACTAAAAGAAAAAACTGAAGAATTTAAGAATAGACTTAATAATGGTGAAACTACAGACGATATACTTCCAGAAGCTTTTGCTGTTGTAAGAGAAGCGGCATGGAGAGTGCTTGGTATGAAGCACTTTAGAGTGCAAGTTATCGGTGGTATTATTCTTCACCAAGGTAGAATTGCTGAAATGAAAACTGGTGAAGGTAAGACACTTGTTGCTACACTTCCAGCTTACTTAAATGCTCTTGAAGGCAAGGGCACACATATTGTTACAGTCAATGACTATTTGGCAAGCCGTGATAGGGACTGGATGGGCAAGGTTTATGAATTCTTGGGACTTAGTGTTGGATGTATTATCCACGACATGGACCAAGATGAAAGAAAGGCTGCTTACAATTCTGACATCACTTATGGAACAAATAATGAATTTGGCTTCGACTACCTAAGAGATAACATGGTTATCTACAAGGAAGAAATGGTACAAAGAGGACTTCACTTCTGTATTGTCGACGAAGTTGACTCAATTTTAATTGATGAAGCCAGAACACCTCTTATTATTTCTGGTCAAGGCGATGAATCAGTTGACTTATATGTTAGGGCAAGAGACTTTGTAAATACTCTTTCTCACAGAATCAAGAGCCAAGACGAAATTGACCTTGAAAGATTTAACAGAGAATTTGAAGAAGAAACTGTTGACTATGTAATAAATGAAAAGGACAAGACAGCAACACTTACTGATAAGGGTATTGAAAAGGCTGAAAAATATTTTGGCATAGAAAACTTATCAGACGCATCAAACATGGAATTATCCCACCACATTAACCAAGCCCTAAAGGCTGCTGGTACAATGCACAAGGATATTGACTATGTTATTAAAGATGGCGAAATTATTATAGTTGATGAATTTACTGGTCGTCTAATGTATGGTAGAAGATACTCTGAAGGACTTCACCAAGCTATTGAAGCTAAAGAAGGACTAGAAGTAAGAGCTGAATCAAAAACTCTTGCAACAATTACCTTCCAAAACTACTTTAGAATGTACGACAAACTTTCTGGTATGACAGGTACTGCCATGACAGAAGAAGGCGAATTTAGAGACATCTATAACATTGACGTTGTTGAAATCCCTACAAATAAACCTGTAATTAGAGAAGACGACAACGACCACATTTACATCAATGAAGATGCAAAATTCAAGGCTGTAACAAGAGAAATTGAAGAAGCACATGAAAAAGGACAACCAGTCCTAGTTGGTACAATTTCCATTGACAAGTCAGAAACTCTTTCAAAATATTTGAAACGTGCAGGAATTAAGCACAATGTCTTGAACGCCAAAAAGCACGAACAAGAATCTGAAATAGTTGCTCAAGCTGGTCGTTTCGGTCAAGTAACTATTGCCACTAACATGGCTGGTCGTGGTACCGATATTGTACTTGGTGGTAACCCAGAATACCTTGCAAAGAAAGAACTTAAAAAGCAAGGCATGGAAGATGAAATGCTTGAATATGCAGACTCATACTTTAAGACAGAGGATCCAGAAATAATAAAAGCAAGGGAAGATTATCAAGCTCTTGTAAAAAAATTCAAAGAAGAAACTGACAAGGAAGCTGAAGAAGTTAAAAAAGTAGGCGGACTTAGAATAATTGGTACAGAAAGACATGAGTCAAGGCGTATCGACAACCAACTTCGTGGTCGTTCAGGTCGTCAAGGAGACCCAGGTTTCTCAAGATTTTATATATCAGCAGATGACGATTTAATTAGACTATTCGCTGGCGACAGATTTAAAGAAACAATGGAAAAAATTGATTCACCAGAAGACGAACCAGTTGAAGCAAAAATTTTGACAAGACTAATTGAATCAGCCCAAAGAAAAGTAGAAGGCAACAACTTTAGTATTCGTAAGAACGTCCTAAAATATGACGATGTTATGAATAGACAAAGAGAAGTAATCTATGCTGAAAGAAGAAGAGTCCTTGAAGGTGAGAACCTAAAAGACGACATTATTGCAATGAGAAACGATGTAATCGACAAGACTATAGACTTCTACAACAAGCTTGATGATAACAACCAAAATTATTTGGACTTTGAATCAATTAGAAACTTTGGAATAAATACTTTTGACTTCCCAGAAGACTTCTTAAAGGGACTTGAAAATCCAACAGTTGATTCATTAAAGGCATACATCAAAGAACTTGCTGATAAAAAATATATAGAAAAAGAAGAAGAATTTGGCGACGAAAAATTCAGAGAAATCGAAAGAGTTGCTTTACTTCAAAATGTTGACCAAAAGTGGATGGACCACATCGACGCCATGGATCAGCTAAGAAAGGGAATTGGACTTCGTGCAGTGGG
>NZ_HE978569.1:79552-87495 GCF_000311825.1 Peptoniphilus grossensis ph5 | reverse complement strand
CATTTATAGGAATAGATGCACCACCATATGAATCAGGAAACTTTAAAGCAGATCAAAGAAAAATAAGCAAAAGAGGAAACACAATACTAAGAAAAGTAGGCTACCAGGCAATGAAATGTATGATGAGTGCTAAAGATCCAGAGAATGAAATATATAAGTATATGATAAAAAAAGAAAAAGAAGGAAAAGCCAAAAAAGTTTGCAAATTTGCAGGATTAAATAAATTCTTAAGAATCTACTATGCAAGAGTTATGGAATCAAAAGCCGAGAAAAAAGAATTAAAAGTAGCATAGGATTGAAAAAGCACTAAAAAGCAAGCCGAAAAATAATCGGCTTAATTGTAATGCTCAAAACTAATAAATAAATAAAGAAAAGAAAAATAACCCGAAAATAAATTCGGGTTATGCTTGACTTTTGTTAGCAGGTTTTATTGGGATTTTATGAGTTAAAGTATTTTTTAAAAAATATACACTGCTATAGAAATTAATACTATCTGAAGAATTGTCATTATTAAAAACAAAGGACTTACAAACTTGTACCAAGTATCTATTGGTATACCCATTAGTCCACATTGCAATATACAAGCTGTTGGCCAAAATATATCAGAAAAACCATCACCAAATATATAAGCAATTATTGCTATTTCTCTGTTTAGTCCAATAAGATCAGAAACTGGTAACATTATTGGGAGGGTTAAAGTTGCTTGACTCGAAGACCCAGTTACAAAAAAATTAATAACATTTTGGATGAATAGCATAATATTTGCAGAAATAATTTTGTGTGAATTATTCAGCAATGTTGACAAATAATATACTACTGTATCCGATATTAAAGCCTCATTCATAATAATTATTATTCCTCTTGTAAAACCTACAACTAAGACAGAAGATATTACGTCTTTAGTTGATAATATAACTTCTTTGCAGATTTTATTTGCGCTCCAGCCACTAATAGCTCCTGCAATAACAGCCATCATCAAAAACCACGCTGCAATTTCATCAATATACCAGTCCCAAAAAGCAGTCCCGCATAATAATACAACAATTGTTATAATAAAAGATATGAGCGATAAAAAATGTCTTTTTGTAGGTTCAAGACTTTCTTCGATTTTACTTTCATTAAAATCTTCTTTAAAAAGTGATAACTCTGGATTAGAGTAAATTTTGTTTGCATATTTAATAATGTATAAGGCTGCTGTAGCCTGAAAAATAATAAACACAACAATTCTATACCATATTCCCACATTTACTGGAAGACCTGATAATTCTTTAGCAATGCCTATAGAAAATGGATTAGTTGTTGCAGCTGAGAATCCAGTTGCTACCCCTAAAAATACAATTGAGCCTCCAACAATTCTGTCATATCCTAGTAAGATAAATAGCTGAATAAAAACCGGTATTAATCCATATACTTCTTCAAATATTCCCAATGTGGATCCAAGTATTCCAAAAACAAAGACACAAATTACAATTAATAGGTTGTTATTTCCATCAAGTCTTTTAATTAAAGCATTAATATAAGTGTTCAAGGTCCCATTTACTACTAAGATATTTACAAAGCTATATGCAAATATTATTAGAAAAAGTATATTAGCCGAACTTACATATCCTTTTTGAATAGCCAAAAAAATATCAAATAGATTGGGAGACTTCCCTTCTACGAACTCAAAGGAGTTTGGTACTACTACCGTTCTCCTAAGAACTTCGTCCTCAACTCTTGTATATTGACCAGATGGAATAATGTAAGTTAGTATACTTACTATTATTAATATGCTCATCAGAATAACATAAGTGTGGGGCATTTTAACATTTTCGAATTTTCTTTTTATTTTTTCCATACCATCACACCTCCTAGCTTTAAGATGTTATACTAATTTGTTACCTCTTACGAATACATTTTTTACTCTAGTGTAATTTGAAAATGGGTGATCTGTCCAAAAAACTAAATCTGCATCTAATCCCTTTTTTATATCGCCTTTTTTATCTTGAATTCCTAAAATTTCTGCTGGATATTTAGTAATTGCTTTTAATGCCTCAAGTTCATCTAAACCATTTTTCACACACATTCTAGCATAATCCACAAGATAGTAAATTGGAGTTACATCGTGATCTGCAGTTATGCAGAATTTTATTTTATTGTCTGATAAATATTTTGCTGTTTCAAAAGTTTTATTCCAACATTCTTGTTTGCCTCTTGGATTCATTGAAGGTCCTAATATTATTGGATACTTATTTTCTGCTAGATAATCTATAATAGAAATTGCATCAGTTCCATGTACGATGACCATATTAATTTCATATTCTTTAGCGATTCTAATTGCTGTACAAATATCATCAGACCTATGGGCATGAACATGAATTGGTATTTCTTTGTTCAAGACTTTTAACATGTTTTCCATACCAAAGTCTTTTCTAAAGTATCCATTGCTATTTTCTTTTTTATACTTATATTCTAAGGCTTCTTCAAAGCATTTTCTCAAATTATATGCAGTACCCATTCTAGAGGAAAAACCGTGGTTTGCAGTTTTTTGGATTTTCTCCTAAACTACATTTTATTGCAGTTTTTCTTTGAACTATCATCTTATCAGCTACTTTTTCGCCAAATTCTATGGTTGAACACATTCCGCCTACTACACCATCACTTCCTGGACAAATACAAGCGGTAGTTACTCCCGCTTTTAAAGCTGATTCCACCGCCTTATCGAATGGATAAATAGCATCTAGAACTTCTAGTTCTGGAGTTAGTGCTGAAGAATAATCACAACAATCATCTCCCAATTGTCCCATTCCTTCCTCACTAATGCAAATATGGCTATGGGCATCAATTAAACCTGGTGTAATGTACATATTTGTAGCATCAATAACAATATCTTTATCGTCATTTATTATATTATCTGATATTTCGTGAATTTTTCCATCTATAACTTTTATGTCTCTTTTTACAAATTCTTTTGACTCATAATCTAATAAAAAACCATTTTTTATAAGCATAACTTAACTCATCTCCAATTAATATCTTATCGTTACTGCTACTGTCATAAACACAAATTCTAATATAAGAATAATGATGAACAGTGGAGTAACAAACTTATACCATTTATCTAAAGACACTCCCATTAGTCCGCAACATAAAGCACAAGCTGTAGGCCAAAAAATATCTGCATATCCATTACCAAATTGATAAGCTAGAGCAGCTATTTGTTTGCTCAGCCCTACTAGTTCGGCAGTAGGAGCCATTATCGGCATGGTTATTGTAGCTTGACTCGTAGAACCGTTTATAAATATTTTTACAAGGTTTTGAATGATAAGCATTCCATAAGCAGCAAAGTACTTGCTACCTGTACTAAATACTTTTACTAGCCCATAAACAATAGTATCCGTTATCATTCCTTGTTTCATTAAAACAGTAATACCTCTTGTAAACCCTACAATCAGCATAGAGGACACCATAGATTTTGTTGATTCAATAAAAGTAGTACATATTCCAGTCGCAGAATAGCCGCTAATTATCCCTGAAACTACCATTGAAAGCAAGAATAGAGCTGCTATCTCATCTACATACCATTCTAATTTCAATACAGCATAAAGTAAAAATCCAATGGTACCAAAGAATAATAATAAACAAAGTTTATGTCTTGTTGTTAGTATTATATTATCTAAGTATTCTAAGGATCTATTAGGAATACCTTCGATATTTGTTCCGTACATTATAGACTTAGTTGGGTCCTTCTTTATCTTTCTTGCGTAAATCATAACATAGGTTATGGCAACAACTTCCATTACAAAAAAGATAATCCATCTAAATTGCATACCTGAATACAAAGGTATACCTGCAACATCTTGAGAAACCGCGACATTATAAGGATTAGTTGTTCCAGCTGCATAACCTATGGAGACTCCTAGAAATATTGTAGCTCCACCAACAATGGCATCATAACCTAAGGCAATAAATATACCTACCATAATAGGAAATAAGCCATAAACTTCCTCGTAAATTCCCATAGTTGAAGCTAAAAAACCTAATATTATCATTACTATAGGTATAAGTAGTTGAACACTGTTCCCTATTTTTTTTACTAAAGTCCCAAGTGCAGCGTCCATAGTTCCATTTTTTGTCAAGAAATATACAAATCCATAGGCAAAAATAATCAAAAACATAATATTTGCCGCTTCTACATAGCCTTGTTGTAAGGCTAAAAATAAACCAAAAATACTTGGTGCTTTTGTCTCAACAGTATGATATGAACCTGGTACTACAACCATCTTACCAGATACTGAATCTTCTATCCTGTCATATTCACCCGAAGGTATTACATGAGTGAGGACGAGAACGATTGCCATAATAGTAATAAGTATTACATAGGTATGTGGCATTTTAAAATTGAATTTTTTCGAACCTTTCTTTTCTTTCATTTTTTTCACCTCTTGTCCATATTATAAATCTTCAAGTAACTTGAACGTCAATGAATAAAGCTATATAATTTATATTACCAAATGTGATATTTTATGAAGAATTATAATTTTAATATAGACTATGTCTCAAAATTACTTGGCATTCCGAAATCTACATTAAGGTTTTGGGAAGAAAAAAATTTAATACAAATTAAAAGAGATGATAACGGATATAGAGTTTATTCCACAAGAGACATAATAAACATTGCAGATATTATGTCGTACAAAGATTTAGGTATAAAGATTAGTGATATTCAAGATTTAAGCAGCAATTCACTTATTAGTCAAGAGAAATTTATTAACGAGTCTTTAATTGAAACTCAAAAACAAATTAATAACTATTATAAAATTCTAGACAACCTTAATAATAAAAAGAAACAATTACAAAAATTATCTATACTGCAAAAAAATGAGTATACTACTGAAAATATTCAGTTTGATACAGTTGTTGAATTTAATATTCACGATGATGATTTAATTAAGCTCTACTCCCAAAATACCTCTCTATATATACGGTATTATAACTCTACTGATATGGACATTGAAAAAAGAGGTATTATAGTCAATTCATCTAATGAAAAAAATAATGTTTTGTGGACTAATAATAAAGAAAAATTTATAGTCTTTATGGTAAAGGAAATTGTTAATGCTGGTTATAAAAGTAATTTACCTGATAAATTAAAAAAAATAAATTCAAGTCTTAATACAGGGATAATTCTTTTAGAATATCTCACAACAGCTCTTGATAATGATGATATCGTAGATTATTATAAGGCATATCTTGAAATTAAATAGCCCGATTTTCGCTATTATTTAAGGGAGATACATTTTTTATATCTCCCTTGTTCTTTTAAAATATTTTTATATGTTATTTAATAAATCATCGCACACTGATACCATAGACAAGATTCCAGTAGATATAGCATCCTCACTAATTACTAGACCTGAGGAATGAAGGCTTGCATTTTTTTGATTTATAAATCCAGTCCCTAATCTATACATAGCAGCTGGTATAATTTCTCCATAATATGCAAAATCCTCAGATCCCATTGATGGAAAAGGATTATATATATAGTTTTCCTCTCCAAAATTTTTTATTATAGAAATTTCTATTATTTTAGAAATTGTTTCATTATTATTGGATACAGGTGTTCCTTTATTTATTATAACCTCAGCTGTTCCACCAAAAGTTTTACAAACATTTTCAGTAATCTCTTTTAATCGCTTGTGGAGAAACTCTCTAGTTTCCTCAGACAAAGCTCTGATAGCTCCCTTTACCAGTACTTCATCTGGAATTATATTGTACGCCTTTCCTCCATGTACAGAAGAAATGGTTATTATACCTTGATCTAAGGGACTTAGCTCTAGGTATAATATTTTGAATTCCACAAATAATATTTCCTAAAATTATAATTGGATCAACAGCATTTTCAGGGTGTGCGGCATATCCTGACTTTCCTTTAATTTTTATGTCAAAAGTATCGGAACAAGTACCCATTTTCCCGTGTCTGTGATATATTTTTCCAGCTACGATATTAGGCCAACAATGAAGACCAAATATCGCTTGTGGAATAGAATCTTTGCTTAAAGCTCCATTTTCAATCATATATTTAGCGCCTTCGCCTGTTTCCTCAGCAAGTTGAAAAATTAATTTTACAGTCCCATTTAAATCATCTTTATATTTATTTAAGATATATGCACAACCTAATAAGCTAGTTGTATGAACATCATGTCCACAAGCATGCATGACTCCTGCATTAGAAGATTTATATTCTAAACTGTTATTCTCATCTATTGGTATTGCATCTATATCAGCTCTTATAGCTATACATTTAGAGCTTTTTCCTCTAATAATAGCAACTACACCTGTTGAATTAATCTTTTCAACTTCTTCTATACCAAATTCTCTTAAAGTTTCTATTATAAAATCTGTTGTTTCATATTCTTTCATGGATAATTCGGGATTTCTGTGGATTTTTCTTCTAATGTTTATAAAAGTATCAATGTTTTTATTAACTTCATTTTTCACTTCATTAAAATTCATAAATTGCTCCTTTTAAATTATGGTTCCTGCGCCAGGCCCAAGAGGAATTCCTAAAACAAACCAAATTATCAAACTTACCGTTTGAACAATTAGTAATGTAAATGTAAATGGTAGTTCTAAAGATATCATTGTGCATAAACCAATTTCCTTTTCATAATTATCAGGCTTATAATCTTCCAATAAACCTAAGATTACAGGAACAGCACCTGCAATTGGAGAAATAATATTAGTTGCTCCATCTCCAATTCTATAAGCAACTTGAGTTAATGCTGGTGAAAATCCCATCATTGCAAACATAGGAACGAATATTGGTGCAAGTATTAACCATTTTGCAGAAGCACTTCCTATAAATAAATTTAAAAATGTACACAGTAGAATTAATAATATTATTAACAATACGGACGGAATTTGTAATGATTGTAACCAATTAGATCCATGTACAGCTAGAATTGTTGCTAATTTACTTGCATTAAACAATGTAACAAACATTGAAGCAGTAAACATTGTTGGAAAAATTGAAGTCATACCCTTAAGCTCTTCTTGAATATGTTTTGGGATATCACTTAATTTAGTAATTGTTTTAGCTCCAATTCCGTATAATGTACCTACTATAAAGAAGAACATAAATATTATTGGCATTACAGATGATATTAACGGAGACTTAGGTAAGAATCCGCCATTTTCATCTCTAAAAAAAGCATTTTTAGGTAATGTTAATATTAACATTATAGCGATGAATAGAATGAATCCATAACCAGAATATTTTAGTCCTTTTCTTTCTAAATTTGAAAGTTCTACGAGTGAAGCATCTTTATTAAAAGTCCTATTTCCATCATTATCTAAATATTTTATCAAAAACTTTTCTGCAACTAATGTGATGAAGATAGTTAATAAAATTGTCATTGCAGCCATAAAATAAAAATTCATTACTGGAGTTGTTGAACCTTCTATATTCATTCCTGTTGCTACACTCTCGGTTATTCCTGCTAGCAATACATCAGAATTACTAATAAATAAACTAGCACTCAACCCTCCAGAAGCAGCTGCATAACCTACTATGATTCCTGCCCATGGGTTTCTTCCTAAGCTAGCAAATATAGCAGCTCCTATTGCGGGCGTAAATAATATCCCTGCATCAGATGCAATACTAGAATTTATACCTACAAAAACTATTTAGACTTTGAATCAATTAGAAACTTTGGAATAAATACTTTTGACTTCCCAGAAGACTTCTTAAAGGGACTTGAAAATCCAACAGTTGATTCATTAAAAGCATACATCAAAGAACTTGCTGATAAAAAATATATAGAAAAAGAAGAAGAATTTGGCGACGAAAAATTCAGAGAAATCGAAAGAGTTGCTTTACTTCAAAATGTTGACCAAAAGTGGATGGATCACATCGACGCCATGGATCAACTAAGAAAGGGAATTGGACTTCGTGCAGTAGG
>NZ_HE978569.1:41107-78524 GCF_000311825.1 Peptoniphilus grossensis ph5 | reverse complement strand
GGATAGATGCCAACCAAGCATGGTCACCTAAAGAAGCAGTAAGGATCCTAGACTCAATGCAAGAAAAACAACTAGACATTGAATTAGTAGAGCAGCCAGTAAAGGCACATGACTACCAAGGACTAAAATATGTAACAGACCACTCAATAGTACCAGTCTTGGCAGACGAAAGCGTATTTTCACCAGAAGATGCCATGACAATACTAAACATGAAAGCAGCAGACTTAATTAACATAAAACTGATGAAGTGCGGAGGACTTTATAACGCCCTAAAAATAGTTAGCATGGCAGAATTATGTGGAGTAGAATGCATGATAGGTTGCATGCTTGAAGCAAAGATATCAGTAAACGCAGCAGTACATCTAGCTTGTGCAAAGCAGATAATAACAAAGGTAGACTTAGACGGACCTGTTCTCTGCCTAGAAGATCCAATAGAAGGTGGAGCAGTCTTTAAAGAAAAAGATGTCACAGTATCAGATGACATAGGACTGGGAATAAAGTCAGTAGCGGGAATAAAATATCTAGACCTATAAAAAGCTAAAAGCAATAACTATATAAAATAAAAAATGAAAGGAGAAAATTATGGTAATAACAAATGGATTTACTTATATAGCATTTTTAATGTTTGTAGCAGGCGCGCTTCTTGCCCTAGAAAAATACACAAAATGGAAAGTATTTAATGTAGTGCCACCACTAGTATTTATCTACGTCTTAAACATGATCTTCTGCACAATGGGGCTTTACGCATCAGAGGAATGCTCCAATGCATATTCAGCACTAAAAAATAACTTGCTCTATGCAATGATTTTCGTAATGCTATTGCGCTGTGACTTTAGAAAACTTGCAAAACTTGGCGGAAGAATGGTAGCAATCTTCTTAGGATGTTCACTGACACTATTTATAGGCTTCGTAGTCGGATATCCTATATTTAAAACTACCTTGGGAACAGATACTTGGGCAGCAGTAGCAGCCCTCTTCGCATCATGGGTAGGTGGCTCAGCTAACATGGCAGCAATGCAAGCAGCCCTACCAGTAGACGCAGGAGCCTACTCCTGTGCATTAGCCCTAGACACAGTATGTTATTCACTTTGGATAGCCTTGCTACTATTAGCCGTAAGATATGAACAAAGATGGAACAAGGCAACAAAAGCGGACACATCAAAACTACAAGCAGTAGCCGATGCAGCAGCAGAAGAAGTAGCAAAGGGCAAAAAATCTGCAGACTCTGCAGACTGGATTTTCTTAATTGGACTATCACTAATAGTATCAGCCCTATCACAATTAGTGGGAGCAAAACTATCTGAAGCCTTAACAAACGCAGGCTTAGCAGTATTTGACAAGGGAACAATAACAACTTTATTCGTAACAATACTAGGACTAATCTGTGCTCTATCACCAATAGGAAAACTACCAGCAGTAGAAGAATTATCCAATGTTTATCTATACGCCGTTGTATCACTACTAGCATCAACAGCATCAGTAGTAGACCTAATCTCAGCACCAATGTGGGTAGTATATGGAATCTTTATCCTAGCAATTCACGTAATATTGATGTTTGTATTTTCAAAAATATTCCACTGGGATCTTTGCATGGTATCCACAGCATCCCTTGCTAACATTGGTGGATCAGCATCAGCGCCAATAGTAGCCTCAGCCTATGACGCATCTTACGCAGGCATAGGAGTTTTAATGGGAGTACTTGGAGCAGCAGTTGGTAACTTCTTTGGAATAGGAATGGGACAAATTTTAAAGCTATTGAGTTGAGAGACATAGAAAAGAAAGTGTTGATATGATAAACTATAATAAATTGAGAGATGCCATAAAAAATATTGTAGATGAAAGTCCAGCATCAATATCTGTCACTTTTTGCGATTTAGATGAGGGCGAAAAATTTTCTATAAATGGAAATAAAAAATCTCCATCAGCAAGTATGATAAAGCTTCTAATAATGCTCACTCTTCTTAAAAAAGTTGAATTAGGAGAAATTGATCTTAATGAAAAAATAAAACTTGAAGAAGAGAACAAGGTTGATGGATCAGGAGTATTAAAGGAGCTTTCTTGTGAACACTTATTTTCTATCAGAGAGCTTTTGACCCTTATGGTAATAATAAGCGACAACTTCGCCACAAATATTTTAATAGATAAAGTTGGCATGGATGATGTAAATAAACTGGGAAGAGAGCTTAATCTTTTAGAAACTTCTCTTGAGAGAAAGATGATGGATGTAGGCGCCAAAGAAAAGGGAAATGACAACTACACTTCTTCAGAAGATGTTGCCAGCATTTTAAAAATGATTTATGAAAAATCTTTTTTAAGCGAAGAAATGTCAAGTCTTGCCATTGATATTCTCTTGAGACAACAGGAAAGGGACAGGCTCCAAAGATATTTGCCAGAAAATTTAAAAATTGCAAGTAAGAGTGGCGACCTAGACAATTTGGAAAATGATGGCGGAATATTTTTTACAGAAGCAAAAAACTACATTTTAGTAGTTTTAGCAAGTGGCGCCGAGTCAAATGTGGCAGCTAAAGATATTATAGGCAAAATCTCTCTTGAAATTTATAAAAATATTGGAGAATAAGATGAAAAACACTTTATATCTCACTGGAGAGGCAAGGACAAACTCAGACAATGCTATTACAAAAATCTATGGAGTTTTTTATTTAGCATTTGAAATTGAAGAAAATGGCGAAATTATTAATATGGATAGCAATGCAACACTTGAACTTACTCGCGACTTTATAAGAAAAATTTTTGTGGGCAAAAATATTACTGACGAAGATTTAATCACAAAAGAAATTTTGAAGAGATATAATGCTTCTTCCACAAAGGCAATAATTTCTGCCTATAAAGATGCCTTGCAGAGATATAAAAAGTTAAAATAAAAAATTTTACCCTCTACTTTTTTGTAGAGGGATTTTTATAGGATATAAAATATTTAAAATTTTATAAAAACTCACACAAAAAAAGAGGGAAGACCCTCTTTCTTTGTTAATTACTTAACATTATTTTTTTGACTTTATTACATATCTTTTTCTATAAGTTTACCTGTTTCAAAGTCGTATTCGTAAGTTATGTCTTTATTTCCATTGACAACTTCAACGCTAACTACATACATACCATTGTCGAATTCAACCTCGTATTCGCCAGCCTCAAAGCCTTGACCAGCGTCCTTTAAGGCTTGGTCCATAAATTTATCAACTGCTTCAATCATTTCTAATTGGATGTCTGCTGTCTTAGCTGAAGTGTCTTCTGCTTCAAACTCGTCTTTAACAATGTCACCAGTTACTGCGTCAACTGTAACTTCGTACTCATTTTTGGCATCATAGCCATCAACCTTGTAGTAGGCTTTTCCATTTTCAACTTCAAGTTGGAAAGATTCAACTTTTGCATCAGAATGAAGTTTTTTAAATCCGTCAAAGGCAATTCCTCTATCTAAGTTTGCAACTGCACCCTTATTTACTGCAGTTTCTTCCTTTGTCTCAGCATCAGCCATGTTTTTGTTTGCATTTTTATTAACATTTTCTTCAACTTTCACTTCAGAATTTGCTGGCTCTGCTTTTTCAGTTTTTTGTCCACAAGCAGAAAGTGTCAGTGCAAGTCCGAGTCCAAGTGTTGTAATTAAAATTTTCTTATTCATTTTTTCCTCCTAATTTGATAAGTTATAAATTTGTGTGCCTTAATTATTTACCCATAAAAGCATTTGGTAAACTTTTCGTAAATAATTAAAATAAATTGTATTTTAAACTACTCTTTATGTGGTATAATAAGAAAAAGTAATTTCATTACAAGGGAAAACATTTTAATAAATAGGAGAGTGGAGCTTTGGATCTTCGAAGCAATAAAAAGTCTCTTAGCAATTTGGTATACAGAGATTTAAAAGAAAAGATTTTAAAAAATAAATTACTTCCTGGAGATAAGTTAATCGAAATGGAAATCGCTTCTAATCTTGGTGTTAGTAGGACACCTGTTAGAGAAGCCTTAAAAAAACTTGAAGAGGACGGGCTTGTTAC
Organism: Peptoniphilus grossensis ph5; assembly: GCF_000311825.1. Taxonomy (GTDB): domain Bacteria; phylum Bacillota; class Clostridia; order Tissierellales; family Peptoniphilaceae; genus Peptoniphilus_A; species Peptoniphilus_A hominis. The sequence continues at coordinate 74,514 of NZ_HE978569.1, read as the reverse complement.
TAGTTTTCCAAGAAAGTCCTATATTGTTTCTAAAATTTCCGTCAAAGAGGCAAAGAATCTTTACATAGTGAGGAGATCCTTGGAGCCCCTTGCTGTTGAGCTCTTGGCACAAAAGGGTCTTGGTGAAAATACTAAATATTTTCAAGATGTAAACGAAGAGCTTAGGCTTGCAATTGAAAATAAGGATGAGGAATTGGCTCAAAATTTAATTATCGAGTGGAATATGGCACTTGTTTCCTGCCTCAACAATGAAATTTTAGTTGAAGTCATGAACATGATCAACAAAAGGCTTTACAGATTTGGTAATTTTATTTTTAGAGACAAAGAAAATTACAAAAAACATTACAACAATTTGCAAAGGGTTTATGAACTTATAGAGGAAAAGAAACCTGCAGAAGCGAGAAAAGCCAGCGAAAAGACCATCGAAAATATTTATCAAATGTTTGAGGAACAGGCAGATTATAAAATGTTTAGAAATTAAAAAAAAGCACTTGACAAGAGTGTTTTTTTTATTTATAATTATTTCTGTTGCATCGGCATTGTAAAAAATGTAAAAATTTAATAATGCGTTTGTAAATTTTGCACCTTTAGCTCAGTTGGTAGAGCAACTGACTCTTAATCAGTGGGCCTACGGTTCGAGTCCGTAAAGGTGCACCAAAAAAACCTGTTAACTTTGTTAATGGGTTTATTTTTTTATAAGGTGATTTTAATTTTATATAAATTATTCTTGATAAGATTTTTGAATTTGTTTTTCATATATCTTTGAATTTTTTATTATTCTTTTTGTTTTTCATCATATATAGTATTATAATAAAAGAGTTGGTGATTTAATGGGAAAAAATTTGATTGGCTTTTATGACAGCGGAGTTGGTGGACTTTCTGTTTTAAAAGTTGCTTTAAATAAAATAAAAAATAAAAACTTTGCTTTTTTTGGCGATACTTTGAGGATGCCCTATGGTGCAAGGACTGATGAAGAGATAAGAGATTACACCTTGGAAGCTATGGGATTCTTTAAGGACCTAGGAGTAGACCTTTCCATCATTGCTTGCAACACAGCTACTAGTCATGGGCTAAGGGAAGCAAAGACAAAATATAACTATCCGATTATTGGCGTAGTTGAGCCAGGAAGTTTTAATGCAATTGAAAGGACTAGCAACAATAAAGTTGCCCTCGTTGCTACAAAGTCCTGTGTTGAAAGTGGGGTTTACGACAAGGTCTTAAAAGACATGGACCCTTCTATTGAATTGAGATCAGTTTACTGTCCAGATTTAACTCTTGCCATTGAGAGGGGAGAGTTTGGGGAAGACCACATGGACACCATTGTGAAAAAATATTTAGATGAGTTTGGCGACTATGATTTTGACACCATGATCCTTGGATGCACTCACTATCCTCTTGTGGAAGACTCCTTTAAGAGAATCTTTAAGAGACAGGGCAAAAGAGTTTTAATGGTTGACCCAGCCTACAAAACTGTCTTAGATGCCATAAATATTTTAGACCTAAGCCAAGAAGAAGTGCCAAATAGAAGTATTGACTTCTACATAACTGGCGACATTGATAAGTTCCGCTACACAATGGAAAAGATTGTAGATTTAAGTGACTTTGATGTGAAATTTCACAGCGTAAAAATTGAAGATTTAGAAAAGTATAAAAAATAAGGCTCCAATCAGGAAGCCTTATTTTTGTTTAAGTCATAAATTATTTTTAAGCCAAATATTCCCAGTGCCTGATCTTCTTCCATGGCATAAATTTCATTTTCAAGAAGACCTGCCATGGCACCAGTGGTTAAAATTTTTGTATTATTTTTATTGAGGGAATAGGTCTTTATTATTTCATCAACTATTCCAAGGACAGCCTTTCTGTAGCCAAAGTAAATCCCTCTTTGAATGGCCTTTTCTGTATTCTTGCCAATTATATCTTCTGGCTTTTTTATTTCTACTAGGGGAAGTTTTGCTGAACCCCTAACTAGTGAATCTTGGAGAAGGCTAATGCCTGGAAGAATTAATCCTCCCATAAATTCTTTTTTTGCATTGATATAGTCAATAGTGGTAACTGATGATGCAGAAATTATTATTATATTTTCTCTGTATCTTTGAGTAGCTGCCACTGCCCTTATTATTCTATCTGTGCCAACTTCTCTTGGGCTTTCACATTTTATATTTAAACCAGTTTTCACTCCAGCAGAAATAACCATGGGACCCTTGCCAAGTATGTCTCTTGAAATGATATCGTAGCTTGAATTAAGTTCAGGCACAACTGATGAAAGTATGATGTCAGATATGTCAGATAAATCTATTTTTTTGTCCATGAGTATAAGTTTAATAGTTAGTTTAATTTCTTCAGTGGACCTATTTTTGTCAGTCATTATAGAAAATTTAGTGACAAGTCTTTCATCTTCAAATATGCCAAAATTGGTATTTTTGTTGTTTATATCAATTGCAAGTAACATATTAACCCTTCCTTGCTTTCAAAGCTTTTATAACTGCAGTTGTGATAATAACAGAAAGTATTGCTTCAGGTATGCCTGATGTCACAGAGACACCTAGGATTGCTGACTTTGCATTTTCCATGGGAATGTTCATGGCTTCTACATATCTCTTTGCATAGATTAGATAAATTCCTCCAAGGACTAAAATTGTGTTAGTCATGGAACCTACAAAGGCACCTATGGCAATAGGGAAGTCCTTTTCGCTTGACTTAAAGGAATAAACTAAGAAGCCAAGGCAAAGGGCAAGTAGTATTACTACAAAAGTAATATTTAAAGTTGAGCCATGGCCAGTTATGTTCTTATAAAGTAGGAATGCCAAGAATATTGAAACAAGTCCCCACAAAACTTTTGTAAGGTTTCTCAAATTTTTGTCTTCAAGTTTTTTCACTGCTGTGTAAGAGTAATAAGAAGTTATCCCAATTAAAACTCTAGGCACAACTGAAATAAGTGGATTGTAGAAGACAAAGGCAACAGGACTTGCATTTCTTAAAATTGCATTTAAGAGAGATGACACTCCAAATATAAGTCCAACAAGTGCGCCCACAATAGGGCCTTCAGCTATAGCTGCAATAATTACAGGTATGTGCATAGTTGTCGCGTTGATAACTCCAAGTGGAATTAGTCCAAGGGGAGTTAGACTTAATACAACTGTGATTGCACCAAGCATAGCAGCTATTACTAGCTTTCTGTTACGGTCAGTAGTTTTATTCATTTTTACCTCCAGATAGGGTTCATAAAGATACCCTTCATGCATCAAAATTATTTGATGCTGTTATAACTTACTAGCCCGCCTGAATCTTTTGCTGAATAAATTGCATTGGCAATAGACCTAGAAATTGTCTTTGCCGCAAGTATTCCCACTAGGTTTATATCTGCACTGACTTCGCCACTTGCAAGTGTAAAAATAGTATCTCCATCGTTCATGGTGTGTACAGGATTAATTGATCTTGCATAACCATCATGAGCCATTTGTGAGATCTTATTACAGTTTGCCTTTGTTAGCCTTGCATTTGTTGCAATGACAGATATAGTTGTGTTGGCTGGGCTAAATTGATTATAATCGTTTAGTCTCTTTTCGTAAAGACTATTTGTGTCTAAAAACTTTTTATTTTTTCTGTCATAAACTCCGCCGATTCTTTTTCCTTCTTCATAGTCAAAAATATCTCCAAGAGCATTTAGGGCGACAATAGATGACACAACTAGGTCTCCAATTTTTATTGATGACTGACCTATGCCTGACTTCATGGCAAAGTCATTGCCCAAAATTTTCCCAACGCTTGCGCCACAACCTGCACCGAAATTACCCTCTGTTTCATCTTTATCCTTGGCAGACTTTGCAGCCTCATAGCCCATCTTAAAGTCAGGTCGAACTTTGGCATCTCCAAGAGCCAGGTCAAATAGGACTGCACCAGGAACTATGGGAACTACGCCCACACCGACATCAAAGCCCACATTCTTTTCTTCCAAGTATTTCATAATGCCGCCGCCAACATCAAGACCATAGGCAGAGCCACCAGTTAAAAAAACTGCGTGAACCTTTTGGACTAAATTTTCTGCTCTCAATAAATCAGTTTCACGAGTGCCAGGTCCAGCACCACGAACATCAACTCCTGCAGTAAAACCATCTTCACACAAGACGACACTTGTGCCAGTTAGGGCCACATCATCTTCTGCGTGACCAAGTTTAATTCCTTTGACATCAGTTAAAAATCCTTCGTACATATTTCCTCCTCTTAAAAATTTTCACTTAAAATAAATTTATCAAAAGCCTCATCACTGATGAGGCTTAAATTTTTATAATTATTTATTTTTTCTCTTTTCATTAACGGATACGACCTTGTCCTTAAAAGTGTAGTCCTTGTCGCGTCTGTCGTCGATTTTTACAACAGAGTAGACCCTATTTGCTCCAGCCTCAAAGACAGACTCCTGCATCCTTCTTATTACTTCATATAAAACTGAAAGGTCCTTGTGAGATATAACTGTGCCCATGGGGTTTAGTTCATAAGTTAGTCCTTCCACTTCTCCAATTGCATCAAGGGCACCTGCTATGTACTTGCTGACAGATGTCTTTTCTGTTCCAATAGGTACAAGTGTTAATTCTGCTACTGCCATTTTTTCCTCCTAATTTTTTATTCTTGGCAAATTCCAATTTTTCTTTACAGCCAAAAGCCTAATGATTAAAACTGCAAAAAAGCATATTACCATTGAAATTTGATAGTTACAAAAATGTCTTGCTATTATAAAAGCTGTGGCACCAAGTATGCAGGCGCCAGCGTAAATTTGCTCTCGAAAGATAAAGGGAATGGTCCCTGCCAAGACATCACGAAGCATTCCGCCGCCAACTCCAGTAATTGATCCCACAAAGATCAAAAGAAATTTTTTGTCGTAGCCAAGGGAGATTGCCGTCGCCATTCCCGTTATGGTAAAAGATGCAAGACCAATAGTGTCTGTTATAATCATAAACTTATTCATAAATTTCATCCAGTGAGTGTTTTCGAAGTCCTGCTTAAGAGAATAAAATATAAAGACCAAAATCGAAAAGACAGTGGATATTATTGCGTTAGTTGAATTTTGGAACATCTTTGGCGGTGTTATTCCAAGGACTAGGTCGCGAATGAATCCACCTCCAAGGGCTGTCACTAGACCTAAAACGATTACACCGAGTATGTCCATCTTCTTTCTGCATCCAAGTATGGCACCAGAAATAGCAAAGGCAATAGTGCCAATGATGTCGAAAAATACATTTAATTCTAAATAATTTCCATTCATGATTTCATTATATCAAAGTTTAATTTTATGAAGTGAGAAATTTCAATAATTTGAAAAAATTTTTTTAATAAGGGTAAAAGACCAAATCCAAGATACATGGAAGACGAAATGTATGGTATAAATTGCCAAACTTGTGTGCTTGCTTATGAAACTTACAGAAGTTATTAAAAGCACACTGACAATTAAATCTTGTAAATATCTTGTTTTATTTCATTAAAAGTGATAATATTTAATTACCGAAAGCCTTATTAGTTAAGGATAAGGGACTCATACGAGGAAAGAGCCTTATTAGTTAAGGACATTGCAAGCAGGCTAATTAGCCTGCTTAATTTTTGGGGAAATTTATGAAATTTGAATTATTTGATGTTTATCTGGTTGATTTTAAAAATAATATAGGTGGAGAATTACAAGGGAAGCATTATGCTGTAATATTGTCTAATTTTTCTTATACGGATAAAACTATTTTAGTTGCACCAATTACAAGCAAAAAGTCAGGTAAAAAATATCGTGGTGGCTTTACAATAAATTGTAGAGATTATCAGCAAAATCCAAGCTATGAAAAAGCTTTTGTAAGGGTTAATAAATTAAGAGAAGTTTCAACAGAAAGAATTTTAGGGAATAGAATTTACAAGTTAAATGATGTTGATATTAATAAACTAATAGATTCATTTAAAAATGTTTTTAAATTTATATAATTTGAGTTAAAGCACACTAACCATTAAAGGATAGATGTGCTTTTTTAATGGAAATAATCGTGAGTTAATCCTTTAAAAATCACAGGTAAATTCACAGGATTAAATATTTTGCAGGCAACCCAGAAGATTTTAAATTCTCAATCATCTTTTGAAAAATTGATAAAAATTTTTTAAACTTTGTTATAATATTACTATTGGAGGAATTATGAGCTTACTTATAAAAAATATTTCTTATTTAGATATAGAAAGAGAAAAAATTATTGACGGTGCAGATATTTTTATTGAGGAAAATAAAATAAAAAAAATCGGCAAAAATTTAAAGCTTGATGCAGACGAAGTCTTTAATGGTGAAAATAAACTTCTTACACCAGGCTTTGTCAATGCCCACACTCACCTGGGCATGTCCTACTTTAGAAATTATGCTGACGATTTGGCACTAATGGACTGGCTAGAAAATGAAATTTGGCCCATTGAGGCAAAACTCAATGCGGAAGACATATATTGGTCATCCATGCTATCTATCATTGAAAATATAAAATCTGGCGTCACATCTTTTTGCGACATGTATTACGAGATGGACAGGGTTGGTGACGCAGCAATAAAATCTGGCATTCGTGGAGTCCTAACTCGTGGCATGACAGATGTAGATGGCAAGGGCGAAGAAAAGCTTGAAGAATTTGATCAGCTTTACAAAAACTATCAAAATAAATGCGGCGGAAGGATAAAAGTTGTGCCAGCTCCTCATGCAATTTACACTTGTAGTGGAGAATTTTTAAGAGAAATTGCAAAGAGATCAGTGGAAAGATACGACAGTCTTATTCACATTCACCTTTCTGAAACCATAACAGAAGTTGAAAATTCAAAAAAAGAATATGGTATGACGCCAATAGAATATGTAAACACCCTAGGACTACTTGACAGCCAAATAATTGCTGCCCACTGCGTTCACATTACTGATGAAGAAATAGAACTTGTAAAAGATAAAAAATTCTACCCAGTTTACAATCCATCATCAAATTTAAAACTTGCCAGCGGCTTTACGCCAGTGGATAAGATGTTGAAGAAAAATATAAAAATGGCCATGGGAACTGACGGCGACTCATCAAATAACAACCAAGACTTTGTAGAAGAAATGCACATAGGTGGCATAGTCAACAAGGCTGTTACCATAAATGAAAAAGCTGTGCCAGCCATAGAAATTTTGAAGATGGCAACAGTAAATGGGGCAGAGGCCCTTGGCTTTGAAAAGCTTGGACTTATAAAGGAAGATTACCTTGCTGACCTTGCGATTTTTGATTTAGAATCAAATTCCTTCACACCGAGAAATAATCTCATCTCAGCCCTTGTCTATTCAGCAAACTCTCATGATGTTGAGTCAGTAATATGCGACGGCAAATTCATTATGCGAGATAGAAAACTTGTAAATGTAGATGAAAAAGAAGTGAGAAATAAGGTTATATTTATTTGGAAGGATATTCAAAACCGATGAAAAACTTTTTCAAACACTTTTTTAAAATATTAATTTTAGTAGTTGCTGTAGTAGCTTTTAATTATTTATTTATGATTTTGGCTTCTCTATTGTTATATGGTAAAACATATTTTTATCATAACTGGGAACATGCCAACCTTGTAATGCTAATTGGAACTACGGGACAGTTCTTAAGTGCATTTTTAATAACTAAGTGTGTTATAAAAGAACCTTTTAGCTTTCTATTTTTTAAAAAAGATAATTTATTAAAAAATATTGGAATAGGTCTCTTAATAGGATTTTTACAAATTACTGTTTTTGTAATAATTGCAGTTATTTTAAGAGGATTAAGGCTTAAGGGAATAGTGTTTGAAAATTTAAATTTATTTTTTATAGCTTATTTTGTAGCATTCTTTATACAGTCTAGTTCTGAAGAGCTTTTAGTTAGAGGGATGCTTACAAGAGCTTTGTTAAACAAATTTGGTAAAAATGTAGCTATATATGCTCCATCAATATTTTTTGGATTACTTCACTTAGCAAACAATGGAGTTACATTTTTATCAACAATTAACACAATTCTCGTGGGAATATTTTTTGCAAAATTATTATTTTACACAGACAATATCATGGTGACTTCTGGAGCCCACGCAGGCTGGAACTTTTCCATGGCAATGATTTACGGCTTAAATGTAAGTGGCTTTAGTGGCTTTGACAGCCTACTTAATTTTAAAATTTTAAATTATGCTCTCTACGACAAAGTTTACGGACCAGAGGGCAGAATAGTAGTAACTTTTATTGAAATCATAAGTATTTTTATTATATTTTATTTAGAAAAAAGAAAGGGAGTTAAAAATGGATGATAAAAAAATAGTTTATTCAGGGATTCAACCATCTGGATCACTTACTATTGGAAATTATATTGGAGCCTTGAAGAACTTTATTGGACTTCAAGACGAATACAACTGCCTATATTGTATAGTTGACATGCACGCCATAACTGTGGCACAAGAACCAAAGGACTTGAGGAAGAACACCCTTGATGTCCTTGCTCTTTATCTTGCAGCAGGTCTTGACCCAAAGAAGTCAATAATTTATATTCAATCTCATGTGCCAGCTCACGCTGAACTTGGCTGGGTCCTAAATACAATGACCGGCCTTGGTCAACTTCAAAGGATGACACAATTTAAGGACAAGGCAAAAAAATATACTGATGTTCAAGCAGGACTTTTAAACTATCCAGTATTAATGGCGGCAGATATTTTGCTTTACAATACTTCTTATGTGCCAGTAGGGGAAGACCAAAAGCAACACATTGAGATAACAAGGGACTTGGCTCAAAGATTTAATTCAAGATATTCTGAAACTTTTACAATTCCAGAAATTTTGACACCAAAGGTTGGGGCAAGAATTATGTCTCTAAAAGATCCATCTTCAAAAATGTCAAAGTCCGACTCCAATAAAGATGCCTTTATTTTAATTTTAGATTCAGAAGATGACACTAGAAAGAAAATAAAAAGAGCTGTAACAGATTCCTCAGGCGAGTTTAGGTATTCAGATGAACAAGCTGGACTAAAGAACCTCATCAACATTCACGCTTCCTTCTCAGGCATGAGCCCAGAAGAAATTGTCAAGAAGTACGAAAATCTTGGCTATGGAGAATTTAAGGAAGACCTTGGAGAAGTTGTAGTCCAAGGTCTAAGACCTTTACGCCAAAGATTTAAAGAAATTAGAGATGACAAGGCATATCTTGAATCTGTCTACAAGGAAGGAGCAGAAAAGGCATCCTACCTTGCCAACAAAACTCTAAGAAAAGTTTATAAAAAGGTTGGCTTTATCCCTAGATAATCGAATTTTTATTGATTTCAAAGGACTTTTGTGGTATCTTTTATATTAATTGGAGGTGTCCTATGAATAAAATAATAATTGTAGTAGCCATTAACTTAATAGGTGCAGGAGTCCTATATAGATATAATACTAATGAAGCTGCAGCTATTGGAATAATTGGTGGAGCAGACGGTCCAACTCAAATCTATACAGAAACAAATAAAAAGACTGACAAAGATAAGGGTATAGAAATAATCGGTGGGGCAGACGGTCCGACACAGATTTATACTGAAAAGAAAGAAAACAAAGACAAAGATAAAGGTATAGTAATAATTGGTGGGGCTGATGGTCCGACACAGATTTATACTGAAACAAAATAAAAACAAGCAATAAAAAAGAGGATTGTAAAAATTTATATTTAGAGAGAGACCATTTGCTGAAAGGTCTTTATAAACTTTACGATTGTAGCTTTTTTGCTTCCTTGGTGAATTTAGTAGCCAAAGACGACTTATCTCGTTAAAGATTTTAAAGTGTTTATTGAAAAATAAAAATTAAGGTGGTACCGCGTCTTTCGTCCTTAGGGATGGAGGACGCTTTTTATTTTTAAATTATAAAAAATATACAAAATATAAATTTCGAGGAGGAAAAATGAAAGACTTAAACAAAACTTATGATCCAAAGGATTTTGAAGAGAAAATTTATGACTATTGGATGGAAAATAATTATTTTAGGGCAGAGGTTGATGAAAATAAAAAACCTTACTCTATTGTAATGCCACCTCCAAATGTAACTGGCAACCTTCACATGGGTCACGCTCTTAACAACACAATTCAAGATGTCTTAATCAGGACAAAGAGAATGCAAGGCTACTCTGCCCTTTGGATTCCGGGAACTGACCACGCATCTATTTCTACAGAAGCAAAAGTTGTAGAAAAACTTAGAAAAGAAGGCATAGACAAGGAAGACATTGGTAGAGAAAAATTCTTAGAGCGTGCTTGGGACTGGACTCATGAATATGGCGGAAATATAGTAAATCAACTTAAAAAACTTGGAATCTCCTGCGACTGGTCAAGACAAAGTTTTACTCTTGACGAAAATTTATCCAACGCAGTAGAAGAAGTTTTCATCGAACTTTATGAAAAGGGACTAATTTATCGTGGCAACAGAATTATAAACTGGTGTCCATCTTGCGAAACTTCAATTTCTGATGCAGAAGTAGAACACATTGAAACGGATTCAAATATTTGGTACTTCAAGTATCCCTTTGCAGATAGGGAAGGTGGAATTGAAATTGCAACTACAAGACCAGAAACTATTCCTGGAGACCTTGCCATTGCAGTAAACCCAGCTGACGAAAGATACACTGACCTTGTTGGCGAATATGTAATGATTCCAGTAATGGGCAACAAAAAAATTCCAATTATTGCCGACGAGTATGTTGAAATGGACTTTGGTTCTGGTGCAGTAAAAATCACTCCATCTCATGACCCTAACGACTTTGAAGTTGGTGGACGCCACAACCTTGGTCAACTTGTAATTATGGATGGCAAGGGCTATCTAAATGAAAATGCAGGCGACTATGCTGGCATGGAAAGATATGAAGCTAGAAAGAAAATTATTGAAGACTTTGAAAAGCTTGGCTACTACATTGGCAAGAAGCACCACCACAACGCTGTCGGTCACTGCGAAAGATGTAAGACAGTTATTGAACCCCTAATCTCCAAGCAATGGTTCGTAAAGATGGCGCCACTGGCAAAGCCTGCTCTTGAAGAATATAGAAAGGGAAACCTCAACATAGTCCCTGAAAGATTTGGAAAAATTTATGAAAATTGGCTAGAAAACATCCGCGACTGGAATATTTCAAGGCAATTATGGTGGGGACACAGACTTCCAGTTTGGTACTCTGACTCAGACGATGAAATTGTAATTTCAAAGACAGACCCATCAAACACTAAGGGACATGAAGGAAAAACTTACACTCAAGATGAAGATACACTAGACACTTGGTTTTCATCTGCCCTTTGGCCTTTCTCAACAATGGGTTGGCCAGAAAAAACTCCAGAATACGAATATTTTTATCCAACAAATGTCCTTGTAACTGGATACGACATAATTTTCTTCTGGGTAATAAGAATGGTCTTCTCTGCCCTTGAACAAACTGGCAAGCTTCCTTTTAAGGATGTACTTTTAAATGGACTTGTAAGAGATGACCAAGGCAGAAAAATGTCCAAGTCACTAGGAAATGGCATTGACCCACTTGACATCATAAGAGACTACGGCGCTGATGCCCTTAGATTTACCCTTGTAACGGGAAACACTCCAGGCAACGACATGAGGTTCTACACTAAGAGAGTTGAAGCAAATAGAAACTTTGCCAACAAACTTTGGAATGCAACTAGATTTCTCATGATGAATATGTCTGATGAAATTACTGACTCCAACTTCGATGTGGAAAAACTTCACTATGAAGACAAGTGGATTCTTTCAAAACTACAAAAGGTTATAAAATCAATTACAGAAAAAATAGAAAAATACGACATTGGACTTGCAGCAGATGACATCTACGACTTTATCTGGTCAGACTTCTGCGACTGGTACATTGAAATAGTAAAACCAGTTTTATATTCTGATAATGCTGAAGAAAAGACAAACACTGTAAAAGTTTTGCTTTATGTATTAGAAAATATTTTAAAACTCCTACATCCATTTATGCCATACATCACAGAAGAAATTTGGCAAGCCCTACCTAATAGGGAAGATGCCTTAATTGTTTCTAAATGGCCAGAATATAAGGAAGAACTTGTATTTGAAAAGGAAGAGAGAGCCACAGAATATATTGAAAATGCAATTCGTGAAATTAGAAATGCAAGAAGTGAAATGAACATCGAAAATTCAAAAAAATCCAACACTCTTGTCTACACTAAAGACCCAGAAGTGAAGGAAATCTTTGAAGAGATGAAGGGACTTTTACTAAGCCTTGGCTATTCAAATTCAGTTGAAATAACTGATGATGAAGGCAGAAAAAATTCAGAAAATATTGCCATAGTTCTCGACAGGGCAGAAATTCAACTTCCACTAAAGGAACTTGTGGACTTTGAAAAGGAATTAAAGAGACTTCAAAAGGACAAGAAGGATGCAGAGGCTGAACTAAAAAGGGCCAAGGGCAAACTATCTAACCAAGGCTTTGTTTCAAAGGCTCCAGCAAAATTAATTGAAGAAGAAAAAGAAAAAGTTACAAAGTACGAAGAAATTTTAAAGACAGTGGAAGAACAAATTGCAAAGGTTGAAAAAAATCTATGACATACACTGAAGTTGTAAAAAATATTGAAAAGAGAATTGGGAAATTTAAGTCCAAGGGCAACCTGAGAATCAAAAAGTTCTTGGAAAAAGTTGGCTCTCCCGAAAAAAACCTAAAGGTTATTCATGTGGCAGGGACCAATGGCAAGGGCTCAACTGTAAATTTCATAAAGGACATCCTAAAGGAAGATTACAAAGTTGGATCCTTTGTTTCACCTCACCTCATAACTTATTGCGACAGAATAAAAATTGGCGACCAAGAAATTTCACAGGAAGACTTTGCAGCAATTGGCGAATTTATAATAAGTAAGGAGCCGGAAATAATTGAGGACTATGGCGACCTCAACCTCTTTGAATTTTTGACCATAATGGCGATAATTTACTTTGAGAGAGAAAAAGTTGACATCGCAGTTTTGGAAGTTGGCATGGGAGGCCGTGCCGACTCCACAAATATTTTTACCAGCCGCGAAAAATTAATTTCCATTATCACATCAATTTCCATGGACCACATGGAATACCTTGGCAATACTATTGAGGAAATTGCAGATGCCAAGGCTGGCATCATAACAGATAATGGGCTTGTCCTTACAACAAATAAGGACCCAAAAATTCTCGGAGTAATCGACAATGAAGCAGAAAAAAAGTCCGCAGAAATTTATTACACAAAGGACTTAGAAAGTGAAATTATAAAGTCCGACCTAAGGGGAATAGACTTCAAGGTAAAATTAGGTGACTGGGAAGAATTTTCTCTCACACAAATTGGCGACTATCAAGTAGAAAATGCCCTGGGAGCAATTTATGCCCTCTATCTCTTAAACAAGAAGGGAATTTTAAAAATTTCCACAGAAAAAATCAGGGAGAGAATAAAATCTTCAAGCTGGGCTGGCAGAATGGAAATAGTATCGAGAGATCCACTAATAATTTTAGATGGCGCCCACAATTTTGACGGCATAAAAAAATTAGTGGAGTCCATTGATAATTTTAAGTTCAAAAAACTTTACCTCATCATGTCAATTTTGTCTGACAAGGAACACAAAAAGATGCTTGAAGAAATTTCATCCTACACAGATGAAGTGATCTTCGTGAACTTAGACTACAAGAGGGGTACAAGCCCAGATGAGTTAAAAAAAGAAGCATCAAACTATGGACTTCACGCAGAAGTCATGACTGTGGAAGATGCCATTAATCATTACCAAGAAAAATATGAAGATGGCGATTTAATTTTAATAACAGGCTCTCTTTACTTTGTGAGTGAGGCAAGGGCAGAAATTTTAAATTACGACTACAGGGTTTAAAAATTTTATTATTTAGAGAATTTGTAAGAACTTTGGAATAAAGTTTTAAAAATAATTTTATATAATGATTGCGGTGATAATATGAAAAAGATTAGATTCGCAGTCATTATTTTTTTAATAATTTTTCTTGTAAGGGGATTTTCCATCCACAGAAATAGGATTTCAAGTGAGATAAGTTTAAAAGATAGTGAAAATTTTACAAGAGGCGAAGATTTGTCAGACAAAATAAAGATAATAAAGGAGAAGGCAAAAAAAGATGAGGGCTATGAATTTGTCTACGAAAATATTGACAAGCTCCCAGACAAAATGATAAAGCTTGCCGCAAAAAGGGAAGAGGCACTGGGTTTTATACTTGGATACTTAAAAGATGATAAAAGTCTTGCGAAAAAAAGTGAAAGTTTTGCTGTAAATAATCCAGTGAAATTTTATCTACAATTTGATCCTCGTTGGGGTTACGAAAAATATGCAGGCGGACTAATTGGCACGAGAGGTTGCATGCCAACGACTCTCTCCATGGCTTTAAGCGGCTGTGGGATAAATAGGAGTCCAAAAGAAATTGCAAAGTTTGCAGAAAAAAATGCTTATGTTGAAGCGGGCATGAGTTCATGGAATCTTATAGAAGATTATTTAACAAAAGAGGGTTTAGGAGTTCGAGGAATTATGAAAAGTGAAACAATTAGTGAACTTGAAAAGGGAAATCTTGTAATTTTATCTTTCAAACCAGGAATTTTTACGGACACAGGACACATAGCTTTGGCATGCGGACTTGATAATGAGGGGAGAATTATTTTAAATGACCCAAACTCTGTTTATAATTCAAAAAACAGATGGCAGTACGATAAAATAAAAAAAGAAATAAAAGCAGCTTGGGCTGTTGAAAAAAATAAATGACAAAAAATAATAGTTCACATCCTATTAGAAAGATCACATACACAAAAATTTTCACAAATTCACGCAATATTCAAAAAACTTCACAAAATCAAAAAAAATAAGACCATGGATTATTTCCATGGTCCTTTTTAAGTTTAAGTTAAATTATTTTGTTTCTTTAACTTCTTCTTTTTTGTCGTCTTTCTTTTCGTCTTTAACTTCTTTAACTTCTTCTTTCTTTTCTTCTTTCTTTTCTTCTACTTTAACATCAGCCTTGAAGCCAAGTTGTTCTTTAGCTTCAACAAGTGCCTTAAGTTCGTTTTCGAATTGTTCAGCAGTAGCTTTTTCATCATCTAGTAGAGATTTTGCAGCTGCAACAGCATTTTCAAAGTTAGATTTTACTTTGTCGTCAGCTTTTTTGTAAGCTTCAGATTCACGAACTTCTTTTTCATTAACAAGTTCTTTTTTAACAGCTTCTTTAAGTTCTTCTAATTTAGGAGCAACTTTTTCTTCTTTAGCAGCTTCTTTTTCAGACATTAATAAAACAGTGTTAGTAGCCTTGTCAAAGTCAACGCCAAAACCAAGAGCTTCACCTAGATCTCTAAGCTTGTAGTAATTGCTGTCGTCAACCTTGTATGCAGTAGCAGTAAGAGCCTTGTCGCCAACCATTACCTTGTCGTTAGTAAGCATTCCCTTAGATTCAGCCTTAACTTCTTTTTGGTCAGTTTCAGCAACCTTGTAGTCAGCACCCTTAGTTAGAGTAACCATTGCGTCCTTGTATTCAACGCCAAATTTAGCCTTAGTGTCTTTTAAAACAGCAGCTAAATCTCTAAGTTTGAAGTAGTTGTATCCATCAATATTGTATCCGTAGATTACAACATCTTTTCCGTCAAGCTTAACTTTTTGAGTAGTAGCCTTAACATCTTTAGTTTCAACTTTTTCTTTTACTTCTTCCTTAACTTCTTTAGCGTCTTCTTTAACTTCCTTTGCAACTTCTTTAGTTTCTTTTACAGCTTCTTTGCCTTTTTCTTCAACTTTTTCTTTTGCATCAGTCATAGCTTCTTTAGCGTCTTTAGCAATTTCTTTGCCAGCTTCCTTAGCGTCTTTTACCATTTCTTCAGCCTTAGTAGTTTCTTTAACTGGAGCCTTTACTTCTGGAGCAGCAAAAACTGGGCTTGCAGTAGATAGTAGCATGATACCTGCTAAAGATAGTGATGTAATTTTTTTGTTCATTTTTTATTCCTCCTAAAAAATATAAGTTAACTTAATTATACAGAAAATCTATGGGAAATCAATTCCAATAGCTTAAATAGTGACTTAATTTTACATTTTTAATAATTCTGTAACATTAATTGTTGCTATAAGCGTAAACGAAACCGCCGCTTGCATCTACAGAGACATCGCCAGACTTAGTATAGAAAACATAGGTACCAGCATCAGGAAGATAATCTTTTTGGTCTTTATTAAGTTCACTCTCTTTTAAAAATCTCTTCTTATTTCCAACAATGTCCATAAAGTCGCGAGCCACTTTCCTTGACTCTTCTTCACTTAAATGTTTTTCCAAGAAAGGATACTTTTCGTTAGGGAAGTAGTCAAACTTATAAAATCTTAAATTATTATTCTTGTCAAAGACAAACCTCATGGATAAATTTTTCTTTTCATAATCCTTTAAAAATAATTCATAAACCTTGCCATCGTCAACTTCTTCTACCCTCATGACACCATCCTTTAAGTAGCCTTCAAGGTCAGTGACCCTTCTTATCTTATCAATAATAGCAAGGTCCTTGGCGTCCTTAGCTGGATCCACATCACGAGTAGGATCTTTTTCATAACCATTGTCAATAGCGCAGTAAAACTCTTTTTCATTCCACTCAAGCTTTGCATCCATGGCATTGGCAAGAGCTCTTGCAGGCACATAACAAGTGTCCTTTAAAATGAAAGTAGGAGAATCAATTGTGTAGACAATATCGTCAATCCTGTACTCATTAGAATCGACATAAAAAACAATTTTCTTTCCTTGATTTAAAATCTCCACTTCTTTTGTGTCGCCCTTCCAGTTGACATCAGCACCTAAGTTTTCAGACACAAGTCTTAGGGGAATGTGGATCCTGTCATTCTTAACAACAAAGTCCTTCTCGAAGACAATGTGATTGATGTTAAGAGTCATCTTTTTCTTTCCATTAGCATAGACGCTGGTGAAAAGTAAAAGAAAAGACATTAAAAACAAAAGCTTTTTCTTCATAAAATCACCCCTTTAATATATTATAACACTAATAAAAAATTAAAGAATTTACAATAAAGTTAAGATTTCAACAAAAAAGCTTCTGGAGAAAATCCAGAAGCTTAACTTTTTATGACAAACTTTTCGCCACAAGACTTACAAGTAACCCTAATTTTGCCCTTGTCCTTTGGAACCTTCATTTCAAACTTGCACTTGGGACATCTTATGTACTTGTAAACTTTTCTATTATCATATTTAGTTTTTGAAGATGAAAATTTTCTCCTTAACGGATCAACTGTAGATAAAAATTTTTTGTTCTCAGCATACCTTGCACTTATGTCCTGAGAAAAAGCCCTGTAATAAGAATAGCCAATTAAGACTAAAGAGGCAGCGGATAGGGCAGCCGTCTTTACAAATAAATTTATAATAAGAAGAATTAGAGCAAGAAATAAAATAAATTTGCCCAACTCATCTTGACCATACCTTCCAATCATAAACTTTCTCATCTTTTCTTTAAAGTTCAAAAAAATCAACTCTTTCTAATATTCTTTTATTTAGATATCTTACCCATTTAAGAATTTTTAAATCTATGTGACTTGTGATTAGAAGGAAGAGAATGTTAGAATGAATAAGGGTGAGACCATGGCAAATGTAAATATAAGAATAGAAGAAAATTTAAAAAATGAATTCGAAAAAGTTTGTGAATCTATGGGCATGACAAGGGACGAAGCCTTTGAAATTTTTGCCAGAGCAGTTGTTGAAGAAGGAAAGATCCCCTTTGATGTAGAGGGAAACACAATAATTGCAGAATTTGATGACATAGAAAGTTTTAAAAACTACACAAAAAATTTATGGTGATTTCATAATTTTTGACGAAATAATTAAAGAGGCAGACCAAGAAATAGAAAAAGAAAATAAATTGTAGTAGCAAAAATTTATTTTGCCTGTTATAATATAAAGACAGCAAAATTATATGGTCTGTAAAAATTTTTTTAGATTTTACATGAAATGTAAAAAAATTATAAAAATATTTTAAAAAATAGTTGACAAAAAATAAAAGCTTCAGTATAATATATTTTGTTGTTAAAACTTCATGCGGGAATGGCGGAATTGGCAGACGCGCTAGACTTAGGATCTAGTTCCAACGGAGTGGGGGTTCAAGTCCTCTTTCCCGCACCAACAATAAGCACACAAGTTAGCTTGTGTGTTTTTTTGTGTCCTTTTTATGATAGCTGGCAAAAACTATTTAGAGATTTTTATAGAAATCCTTTAACAAAAAACTTTATGCTTTCGTTAAAATATTTACAATTAAATTACATTTGCAAGAATCCGAGAAATTCTCTTTTTTAAAAATTTCTATAGAGTATAATGTAAGGTATTGGAGGAATTATGAAGAAGACTTTTAAAATATTTTTTGCATTTATACTTATAATTTTAATTTTCATATATATAACGGGACTTTATCTCTTTAGAGATAGGTTTATGCCAAGAACCTATGTCAACGGCCACGACTTTGGACTGACAAAAATTTCTGAATTTGAAAAAAATTACGAGGACCTTTCCAAAAATTTCCAAGTGGATATCATTGCCAAGGACAAAAAAAATAATGACAAAATCACAGCAGAAGAAATAAAATTTGAAGAAAAAATTGGCAGCGGCTTTGTGGATCAGACACCACTTTACTGGCCCTTTGCATCCCTAGTGGACAAGCACTACCAGCTTGACACAATTTTAAAATACGATGACCAGGCTCTCACAAATAGACTAAATAGCCTAAAGGCAGTGCAAAACCAGTCCATTCATTCAACTGATGCCAAGATTATCTACGACAAGGGCGACTTTAAAGTAGAAAAAGAAGTTTATGGCGATTTTATAAAGCGAGATGAACTTAGGCAAGCAGTCTTAGGTCATTTTGCCGACAAAAAAGAAAAATTAAACCTTGAAGAAGAAGGCCTTTATATAGAGCCAAATATCAGGGCAGATTCTGATTACATCAAAAATCAACTGGAATCCTACAAGACTCTTTACGATAAAAAAATCACAATCGACTTTGACGATAGAAAAGAAGAAGTGACAGGTCAGGGCATAATCGCCATGTATTCCAAGGCTGATGACGGAAGCCTCGTCATTGACGAAGAAAAGGTGACAAAGTTCGTGGAAAAACTTGCAGCAAAGTACGACACCTTTAGGACATCAAGAATATTTAACGCCACAGGCATTGGGACAGTAAAAGTTGACGGCGGCATCTACGGTTGGATCACCGATAGACAAAAGACAAAGGACGAAATAATCGCTGCACTAAAAAGAGATGAGCCAGTTACCATAAAGCCAATTTACAGGCAAGATGCAGTGTCAAGGACAGTGGACGATGTGGGCAACACCTACATTGAGGTAGACCTTGCAAGGCAAAAACTTTGGTACTACAACAAGGGCAATTTGGAAATTGAGACGGACATAGTATCAGGCAACCCAACCCTTGGCAACGGAACACCAACGGGCACAGACAGAATCTGGTCTCGCGAGAGAAATAGGTACCTCACTGGCGAAACCTACCGCTCAAAAGTTTCCTATTGGTTGCCTATAAATTGGTCAGGCGTGGGACTTCACGATGCCGATTGGAGATCAACTTTTGGCGGAAAAATTTACCTAAGTGGCGGCTCTCACGGCTGCGTAAATATACCGCCAGTAGTGATGAAAAACCTCTACCCAAAAACCTTTAACGGCATGCCAGTAATAGTCTATGACTCAACAAGGCAAAAAATAGCAGCACCAGCACCAGTTCCAACACCTGCACCAGCGCCAGCCCAACCCGCACCTGTCCAACCAGCTCCACCAGCTCAAGGACAAGCACCAGCACAACAATAAAAACAAAAAACATCGGTTATTCAAAAAAACTTAAAGAATAGCCGATTTTTTTATTAAAATTTTTAATAAAAACTAATCAATTAAAGCTCTCAAGGTAAACAATTAACTTTGCAACAAAACCAGCTCTCTATTATCTAATAGAGAAAAAACCTTTAGCAACAGTCGTAGACTAATGATAGAGATAGACAGTAGTAATGGGAGATATATTTTGGCAAAAACCGTAGACTTGTCTAGTGATCCCATAAAGGGAGGAAGCCGTTAAAAAATTCAACTGTGAATGAGCGATTGACATTTGCGAAGCAAATTCAGTCGCTCAACCGCAGAACCCTAACAAGGAAAAGGAGCGAAGCGAACTTTGAGTTGATTAGGTTCGCGCGACGGTCGCGATGAAAAAAATAGAAGAGACTAAAAGTCTACTATTTTAAGAAGATAATTTTTTGAATGCAAAACTTTAAGCGACCTAGTTTTGAATTTTAGGCTGACGACCGCTTATGGGAAGTAAAGGAAAGGCCCCTGCCAGGTCGTTAGGGTGTTAAGGGGAGGTCTGGAGGGGACAAGGGCGATTCGAAACGCCCTAAGTCCCCTCCAGTATTAAAAAAGAAATTAAAAAATAAAATATATTAAAAAATAAAAAACCTTTATTATTTGTTCTTAAAGCGAAGCTTCATCAATACACTACAATTCAACTATAATAAAACTTGCAAAACCCACCACAAGTGTTATAATAAAAGCAAGAAATAAATAAAAATTTAAATCTTCAGGGAAGGGTGCAAGTCCCAACCGGCGGTAAAGTCCGCGAGCGCAAGCCGAATTGGTGAAATTCCAATACCGACAGTAAAGTCTGGATGAGAGAATGATTTAAAACTTTCATGCCCCGAAGGTTCGGGGTTTTTTTATGCCCCAACAGGAGGTAAAATGAATAAAGTAAACACAAGCACCATGATAAGAACAAAAGACATGACAAAAGTAGCCATGCTATCAGTAATTGGCTTTGTACTAATGTACTTCCAATTGCCACTAACCTTTGTAGCACCACCCTTTATGAAGCTGGACATATCAGACTTGCCAGTTCTCATGGGCGCCTTCACAATGGGACCAGTCTATGGCATCATAATAGCAGCCCTAAAAAACCTTATGCACATAATCTTTAAGGGCACAATGACAGCAGGCGTTGGCGAACTATCAAACTTCATCATATCAAGTACCTTTGCTTTAGTATCAAGCTACATCTATAGAAAACATAGAACCTACAAGGGCGCAGTCCTTGCAATGACAGTAGGCGTATTAGCAATGACAATCCTTGCCATGACATCAAACTACTTCGTGGTCTTTCCACTTTACGGCAAAGTAATGCCAATGGAGGCAATAATAGCCATGGGATCTGCCATCACACCAAAAATCACAGGACTTTTCACTATGATGATCTATTCAGTTCTACCCTTTAACCTAATAAAAGGCTTCACAACATCAGCAGTCATGATGCTAGTCTACAAAAAAATTAGTCCACTATTTAAAAACTAAAAGTGTGGAAAAACTAAAGGAAAATAAAAACAAAACCAAAGCAGGCTGTCAAAAGGCAGCTTGTTTTTTTGTCCCCATATAATATAATTTAATCAAAAGACATAAAGGAGAGAAAGAAAAATGAAAATCTTATGTGCAGGACCAACATCAATTGACGACGAAGTAATGGCATTAATGGGAAAAACTCTCACAAACCCAGACATCGATCCAGAATACGAAAAAATACATAGAAGAGTGGAGAAAAAAATCTCCAAACTCTTAAAGACAGAAGCCACGACTATCCTCATGCTTGGCGAAGGCATGATTGGACTAGAAGCAGCAATCATAAACCTAGTGGAGAAAGGGGACAGAGTCCTTGTCTTAAATAACGGAGTCTTCGGCGCAGGCTTTGCCGACTTCGTAAAATTTTACGACGGCGAGCCACTAATCTACGAAGACGATTTCAGACGCGGCTTCGACCTAGAAAAACTAAAAGCCTTCCTAGAAAAAGACCACGACTTTAAAGTAGCAACTATGGTCCACTGCGAGACACCATCAGGCATCACTAACGATGTAAAGAGCATTTGCAACTTGCTTAACTCCTACGGCATCCTCACAGTAGTGGACACAGTATCAGGCATGGGCGGAGAAGAATTTGACTTTGACGATTACAAAGTTGACATAGCCCTTGGTGGCAGCCAAAAATGTATTTCAGCGCCAACAGGACTAACTATGGTTACAATATCAGACAGGGCAAAAGAAGCCATCGCCAACAGAAAAAAACCAGTTCCATCATATTATATGAACTTCCTAAACTACTACGACTATTCCGACGGCTTTGCCTTCCCATACACAATGAACGAGAACTTGACCTATGCCCTAGACCTTGCCCTAGACAAGCTCTTTGCCAAGGACTCCATTGCCCTTCACAAAAAATACGCAGAAGTGACAAGAGAGATTTTCCAAGAAGCAGGCTTCGAACTCTACGCCAAGGCCTCAAGATCCAACACCCTAACAGCAGTCATGGTGCCAGAAGGCTTCATAGCAGATGACATACTTACAGCCCTAAAAAAGAGGGGCATATTAATATCCAAGGGCGCAGGCAATATCTTCGAGAAAGTATTTAGAATAGGCCACATGGGCAACAACATATCCTACGAAAACTTTTTAGAACTATATGAAAAGTTGGACGAAGTATTTGAAGAATTGGGAATAAAGACTAAAATTTCTTTAAAAGAAAGATTTATAGAACTCATGAAGTGAGAAAATTGCACTTGAAAAGCAAAAGAAAAGTTTTAATTGATTTATCAAGAGTCATTCAAAGAAATTTACTAGCAAAGACTAAATAAATGTCACCCAAAATGTCACCAAAAAGTGAGGGTAAAAATGAGGGTCAAAATGGTACTCTAATTGGTATTCAAAATGATACTCAAAATGACACTCAAAATGATACTCAAAATGTCGGTCAAAATGATAGTCAAAATGACGGTCAAAATGAGGGTCAAAGTGAGGGTCAAAATGACACCTAAAATGTTGGTCAAAATGTCGGTCAAAAATAAAATTTTAAAAGCTTAGCTTTTGGAAAAGCAAAATAAAAGTTTTTTATTATAAAGTTTCTTTTTAAATATTGGAGGGGCTTATACCCATTCGGGCACAAGGGGGCTCACGATTTCAAACAAGTGTAAACAGATATTGCCCCTTGCTTGTGCCTGGTGGTACCCCTCCAAACCACCCCTTTCACCCCACGCACTGGAAGTCCAAAAAAATCGGTCATGCTTTTTGAAATATGTTAACACAAATTTTTCAAGAAAAATTTGTGAACTGACCTACCAACAATTTGCTTCGCAAATTGGGTTAGGTCATGTCAACTCACTCGCTTCGCGAGCTCAAACAGTTGAAAATTTTTAACGCATAACCGATTTTTTTGCTTATTAGATACACTCCAACAAGTTTACTATATTTGCAAAAGGTGTTTTCCTTACAACACATTAACAAAGAGGGCATTGTTGCTGAGTTAACTATTGACCGTTGCAATGTTTTAGAATAAAGTATAATTAAATATAATATTTGAAAGAGAGGAGGGATACTTTGAACTTAAAAGATTATCTTGGAGAAACAAATCTATATGACAAAAAAGAAAAATTAGAAATAAACAAACCTAAGTCTTGGTTAAAATCCGTATCAGCCTTTGCAAATGGACGAGGTGGAAGACTAATATTTGGAGTAAAAGATGATAATACAATTCTTGGACTTAGTGACTACAAAGAGACTTCCGAGAATATTTCTGAAATCATAAAAACAAAAATGGATCCGAATCCAGAATTTGATATTGAGATACAAGAGATAGATGAAAAAATAATTTTAATTTTAACAATCTTTGCAGGTAAAAACACTCCATATTTTGTAGCAGATGGTGGTTCAAGAACAGCCTACAAGAGAGTAGGAAATCAGAGTGTCTCTGCCAATAGAATAGACTTATTTAACTTATCACTAAAGGGTGAACATATTAGTTATGATTTACTTGAGTCAAAGAAAAGATTAGAAGATGTAACTTTTAAAGAGCTTAGCATAGAATATAAAAAGAGGACAGAAAAAGAATTTGAAGATAAAGATTTAATATCCTTTGGACTTGTAAATGATGAAGGAAACCTAACCATAGCAGGAGCACTCTTTGCAGATGACTATCAAGTTTATCAATCAAGAGTGTTTTGCACTAGGTGGAATGGACTAACCAAAGCCAGTGGGAGAATTGATGCTCTTGACGATGCTGAATTTGAAGGAAATATAATTTATCTTTTAAAAGCAAGTTTGGACTTTGTAAAAAGAAACACAAAAAAGATGTGGAAGAAAGGACCGGTTTATAGAATAGAATATCCAGAATACCCCGAAAGAGCAGTACAAGAAGCCTTAGTCAATGCCCTAATCCACAGAGACTATTCAGTAATTGGCAGTGAAGTCCATGTAGATATCTATGACGATAGGTTAGAAATATATTCTCCTGGAGGTATGTACGACGGAACTTTTGTCCAAGATCTAAATCCATTAAACGTATCTTCCACAAGAAGAAATCCAATTCTAGCAGATGTATTTGCCAGAATGAATTTAATGGAAAGACGAGGATCTGGACTTAGAAAAATTATAGAAGCCTATAAAAAAGAAGAATATTATAGGGAAGAATTAAAGCCAGAATTTAGATCTACCGAAAGCTCTTTTACCACAATTTTAAGAAACCTAAATTATGACATCCAAAATGATACCCAAAATGAGGGTCAAAATGATACCCAAAATGATACTCAAAATGATACTCAAAATGTCGGTCAAAATGTCGGTCAAAATGTCGGTCAAAATGTCGGTCAAAAATCAAAACCGGATGAAAGGCGTGAAAAAATTCTCGATATAATAAAGGACAACCCTAAAATTACAGCCTATGATTTATCTAAACAATTTAATGTAACCAATAGAACTATTGAAAGAGATTTAAAAGTTCTTACAGATGAAAAAATAATAGAGTATGTGGGCAGTGCTAAAGATGGCTACTGGAAAGTAAATAAATACTAAGGAGCGCTTTACATGGATAAGTTAAAGCAAATTGATGAGGCTATTCGAAAATTTAATATTAATAAAAAGGATATATTACCAGAAATTCTTAAAAAGTTTGAAGAAGATTTTGCAATTAGATTTTCTCACGAGTCCACAAAAATCGAAGGAAACACTCTATCAATATATGAGGTAAAGACCTTGCTTGTGGATCACATTTCCGTTGGTGGCAAGAGTTTGAGGGAAATTTATGAAGTTGTCAACCATCACAAAGCTTTCGATTATGTAAAAGCTCACTTGTCACCTGAAGATGACCTTGACGAGAATCTTATAAAGGACATTCACGAAATATTGATGGATAATATTTTTCCTGGTGGCATTTATAGGAGTGGCAATGTGCGAATCACTGGAGCAAGTTTTGCCCCACCATCATGGGGAAAAGTCCGCGATGAAATGAAATATTTCATATATTCCTACAATGAGAAGAAGGGCAGGATCCATCCGGTACAACTGGCAGCCTGGGTGCACGCAGAATTTATACGCATCCATCCTTTCCAAGATGGCAACGGAAGGTGCGCAAGACTACTTTTAAATTATGTCCTAATGAAAAATGAATTTCTGCCAATAATAATAGAAGCAAAAGAAAGACCTATATATTATGAAGCCTTAGATCAGTACGGAAAAGAAGGAAGGCTCGAAAAATTCCAAGAACTTGTAGAGGACTACGAGTTGAGTATCATAGAAGAGTATCAAAGTTAGAATGAGTGTCTTTCTTATTCGAGGTGTTATATGGATAAAGAAAAATTAAAAATTAATAAAGAAGAAGAAAAACTCTTTGAAGAAGCTAAAAAATTTGTTGAAGATCACATAGACGCATTTAAAGAGTTGGCTGATGGACCTGACACAATTGAAGAAAAATCAGAAGAAGCATATAAAAACTTAGACAAAGTAGCAGATGAGATTATGGAAAAGTATGATAAAGCCTTTAAAGAGCTTGCAAAATAAAAAAAGCTAGGCTGTTTTCGTAAATGAAAACAAAAGCCTAGCTTTTTTGTTTCTCAAATTATTTTAAAAATTATTTTTTGTCGATTTTGTGTAGAAAATCCTCATTATTTTGCTTAAATTCGATTTTTTCTTCTATTATCTTATATTCATCCTCGAGGGCATCATATTCAGCCCTGATATCATCATTTTCCAGAATTTCTTTCTTATAAACAGCGTAAGTTCTCATAAAAAACACCTTACCTTTATAAATAGACTCTATCCCAAAACATCTCTAAGGTTAATAGTTAACTTGGCAAGAGTGCCCAGCTTTATTATGTTATAAGGAAAACATCTTGGCAAAAACCGTAAACTTATCAAGTGATCCCATAAAGGGAGGAAGCCGTTAAAAAATTCAACTGTGAATGAGCGATTGAAATTTGCGAAGCAAATTCATTCGCTCAACCGCAGAACCCTAACAAAGAAAAGGAGTGAAGCGAACTTTGAGTTGATTAGGTTCGCGCGAAGGTCGCGATCAAAAAATTAGAAGAGAATAAAAGTCTACTATTTTAAGCAGATAATTTTTTGAATGCAAAACTTTAAGCGAGCGAGTTGACATGACCTAACCCAATTTGCGAAGCAAATTCTTGGTAGGTCAGTTCACAAATTTTTCTTGAAAAATTTGTGTTAACCTCTTTTCTTTAGGCTGACGACCGCTTATGGGAAGTAAAGGAAAGGCCCCTGCCAGGGCACGGGGGTGTGGGGGAGGTCAAAGGAGGGGGTAGTACCACCAGGCACAAGCGGGGGCATTGCCGCCCCCTATGCCCCCTCCTTAAATAAAAAATACTTTACAAATGAAAAAAACTAAATCATAAATCAAAAGCATAAGCTTTATTTCAAACTTTTCCTTAAATCATTAATATTATCAAAAGCTTCAACACCATCATCTGTTGCGATTCTCTTTGCTTCTTCTATGGCGAGGATTGTCTCCTCATTAGGCACATCAAGCTTTAAGGCAAAAGGAATGCCGCTCTCTCTTATACTTGCCCTCAAAAAAATATTAATAGCACTTGTCATATTAAGACCAAGTTCTGCAAAAATCTTTTCAGCATCTTCCTTCACTTTCTTATCCGTTCTAATATTCAAATTTGTAGTAGACATAAACACATCCCCTTTCCTAAATTATAAAACGAATTTCGTGCATGGTCAACACATTGTCATTATAGATTAAGGAAATTAATAAAAAAATAATTTATAAAGAAAAAACTTTTTATTCGTTCTTAAAGCCGCAGGCTTTCCACTCCTTACCCTCCCAAAGAAAAAGAAATTGCAAAAATGTAACCTTTTTGTTATAATTTTACATACGGTTTTGGAATACAAAGTCTAAGGACACTAGTCCAGGGCGACAGCCCAATACAAAGTGACCAAAGACACATATTCCCAAGACCCTTTCTATTATCACGGCAAAGATGCCCTAGTAAAATAATGTTACATAAATATTTCAAAAGCCCAAATACAAGAAAGTTTATGTAATGTAATTGTAATTTTACAAAGGAAGAATGTAGTGTATAATAGAAACATAAGAGGAACATGACAATTAAATAAAACCAGAAATAAGGCGATATTTATTTGTCACCTCTGAGTCGAGATTGTTCAGTCTCGGCGACAAAAGTTTGAGACTTTTGTAGAATCTACAAAATTTTTAAGGAGGTCGAAAGACAAATGAACAAAAAGATTATTTCTCTAGTACTAGCACTAGTAATGGTACTAGGAACATTCACAAGTGTCTTCGCCGCTGAACCAACAAAGAAAGCTGACGCTAAAAAAGCAGAAGCTTCTGAAAAAGTTGAAAAGATTGTTGGAAAAGATAACAAAATCCAATATATCATCGACAAAAAATTTGTTGAAGGCTACGAAGATGGAAGCTACGGACTTGATAAGAACATCAAGAGATCCGAAATCACAAGATTACTTGTACTAGCTAATGGTAATGAAGAATTATCTAAGCAACTACAAGGAGCAATGCAAGTTTACAATGACGTTAAACCAGAACACTGGGCTAACGGAGTTATCACAGTAGGTACAACAGTTCCTTCTGATGCTAACGGAATTGCAATGCTAGCAGGATATCCAGATGGATCATTCAAGCCAGAAAACGATGTAACTTACGCTGAATTAGCTAAAATGCTAGTTGTTCTTGCAAAAGAAAACTTAACAGCTGATATGGTTAAAAATGCAGTTTGGGCATCTTCTTGGATGACTTGGGCAGCAGAACTTGGAATTCTTGACGATGTAACAATCGCTGATTCTAACAAAGCAGCTAACAGAGCAGATGCATTCACTATGATTTACAATGCTCTTTACAAAATGCAAGAATTCAAGAGAGTACCAGCTAACGAAACAAGAGGTATTGTTTCTAACTTAACTAATAGCAAACTTACTCTTAACCAAGATAAAGACAAAGAATACAAGATTACAAGTGATACAGTTATCGTTGATGGTAACAACACTAGAAGACAAATTGTTAAAGTTAAAACTGTTGACAACCTAGATCTTTACAAAGGTTCATTAGTAAGAATTCTTACTAATGACAAGAACGAAGTAACTCACATTCTTGAACTTGGTAACCCAGAAGACTTAGCTATTTCTAACCATGACAAAGACAGAGAATACAAGGAAGTAATCGTTAATTATGACAACAATGTTTGGGAAGGCGTTGCTGATTCAACAATCAAAACAGCTTACTATAAAGATATTGTAACTATGGAAAAAAGAGATCAAAAAGATGTTGATAAATCATATGCTACAATTGACTTAAACGGAAGCCAAACAAAAGGTAAATGGATTAAATTCCACGGAACTGATGGAAAAGTAGTTGAAAGATTAAAGATTAATGACAAAACTGAAGTTTATGTTGCTAACCCTTACAACAACATTATGAAAGAAGTTAAAGACATTAACGAAGCACTTTCATTAATCGGTTTCCACAACTATAAAGATGGATACAAGATTCCTAACGTATATGCTGGATTCGATAACGATGATCATAAATCAGCTGTTAAAGGATTTGATTCTAATAGAAACACAGCTAGAGTTATTGTATTTAACGTAGTATCTAAAGATAACGATGGAGACAGATACAGAGTAATTAACTCTTCTTCTTCTAAATACTCTACAACTCTTGAAGATGTAGACGGTAAACTTTATGATAGAGACAATGTTCTTAACAAAGCTAACTTCCCACTAAACTATGGTGACAAAAATGATGTTATCGAAGTTCGTGGAGATGTTATTGAAAAAGTAATTGATCACAGCGAAACTAAAGACTACCCAGTAGTTAAAGTGGAAAAAATCTATGACAACGATGAAATCAAAGTTGTTGACAGATTTGACAACGAAACTCTACTTTATGTAGCAGATGCTGATATCTTCAATGCTAAACAATACAAAGACCTTGAAAGAGGAGATTATCTACAATTTGCAGCTAATGACCATAATGCAAGAGATATAGATGCAGTATCTATTCTTGGAGATACTCCTTATGCTAGAGATATGTTTGAAGAATCTGGCTCAGTTCTTAATGTAGTTCAAGGAATTGAAGGACACACTGTTATTGGCAAAATTCTTTGGGTTGGAGAAAAAGAAGTTGAAATTAAGATTGAATCTGACGCTTGGGATTCAGGACTTAACCACACAACTAAGACTTACAAAGTTGACAGAGAACTTGCAGATGCATTAAAAGCATATGTAGGAAAAGAAGTTAAATTCAAAGCTGAAAACAAGAAACATGAACATGATGTTAGAGCTTATGACTTCATGTTAAATGATGGTAAAGGAAACCTAATTGCTCCAAAATCTAACAAAAACTTAACAGATCTTGAAAAAGCTCTTGAAAAATACTATGAATCTAAGTTAGATAAAGATGCTAAAGAAGCATTTGAAAAAGCTGTAAATGAAGCAGATGTAACTTACGCTGAAAAGAAAACAACTAAAGAAACAGCTCAAAAATATTTTGATGAAGTTTATACTCCAGCTAAAGATGAAGTTGCTAAATTAACTCCAATTCTTACTGATGCATCAACTAAAGACGATGTTAAAGCTGCTAAAGAAAAATTAGCTAAAGCTGAAGAAAAATTAGCTAAAGTTAAAGATTCTGAAGCTAAAGATGCTCTTCTAACAACTGTAAAAACTTACAAAGATGGTATTAAAAAAGCTGAAGATAAATTAGCAGCAGATGAAAGACAAAAAGCATATGATGATTACTACACTGCTATTAAAACTAAATTAGCAACTGTTGAATATAAAGATTCTACAGTAATAGCTGATAAAGAAGCTAATATTAAAGCAGCAGTTAAAGCTGCACTTGACACAGTTGAAGGTAAAGGAACTTACGAAATAGCATCAGTTGACGTATCTACTGGTGAAGTTACAGTTAAAGTAAAACCACTTTACACAGGTGTTACAGCAAAAGCTGATTTAACTCAAAAACTTACAGCAAAATAATTAGTCTAACTAATTAATTAAAAGATAAAACTCGAGGGAAACCTCGGGTTTTTCTTTTTACATAAAAATATTTTTCTGATAAAATTAGTTAAAGGAGATGATAGTATGTGCCATAAGAAAAAAGACAGTGAAGAAAAATTCCTTGATGACACAAGTATTTCTATACTAGATAAATGTGCCTATACTAGCCTTTTTCTTCTTCCAATTTTTTTAATTATAGGTGCCTTTTATGGAATAAGTTATTTTATAGTTAATAAGACCTCTAATGCTGAGTTAGGTCAAGGAGTGGGTATTCTCCTTTCCTCTATTATTACTGTTTCAGGTGTTTGTGTAGGCTATATCTTCAACAAGAAGCAAACTTACAAGGAAATTGTCACAAAAGAGAGAATAAATTGGTTACATAAGATGCAAGAAGCCTTAGCAAAGTTTTTAGCTCTTACAAGTAAGGATACACTAGATGAAGATGATAAAAAGACGGCAAGAAAACTTTATTATCTAATTATTAGCAACTTAAATGTGAAAGAAGAATTTGGCAAAAAGAATGATCGTAAAGCTGTAGAATCTCTATATACTTATGCAAGGTCTAAGAAACTTGATGTTGAATTAAATTTTGATAGAGAAATAAAATGTAATAAAAAAACTGATTCTAATTGCTCAGAAAGTCATAATGAAAAAGAAGAAGAAATTGAGAAATTAAAAAAAATATAGAAAATTTGGAAAATAAAATCAAAATCTTGGAAAACAATGGAGATACCAATCACTTGGCTGGACCAAGAAGGAAAGAAATAATAAGTGAGTACACAAAAACATTCAACGAAACATGGAATAGGATAAAAGAAGAAGCAGAGTAAGGCTTCTTTTTTTATGCTTTAAAAGAAGGGATATTTTTAAGAATAAATTCTTGAAAAGAAGTTTAAACTATTGTTTGACAAATATAAACAAAAGTTTTATAATTAGTTCATAGAAAAATTTATTAGGAGGGAGTTATGAATAATTATAAAGATTTTGACAGAGTTTTGAACTCTGCCCTTGTAGGGGAAGAGAGGTCAAAGGTTAAGCTTCTTGATATGCTAGACCCTCTCATTCGTTCTTCTATTAAAAAGTATTGTCCAATTTTTAATGAATTTGATGATCTTTATTCTGACGGGAGGGCAATGGTGCTTTCCTGCATAGAGGATTTTGACAACAAGAGGTCTTTTTTGAAGTATGTTAAGCTTAGTCTAAAGTATTTTTATTTAAACACTTATAAGTATCTTATGGATGTGAATAGTGATATTCATGATAGTCCAACTGATGATGAGGAAAGTCTTGGCATCTTTGATTCTCTTGATGCTGGGGTTGATATTGAGGGAGACTTTTTGGCGGGTGAGAGGCTGGCTATCCTAAAGGCAGCTATTGATTCTCTCACTCCAAGGCAGGAGACTGTTGTCAGGTTATTTTTTTATGAAAGGCTTGGTCTTTCGGAGATTGCTGATTTTCTTGGCATTTCTAGATGGACTGTGATTAATTTAAAGAGGAATGCTATAAAGGGTATGCGTGATTTTATCTCTTGTCATTATAAGTAAGGGGGTGATTTTATGTTAATCGAGAAAAATCTTATTAAGTTTAATTTTTCTAAGAGAGAGGGTATGGTAAGGCCTACTTTTATTGTTGTTCACGACACAGGCAATCCTAGAGCCGGTGCTGATGCTCTTGCTCATTATAGGTATTTTAATGGGGGCAACAGAAAGGCTTCTGCTCATTATTTTGTGGACGACAAGAGGATAGTGGAGACTGTTGAGACTACTAATGCTTCTTGGCACTGCGGCGACGGCCATGGCAGGTACGGCATCACTAATTCTAATTCTATTGGAGTTGAGATCTGCGTAAACAGTGACGGTGATTATGATAAGGCCCTAGAGAATGCACGAGTTGTCATTCGCTTTCTCATGGATTTTTACAATATTCCTCTAAAGAGAGTTGTCCGTCATTATGATGCGTCACACAAGCTTTGTCCTCGTTCTATGAGCGCCAACAACTGGGAGGCTTGGTGGAAGTTTAAGGAAAGTTTATAATTTTTAAAATTTTTTTAATTTTTTCATAGCAACTTTTGTTATTTTTTTCTATGTATATAGTAGGAGGTGAAAATAATGGCAGTTAATGTTAATGATAAGAAAGTCATGCTAAAGACTGTTACTTCTAGTACAAGTCCTGATGGCAAAACAAAGAAGAGAAACATCACTGTTAGAAACATTAATTCTAATGCGACTAATGATTCTCTTTATGAATTGTCCAAGGGCTTTGGGACTTTAGTTGATGGCAGTCTTGCTTCTTCTTCTAAGATTACTGAAGAAGTTTTTGAAGAGCAAGCCTAAGATGGCAGTTAGTTTTATGTTATTTATGAAAGGAGATATGAGTATGAAAGTAAGTAAAACACTTAGAATGAGTTTTGTTGATGAGGGTGGCAATCCTTGGAGCCTTAATATTTTAAATCCTAAAGATGGTTTAAAGAGAGAGACGGCTCAATCTGTTGCCGACACTATCACTACTAACAATCTTGTCAATGGCAAAATGGGTCAAGTTAAGACTTATAACGGTGCTACTATTATTACTAGAACGGAAGATGCGCTTTGATTATGGAAGATTTGTTGTCTAATATTTCAAACATTGGCTTTCCCATTGCAATTTCTTGCTACCTCTTGGTGAGGTTGGAGAAAAAAATGGAGGAGCTAAGGGAAGTAATAGTAGAGCTAAGTAATGCTATTGAGGAGTTTAAAAAGTAAGTTTATTGGTTTAAATTAAATTTAATTTTATTATTATTAATAATAAGGTACATATGTGGGGCGCAAGCCTTTTTTTTATGGCTAAAAAAGGCTTTTAAAAAAGCAGAAAAAATCTTTTTCTATTTGAGTTTTATTTTTAAATATTAAATTTCTTTTTATTATTGGAGGGGTTTATACCCATTCGGGCACAAGGGGGCGTCTTAAAAATTTTTAAAAGTCTACGTCTTTTTATTGCAAGAAGAGTAAAGAACTTTTCTTTATATTTTTTTATTTAAAGCCTGCGGCTTTATCGCTTATAAGGAGGGGGCATAGGGGGCGGCAATGCCCCCCTC
>NZ_HE978569.1:22879-40647 GCF_000311825.1 Peptoniphilus grossensis ph5 | reverse complement strand
CCCCTCCTTTGACCTCCCCCACACCCCCGTGCCCTGGCAGGGGCCTCGACCCTCGGCTACGCAAAAAGTCCTACGGCTAAAATTTTGAACTCGTTCTTCGAGCTCAAACAGCAAAATTTTTTAACGCCTTCGAACTTTTTGCTTACTGCCTTATGGCTTCGACTGTTTATTAGCAAAGGCAACTGCCTTACAACTATAACTATAAGCTGGGCACTCTTGCCAAGTTTATTTTTGAAAATTAAATTAAAACTCGAGATCAAACTGGGCATTGTTGCTCAGTTTATTTTATTGTTTTAAATTTTTTCTCTAAGAGATCTTAATTGAAGAAGTGAAAGTTTTCGGTTGCTTGTAACGAAGATTCTCTGTAAAGGTAAAACCAAACTGTAATCTTTTATAACCCCGTAAAGCAAGACAGCCGTTAAAAAATTCAACTGTGAATGAGCGATTGATATTTGCGAAGCAAATTCAGTCGCTCAACCGACGAACCCTAACAACGAAAAGGAGCGAAGCGAACTTTGAGTTGATTAGGTTCGCGCGACGGTCGCGATAAAAAAAATAGAGTTAGTCAAATAACTAACTCCAGTTAATAAAAATTTTTCAGTTTTAAAAGTTTGAGCGACCTAGTTTTGAATTTTAGGCTGGCTGCTGCTCGGGGCTGTTGGCAAAGGCCCCTGCCAGGGCGTGGGGTTCAAAGGGGGTGGTTTAAGGAGGGGGAAAAGGGGCCTCGCAATGCCCCTTAACCCCCTCCTTATAAGTGCTAAAGCCGCAGGCTTTAAATAAGAAATAAAAAAATATTTTTTAAGAAAAAACTTTTTAAATTTGTTCTTAAAGCGAAGCTTTAGCCCCTCACTAACAAATGACCTCCCACGAGCGCAACTTTAAAGTTTTTATAAAAATCTTTTTCGAAAAAGATTTGCCAGTCCCTTATTTCTGGATCCTTCACGATTATATTTTCATAAATCGCCCTAATGTTTTCCATCTTTAGTCCAAAGGCAATGGCAAGGAGAAAGTCTTCTTCTTCATCTCCCAAGCCCTTCAATAGTTCTTCTTCTACTTTTTCTAGTTCTCTATATTTTTTGTTGCCAAGCTCTGTCATCTTGGAGAAGGTCGTTATGAGCCTAGCGTAAAAGACTAGAGCCAAGACTATGCTTATTATGCCAAAGAATTTTTCGTTGTAGACTGTGACTATGCCCACGAAAAACAAGAGGGAAAAGACTACAAAGGATAATAAAATTTTGAGGGTCTTTTTTTCTCTAGTAAAAAGTTTTTTTGCCACCATTTCTTCTTCCAAGTAATATATAAAGTCGTTGAATTTTTTGTTGTAGTTGTCGGGTTCTCGCCTTCTCATTTTATCCAAAGTGCGAGTTGAAATTTCTCCATCGCCAAAGGAAAAGAGGGTGTCAAAAAGTTTTTTCTCTCCATCATCGAGTCCTTCTGCCCTTAAATTTTTAAGCTTGAAGGAAATTTTTTCTTCGCCAGATTTTGTAGTGTAAAAATTTTTTTCAATTTCTACATGGCCCTCGCCAATAACTTTTACTATCATGGCTATTATGGTGTTGTAGATAAAGTTTGGTCCCTTGTAGAGGTAACCCTTCTCGTAATATTTTAGGTCTAGATCTCTATATTTTGCTGGGCCTTCTTTTTTCTTGGCTAAAAGATATGCCATGAAGAGGGACAAGAGAATGAGCAAGATATTTATTGTCAAAAAGTATGTGCTTGATAAGTTCATTTTTAATTCCATTTAATCACCTCTTTCTATTATATACAAAAAAATTTTTTTGGGTATAATATTTATATTGGAGGGATTGAATGTACGATATTATTATAATTGGTGGAGGTCCTGCTGGTTTATCTGCAGGTCTTTATGCGGCTAGAAGTAAAAAGAAAACTTTAATTATAGAAAAGGGAATCGAAGGCGGACAAATCGCTGAGACTACTAATGTTGAAAATTATCCTGGGATTGATGCTATTGATGGTGTTGAACTAGGAAAGAGAATGGCTGGCCAAGCGAAAAAGTTTGGGGCAGAAATTGTCATGGACGAAGTGGAAGACATTGAACTTGAAGGCAAGGTCAAAAGGATCAAGGGTCATGTGGATTCTTACGAAGCCAAGGCAGTCATCATTGCCACTGGTGCTTCTCCAAGAGAAATTGGTGCGCCTGGTGAAAAAGAATACAAGGGTCGTGGCGTAAGCTACTGCTCAACTTGTGACGCTGCCTTCTACGAAGATGAAACTGTTTATGTTGTGGGCGGCGGCGACTCTGCTGTTCAAGAGGCAATTTTCATCACAAATTTTGCCAAGAAAGTTTACATCATTCACAGAAGGGACGAGCTTAGGGCTTCAAAGGTCCTTCAAGAAAAGGCCTTTAATAACGACAAAATTGATTTTATTTGGAACACTACTGTAAAGGAAATAAGGGGCGACAAGATTGTCAACGAAATGATTTTAAAGGACACTAAGACTGGCGAGGAAAGGTCAATCAAGGCTGACGATCCTTTCGGCATCTTTGTCTTTATCGGCTATGTTCCTAAGACAGAAATGTTTAAGGGCAAGGTAGACTTAACTGATGATGGCTACATCAAGACTGACGAAGAGATGAGGACAAATGTGCCAGGAGTTTTTGCAGCTGGAGATATAAGAAAGAAGACTGTTCGCCAAGTTGTCAACGCAGCTGGTGACGGTGCTGTTGCTGCCATGAATGCGCAAAAATATATTGACGAAGAAGAAGGAAATCTTTACGAAGGTTTCAAGGAAAATAAATAAAATTTTGCAAAAAGAAAAACATTGATTGAAGGTAAAATTTCAAACAATGTTTTTTTATTGCCTAAATTTCCCTTGTCCAATCTGCCTTTAGAGTGTAGGCAACCATGAGGACTGCGCCCAGAGTCCAGGAGATGGGATAGAGAAGGTAGACATTTTCTATTGCCATGTAATGTGGAATTACAAATTTTGCGGCAAGAATCCTAAAGAGGCAAAGGGACAAGAGCATTATTATCATTGGTGGCACTGTCCTTCCAGTGCCCCTCACTGTGGCTGCCAGGGAGTGGAGGATGGCAAGAAGAAAGTAGAAGGGACAGAAAAATTTTGTGGCGAGAACTCCTGCTGCAATTACATCAGGCTCCTGAGTGAAGAGGGCAATGACCCTTGGTGCAAACTTGTAAAGCATGGTGCCAGAAATTATTGTGTAGATGATAGTCATAAGAAGGGTAGTCCACATTCCTTTCTTCACCCTGTCAATTTTGCCTGCCCCGTAGTTTTGCCCAGCAAAGGTTGTTATGGCAAGGCTGAGACTTAGGACGGGCAAGATGTTAAAGCCGTCGATCTTTACAAAGGCGCCGAAGCCTGCCATGGGCATGGGCCCAAAGGCATTGACGCTAGACTGCATTATTACATTGGATAAAGATATTACTGCCCCTTGAATTGCTGTTGGTATGCCAACTTTTATTATGCGGAGTGCCATGTCCCTGTGGATTTTTATCTTCTTCAAGCGAACTTTATAGATTTCAGGAACTCTTAGCAAAAACAAAAGTGCCAGTAGGGCAGAAATAAATTGGCTGATGTTTGTGGCAATGGCTGCACCTTTTACGCCCATGGCAAAATTTTTGATGAATAAAAAATCTAGGACTACATTGGTAGCTGATGCTATAAAAAGGTATAAGAGGGAGCGCTTTGAATTTCCTACAGCATTTAAGATGCCTGCCTCCATGTTGTAGATGACATTAAAGACAAGACCCAGAGAAAAAACTCTTAGATATTCGATAGACTCGGGCATGACTTCACTTGGGGTCTGCATCTTTTCCAAAAACCAGGGGGCAAAGATGTAGCCCAAGATGGAAATGGAGATGCCAAGGACTAGGGCAAGAGCCAGGGAAGTGTGGATGGAGACCCTCACATCCTTTCTTGCATTAGAGCCAAGGGACTGGGCAAGAATTATGCCAGAGCCAACAGCTATGCCCTGGGCAAAGGATATGAGTAGGTTTATTAGAGCTGTGCTTGACCCAACGGCTGCCAAGGCATTACTTCCCACGAAGTTTCCAACTATCATGGAGTCGATGGTGTTGTAGGTCTGTTGAAGAAGGTTGCCAAGGATTAGAGGTATGGAGAAGATGAGAATTGTCTTCCAAATGCTTCCTTCAGTCATTAAATTTTTTTCAATATTTGTAATTTCTTTATCTTTCACTTTTATCATTCCATTAATTTAAATTCATCTTGTAAAAATTTCTCTTGTGAATAAATAATATTGTACTTGAAAAGAAAAAATTTTTCAAAGTTAGGACTTATTATTTAGAATTTGCTGAGTAAAAATTTATTAATGTCTTTTAAGAAATAGTCAAAAAGAAATATAATTTATTTTACATTATATAAACTTATTTTTTATATTTGAATGATAGAATTCCCCTTAGTAGGAAAGTAACTTAGGTAAAATTCACATTTATTAGGAGGTTTTTAATGGAAGAAAATTTTAAGAGAATTTCCAGAATTTTTATCATTCTACTTCTAGTGTTTTGTCTACCTTTTAAGGTATTTGCAGCAGATGAAGTTGAAGGCAAAAATACAAGCGGAAATTCTACAGAAATTTCATCAACATAAGATGAAAGAACAAGAGATGTTAGCAAGGAGAAGAGTAATTATTCAAGTGAAAAAAGTTCAGAAAATAAAGTTGCTAGTGAAGACACAAAAGAAAAGTCTTCAAAAGATTCTCTTGCTAATAATGAAGTTGTAGCTAGTGAAAATAATTCAGCTACTGCAAAGCTTGCTGATGATAATAAAAATTTATCCGAAGAGGAAGATAAACTTGCTACAGAAAATTCAGCTGGTGATAAAAATGAAAAAGCTGAAGAAAATAGTGAAGTATCTGACGACAAAAATGCAGGATCTGATAAGAAGGAGAATTCTAAAGATTCAACTGCTGAAGATTCAACAACAATAGAAGAAAAAGAAAAGGCTTCTGATAGGACAGAAGACAATAATAAAACAGAAGATGAAAATAAATCTGGAGAAAGCGATAAATCTGATGACCAAAACAAATCTGATGATAAAAAAGAATTAGAAGATACAAAAAAATCAGATGATGAAAAAAATTCGCCAGAGGATACTTCTAATCCAGAAGAAACAAAAAATTCAGAAGAAAAGACAGAAGAAAATAAAGATAATACTGAAAAAAAGACAGAAGAAAATAAAAAAATATTGAAGAAAATAAAGATAATAAAAAAGAAGAATCAGAAAACAAGTTTGACATTTCTATAATTTCAGATACTCATATTCTTCCTGAAGATATGATTGGCGAAAATGAAGATTACGAAGTTGCAAAAAATTCTGACAGAAAACTTTTTACAGAATCTATTGGACTTCTAAAGGCAGCTTTAAAAAAGATAGATGAAAAGGGATCAAAATACATCTTTGTGCCTGGCGATTTGACTAAGGACGGAGAATATGAAGCTCACAAAGAATTCGTGAAAATTCTAAGTGAATGGAAAAATGCTAAACCAGGCAGAGAAGTATTTATAGTTCCAGGAAACCACGACATAAATAATAAACACGCCTATGACTTTAGTGGTAGTGAAAAGAAAGAAGCTAAAAGGACAGATCCAGATGATTTTATGGAAATTTATAAGGATTTTGTCTATGCAAATGAAAATCTAATTGATAAGTACAAAGACTCTTCTTTATATAAAGAATATTTAGAAGAAGTAAATAAAAAATACAATCGTAATTTAAGTTATGCACAAGGCTATGAATCTTACGTAGTAAGGGTTAAAAATGAAAAAGGTGAAGACAAAAATGGTCTTACTTTAATTGGTCTTGACACAACTATTCACTCAGCTGAATCAACTAAGGATCATTCTGAAATTCAAGAAACAGAGGGAAGAGTTACATTGCCACTAATTAAATGGCTTGTAAGTAAAGTTGATGAAGCAAATTCTAGAAATGATGTAGTTACAGTTATGAGTCATCATGCTTTTTTACCTCACTTTGACAAGCAAGAAAAACTATTGAGTCCTTATATAATTAAGGAATGGGACACGAGATTTGAAGACAGTGATGAAAGAATAAATGGAAAGACTCCATCAGAAATTTTAGCAAACCTAGGTGTTAGGTTCTTATTTACAGGACACCTTCACGCACAAGATGTTGCAAAATATGATGACGGAAAGGGAAATGTGTTCTACGACATCCAAACAGGTTCTCTCGTAACATATCCACTTCCAGTTAGACATATTACAATTGAAAATAATATTTCAAAGGGACAAGACTACACAATTGATATGAAGACAGACTTAATCGACTCCTTCACATACACTGACCCAGCTACAGGAGAAAAAATCACAGTTGATGATGCTATGAAATATGCAAGCAAAAATCAATTGACACCAGAACTTGTTGCAGGTCTTGTAAATTATTATCTGGATTCAAAAAACATTACAAAAATTGAAAGCAAGAAAATGATTTTTGATCTTTTAAAGAAAAATGGCATAGAAGTTTCTGAAAATGCTTATGGAGAAAAAATAATTAAGATCCTTGGCGATAAATTTTTAACTGAATCTAAAAAAATTAATGCAGGAGTAGCAGAAGTTGAAATTTCTGTTAAAGAAATAGAAAACACAGAACTATATGGAAAGGGAAATAAAATTGCCATTGATACTAAAGTCTTTGGAATTCCTACAAAATTATTAATTAGAGGAGAAAAATTAGAAGACGCAATAGACAATATATTAAATCAAGTAGATACTAAGGTAGTTACAAGAGAAAATTTATATAATTGGTCAAAAAAACTTGTTGCAAAGATGATGGATTATCCAATCTACACAAGTGAAGACGGAACAGTTGTAAAAACTCTTTCTGATATAGCTAATGATTCTTACAAAGCTTATTTAAAGGGCGATGAAGTTCAACCAGCATATATTAAAGCTACTGTAGCAAAATATTCTGACCCAAATAATGATTTAGTAAGAGATCTACTAGAATATGCAAGTGGAGATATTGAAGATGTCTTAATGGATGCAGCTTCAAAAATTGAATACAAAAAAGAAGGCTTAAGTGGTGCAGGAAATGATAGCTTTAAATTTATTAACAATTTAATTGAAGGTGAAAAAAATCCAGATGATGGACAAATGATAAAAGCCTTCCTTGCTCAAATGATTGGAAAGAATGTTGCTGAAACCTTAAAGAACTCAACTATCCAAGGCATGCTTGCTAAACAAGTTTATGGAAAGGAAACTGATAAGAAGAAAGTAGAAGCAAAAGACCTTGTGAATATGGTCTATGGAATGGGCCCTGTAGAGAATCTTTTATCAAAACTTGCTAATTCTTTTGGCGCAAAAAACATTACAGAACTTGCTGTGGGAACAGTTGACGGAATGACTAATGAAAACAATGGAAAATATAAGTATTATTTCCAACCTGATAACACTTATAAATTTGAAGTGACTGTAAATACAGAAGGTCCTGGCAATATAAATTTAAGTCAAGATAAAAACTTGGATTTAAGTAAAGATATTTCTGATGAATACAAGCTAAAGGATACAAAAGTTTTTGTGAATGGCGAAGAAAGACAAATTGACAAGGATAATCTTGAAGAAGCAATTAAAAAGCTTGAAAAAGATTTGAAGAATAATGATGAAGTTTCTCTTGTCATGACTCTTACAAACAAATTTGGCAATGTATTTGAATTAGAAAGTAAAATCACATACAGCAAAGAAGAGCCAAAAGATAATGAGGATCCAAAGGATAATGAAGAGCCAAAAGACAATGAAGAGCCAAAGGATAATGAAGATCCAAAGGATAATGAAGATCCAAAGAACAATGAAGATCCAAAGGATAATGACAATGGAGAAGAAAAGCCAGAAGTTGAAATTGATTCAGATGACTTCACAATAATAAATCGTGATAGAGACAAGGAATCTAATGTAATTTTATTAAATCCAATAGTAACACTAGATGGAAAAAACATTCAATCAAAGAATGAAATTACCTTGACTTTCAAAAACTTCAAAGGATATACAGTATACTTTATCTATCTTGATGGACAAACTCTAATTGGCAAAATAACAACAGATGCATCAGGTTTTTCAAAAGTTGATTTAAAAATTCCAGAAGGAATAAAAGAAGGAAGCCATTTAATTACAATTAAAGATGAAAATGGAAACACAGTTTATTCAAAATATATGACTCTTGCAGAATTAAAGGCAGCATAATAATTAAAGAGTTACAAAAAAAAGAACCATGAGCTTTAGATAGCTTGTGGTTCTTTTTTGGATGTTTATCTTTAAAATCTTATTTTACAGGAACTACTTTTAAGTCCTTTGATACATGGTTTAATACTTCTGGACCATCTTCTGTTATTAGGGCAAGGTCTTCGATGCGGACGCCAATGCCTTCATCTAAGAGATAAATGCCTGGCTCAACGGAAAAGATTTGTCCAACTTCTATGATGCTGTCATTTACTGATGATACATCGCCTGCTTCGTGTGTTTCAAGTCCAATGGAGTGGCCCGTTCTGTGAGTGAAGTATTTGCCGTAGCCCTTTTCTTCAATGTAGGACCTTGCAGCCTTATCTACATCGGACATCTTGTTGCCAGGCCTTGCTGCTTTTATGCCGCGAAGGTTGGCTTCCTTTACGATTTCATAAATTTCACGAGCCCTGTCACTTACTTCGCCAATGAAAACTGTGCGAGTCATGTCTGATGCGTAATTTTTATACATTCCGCCAATGTCAAGGACTACGCAGTCGCCAAGCTTTCCACAAGTATCGTCTGTGGAGTGGTGAGGGTCAGCAGCTGATCTTCCGTAGGCTGTAATTGGTTCAAAGGAAACTTCTTCCACGCCATGAGCCTTGTAGATTTCTTTTAGCTTGGCGCTTAGTTCTTTTTCATTTAGTCCCTTAACAACCCAAGGGATGAGTTCTTCCATGACCTTGTCGTTTATGGCAGAAGATTCACGCATAAGCTGTTTTTCTTCTTCGTCCTTAACTCGTCTTACTGCGTCAACTATATCTGAGCCGTTAATGTATTTTTTGTCAGGGAAAATTTCTTGAAGGCGAAGCAAAAATTTTGCAGACCAAAATTTGTCAATGCCAATGACTTCATCTTCCTTGATGTATTTTGACAACTTTTCAATGCCATCTTCCACATCGTTGTACCAAATTAGGTCGGCGCCAATATCACCATCTTGGGGGAAGAGTTCGTTTATCAAAAGTTTTAGGTCGCCATCCTTGTGAAGGTAAAGGGCAAGGGCTCTTTCGCCTGGCTCAATTTTTCTATCAAGTAGATAAAAAATTGCATAGGGATCGCTTATGATCATGTGAGCCAAATTATTTTCTTCCATTTTTTTTATTAGTCTATCAATTCTATTTTTGTGCATAATATCCTCCATTCTTTTTTAAAATATATCACAAAATGCTTATAATATCCATGGACTAGGACCAGGAATAAAAATTTTCAAAAAAAAATCTGCGGTTTCCCACAGATTATTTTGCTTCCAATGATTTAATTATATTTGCCACCTTTGATGGCATGAGTATTTCGTGACTTCCTGGAGCAAATTTTGTAACTCCAAGATTATTGCAAGTAGCTATAAAGTCATCAGGCGATTTGATTACGCCAAGTTCCATTAGGGTATTTGCAAGGTCAGCTGGACTTGCGCCTTCAGCAATGTTTACCTTGTAAGATTGAAGACTTGTGTTTGAAAGTATGGCTAGGACTTCACGCACAGTTAGCTCTTTGCTAAGGTCGTAAGTGCCAGGTACAATTTTATCTCCAATTTGCATATCGTCAATTAGTGCCTTGTAGGCATTTAAATCTTTTATTAGCCCATTTTCCATTAAAATTTTGCCAAGTCCGTCGGCATTTGTGCCTTCAGGAATAGTTATTTTACTTGTAGCCATATTTTCTGCTGTCTCTTCTTTTTCTTCTTCATTGTCAATTACCACAATTGGCTTTACATATTCTTCTTCTCTAAGACCAGTAGCAACTAAAATTTCGTTGGTAGTCTTAGAAAGCTCGTCGCCTATACCAATACTTACATTGCGGTGAGAAATTGAATTGACATAAAGGCAGTCCATTCTCCACTTGATTACGAAAACCAAGAAGAGGAAAAATAATATTGACAAGAAAACTTGCAAAAATTTAATAAAAAAGAGTTTGCCTCTGTTAATATTTTTCAAAATAAACCTCTTTTCAACTTGTTTTGATATAATTATATCAGTAAAGTTAAAAAATGAAAAGTTTGGAGATCTTATGCGAGAAATTATTGTAAATAAAAATGACCAGGGTAGAAGGCTGGACAGGTTCTTAAAAATTTATTTTGAGAAGGCGCCACTTTCCTTCATATATAAAAATTTGAGAAAGAAAAATATTGTCCTAAATGGCAAAAAGGCAAAGCCTGAAGATATTTTGTCGGAGGGCGATGAAATTAAATTATTTTTGTCAGAGGAAACAATAAATAAATTTAAAAAAGATATTAAGAAGTCAAAAAATTCTAAGCTGCCAGATATTTTGTACGAAGACCAGGATATTATTTTGGTAAAAAAACCCGTTAACATGCTCACTCACAACGACAGCAAGGCTTACCAGGATAATGCCCTAGATAGGATGGTGGACTATTTAATAGCCAAGGGGGACTACAGTCCAAGGCTGGAAAAATCCTTTAGACCTGCCTTTGTCAATAGGCTTGACAGAAACACTTCTGGGATTTTAATTGGGGCAAAAAATTTAAAGACACTGCAAATTTTAAATGAAGCCATAAAAAATCACCAGATTAAAAAATATTATGTAACTCTTGTTTCTGGCAGTGTGAAAAAAGATTTTGATGTGGACATAAATTTAGTGAAAACTGCAAATAATGTCATGAAAAAATCAAAGGAAGATGAGGGCAAGAGGTCTATCACAAAATTTCACCTCCTAAAAAATAAGGGAGACTACTCCCTACTTGCTGTGGACTTAATAACGGGAAGGACCCACCAAATTAGGGCCTCCCTAAAGGAAAAAAATCTCTTCATCATTGGCGACAGAAAGTATGGTCATGAAGGGGTCAATAAAATTTTTAGGGACAAGGGACTGGACAGTCAATTCCTCCACAATTATTCTATAGTTTTTGAGTGTGATGGGCTTGAAAATGTCAAGGGCAAAAAATTTATTTATCTGCCAGGAGAAAAGATGACAAATATTGCTGAAGAAATTTTTGGCGTAAATTTAGGTGATTTGTTAAATGAAAAAAATAATTTTTAGAAACCCAAGGGAAAAATTAAATTTTGAAAATTTAAAGGGCGAGAAGACTCTTGTCATCTTGCCCTCTCAGTCTGCCATAAATTTTTACATAAGGGACATGCTGAGAAGGGGCACTGACATAACAAAGACAGACTTCGAAACTTTTGACGGCATTGGCAAAAAGAATAGGAGAAAGAGGCCTGATTCCGTTTTAAAATACATCATCCTCTCAAAAATTTTAAAAGAAAATTTTGGGGACATGGAAATTTTT
Organism: Peptoniphilus grossensis ph5; assembly: GCF_000311825.1. Lineage (GTDB taxonomy): Bacteria > Bacillota > Clostridia > Tissierellales > Peptoniphilaceae > Peptoniphilus_A > Peptoniphilus_A hominis. The sequence goes on along the minus strand of NZ_HE978569.1, from coordinate 29,172 downwards.
CCAGAGACTGTGGATATTATTTTAGATTTTTTTGACGACATCTGCGAAAATAATTTGTCTTGTGAGGATATTTTAGAGATTGACGGAGAAATTTTTAAGGGACTTTCTAAAGTTTTTGAGCTTTATAAGGCATATTTTGAGGAAAGGGGCTACGACCTTTATGGAAGGCTAAAGGATTCTTCTCTGGAAAAGAGTCCCTACGACAGCATAATTATCTCTGGATTTTTGGAATTTAGAAAAAATGAAGAGGAAATTATAAAAAAACTTGCTAACTTGCCAGACAAAAATATTTACCTTGACCTGCCCTTTAATTTTATAAAATCTGATTTGATTTCATCCACTATAAGGAGCCTAGAGGACCTTGGTTTTGTCTTGGAAGAGGCAGAATTTTTGGACTACAAAGAAGACTTGAGGGGCAAGAATATAAAAATTATTTCATCAGATAAGGATTTTTACAATTTATTTTTTTCTCAGCTAAAGCTCTTGTTAAGGGACAAGGAGGTCCAGGACCTTGGCATCTTAAGTGGGTCAAAAAGTCTTGCTGAAAAGATAAAATCCAGGGAAGGCTTTGAAGGCCTTGAATTTAATGTAAAAAGTAGTGAAAAATCCCTTCTCGAAAGTGAATTTTTGGTCCTCATGGACTATTTTTTAAATAAAAACAAGGAAAACACCCTAAAAAGAGTGAGACTTATGTATTTTCCTCTGGATGTAGATGAAATTTCACTGGAAAAGGCACTGATGACCTATGATTTTAAGAATTTATCTGACATAGACTTTTCAAAAGTAAAAAACCTTGAAGTAAATACAGATTCTCCAGAGAATTTTTTTGCTGGCGTGGACTTTTTGCAAAAAGAAAAAATAGATGACCTTGGGACTTTAGATTATTACATGGAATTTTTTGAAAATTATTTAGAGGGTGGCCGAGAAAAAATAAGGGAAGAGGTAGAAAAAAATCCAGAGACTTTGGCACTTCGGGACTTGAGATTTCTCGACAAAATGGAAGAAAATTTTTCGAAGATGAAAAATCTCTCCTCACTTTACAAGGAGATTTCACTTTTTGATTTTGTATTAATCACGAAAAAATACCTTGAAAAGTCAAAGCTTGATGAAGTTCAAAACCTAGAGGCAATAGAAATTGCAAATTATTCTTCAAACTATTATAGGGACTTTAAAAATTTAATTTTAATTGGCTTTGACAAAAATTTTGAGAGAAAAAATAAGAACAACTTCCTTTACAATAGGGAAACAGAAAAGGACATGGAGAGGATTGGACTCATAAGGGAGGATTTCCAGAGGGATTACATCTATTTAATCTACGATTTGCTTTCATCAGAGGAAATTTTTATTTTAATTGAGGACAAGGACAAGGGACTTTCAAAACTTTTAAACACCTTGATTTACGACTTGGACTTAAAAATTCAAGATCAGGAGAAAATTTATGCCACATCAAAACTTGACCTGGACTATGAAAGTCAAGAACTAGACTACAAGGTTTCTGCCACTGAATTAAGTGGAATCAACAAAAAAATTAAGGAGAGAAATTATTCTGTCACAGATTTTGACATTTTAAAGGACTGCCCAAGGAGATTTCTCTTTGAGAGAGTTTACAAAATTGAAAGATTGGAAAAGGAATATGAGGAAAAATATTATTTAAGTGAAGGGGACAAGTTCCACCACATTTTGGAGAAATATTTTAAGAGGGAAAGAGATTTAAATGTTGAAGTTCTCAAAGAATTGATTCTAGAGGAAGAAAATTTGGGGGACTTTAAGGATCTGTCCTTCCTTGAAAAAATTTCCGTCATAAATTCCTTTAACATCTTAAAGAATTACCTTGAGAAGGACTTGGAAGAGCAAAAAAAATATGGCTTTGTGCCAAAATACTTTGAAGAGGGTTTTGTAACAGATGTCAGCGGACTAAGGGTAAAGGGCAGAATTGACAGGATTGATGCCCTGGGAGACCAGGAAATTTTAATTGACTACAAGAGGTCCAAGGGCAGGACGAAACAGGAAATTCTAGATTTAAAATCTTTTCAAATGCCACTTTATGCTATAGCGAGAAAAAATCTGGGTAAGAAAATAGCAAGTGCCACTTATGGTTCTGTGAAGAGGGCAGAGATTTCCACTGTCATAAAAAATTCTGACCTCTTGCCAAAAGACGACAAGAAGAGAAATTATTTTACAGAGGAAGACTTGACCGCCCTATTAGAAAATGTGGAAAAGAAAATAGTTAGGATGACTAATAGTATAAGAGCAGGGGACTACACTTCCACTAGCACTTGCGACAATTGCGACTACAGGGAAATTTGCGAGAACAAGGAGATTTAAATGGATAAAAGAGAACTTAGAAAAAAATATACAAAAGTTAGAGCAAATATTGAAAATAGAGATGAAAAAAATAAAAAAATAAGAGAAAATCTTAAAAATTTAGAAATTTATAAGAAGGCAAAGTCAGTTTTTGTTTTTATTTCCTATAAAAGTGAAGTTGATACCAAAAAAATCATTGAGGACATAATTAAGGATGGCAAAAAACTTTTGGTGCCACTGGTAAAGGGCAAGGACATGATTGCCGTTGAAGTAAGGGGAATAGAAGACTTAGAGCCAAATAAAATGGGCATCCTTGAACCAAAGTCTGGCGAAGAAGTCCTTGATGTGGACCTAACTATTACGCCAGGCCTTGCCTTTGACAGTGAGGGTTACAGACTTGGCTACGGAGGAGGCTACTATGACAAATTTTTTGCCAAAGTTGACACTATAAGAATGGGCATTGGCTATTCTGATCAAATTGTGGAAGAAGTCCCTCATGAAGATTACGACAAAAAGTTATCTTATCTTTTGACAGATAAGGGTTTAATCGAGTTTGGTGCTAAATGAAAAGACACTACCCAAAGATAGAAGCTAAGACCTGGCGATGGATCCTCGCCCTTGTCCTAGCCATTGGATCCTTTTATGGAGTTAGCTTTTTATTTTACGCACTAAAGGTAAAAAATGAAATTATCTACGCCCTTGCCATAAGTATTTTATGTCTACTTTCACTTTTAGTGGTGGACAAAAAATTCATCAAAAAAATATTTTTGCCCATAAAGATGAAGGACCTGCTCTATATAATTATTGGGCTTGGTTTTTCTATAGTGGCAGTTATTATTTCAGCTATTGCAGTGGAAAGACTGGGCATAAAGGGTGCTACCAATCCAATATTTGATGTGCTTACGCCAGATAATTTCAAGAGCTTTTTTGTCTCAACCACAATTCAATTTATTGCAGAAGAAATTATTTTTATTATTCCATTTTTGTTTGTCATAAATAAAATGAAGACGGAAAATAATATCTTAAAGACAATTTTTGCCCTTCTTCTTTCCTCTGTAATCTTTGGGGCAATGCACCTTTCCACCTATGACTTTAACCTCCTGCAAGCAGTCCTAATCATTTCAATAATAAGGACGGGCCTATCCCTATCCTATGTCCTTTCGAAAAATTTAAGCGTCACTTATATCATTCACATAATTTACGATTGGAGCTTAATTATAATTTACCTTGCGGCAAGACAAATGATACAATAAATAAAACCACGAGTTTTGATTTACAAAGCCCGTGGTTTTTGTCTGTTAATTAAAAATTAAATCCCTTAAAGATTAAACTGAAAGTTCTCTAAAGCCATTGCCCAAAATTTCTGAAGTGTCAGATACAGCTACAAAGGCATCGGGGTCGATCTCCTTTATAATTTGTCTAATCTTAACAAGTTGCTTGGAAGAGCAGACTACATAGAGGATGTAGACATCCTTCTTTTTGTAAGAAGTGACTCCCTTTATGTAGGTTGCACCTCTGTGGACTTCCTTGTAAATTTCTCTTGCAATCTCTTCGTTTTTTTCAGAAATGGCGAGGACTTGCTTTTGTTTTCCAACGCCAAGTTGAATTTTATCTACAACATTGTAGTTTATAAACATCAAGATTAAAGTAAAGAGGACCTTGTCTATGGAAAAGAAATAGCCAAGGGAACTTACGATTATAAAGTTGATGCCCATGAGGACACTTCCTATAGTGATGTTAAATTTCTTTTTTAAAATTGCCGCAACTATGTCAAGACCTCCCGTTGATGTTCCATTACGAAAGGCGATGCCCATACCAAGACCATTTAAGAGGCCGCCAAAGATGCAGGCAAGGATGGGTTCCTTTGTGAGATAAAAACCTGGCAAGATTTTTTGATAAAAGGATGAAAAGACAGATAGGAGCAAAATCGATAGAGTAGAGAAAAATGTAAAATCCCTATCTAAAAAGAAAAAGCTCAAAACAGATGTAGGTATATTTAGTATAAATATTAGGAGGGGAAGACTTATGCCTGTGACATTTGATGTCAAAATGCTTAGGCCAGTCAAGCCACCCGATATCAATAAATTTGGTTTTATTATGTAAACAATGGAAAAGGAAACTATTAAAGTGCAGACAATTACTGACAGAAGTTTTCTTTGAAAGGTCTTTGAAAAAATCCATTTTCTTAAACTCAATGCATTTGAGTTCATAAAATCACCTCATAAGCTATGATACACTAAATGCAGAAGAATTATAAGTGAAAATTAAAATAAAAATCCTAAAAAAAGTTTTATTGTGAGGCAAATTTCTTTTAAAAAATTTACTTGAATTTAATGAAAATGATTACCTAAAAAAGTGCTAAAATAATTGACAGAAATGGAAATAAGAAGTAGCTTGTGGTGATAGAATCAAAAGAAAAAAATTTTACCATTGTTTACGATTTGAATTATTATTTGCGAAAAAAAATTAAAAATTAAAGCTATAAGTACAAATATAAACAATTCGTTAAAGTTAATTCCACAACTTGAACTTAATATTTCTATTTGATATAATTATGACTGTAAGAAATGGTTATCATGAATATACATAAAGGAGAGTGTTTAAAAATGACAGATACTTTAAATCCGTTAGTAGCAGCTCAACAAAAAGTTAAGGCTGCATGTGACAAGCTAGGTTGTGACCCAGCAGTTTATGAACTTCTAAAAGAACCTGAAAGAGTTATTGAAATTTCTATTCCAGTAAAAATGGATGACGGTTCAGTAAAAGTTTTCAAAGGTTGGAGATCAGCTCACTCATCAGCAGTTGGTCCTTCTAAGGGCGGAGTTAGATTCCATCCAAATGTAAACCTTGATGAAGTTAAGGCTCTTTCTCTTTGGATGACTTTCAAAGGTGGAGCACTTGGTCTTCCATATGGTGGAGGAAAAGGTGGTATTTGTGTAGATCCATCTGAACTATCTGATAGAGAATTAGAACAACTTTCAAGAGGTTGGATAAGAGGACTTTACAAATATCTTGGTGAAAGAATTGATATTCCAGCACCAGACGTTAACACTAATGGACAAATCATGGCTTGGTTCCTTGATGAATGGATCAAAGTTAACGGAGACAGACAAGATATCGGAATGTTAACTGGTAAACCAGTTGGACTTGGCGGATCTGAAGGAAGAAACGAAGCAACAGGTTTTGGTGTTGCTGTAGTAACTAGAGAAGCTGCTAAACGTGAAGGAATTGACTTCAAACACGCTAAGATTGCAGTTCAAGGATTCGGTAACGTTGGATCTTTCACAGTTAAAAACATTGAAAGACAAGGCGGAAAAGTTTACGCTCTAGCTGAATGGGACAAAAAAGAAGGAAACTACGCTCTATACAATGAAAATGGACTAGACTTCAAAAAACTTCTTGCTTATAAGAACGAACACCACACACTAATTGGTTACCCAGATGCAAAACAAATTTCTGCAGATGATTTCTGGACAGGCGAATGGGATATCTTAATTCCAGCAGCTCTAGAAAATGTAATCACTGGTGATGTTGCAGCAAAACTTAATGTTAAGTTAGTTTGTGAAGCAGCTAACGGACCTACTACTCCAGAAGGAGACAAGGTTCTTGCTGAAAGAGGAATTAAACTTACTCCAGACATTTTAACTAACTCTGGTGGAGTTCTTGTTTCTTACTACGAATGGGTTCAAAACCAATACGGAATGTACTGGACTGAAGCTGAAGTTGAAGAAAAACAAGAAGCTGACATGATGAAAGCTATCGAAGGCGTATTCGCAGTTTGTGATGAATATGATGTAGTTCCTAGAGAAGGAGTTTACATGTACGCAATCAAATCAATTGATAAAGCTATGAAACTAAGAGGATGGTATTAATCCTAAGGCTTAAATGACAAGCTTAATAAAATGACTAAAAACCGCAGCTTATGTTGCGGTTTTTTTGGGCTCTATAATATCTGTTGGGGAGTAAATCTCTAACAGATATTTTTATAT
>NZ_HE978569.1:11805-21899 GCF_000311825.1 Peptoniphilus grossensis ph5 | reverse complement strand
ATTTATATTAAAAAAAGGTGGAGAACAAAATGTTGTCTCCGCCTTTTTTGATATTTTAAATTATTTTAAATTTTTTCTCTTGGAGTATAAGATGTGTGAAGTAGGTCGTGGGCTCTTTCGCCATAAGGCCTTCCTAGATAATTTTTGTAAATTTCTTTTATCATTGGATTTTCGTGAGACTTTCTAATTTTTTTATTTTTGTCAATTTCGTAAAGTGCCCTTTGCCTCTTTAAAAGAACTTCTTCGTGACCATGGTGGTAAGGTTGACCGCCGCCGCCAATGCAGCCGCCAGGGCAAGCCATTATTTCTATGGCATCGAAGTCGTACTTCTTGCTCTTTATGCCGTCTAATAATTTTCTGGCGTTGCCAAGTCCGTGAGCTATGCCAACTTTTAAGTTCAAGTCGCCAATTTTAACTTCGGCTCCTCTTATGCCCTTTAGACCTCTAAGTTCTTCAAATTCAATTTTTTCTAGCTCTTCTCCAGTCATCCATTCGCTGGCAGTTCTTATGGCTGCTTCAATTACGCCGCCAGTTGTGCCAAAAATTGTTCCTGCGCCAGAGGATTCGCCCATTAATTTATCGAATTTGCCTTCTTCAAGTCCGTTAAAGTCTATGCCGTAAAGTTTTATCATTCTTCCAAGCTCTCTAGTTGAAAGGACATAGTCCACATCGCGAATATCCTTGGTTCCAAGTTCTGATCTTGCGGCTTCAGCCTTCTTTGCTGTGCAAGGCATTACTGAAACCATGACAATGTCCTTGGCAGGTATTCCTGTTTTATTTGAGTAATAAGTTTTTACCATGGAGCCCATCATAATTTGTGGGGACTTACAGCTTGAAGGTATGTCTAACATGTCAGGATAATTCATCTCTATAAATCTAACCCAGGCAGGGCAGCAGGAAGTCAAAATTGGAAGAGTTTTGTTGTTTTTAATTCTATCCACAAGTTCGCTTGCTTCTTCCATAACTGTCAAGTCTGCTGAAAAGTCTGTGTCAAAGACTACATCAAAGCCGAGCTTTCTAAGAGCTGTGACAAGTTTTCCCGTTGTAACTTCGCCTGGCTCCATGTCAAAGAGCTCTCCAATGGCTACTCTAATTGATGGGGCAACTTGCACTACTACATGCTTCTTTGGATTTTTTATGGCATTAAAAACTTTTGCCGTTGCATCAATTTCTACTATTGCACCTGTTGGGCAAACTGCCACACATTGGCCGCAGAAGGTACAAGAACTTTCTGCAAGGGGAATGTTAAAGGCAGGGGCAACTATGGCATCAAATCCACGATTTATGCCGCTAAGTGTGCCCACAGTTTGAACTTCGTTACACATGGTCTCGCATCTTCTGCACATGACACACTTATTTGGATTTCTGTAAATGGAGTTGGAAGATGCGTCCACCTTGTGTTGCATTCTCTCGCCCTTGTAGGTAATTTCTCTTATGCCCATTTTTTCTGCCAAGGCTTGAAGTTCGCAGTTTAAATTTTTGGGACATACTAGGCAGTCCTTTGGGTGGTTGGAGAGGAGAAGCTCTAGGTTAATTTTTCTCGCTTCAACTGCCCTTGGCGTGTCAGTATTTACTACCATGCCCTCAGTTATTTCTTCAGAGCAAGCTGTGCAAAGTTTTGGCCTTCCCACAACTTCAACCACACAAATCCTACAGCTTGAAGGTTTATTTTCATAATTAAAGTTAGGAAGCTTCATATGACAAAGTGTTGGGATGTCGATGCCAATTTCTTTTGCAGCTTCTAAGATTGTCGTGCCTTCCTTAACTTTTAATTTTTTATCATTAATAACACAATTTATCATAATTCACCTCTATTTAGGTTCCACAACTGCACCTACAGGACATGTCTTAAAGCAAGTTCCGCAGGCTATGCACTTGTCCTCATCAATTTCGTGTTTTTCCTTTGGCTTTCCTGATATGCACTTGACAGGGCATTCCCTTGCACATCTGTGACAGCCAATGCACTTGTCCTTATTTATCTTGTAGGCTCTCTTCACTTCGTGTCTAGCATATTTTAAATATTCATCAGGAAAATATTTCATAGTAGATAGAATTGGGTTTGGTGCAGTTTGTCCTAGTCCACAAGCAGCTGAGTTTATAATGTTGTGACAGAGGTCTTCGATTTTTTGCAAATCTTCTTCTGAGCCCTTGTCATCTAAAAGTTTTGTCAGCATTTCAAGAAGCCTCTTTGTGCCAAGTCGACAAGGTGTGCACTTGCCGCAGGATTCGTCTTGGGTAAATTCAAGATAAAATTTTGCAATTTCAACCATGTCGTTGTCTTCGTCCATGACAATTAGTCCACCAGACCCCATCATGGCGCCAATTTCTTTTAAGTTTTCATAATCTATTGGAGTGTCAATATTTTCCTTGGTGATCATCCCACCAGAAGGTCCACCAATTTGCACTGCCTTAAATTTTTTGCCATCAGGAATGCCGCCGCCGATGTCGTAGACAATTTCACGAATAGTTATGCCCATAGGCACTTCAACAAGTCCAACATTGTTTACCTTACCAGCTAGGGCAAAGACCTTTGTGCCCTTAGATTTTTCTGTACCCATGGAAGTGAACCAGTCAGTTCCCTTTAAAATAATCTTTGGAATATTTGCATAGGTTTCAACATTATTTACAGTTGTAGGCTTACCCATATAGCCCTTTACGCTAGGGAAAGGAGGCTTTCTCGTAGGTTCGCCTCTCTTGCCTTCCACAGAGTGAATGAGGGCAGTTTCTTCGCCGCAGACAAAGGCACCTGCACCGTATCTAATTTCAATGTCAAAGTCAAAGCCTGAATTAAAAATATTTTTTCCCAAGAAGCCATAGTCTCTTGCTTGAGAAATTGCAGTCTTTAGTCTATGAATGGCAAGGGGATATTCAGCCCTGATGTAAACTACTCCGTGGTTTGCACCAGTTGCGTAGCCGCCAATTGTCATTGCCTCAACAACGGAGTTGGGGTCGCCTTCCAAAATACTTCTATCCATAAAGGCACCAGGGTCGCCTTCGTCAGCGTTGCAGAAAATATATTTTTCTTGACCTGGAGAATTATATGTATTTTGCCATTTAATGCCAGTAGGGAAACCTCCGCCACCACGACCACGAAGTCCAGATGCTTTTATAAGGTCTATGACTTCTTGCGGAGTCATTTCAGTTAAAACTTTAAAGAGAGCTTGGTAGCCGTCGTAGGATATGTAGTCCTCAATATTTTCTGGGTCAATTTTGCCGCAGTTTTTTAAGGCAACACGAGTTTGCTTGCCGTAAAAACTCATTTCCCTTTGATTGTAAATTGGCTCCTTATTTTTTGGGTTTTTGTAGAGAAGTCTCTTGACAGGTCTACCGTGAAGAATGTGTTCTGCCACAATTTCATTTACATCTTCTGGTCTTACATGAGTGTAAAAGACATTGTCAGGCTCAACCTTTACAATGGGACCTTCGCCGCAAAAGCCGAAGCAACCAGTTATCATGGCTTCCACATCTTTTATCTTGTAATGTTCAATTGCCTTATCAAAATTTTCTTTAATCAAATCACTTCTTGCAGAGACGCAGCCAGTTCCCTTGCAAATAAGCACTTGTAATCTCAAATTATTCATGGGTCACCTCTTTTTCGTACTCAAGAGTTTGACTCTTCATAGAAGCAACATTTAAAATAAAATCTTTTATGGCTTCAGTGTCAAGGGAGTTGCTCTTAACATTGGCGCAGACATTAAATTTTATTTCAATGTTAAACTTTTCTTTTTGATTTGGGTCGTCCTTGAATAAAAATTTGCAGTTTCGCATGCCCTTTTCGCGGACAAAGCTCTTTAAGTCGTCAAAAACTTTTTCTATCTCTGCATATTTTTCTTTTTCATTGCCAGTTATAAAAATTTCTATAACATCATCGTCAGACATGTCGCCAATATCTCTTAAAATAGTTTGGTGATGTCTCGATTCTTTTATAGAAATAAGTTTTTCCAAGGAATCTATTTTTGCCATAATTACCTCCTTTGAAATATATAATTTAATTTTTTTCTGTAGCTAATTCATTTATGTGTGCCTTTATAATTTCCTTGACATCACTAACTTCAACATGGCCATAAATTTTGTCGTTGACACGGACTACGGGACCAATGCCACAAGCTCCCACGCACCTAATAGAATTTACATTAAAAAGACCGTCTTCGCTAAGTCCATCGCCATCAACGCTAAGCTCATCCTTAAAGGCCTTCATAATTTCTTCTGAGCCCTTTACAAAGCAAGCAGTGCCAAGGCAGACATCAACTTTAAACTTGCCCATCTTCTTTTCATTGAAGAAGGAATAAAAAGTTACAATTCCATTTATTCTGCTTGCAGGAAGACCGGTAAGCCTTGCTATGTAAACTTGAAGTTCCTTTGGCAGGTAGCCAAAAATATCTTGAGCGTAGTGAAGAATACTTATAATATTGTTTTCCTTATTATCGAAAGTATCTATGTAGTCCTTTAAACTCTTTAGAAGAGCATTGTCTAGACCCATAGTATTAAACTTCATAACTATCACCTCTCTTTCCATTGTAATACAATGAAAAGGTTTTATCAAAGAAAAGGGGTGGTTTTTAAAAATTTATTTAAAATATATTTAAAATTTATGTAAAAGTGCAAATAAAAAAAGGAGCCGAAGCTCCTTAAAAATTTATATTTTTAAAATTATTATTCAGTAGCAAAGTTGTCAAAGTAGCCTTGAATTAAAACTACTGGAGTTCCCTTGTCGCCAGAACCACTTGTAAGGTCGCAAAGACTTCCAAGTAGGTCAGTGATTCTTCTTGGAGTTGTGCCAAGAGTTTCATCAGTTCCCACTAAATCTTTATTTTTGTGAGAAATTTTTTCCTTCATTGCAGCAGTTGCGTGTTCTGTGTCCATATCCTTAAGGTCAGTGTCTGCAATGTATTTTATTTTAAGTTCGCTAGGTGTGCCAGCAAGTCCCTTAGTGTGGGCAGGTGAAACTACTGGGTCAGCAAGTTCCCAAATTTTTCCAACTGGGTCTTTGAAGGCACCGTCGCCGTAAATCATTACTTCGATTTCTTTATTGTACTTGTCAATTAATTTCTTTTGAACTGCATTTACAAATTCTTCGCCATCTCTTGGGAATAATTTTAATTTACTTTCAGAGGCAAAGTTTGAGCCAAGAAGGCCAAAGTCTTTATTGTAACCACTGCCATTAATTGATTCAGTTAGGATATCGTCAAGACCAAGAACAACTTTTGCTCCCTCGTCCTTTAAAAGTCTCTTGATGGAAAATCTTGTGTGAGTTGAACCAACAAGAACCTCATCTGTATATTTTAAAATTGTCTTAGGGTCATTTGAGAAGTGGATGTCGCAGTTGCCGCCACAAATTTCCTTGTAAAGAGTGACATAGTCAATGCCTGTAAATTCGTGCTTAACAACTTCGCCAAAAATTCTTCTATAATCCTTTTCTTCTAAGACATCTGTGAAAGGATTGATCTTAGTTTCGTAAAGAAGGTTTGGATCCATTAGTGAGTTTCCAACTTCATCAGAAGGGTAGGAGAATAGAAAATGGATTTTCTTTCCTGATTTTGCGATTCCTCTTAAGATAGTTGAAAATCTGTTACGGCTAAGAATAGGGAATACTATTCCAATTTCTCCGTCATATTTTTTATTAATATCACAAGCTATGTCATCAACAGAGACATAATTATTTTGAGCTCTAGCAACTAAGGATTCAGTTACTGCCACTACGTCTCTATCTTTCATAGAAATATTTTCTGATTCAAGAGCCTTGCCTAGGGAATCAACGACAATATCTACTAGATTGTCTCCACTTTTTACAATCGGAGTACGAATTCCACGCACTACTGTTCCAATGTATCTTTGCATATTTCCTCCTACATTTAAAAACAAATAAATAAATTACTTTTTTACTTCAAAATTATACACGAAGTCCTATGAAATGTAAAATATTTTTAAAAATTTTTTAAAAAATATTTTTTCACCTTTTAAAAATATTCAGATTATTGGAAAAATTACAGAAAATTAATAAATTCACTGTACATTTGTAACCACTTTGTAATATAATTATTAAAGATTATAGAAAGGTGTAATTATGATTAAATTTGAAAATGTATTTAAGGAATATAACAACGGTGTAACTGCACTTTCAAATGTAAGTATAGAAATACCTCGTGGTGATTTTGTTTTTTTAGTTGGTCCATCAGGTGCCGGTAAATCTACTATGATAAAACTTCTTATTAGAGAAGAAAAAGTTAATCGTGGCAAAATTTACATGGGCGACACTGACATAACTAAACTATCTAAATACATGATACCCAAACTTAGGAGAAATATTTCTGTAGTATTCCAAGATTACAGATTGTTAGAAAAAAAGACTGTCTATGAAAATGTGGCCTTTGCCCTAGAAATTCTTGGAGAGTCCAAAAGAGAAATAAATGAAAAGGTTGATTACGCTCTTGATCTTGTAAATTTAAGCGACAAGAAGAAGGCTTATCCATCTGAGCTTTCTGGTGGTGAATCCCAAAGAGTTTCTATTGCCAGGGCAATAGTAAATAAGGCTCCCTATCTTGTCTGTGATGAACCTACAGGAAACCTGGATGAATCCACTGCCTGGGATATTATGAGTGCCCTAAAAAATATTAATGACGATGGCAAGACTGTCATCATGGCTACTCACGCAGTCAACATCGTAGATAAATTTAACAAGAGAGTTGTAACTCTAGATCAGGGACAAATTGTTTCCGATGTTAAAGAAGGAGGTTATTATGAAAGTAATAAGACAGTTCTTTAATGTTGTGAAAGAATCTTTTTCAGGTCTTTGGAGAAACAAGACTATGGCTCTCACTTCCATTATTTCCATTTCTGCAATGCTTACACTTTTTGGCGTTGTAATGCTTATGGTCTTAAATCTTAATGGAATTGTCTTCCAAACTGGTGAAAAGCTAGATAAGGTTGTCTTTTTCTTAAAGGACGATGCCAATCCCAGCGATGTAAATGCCTTTATTGATGAGCTTCATGACAACGACAAGGTTAAAAAAGTTTCCTATGTTTCAAGAGATGAGGCACTAAAGGAATTTAAGGAAGGTTTTGGAGAAAATTCTAAAATTTTGGAAAATATTCCTGGCGGCAATCCCCTTCCTGCATCAGTAACTGTTGAGATGAAGGAACTTTCCTATGGAAAAGAAGTTGAAGACAAGTACAAGGACCTTCCCATAGTTGAAGACCACAATTATTATTACGACTTTGTCACTCAAATGATGAAGGTACAAAATGGAGTGAAAGTAGTTGGAGCAGGCATTGTTCTCATACTTGTCCTTGTGTCTATACTTATTATTCACAATACAATTAAGATTGCCATTTCCAACAGAAAAAAAGAAATTAACATAATGAAGTATGTAGGTGCCACTAACACTTACATTAGGGGACCCTTCCTCATAGATGGAATAATTTTTGGAGCTTTGGGAGCAGGCATAGCTGGCTTTGTAACTTTAAAGCTTTATGAAATTTTATTTGAAAGATTAAATCCACAACTATACGACATGACTGGCGTCGATTTGGTGTCCGCCTTGTCTATTAGATTGGATTTGTATATAATATTTTTATGTATTGGTGTCGGAATAGGCTTCTTTGGAAGTTTGTTCTCAACTAAGAAATTTTTAGATGTGTAGGTGAAGGAGAAAAATGTATAGTAAGAAAAAATTTCTTGCTCTATGTCTTGCAACACTTATGGCTGTGCCAACAGGTGCCCTTGCTAAGAGCTCAAAGAGCCTGACAATTGAGAAAAACAAAAAAAAGCAAGAACAAATGCAAATTAAAAATAAAATTAATAAAGAGAAGAGCAATATTTCAAATACTGAAAATGAAAAAAAATCAGTGAGCACGGATATTGAAAATCTTGATGCAAAAATTCAAGTTACTTCTGCAAAGATTTCCACTCTTGAAAGTGAAATTGTAAGACTTAACAAGGACATAGCGGAAAATCAAGAAAAATTGCAAGAAGCTCAGGTAAATCTTTCAGAAAACACTGATGCACTTCGCATGAGACTTAGGGAAATGTACAAGAGAGGCAATGTAAATTACCTTGAAGTCATTTTAAATTCAAAAGACATTGAAGAACTACTTAGAAACAACGAAATTATTTCATCTATAGCAAGAGCTGATAGAGAATTAATTGAGTTTATACAAGAACAAATTGACACAATAAAGGAAACTGAAGAGACACTTCAAATAGATAAGGCTAAGGTATCTGCAAGTAAGGCTGCCGTTGAAAATGAAAGGCAATCCTATCAAGCAGCTGTTGATGCCAAAAATAATTACATGAAGGTTTTGGAGTCAAACTTAGACTTATACAAGGCTGAATTTGAAAAAGCCCAATCAAACTGGGATGCCTTAGATTCAGAAATAGCTAGGCTGCAAAAAGAAATCACTGCCCAAAAGAAGGCTGAAGAAGCTGCAGCAAGAAGAGCAACGAGAGTTCACAGCAACATCACTGTATCTTCTGGACCAAGAAATGGACAAAGCTATACTTGGCCACTACCTGGTTACTATTCTATTTCTTCTCCTTTTGGATATAGGGTCCATCCAATACTTGGATACTCAAAGTTTCACTCAGGAGTGGATATACCTGCCCCAAGTGGCACGCCAATAGTTGCCGCCAAGTCTGGTACAGTTATTATGTCACAGCTAATGAGTGGTTATGGAAATGTAGTAATGGTTGATCATGGCGACACAGTTACAGTGTATGCTCACTGTTCAGCCCTAAATGTAGGTGTAGGCGAATCTGTAAAAGCAGGTGATGTTATTGCCTTTGTTGGTTCAACTGGTCTTTCCACTGGAGCACATTTACATTTTGAAGTGAGGGTTAATGGATCTCCTGTAAATCCATTGGGATATGTTTAATGAAAAATAATAAATTTTTAAAAATCATAGCAGTTGTACTTTTAGTAATTACAACTGCTTTTGTTACGAGAATGATAACTGTAAGACAGGTCCTATCTTCCAATGAAAATTTTGGCAAGGTAATTGTCTTAGAAAAATATTTGAGAGAAAATTATCTTTACAACAAAGATATTAAAGATGAAAATTTGGAGACAGGTCTTTTAAAGGGTCTTGTTGCAGGTTTAGGCGACCCCTATTCACAGTATCTCACTGCTGAAGAGATGGCAAAGCTATCTGAAACAACTACGGGAAAATTTCAAGGTATTGGAGTTATAATTTCGCCTGACGAAGACGGAACTGTGACAGTAATTTCACCGATCAAGGGTTCACCAGCTGATAGGGCTGGAGTTGAATCGGGAGATAAAATTTTAAAGATCAATGGCAAGGACTTTAGCGCTGAAAAAATTAACGAGGCATCTAAGGAGATGCGTGGCGAAAAGGGAACCACTGTTAAGATTTTGCTTCTCAAAAAGAAAAATTTAAAGACTGAAGAAGTTGAAATAAAAAGAGAAGAAATTAAAATCGATTCAATTATAAAAGATAAAATTGGAGACCTTGGCTACATTGGCATAACTATGTTTGATGAAGAAACGGGCAAGGACTTTGTAAAAGCTTTAAATGAACTTACAAGTGAAGGCGTTAAAGGCATAATCCTTGACATGAGGGGAAATCCTGGCGGAGTAGTTGACGCTGCAGTTGAAATTGGCGATGCAATTCTTCCAAAGACAAGTTTTGTTACCCTAAAGGACAACAATGGAGAAGTGGTTCAAGATTATAAATTAGACGACAAGTACAATGACATCAAAATGGTTGTACTAGTTAACGAAGGCTCTGCATCTGCATCAGAAATTTTGGCAGGAGCCATAAGAGACCTTGACAGGGCAAAAATTATTGGCAAGAAAACTTATGGAAAGGGCGTAGTGCAAAATGTAATGTCTCTACCTGGCGGCGACGGGCTAAAACTAACCACTTCAGAATACTTTACTCCAAGTGGCAAGTCCATTAACAAGAAGGGAATTGTGCCAGATATTGAAGTTGACCTTCCAGATGACATTAAGGGCATTGGCATTGACTACAAGGACACAGATACACAACTTAAAAAGGCAATAGAAGTTATAAATGAAAAATAAAATTAGCAGCTCTCGGGCTGCTTTTTTTAATGGAATTTTTTCTCAAACTTTAAA
>NZ_HE978569.1:0-10748 GCF_000311825.1 Peptoniphilus grossensis ph5 | reverse complement strand
GCCACTTTAAAGAAGGTCAAACTTTACAAAAAAATTTTTTATTGATATTCTTGTTTTAAGATAGAAACTGGAGGGATTTTATGATAAAAAGCATTGCACACATTGGTCTTACCGTCACAAATCTTGAAAAGTCCATAAAATTTTATAGAGATCTTCTAGGTCTTTCCTATAAGGGTTACATGTACATGGAGGGTGAATCCACAGACAAGTTATTTAATGGAGAAGACATAAGGGCAAGGGTTGCCTACCTAAGTCCAAAGGAAGGTGCTGGATGCCCCGATGTGGAGCTAATAGAGTTTGAAAGAGGAGAAGTTAAAAGGGATACTCCTTCACTTTTTAAAACTTCAATTTCAGAACTTTGCTTTGCAGTGGAAGATATTGAAGAATTTTATGCTTATTTACTTGAGAAGGATGTAAGAGTTATGTCAAAGCCACAAGTCTTTGACTCAAGTGACTATGGATTTGGAAAGAGCAAGGCAATTTATTTTTACGATCCCGATGGAAATATTTTAGAAGCAATAGAAAGCATAGACTAGTTAAAAATTTGCAAAAAAAAATCTACTGACTAAAAATCAGTAGATTATATGGAGGCGACAACCGGATTTGAACCGGTGATAAGGGTGTTGCAGACCCGTGCCTTACCACTTGGCTATGTCGCCATAACAACATTAGTATAGCAGAGAAAGATAAAAATTTCAAGATGAATTTTACATTATATTTATTTATGTAAAATTTTTTTGAAATAAAAGCCTCAAAAGTCTTTGAATAATTTTGACTCTAGGCTATGATTAGGTTAAGAAATTTTTTATAGGTGATAAGATGAAATTATTGATATTAGTTGACAACAAGAATGCCATTGCTAAGGATGGAGAACAAATTTTGTTCGTAGATGATGACCTTCACATGTTTAGGGATTATACAACAAATAATATTATTGTCATGGGCAGGCATACCCTTGATGCCATAGACAGGCAGCTCCCCAACAGAATTTCTGTAGTCTTCACTAGGTCTAATAGAGAAGACAAGAAGGATTTGTTTTATATTGATTCAATAGAAAAGTTGGAAGAGATTATGAAAAAATATCCAGACAAGGAAGTTTTTGTAATTGGCGGCGCAGAAATTGTAAAGCTCTTGTGGGATAGGCTTGATGAGTTAATTGTTACGAGAGTTGACACAGTAGTGGAAGGTGCAGATACTTTTATTCCTGTCTTTGATGATTTTGAATTAATTGATAAAAGCGAAATAAAAGATCCAACTTATAAAGTTTACCACGAAAGATGGAAGAGGATAAAATGAAAATTTTAGTTGTTGAAGATGAAGAAAGGCTTTTGGAATCCATAAGGGAGGGCTTGACCCACTCTGGCTATGTAGTTGACACAGCCCTTGACGGCGAAGAAGGGTCCTTTATGGCCTTTACCAATGATTATGACCTCATTATCTTAGACATCAATCTTCCCAAAAAAGATGGCTTTGAAATTTTAAGGGAAATAAGAGAGAGGGACAGGGAAGTCAATATTATAATGCTCACTGCTCTAGCAGATGTTGACGATAGGGTAAAAGGATTTGACTTGGGTGCCAACGACTATGTCCTAAAGCCCTTCCACTTTGAGGAGTTAAAGGCAAGGATTAGGTCCCTTCTTAGGAGACAAACGACAATAAAAAATGCAGTAATAGAAACAAGTGGCATAAGCTTTGACACGACAAAGAGGACCTTTAGCATTGATGGTGAAATTTTAAGGCTCACAGCCAAGGAAGCAGGCATCTTGGAATATTTATTTTTCAACCTGGGAAGATATGTCACAACAGAAGAGCTCATGGAGCATGTCTGGAATGACGAGGTGGACTTATTTTCTAATGTGGTGAGGGTTCATATGTCTGCTCTTAGGAAAAAACTAAAGTCAAGGCTGGGGAAAAATATTATAAGAAATGAAATTGGAAAGGGCTACATTATTGATGAAGAAAATTAAAAACCCAAAGAACACCCTGGTCTTCAAGCTGATTTTTTCCATAATTCTCATCTTTATAATAATGACTGCGACCTCAAACTACATCATAGGCAAGTATCAAGAGAAGAGAATTTTAGATATTGGCGAAAAAATTGTCCAGGAAGAAAAAAACAAGGGCGACGATTATTTCATTGTCCTTGAAGATTCAAAATTAAAATCAACGAAAGAGATAAAAAACTTTTCTCTCATGGTTATGACAGGGACAATTGCCCTTGGGTCTCTCGTTTATTATGTCTTGGTTTCAAGACTTTTAAAACCCCTAAAGGACTTAAAGGAAAAAGTTCAAGAGATCGATGTGGACAGGATAAAGAGTGAAGAAAATATTTATATGCCGGGAGAGTCCCAAGAGATTGAAGAGCTTTCCCTTGCCTTTGAAAGATCTCTGGATAAAATTTATTCAAGTTATGCCAGGGAAAAGGCCCTTTCATCTGCCATTGCTCACGAACTAAACACTCCAATTTCCATAATGAAGTCTTCACTTGAAATTTATCTAATGAAAAATAAAGTTTCTGATGGGGACTTAAAAGATCTTCTAGATAATTTTGACGAAAACATAGACAGAATTTCAAAAATCATTGAGTCCCTTTTATTTTTAAATCGCAGGGAAAATGCAGTTTTAAGAAATTTTAACCTAAGAGACTTAGTGGAAGAAGTTGCCTTTGACTTGGAGGACTTGGCAGAAGAAAAAAATGTGAAGATTATTTCCAAGTTGGAAGATAAAATAATTTATTCCAATGACATTTTGCTAGAGAGAGTCCTCTTTAACCTTGGCAAAAATGGAATACTTTATAATATTGATGGGGGAAGTCTTTCCTTTGACCTTAAAGAGGATGAAGAAAATTATTTTATAGAAGTGAGAGATACTGGCGTGGGAATCAAGGACGAAGACAAGGAGAAAGTTTTTGATTTGTTTTATAGGGTCGATGAGTCCAGAAACCGAAAGAGTGGCGGCTATGGCATTGGCTTAAACCTTGTGAAAAATATAATGGAAAAATTAAGGGGCGACATAAAAATTTTAGACAACAAAAATGAAAAGGGTGAAGTTATAGGAACAGTATTTGAAATAATTTTGCCCAAAATAAAAGAGACCCAATGAGGTCTCTATTTTAGTTTATTTCATTTATAAGTTTTTTTGAATTTATTGGAAAGATCCTATAAAAAGGATGAGATCTTATGTTTTTTATTTTAATGGGACCAAAAATCCTTGAATCCACAGATCCGTCAGGACTTCTGTTGTCACCAAGCACAAATAATTCATCGGCTTGGACTTCAAATTCACTTGTAGGAGATAGAGTATAGGGTTTTTCCTTAAAATACTTTTCTTCTAAAAGTTTCCCGTCAATATAAATTGAGCCATCATAAATTTCAACTTTTTCTCCAGGGAGTCCTACGATTCTTTTGATTAACATTTTGTTTTCCGAAGTAGATTTAAAAACAACAATGTCGCCTCTTTTAAAATCTTTTTTGAACCTGTAGAGGGAAGATGACAAAATTATATCATTGGGTTTTACAGTTGGATACATTGAAGTTTGCTGAACTCTAACTACATTAAAGAGAAAAGTTCTCATAAAAAGTGCAAGTATAACTGCAATAACTATAACTTTTATGTAAGATAAATCTTTTTTCATTATAACCTCCTTTTTTATTATAGCATTAATCACAATTTGGTAAAATGGGATTTTTTCGTGTTATAATGTTTTTGGTGAAAATATGATTATTTTAAGAAATATTAAAGTTCCCTACGACAAGGACGAAAAATTTTTGCGAGGGAAAATTGAAAAGGAATTAAATAAAAAGGACTTTGACTACAAAATTTACAAGAAATCCCTAGATGCAAGACGTGAAATTAATTACGTCTATCAAGTTTTAGTGGATTTAGAATTAAAGGACATAGATAAAAAAATTCTAAAGAGACTTAAAAATAATATCGACGAATTTCATGAAGAAAAGCTTGAAGTTAATAATCTTAACAATATAAAAACTGCAGTGGTAGTTGGAACTGGACCTGCAGGACTTTTTGCTGCCTATTTGCTTTCAAAGAAGGGCGTAAAGGTGACCCTAATTGAAAGGGGCAAGGCAGTTGATGAGAGAGTAAAGGACATTGACAGACTTCACGAGACTGGAAAGCTTGACGAAAATTCTAATGTGCAATTTGGAGAAGGTGGTGCAGGAACTTTTTCTGATGGCAAATTAACATCTCGCTCAAAAGACAAGAGGGTCTCTCATGTCTTTGATATATTTGTGGAAAATGGAGCGCCAGAAGATATTCTCTACGAGCAAAAGCCCCACATTGGCACAGATATTTTGCGTGACGTGATAAAAAATATGAGGCGTGAAATTGAGACTCAGGGTGCAGTATATAAATTTAGCGAAAAACTTATTGATTTTGACATAGAAGATGGAAAAATAAATAAAATAATAACAGACAAGGGAGAATATGTTGCTGATGCCTACATCTTAGCTATAGGAAATTCTGCGAGAGATACTTTTTCTATGCTTGATAAGTATAATTTACTTGAGCAAAAGCCCTTTGCTGTAGGCTTTAGAATTGAGCATCTTAGAAAAAATATTGAAAGGGCACAATACGGCATGATCTCCGACAAACTTCCTGCGGCAACTTATCAGCTTAATGTCACAGACAAAGACCAGGCGCATTCTGTTTACACCTTCTGCATGTGCCCAGGCGGCTATGTGGTAAACTCATCTTCAATAGAAGGTAAGCTTGTTGTAAATGGCATGTCCTATCACGATAGGTCTGGCGACAATTCAAATTCAGCCGTAGTTGCAAGTATTGATGAGAAAATTTTTGGAGAGGGAAACCTAGCTGGCATGAATTTTCAAAATGAAATTGAAAAGAAAGCCTATGACATGGGTCAGGGCAAGGCACCTGTCCAAAGAGTGAAGGACTTTATGGAAAATAGGGTGACTGAAAAACTTGGTCAGGTGAAGCCAACTTTTAAGCCAGGCTATGTCTTTGCTGATTTAAATGAAATTTATCCAGAATCCATTAATCGCGCCATAAAAAATGCCCTAAGGGTAATGGATAAAAGAGTCCATGGATTTTCAAGTGACGAGGCAATCCTAACAGGAGTGGAGACAAGGACATCTTCGCCAGTTAGGATTGTGAGAGAAAATTATAGAAGCATAAAAGTGGAAAATTTATTTCCCGTAGGAGAAGGTGCAGGTTATTCTGGAGGAATAATTTCTTCTGCCCTTGACGGACTTAAATGTGCCATAGAAATTTTAGAAGGAGACAAAAAATGTTAAATATAGTATTTTATGAGCCAGAAATTCCCTTTAATACAGGTGCAATTGCAAGGACTTGCGGCCTTACAAAGACGAGGCTGCACCTAATAAAGCCTCTTGGTTTTGAAGTTGACGATAAACATTTAAAGAGGGCAGGGCTTGATTATTGGCACCTTGTAGACATAAATTATTACGATTCCTATGATGAACTTGTGGAAAAATATCCAGACAGCAATTTTTATCTCGCCTCCACCAAGGCAAAGAAAAAATATTCTGATGTGAAATTTAAGGATGGCGACTTCATAGTCTTTGGGCCAGAAACTCGAGGTCTTCCAGAAGATTTAATTTTTGGAAACTATGACATGGCAATAAGAATTCCCATGTTAAAGGATTATGGCAGGAGTTTAAATTTGTCAAATTCTGCAAATATTATTTTGTTTGAAGCTTTAAGACAACTTGATTTTTTAGATTTGGAATAATTTTTTGAGAAAATATTTTAAATAAGGGTGGATTTATGTGAAGGAAGTAAAAATCTCTGTAAGAAATTTAATAGAATTCGTCAAGAGATCTGGCGACATCGACAGGAGATTTTTTTCCAACAAAAGAGCTGTCGAGGGCATAAGAGCACATCAAAAAGTCCAAAGGGAATACTCCAAAGATTTTTTGACAGAAGTTTTTTTGAGGACTACAGAAGAAATTGAAGACATAATTTTCACTGTGGAAGGTCGCGCCGATGGCATTGAAGTTTCCCAGGAAGTTACAGTTGACGAAATAAAATCAACTACAAGGGACCTAGAAGACCTTAAAAAGGAAGAAAATATTATGCACTGGGCACAGGCTAAGTGCTACGCCTATATCTATGCAAAAGATCATGGACTCGATGAAATAAATGTAATGCTAACATATTTTCAACTTGAAACAGAAGAAACTTTAAACATAAAAAAGACTTTTTCCTTTGGAGAACTTCGCGACTTTTTTTTGGGAACTTTAATGGAATATTTGGAGTTTTCCAAGAGAATTGTTGACTGGAAAGATCTTAGGGACCAGTCTATAAAAAAATTAAAATTTCCCTTTAAAAACTTTAGGAAGGGACAGAGGGAGCTTTCTGTTGCAGTTTATAACACCATTGATGAGGAAAATAAATTATTTGTCGAGGCGCCAACGGGCATTGGCAAGTCAATTTCTACGATTTTCCCCACAATCAAAGCCATGGGAGAAGATAGAATCGACAAGGCCTTTTATCTAGTGGCAAGGTCTACGGGGAAAAATGCTGCTAAGGATGCCCTGGAAAGACTTTTAAATAAAAAATTAAAACTAAAGATTACAATTGTCACTGCCAAGGAAAAAATTTGCTTAAATGACAAAGTTTCTTGCAATCCCAAGGACTGTCCCTATGCCAAGGGACACTTTGATAGGGTCAACGACGCCATAATAGACATTTTTGACTCCTGCGACAATTTTTCTAGGGAAAATATTGAAAAATTTGCAAGACTTCACATGGTCTGCCCCTTTGAATATCAATTGGACTTATTGGACTTCTCTGACTTCATTGTCTGCGACTACAATTACATCTTTGATCCCACAGTTTATCTCAAAAGATTTTTTGAAAACTCCATGCTCAGGTTCGCCCTCCTCATTGATGAGAGCCACAACCTCTTGGAGAGGGGAAGGGAAATGTACTCGGCAGAAGTTTTTATCGGAGACTTGGAAAAACTTTTAGACCTTCTTCCCAAGAAGAGAAAAGCTGCCAGAAAGCATCTCTCAAATGCCCTAGAAGAGTTTAAAAAACTCGGCCAAAAAACTTTTTATTCCTATGATGAATTTTTAGCCTTTAATGGAGAGGTGGAAAAGACAGTTTTTTCCATGAATGACTTCTTGACCAAGGACAAGGAAGCCCGGGGCTATGAAGATGCCCTTGACATATATTTTAAACTTTTTAAGTACATCAAAATTTTGGAATACTACAATAAAGATTTTGTATCAATAAAAGGCGAAGACTTTGTAAAAATAAAGTCCCTTGACATTGCGCCAATTTTTGAAAATATTTTGAGGACACCTAGGTCTTCTGTCTTTTTCTCAGCAACCTTAAGCCCCATAAAATATTACGGAAAACTTTTAGGAGCAGATGAAGGGACAAACTATTACAAGATAAAATCCCCCTTTGACCCGGAAAATTTACTGGTCCTTAGAAATAATAAGATCTCCACACTTTATAGGGATAGAGAAGATTCAATTGATGAAATAATTGAAAATCTTAAAAATTTTTCTGACGATGATGGAAATTATATTTTCTTTTTTCCATCCTATGCCTTTATGGAAAGTGTCTACGAAAGATACCTTGATATAGACCAGGAGGCAGTTAAGCAAGATAGGGACATGACAGAAGCTGACCGCCAAGAATTTTTAAACCAGTTTACCTTTTCTTCTAGCACAAGAGCCTTTGCAGTTATGGGTGGAGTTTTTTCTGAGGGCATAGACTTAATTGGCGAGAGACTGAGAGGCGTCGCCATAACAACTGTGGGTCTACCTGGACTTTCCTATGAGAGAAATATTTTAAAGAGTCACTTCCAAAAAAAGTACAAGAGAGGTTATGAATACGCCTATATTTATCCAGGCATGATAAAGGTTGTGCAAGCGGCAGGACGCGTCATAAGGACTGAAGATGACAGAGGAAAAATTCTCTTAATGGACAAGAGATTTTCCCTTGAACCCTACAAATTTTTGCTGCCAAATCACTGGGAAATTTATGATTTTATGGACTCAGCTGAAATAAGTGAAATCTTAAAAAACTTTGATGGAGAAGAAAATAATTAAAAGCAGAAAAAATAGAGAAAATTTATCACAAATAGCTTTACAAAAAGGGACTTATGTGGTAGTATTACTTAGTAAATTAGAAGGAGCCAAAGGCGGCTCTTTTTTTTAGCACTGGAGGTGTTTTTATGGCAGATAGAGTAGTACTTGAATGCACACAATGTAAAAACAGAAATTATGTGACATATAAAAACAAGAAGAATACTACTGAAAGATTGGAACTAAAGAAGTATTGTAAATTCTGTAAAGAACATACAACTCACAAAGAAACTAAGTAAGGAGGATTTATGGCTACTAAAACAGCACCTAAGACTGAAGAAAAAAAAGGCGGTCTAGGTAGATACTTTAGAGGTGTGAAATCTGAATTCAAAAAGGTTGTATGGCCAACTAAGGATACTGTAATCAAATATTCTATAATAGTAATTGTTGCAGTTATTTTGTCATCATTACTACTATTAGCATATGATAAAATCATAATGTTTTTATTTGGTTTTATTTATTGATTGGAGTGTTTTAGTTGGATACACAAGAACTTAATAGCAATGAAGCTTCAAAATGGTATGTAATTCACACTTATTCAGGTTATGAAAAAAAAGTAAAGGCAAACATGGAAGCTATGGTTCACAATCGTGGTATGGAAGATGTCATCTTCGACATTAGAATTCCTATGGAAGACTATGTTGAAACTAAGGATGGAGTTTCCAAGGCAAAGGAAAGAAAGATGTTTCCATCTTATGTCCTTGTAAACATGATTATGAACGACGAAACTTGGTATCTTGTGAGAAACACAAGAGGAGTAACTGGTTTCGTTGGACCAGCTTCAAAACCTGTGCCACTAACAGATGAAGAAGTGTTGCTACTAGGAGTTACCGATAGCAAAGAGTTATTCGATAACTTCGAAGTAGGAGAAGTTGTCAAAGTTATTAATGGACCATTTAAAGATTTGGTAGGTAAAATCGACAGCTTCAATTACGACAAAGCTAAGGTTAAGGTATGTATCTCAATGTTTGGAAGAGATACAATTGTTGAATTGGATTTCAATCAGATTATTAAAGAGTAAGAAATGTGTGGGAGGGTAAACCCGCATTACCACAAGGAGGAAATAAAATGGCAAAAAAAGTCATAGCATTAGTAAAATTACAAATTCCTGCAGGAAAAGCTACACCAGCTCCACCAGTTGGTACTGCACTAGGACCACATGGTGTAAACATCATGCAGTTCACAAAGGAATTTAACGCAAAGACTCAAGATCAAGCAGGTATGATTATCCCTGTTGTTCTAACAGTTTATCAAGATCGTTCTTTCACTTTTATCACAAAGACTCCACCAGCTGCAGTTCTTATTAAGAAAGCTCTTAATATGGCTAAGGCAAGTGGTGAACCTAACAAGAAAAAAGTTGGAAAATTGACAAAGGCTCAAGTAGAAGAAATAGCTAAAACAAAGATGCCTGATCTTAACGCAGCAAGCGTTGAAGCTGCTATGGAAATGATCGCAGGTACAGCTAGAAGTATGGGTATAGAAGTAGAAAGATAAGTGGGAGGCTAGGCCGCAAGTACCACGAAGGAGGTAAATATGCCAAAAAGAGGTAAAAAATATCAAGATAGCGCAAAGCTAGTAGATAAATCAAATTTATATGATGTAAATGAAGCTCTTGACTTAGTTATAAAGACTGCTAAGGCAAACTTTGACGAAACAGTAGAACTTGCAGTAAGACTTGGTGTTGACCCAAGACACGCTGACCAACAAGTAAGAGGTACTGTAGTTCTTCCTAACGGAACAGGTAAACAAATTAGAGTTCTTGTTCTTGCAAAGGGAGAAAAAATTAAAGAAGCAGAAGCAGCAGGTGCTGACTATGCAGGTGGAGAAGAATTAGTTGAAAAAATCCAACACGAAAACTGGTTTGATTTTGATGTAATTATTGCAACTCCAGACATGATGGGCGTAGTTGGTAAAATCGGTAGAGTTCTTGGACCAAAGGGACTTATGCCAAACCCTAAATCAGGTACAGTTACATTTGATGTAGAACAAGCTGTAAAAGAAACTAAAGCAGGTAAAGTTGAATACAGAGTAGACAAGGCTGCAATCATTAATGTTCCAATCGGAAAAGTTTCTTTCGGAGTTGATAAACTTGCTGAAAACTTTAAGACAATTGCAGAGGCTATAATAAAAGCAAAACCAGCAGCTGCAAAGGGTCGTTATTTAAAATCAGTAACAGTTGCATCAACAATGGGTCCTGGAATTAAAATCAATGGACAAAAATTAATGGAAAAATAAAAACACCTAAGATAAACCCCTCAACTTCTTATGAAGCAGGGTTTTTTTTAAAGGACTTAAGTTTAAACTTAAGTCCTTTTTTATGAGAAATTTTTAAAATTAACTTTGTGACAATTTTATGAAATCTTAATTTCTTTAAGAAAAAAAACTTGCAATTAAAAAAATAAAAAGCTATAATATCAAATGTTGATTTAAGTATTTTACGGTGGTTACCGAAATTTTCAGGTAGTTTTTATCTGATGCTAAAGTTTACGAATTAAGAGCCTTCTATCTGCCTGATGTGGTAGATAAAAAGCTAAAAAGTAACTATTACGCTCAGAGTTTTTACAAGAAAAAATCAGCAAATAATAAAGCATCAACACCACGAGATTGCAAAAGTACGAAGGGTTATCCTTACGACCGACAGCAGTC
>NZ_HE978568.1:215079-275039 GCF_000311825.1 Peptoniphilus grossensis ph5 | reverse complement strand
GCAAAAATTTTTCTTCATAGAAAAAATGTATAGTTAAGATAAAAAGCTAGGCAAGAGGCATAGAAGGACCAAGGCAATAAAATTGTTTTTTTAAAATATAAATTATTAAAAATATTTTAAAATCAAAAAATTTACTCAGCACTGTAAAAGGATATAGTTATGTATTTTGCAAGATTCGAAACTTTATAGGCTAACTGATTTAAACTACTATAAAATTTTTAGCCTAATGTAAAAATGTTTTCTAAGATTATGAATTATACTAGACTACAGTTTTTTTTAAGGTTATAATTAATTTAATCATGCAATTATATTATGAGAGGAGACAAAATATGCAAGATTCACAAAAGAAAATTAAGTGGTCCATGCTGGCATTTATGGCATTTTCCACTTTATGGGGCTTTGGAAATGTTGTTAACGGTTTCGTATTCTTTAACGGAATCCAAGTAATATTTTCATGGATCCTAATGTTCGCACTTTATTTCATTCCTAACGCACTTATGGTAGGGGAACTTGGTTCATCCTTTAAGGACGAAGGTGGTGGAGTTACTTCATGGATTAGGGCAACTTCAAGCGATAAGTTAGCTTATTATGCTGGTTGGACTTATTGGGCATGTCACATTACCTACATCGCTTCAAAGGGTTCTGGTGGACTAAAGGCAATGTCCTGGATGTTCTTCCAAAACGCAGAAGTTTATGACTCACTTCCAACAGTTTATGTACAACTTGCTACTTTAGCAGTATTTTTAATTTTCTGTTGGGTAGCAAGTAGAGGTCTTAACCCACTTAAAAACCTTGCAACTATTGCAGGTTCAAGTATGTTTATCATGGGTATCCTTTACATCTTAATGATGCTAGCTGCTCCAAAGATCAACCCTAACGGTGGTTACCAAGCTATGGATTGGTCTCTTGACAATTTAATTCCAACTTTTGATATGAAGTATTTCACAAGTTTATCAATTCTTGTCTTTGCAGTTGGTGGTATTGAAAAGATGAGTCCTTATGTAAACCACATGGAAGGAAATTCTTCAAAGGAATTCCCTAAGGCAATGATCTTTGCTGCTGTCATGGTAATTATTTCAGCTATCTTTGGTACTATTGCCATGGGTATGATGTTTGACCCTGCTATTATCAATGCAGATCAAGCAACTTTTGACTCTTATGCGGCTAACGGTGCTTATTGGGCTTTCCAAAAGGTTGGAGAATATTATGGCCTTGGCAATACTATTATGATCATCTACGCTCTTTGTAACATGATCGGTCAATTCTCTACACTTGTTGTAAGTATTGACGCACCACTTAGAATGTTACTTGATGACGACAGAACAAATAAATATATACCTAGAAAGCTTCTTAAGAAAAATAAATATGGAGCTTACATCAACGGTATTAAACTTATAATTGTCCTTGCAGGTTCAATTATCCTTGCACAAATCCTAGTGCCAGGTGCTGCAACTGTTTTAAGACAATTAACAAAACTTAACTCAATTACAATGCCACTTCGTTACCTATGGGTATTCTTGGCATATATTTTCTTGAGAAAGAACAGAGCCGATGTAGAAAGAGAATTCTACTTTACTCGTAACCAAGGAGTTGCTTTATTCTTTGGCTTCTGGTGCTTCATAGTTACACTGGCTTGCTGTATCTTGGGTATGATTTCAGACGACCCAATGCAAATGGCACTTAATGTAATTACACCACTTGTACTTGTTGCACTTGGAGTAATAATGCCAATGCTTAGAGCAAAGGAAGATAAAAAATTAAGCTAAATTCCAAAAAGGAGGAAGTTATGAATTATTTAGAAACTTCAAAGGAATTGTTAGAATTTATTAAAAAAAGCGCAAGTATGTTCCACACAATTGACACTGTGAAATCCTATCTTGACGCAGAAAATTTTATTGAATTAAAGGAAGGCGAAAGCTGGAATATTGAAAAGGGCAAGAACTATTACACTACAAGAAATGATTCATCTGTAATTGCCTTTAAGGTTGGTAAAGATCTTTCAGACTATCACTACCAACTTGTTGCTTCACACTCTGACTCTCCAACATATAAGGTTAAGAGCATGCCAGAGCTTGAAGGTCCAGGAGGCTATGTAAAGCTAAATGTTGAAGTATATGGTGGACCAATTGATTCAGTTTGGTTTGACAAGCCACTTAGCCTTGCAGGAAGAGTTTTAGTGGAAGAAGATGGCGCCATAGTTTCAAAGCTACTTCACATTGATAGGGACCTTTTAATCATCCCTAATGTTGCCATCCACATGAATAGAGAAGTAAACAAGGGCTATGAATACAATAGACAAGTAGATTTACTTCCACTATTTACAGCAGGCGCCATGAAAAAGGGCGACTACGACAAGATGATAGCAGAAGAACTTGGAGTAAGTGCAGAACAAATTATTTCCAAAGATTTATTCCTAGTAAATAGACAAGAAGGAAAAGTTTGGGGCTACAAGGATGAATTTGTATCATCACCAAAGCTTGACGACCTAGAATGTGCCTTCACATCACTAAAGGCTTTTATAGCAGGATCTAACGACAAGGCAGTAAATGTATATGCTTGCTTCGACAACGAAGAAGTTGGCTCAAACACAAAGCAAGGTGCCATGTCTACACTTCTTCACGACACATTAAAAAGACTAAATGCAGGTCTTGGATTTGACGAAGAAGAATACCACAAGGCAGTGGCAAAATCCTTCCTAGTTAGTGCAGACAATGCTCACGCAGTTCATCCAAACCACAAGGAATTAACTGACGATGAAAACAGAACTTTCATGAACAAAGGTATTGTAATAAAAGAAGCTGCCAACCAAAAGTACACATCAGATGCCTTTTCACAAGCAGTCTTCAAAAACGATTTGTGCCTTGGCAGAAGTTCCAGTGCAACACTTTGCCAACAGAAGCAACATGCAAGGTGGCTCAACTCTTGGAAACTTATCAAACACTCAAGTTTCCCTTCACGCAGTTGACATTGGACTTCCACAACTTGCTATGCACTCAAATTATGAAACAGCAGGAGCCATGGATCCAGCCTACATGATTAAGGCACTTACAAAATATTACAACTCAAATGTAAAAATTGAGGGTGCATCAAAAATTTCTGTTGAAGAATAAATTATTTGAAAAATAATTTTGACGAAAAATAATTTTGGTGGAAAAATTCAAAAATAATTTTAAGCTGATGTTGCAGAATAGATGATTCTACTCTGCAACATTTTTTTTAATCAAGTATTTAAGTTTAGCCCTATTGATAAGAGACATATTTCACTTATTATATTTTTTATTATGGGACTTTTGCAACAGCCCCTTTATTTTTTTGCCAATTTTTTATTAAATTTATATATACCTATACCAATATCTATAAAATCATATAAGATAAGGACCTATAAATAAAAAAATACTTTAATCACAATAATCGCATTTTAAATTGTGATCCTTGCAAGCTAAATTACGAACTTCACTAGGAAGTTTTCCCTTGTACCTTTTGTAATAAATGGAAAATTTGCTTGCTGATGAGTATCCAACAGATTCCGCTATTTCCTTTACTGGAAGTTCGGTATTTAAGAGAAGAGTTTCAGCTACATTCATTCTTTTTCTTTGGGTGTATTCTGTAATGCTTTGACCATATTTTTCTTTGAACAAATTTTTTAATTTTGTTCCGCTCATTTTAGATATTTTTTCAAGGGTTCCTTGATTTACATTCATGGCGAAATGATCATCTAAAAATCTTGCTACATCTTCAAGTGCTTTATTATCATCGGACTCAATTTTATATTTATTTCTATTTAAGTAGGTATCTATAACAATGCTTACCCATTCATTTGCTTTGGCTTTAAAGAAAAAATCAGCGGCAGGAGGGTCCATCTTACAATTTAATATTTCCATTGCAACTTTTTCTAAGGATTTTGTAAGAATTATTTGATTCGGTTGAAGTAAAGCTGAATAAAATGATTCTGGATTAATGTTAATAGATGCTAAATGTTTTTCTATTAACTCTTTTTTAAAACCAATGGAAACAGCAAGATAACAACAATTCTCGTGTAATAAAAAAACAAAATCATCTCTTATGTTGTCAAAGTCAAAAGTACATAATGAGTTTGCTGTAAGTGTTTGATAGGGATTAAATTTTTCTCCGTTTGCGCTGACAATGTAGCTTGAATAAATTGAAACATAATCTGCCATGCTATAAGTGCTATTTTGAATTACTTCTTCTCTGATATAAAAATCATGGACATCAATAATAAATCCATCTCCTTCATAGAACCAATAAAGCCCTTCTGCATAAGTTGAATCATCTTTACTCCAACAAAAAGTGTGCCCTGCACTTGAATACTTCTTATTGTTTTTACATTCGTCCACTTTCATATATTCTTTTACAAAATCATAATATGACATAATACACCTATCCCTTTTAGACAATATTCCAATTAGCCTTATTAATTCAAAACTAGTGTATTAGCAATTATAACCGATATATAATATGAAAGCAATGATACTTATTATCAAATAAGTAAATTTATATCTAAAAGGGATATCAAAGAAAGGAGATATGATTATGAAGATTTACAAAAAACTATTTGCTTATGTAGAGGATAAAAAATATCTCGGTGTTTTAGCTATAGTCTTTTCTGCTATATCTGCTGCACTTACGGTATATGGATTTTATTTAGTCTACAAATTTCTGGATAATTTAATAATTAATTCAAATTTATCTGGTGCAGAGAGCATAGCATTAAAATCGGTCGTTGCATTAACAAGTGGAGCTATATTATATATTGTTTCAGCAACATTTTCACACATACTAGGATTTAGGCTTGAAACAAATTTAAGAAAAAGAGGTATAGACGGCTTAGAGAAAGCAAGTTTTAGGTTCTTTGACCTAAATCCATCTGGTCAAATAAGAAAGATCATAGATGACAATGCCGCACAAACTCATCAGGTTGTAGCGCACATGATTCCTGATAGCTCTCAGGCAATAGTTACACCCGTGCTTGTACTTGCACTTGGCTTTATAGTTAGTATAAGGGTTGGTATCACTTTGCTTGCTCTTACTATAATCGGCGGCTTAATTTTAGGGGCGATGATGGGCGAGCAAAAATTTATGCAGATATATCAAGAAGCTCTAGCTAAACTAAGCGCTGAAACTGTTGAATACGTTAGAGGGATGCAGGTAGTAAAGATATTTAGAGTAAATGTTGAGTCATTTAAAAGCTTTTACAAGGCGATTAAAGATTATTCAAAGTATGCTTATAATTATTCACTATCTTGTAAAAAGCCCTATGTTTTGTATCAATGGTTATTTTTTGGTTTGATTGCAATTTTAATTATTCCTATAGTTTATTTTATGACTAGTTTAGGCAGCGCCAAGGTGATTTTACTTGAGCTTATTATGATTTTATTCTTATCGGGAGTTCTCTTTGTTTCATTCATGAGAATGATGTGGTACTCTATGTATATTTCTCAAGGCAATTATGCAGTAGATACTTTAGAGGCACTTTATGAAGATATGCAAAAAGATAAATTGGTCCATGGCAATGTCAATAATTTTAAGAACTATAATATTGAGTTTGACAATGTAAGCTTTGCTTATAACGATAAGGCCGTCATTGAAAATTTATCCTTTAAATTAGAAGAAGGAAAGTCCTATGCACTAGTCGGTTCATCTGGATCAGGCAAATCAACAGTGGCAAAACTTATATCAGGTTTTTACAATGTTAATGAAGGAAGCATAAAGATAGGCGGGATAGCAATAAGTGAATATTCTGACGAAGCCTTAATTAAAGCCATCTCCTTTGTCTTTCAAGATTCAAAATTATTCAAGAAGAGCATTTATGAAAATGTAGCCTTAGCTAATAAAGATGCGACGAAAGATGATGTTATGAGAGCCTTAAAATTAGCAGGATGCGATTTAATATTAGAAAAATTCCCAGAAAGAGAAAATACAATCATAGGCTCAAAAGGAGTTTATTTATCTGGTGGAGAAAAACAAAGAATTGCAATTGCTAGAGCAATTTTAAAGGATTCCAAAATTATTATTATGGACGAGGCATCAGCATCTATTGACCCAGATAACGAGTATGAACTTCAAAAAGCTTTCAAAAATCTTATGAAGGATAAAACAGTTATCATGATTGCACACAGGCTATCTACAATTAAAGACCTTGATGAAATTATTGTGATGGATGGCGGAAAAATTATAGAAAGAGGATCAGATCAAGAGCTAATGTCAAAAGACACAAGATATAAGAGATTGCAAGAGATGTTTAACAGTGCGAATGAATGGAGGGTTTCAAATGAAGGAGTTTTATAAAAAAAGATTTGCTCTTACAGATAAAGGAGCAAGAAATCTAACTAAAGCAACATTATCCTCATTTTTCGTTTATTGTATAAACATGCTTCCTGCCATATTACTAATGATTTTTGCTCAGGAAGTTTTGGAAAATATTGGTAAAAGCAAGGGATTTTATATAGTATTCTCAGTTTTGACCTTGCTAGCAATGTATATTTTGCTTTCTATCGAATACGATAAATTATATAGCACAACATATCAAGAAAGTGCAGACTTAAGAATAAGAACAGCAGAAAATTTATCAAAATTACCTCTATCTTACTTTTCTAAACATGATATTTCTGACCTAGCGCAAACAATCATGGCTGACATTGAAGGAATAGAGCATGCAATGAGCCACTCGATACCAAAGGTGGGCGGCATGGTACTCTTTTTCCCACTAATATCCATCATGATGCTAGTGGGCAATGTGAAGATGGGTTTAGCTGTAATTATACCAACGGTTCTAAGCTTTATATTTATACCACTATCTAAAAAACATTCAGTTAAGGGAGAGAAAGAATATTACAAGGTCTTAAGAGAAAACTCAGAAAGCTTTCAAGAAAATATCGAGATGCAAATGGAGATTAAAGCCTATGGCTTATCAGAGGAAATGAAAGATAAGCTATATGAAAAAATGGATAAAAGTGAAAAAGTGCACTTAAAAGCAGAAATTTCAAACATCTTAATAATGTCCATATCTTCAATATTTAGCTTTATTTCCCTTGCTGTCGTAATATTTGTCGGTGTAAATCTAATTATTAATAAAGAGATAAGCGCCCTCTACCTTATAGGATATTTACTAGCGGCTATGAAGATAAAAGACGCTCTAGATGCATCTAAAGAGGGCATGATGGAGATATTTTATTTAACACCAAAGATTGAAAGATTAAAGGAAATTCAAAATCAAGAATTACAAGAAGGCGAAGATTATAATTTGAAAAAATTTGATATTGATCTAAAAGATGTTGAGTTTGCCTACAATAAAGACGCAAAAGTTTTAAATGGCCTAAGCTTTAAGGCTAAGCAGGGAGAGGTCACTGCTTTGGTAGGAGCAAGCGGCTGTGGTAAAACAACTATCTTGAAACTTATATCAAGACTTTATGATTATGACAAGGGAAAAATCTTAATCGATGGCAAAGATATAAAAGAAATATCAACAGAATCCCTTTTTGATAAGGTCTCTATAGTTTTCCAAGATGTAGTTCTCTTTAATCAAAGCGTTATGGAAAATATTAGAATTGGTAAGCAAGATGCAAGTGACGAAGAAGTTAAAAGAGCAGCAAAACTTGCAAATTGCACAGATTTTATAGAAAAAATGGATAAGGGTTTCGATACTCTTATTGGTGAGAACGGTGCTGAGCTATCAGGGGGAGAAAGACAGAGATTATCAATAGCCAGAGCCTTCTTAAAAGATGCACCGATATTGATCTTAGATGAGATAGCAGCAAGCCTTGATGTTGACAATGAGAAAAAAATTCAAGAGTCATTAAATAATTTAATTAAAGATAAAACAGTTGTCATCATTTCACACAGAATGAAATCCATAGAAAATGCAGATAAGATAGTAGTTCTTGAAAACGGAAAAGTTGAAAGCCAAGGCAAGCATGAAGAGCTTTTACAAAAATCAAAAGTTTACAAGAATTTAATAGAAAAAACAAAAATGGCAGAAGAATTTATTTATTGAGGGGATTAAAAATGGAACAAAACATGAAAGAACAGTTGTTAACCAAGAAGCCATTGTCTTTAATGTTTCAATTATCTATACCAGCAGTAATTGGGATGGTAGTTATAGGCCTATATCCACTTATGGATGGAATATTTGCTGGACAAATAATTGGTGAGAATGCTATGGCGGCTTGCTCAATAGCTATGCCACTTACATTTTTTAATAATGGGATTGCAACGCTTATAGGGATAGGTTCGGCATCCATTTTATCAAGAGCCATGGGAAAAGGTGATAATGATACTATAGACAAACTTATGGGAAATCTTATCTATTGGGTTATCTTTTTTTCAACGATTATAACAATAGGAGGAATACTTCTAGGACCATATTTTTTAGATTTAGTTGGAGCAACAGGAGAAATAAAGGCATTAGGAATAAGATATTTAAGAGTAATATTTATAGGTTCAATATTTGTAAACTTTACCCAGTCAGCTAATATGGTAATGCGTGGTGAAGGTCTTATGAAAAGAGCAATGACTATTATGGGACTTGGTGCCTTTATCAATATAGCTCTTGATCCAATACTAATGAAATTAATGGGCGATTATGCCATTGAGGGAGCAGCTATAGCCACTGTAACAGCACAAATAATTCAAGCTGTCATTACTCTTTATTATTTTAAGAATAAAAGTGAAAATGTAAAAATAGGGAAAATAAAAAAAGAAAAAGATATATCAAAGGAAATGTTTGGAGTAGGAGTATCAGCTATGATCATGCAAGTATTTTTCATGGTTCAACAAACATTACTTTATAAACAAGCTTTTAAATATGGTGGAGATCCAAATGCAATATTAATGTCAGCAACTTTGAGATTTTATGGGTTTTCATTTATACCAATTTGGGGAATGAGTCAGGGGTTACAGCCGATTATTGGCACAAACTTTGGAGCAAAACAATACAATAGAGTAAAGGAAACTATGAAGATATTTTCTATAGGAGGAACAGTACTTGCAGCAATTTTTTGGTTACCAGCACAAGTATTTTCAAAACAGTTACTTGGTTTATTTAAAGTAAGTCAGGATATAATTTCAAGCGGAGTTAATAATTTCAGAATATTCTATTCAGTATTTATTCTTTATGGAATTATGATTATGACAATAACTTTTTTTCAAGCGATTGGGGATGGGAAAAAAGCTGGAATTATTGTAATGCTAAGGCAGTTAATACTACTTGTCCCAGCCTTACTTATATTGCCAAGAATATTTGGAGCAGGGGCTGTTTGGTGGGCAGAACCAGTTGTAGATTTTACTATGATAATGGTAGGTTTAGCAATGCAAGCCAAGGCTCTTTCAAATATGAATGTAAAAAATTAAAAATAAAATAAAGAGAAAAGACAAAAATGGCAGAAGAATTTATTTATTGAGGGGATTAAAATGGATAATAAAAAATTAAAAGGAAAAGATGTTATTACAATAGGTATATTTACTGCAATATATTTTGCAATTAATTTTGGGTTTATGCTTTTAGGCGGTCTTCATCCATTAATGTGGATACTTATGCCTGGATTTATAGCCTTGGTTGGAGCTATACCATATATGATTATGGTTCAAAAAGTTAAAAAAACAGGAGCAGTCATAATAATGGGAGCTATTGTTGCTATAATATACTATTTAACTGGTCAATTTAGTTTAATAATAATTGCATCATTAGCAATTGCCAGTATTTTGGCAGAAGTTATAAGGTACCTATCAAAGTATGATAGTTATAAAGGGAATTCACTTTCATATGCTTTTTTTTCACTAGGTATGATAGGTTCTCCAGCACAAGTATGGATTTTAAAAGATGAATTCATATCAAAAATACTTGAAAATGGAATGCCAGTAGATTATGTTAATACATTAAAAAGTTTTATTAATACACAAATGTTAATTGTGTTAATTGTAACACCATTTGTTTTTGGATTATTATCTTGTGGAATTTTAAAATCATTTTTGTATAAAAATTTTGAGGCAAGAAATTAAAATGTTCAAGCGATTAAAATTAGATCCTAGAACCCCAATAATATTGCTTTTATTGGTAAATATATTTTTCTTTAAAAGTAGATCTGTGGCAAGTGAATTAATTTTAATGAGCTATTTGTTGATTATTTTGACAGTTTGCGGAAATTTTAAATCAGGATTAAAAGTATATTTAACTTTTATTACTTTTTTAATAATAAATTATTTTGTTTTCCCCCATTCACCCAAGTGGATTGTAACGACATTTATTGTACCTGTTTCTTATGCAAGGAAGATTTTTCCTTGCATAATGGCAGGAACATTGTTATACAAAACGGTGACTGTAAGAGGAATTGCAGGAGTTTTTAGAAAATTTAAATTTTCAGAAAATTTTATTTTAGCATTTATGATAACTTATAGATATTTTCCCACATTAAGACAAGATATACATTGTGTTAGAGAATCAATGAAGATTAGGGGGATTAGTATGATTAAAAACATGGATATATTTGTTGTACCTATAATAAATTCTGCAATTGATATGTCTGAAGAGTTATCTAAGGCAGCTGTAACACGAGGAGTCGAGAATCCAGGTAGAAAAACAACGATAATTGATTTTAAATTTACTGTTTATGATGTATTAGTGATTTTATCTGTTGTTTTAATTATGGTTATATTTTAGGTGAGTTAGAATGGGTTATGTTAATATAAATGATGTATCTTGTACCTCTAAAACGGGATATAAAATATTAAAAGATATCAACTTAAATGTTGTAAAAGGCGAATGTATACTACTTATGGGACTAAGTGGTTCAGGCAAAACGTCATTGACTAAATTAATAAATGGAATTATACCACATTTTGAAGAAGAAACTGACTTTGTTGGAGAAGTTTTAATAGAGGGAGAATCTACTAGAAATATATCACAATATAAAATTTCAGAAAAAGTTGGTTCGATATTTCAAAATCCAAAATCTCAATTTTTTAATTCTGATGTCGAGGGAGAAATTGTATTTGGTCTTGAAAATATGGGAGCTGATCCAGAGTTAATAAAAAAAAGCTTAAAAAAAACTATTAATAATTTAAATATAGATAGATTATTAGGGAAAAATGTCATCTCATTGTCGAGTGGGGAAAAACAAATTTTAGCTTTTGCATCTATTTTTGCATTAAACACAGATATTGTCGTATTGGATGAGCCATCTTCAAATCTTGATATGGATACAATTGAAACGATAAAAAACAATATTGAAATATTTAAAAAAGAAGGGAAGACAATTATAGTTGCAGAACATCGATTATATTACTTAAAAGACATTATTGATAAAGCATATTATATAGACGAAGGCATAATTAAGGATTGTTTTACACAAGAAGAGATAAAATTATTTAACTCAAAAAAAGAAAATAAACTCAAAATTAGAACTTTATCTACTCCGAAGTTGGAAGTTCTTGAAAAAGAATTTAATAAAAATGATGAGTATTTATGTGAAGACTTATCGTATATAATAAATGGAAATTTTATATTTAAAGATATTAATATTTCTTTGAATAGAGGTGAAGTATTAGGTATAGTTGGGAAAAATGGTATAGGAAAAACAAGTCTGTTAAAATGTATTTCAGGACTTATGAAGAAAAATACAGGAAGTATTTTTTTAGACAATAAACTTTTAAATAATAAAGATAGATTAAAAAACACATACCTTGTAACACAAGACATTAATTCACAATTATTTACTCGAAGCGTAAAAGAAGAATGTGAATTAAATTTATCTGAGGATAGATTAAATCAGGTAGATGTAGTTCTAAATAGGCTTGGATTAGATAAATATAGAGATAAGCATCCAATGTCGCTTTCAGGAGGACAAAAACAAAGGTTAACAATTGCCTTAGCTCTACTTTCATATAAAGAAATCATAATCTTTGATGAGCCTACAAGTGGCTTAGATTTCAAAAATATGATAATTGTATCAGAAGCTATAAAAGATTTGGCAAAAAAATCTAATAAAGTTGTAATTGTTGTTTCGCATGATTATGAGTTTTTAAATACGGTAGCGGATGGAATATATGAAATGGTTTGAAAATAAGAATGAGAAGGTGATGTTGCAGAATAGATGATTCTACTCTGCAACATCATTTTTTTATCAAGTATTTAAGTTTAGCCCTATTGATAAGAGGCATATTTCACTTATTATGTTTTCTTTTCCTCTGTGGTAGAATATGTTGTAGTTTAAGCCTAACTTTATTTTGGAAAATGCTCCTTCGGCTTGAATTGATCTATTTATTCTTTCTTCTATTCCTTGGTCGGATATTATGTTTTTTAGGGATTCTTCTCTATATTTTTGAAATGTTTCTGATATGTAGATTACTTTGGTTTTTTGTCCTTCTTTGTTCCAGTTGAAAGATCTGTAGATTTTTGTTATTGTTATGTATCCAATCTTTCTTTTTCTGTATCTGTCATTACATATTATGAATTCTTTACCCTCTTGTTATATGTATTTGTAACGGTTTTCAAAAATACATTGTATCA
Organism: Peptoniphilus grossensis ph5; assembly: GCF_000311825.1. Classification (GTDB taxonomy): domain Bacteria; phylum Bacillota; class Clostridia; order Tissierellales; family Peptoniphilaceae; genus Peptoniphilus_A; species Peptoniphilus_A hominis. The sequence goes on along the minus strand of NZ_HE978568.1, from coordinate 262,519 downwards.
AAAAAAGGCGAGGATTTTTATGTTTCCTCGTCTTTTTCTATTATGGGACTTTTGCAACAGCCTCTTTTTTCTTTGAAAATTTTTTTTGCCTTGGCAAGTTAAAAGTTAAGCCATCATCTTTTAAAGGTGGTAGAATATGCTTGGTGAGGGATTTGGATAAATTTATTGAAATGCGCGACGGTGCAAAAATTTTTGTAAAAATTCTTGGAAGTGGAGAGCCACTTTTACTGCTACATGGAAATGGTGACGACTATTCCTTTTTTGAAAAGCAAATTGTTGTCTTTAAGAAGGATTTTTTGGTCATAGCCATGGACACAAGAGGTCATGGCAAAAGCGACAAAAATTATTCTTTAAATTTGGAGGACTTGTCCCTTGATGTCTATGAGGTCTTGGAAGCATTAAAGATAGAGACCATAAATATTTTGGGTTTTTCTGACGGGGCAAATCTAGCCCTAACTTTTGCAAAAAATTATCCCAAGAGAGTTAAGAGGCTTATTTTAAATTCTCCCAACAAGGATTTTTCACAGGTAAAACTTATTCCAAGAATCGCCACCTACATTTTTTACTACAACCTAAAAATATTATCCAAAATTTTTACAGGTCTTAGAAATTATTTTTCTGTTTATAAATTAAATTTTGATAAAATAAAAATTGTGGATTCCGACTACGAAAAGTTTGATTTTCCAGTTTTAATTATTGCTGGCGAGAGAGACTTAATTTATCTGGAAAACTTTCACAATATTGCTAAAAAAATAAAAAAATCTAAATTATATATTATAAAAAATCATGGACACAAGGTGGCAAGGACTAAGCCCCATGAATACAACCAAGTGGTCCTTGATTTTTTAAAGAAAGAGGTTAATTAGTGGAAAAATTAAAAAAATTTGCCAGGGGAATTAAGCCAATTTTTCTCTTTGGAGTAATTCTTTTGGTAATTCTTGAATTTACAAAACTAAGAAAGGAAATTTCCCTGGAAGAAGTTTCAAATATTTTTAATGAAATTTCTTTAATAAATATTTTCGCCATGGCAGTCTTAGGGCTTCTTGCCTTTTCGCCCATGATCTTCTACGATTTGCTCTTGAGCAATTTCTTAAAATTAGACAGGGACAAAAATTACATTGTAAAAAGATCTATAACTGTAAATTCTTTTAACAATTTAATAGGCTTTGGCGGCCTCATAAATATTGGACTTAGGATGAGATATTTTGGCGAGGGCAAGGAAGACAAGCACTTTTTAAAATTTTTGGTGAAGTCCCTCTTCTTTGACTTTGCAGGTCTGTCCTTTTTGGCACTTACATCTCTAGTGTTTCTAATTTTTTATGAGAGCAAAATTTTAATCAACTATAAAATTTGGTTACTGGGAGCAATTCTCTACTATCCTGTTTTATTTTTCCTTTCAAAAATTAGAAATGATGGAGAGCTTTCCCTTTCAAAAAAATATGCCACAGAAGTTTCTCTTGTGTCAATTTGTGAGTGGACCTGTGCAGGACTTTTCTTCTCCTTCCTTGGATTTTTACTTGGCATAAGGCTCAATATTTTTATAATTATTTCTGCTTTTGTTATTGCAAACATCATTGGGATTTCTTCCTTTATACCTGGCGGACTAGGGTCCTTTGACCTTGTAATACTAACTGCCTTTTCTTCTATAGGCATTGAAAGTGAAAGAGTCCTAAGCTGGCTACTTCTCTACAGAATTTTTTATTACATCCTTCCCTTTATCCTTGGACTTGTATTTTTTGTAAGGGACTTGGGCACCATCTTTGACGAGAAAAATGACAAGATTCCCTCGAGAATTATGAGGTCCTTGGGGCTAGACCTTCTCTCCTTCTTTTTGTATTTGACGGGAAGTTTTATGATTTTATCTGCAACTATTCCAGAAGAGATGAATGAACATTATTGGCTAAGTCAGTTTAGTCCCCTATATGCAAACTTGATTTACCAATTTCCAAGTTTAATTTTTGGAGTTTCTTTTATAATTTTAGGCAGAGCCAATAGAGAAAAGGTGGAGAAGACACCAAGACTTACCATAATTTTTCTTTCCCTAGCCCTTATCTATTCTTTTTTAAGCGGCTTTGGAATAATTGAAATGGTATTTTTAATTTTAGTCATCCTTCTGGCAGTTTCCACGCGAAAGATGCCCTACAGAAAACAACTTGTATATTCCTTTGAGGCAATTACCATGGACAGCCTTTACTTTCTTGTGATTTCTGTAATTACCATTTATTTTATGGCAATAAATTATAGGCTAAAGCCAATTCACTACAGGGACTTCTTTTTAATTCCCTTTGAGAAAAGTTTTTTGCGATTTTCTATTATTTTTATACTTTTATTTATTTCAATGCGACTACTTTTGTTTTTCTTAAAGGGGAAAAAAGTTAAGCTTGGAGAAAAAATGGATCTGGAAAAGATTAGGAAGCTTTTAAGTGACTACGACTGCTCTCCAGAAGCGCCCCTTGCCATAGTTGGCGACAAGGATCTTTATTATTACGAAGAAGATGGAGTCATAACTTGTGGTCTTTCTATTTCAACCTATAAGGACAGAGTCATTGTCATGGGAGAGCCCTTTGGAAGGACCGAGGACTTTGACAAGCTCCTAGAAAAATTTGTAAAAGAAGCAGACCTCTACGGTTACAAGCCAATTTTTTATGAAGTTGGACAAGGGGAAACTATTAAGCTTCACGATTTTGGCTTTTCCTTTATAAAATTTGGGGAGACGGCAGCCCTAGATTTAGGGAAATTTAACTTAGAGGGAAGAGAGCACAAGTCACAGAGAAATGTCCTATCAAAGTTTGATAAATTAGGCTACACTTTTGAAGTTATAAAGCCGCCCTTTGACCATGAGTTTATGAATAGGCTTAAAGAAATTTCTGATGACTGGTTAGCTGGCAAGAGGGAGAAGGGATTTTCTCTTGGCTACTTTAATAGGGACTATTTAAACTTATGTCAGATGGCTGTGGCAAAGGATGCTGATGGAAAAATTTTCGCCTTTGCAAATATTATGCCCAACCCCAATAAAACTTGGGTGACAATTGACCTAATGAGGTTTGAGAGAGAAAATGCGCCAAGTGGAATTATGGATTTTCTATTTTTGCAACTCTTCTTATATTTTAAAGACCAAGGAAAAGTTTATTTTGACCTGGGCATGGCGCCCCTATCTAATGTTGGCATCAACACAAATAGTTTTGTGGAAGAAAAACTTGCCTACTTGATTTACAAGTTTGGCTACAAATTTTATTCCTTTGAAGGACTGAGAGCCTATAAGGAAAAATTTGCTCCAACTTGGGAGCCAATTTATCTCTCCTACCCCAACAAGTCCTGGCTACTTTATACCATGCTTTCTATTTTTATAGTGGACATAAATGCAGCTAAGGATAATAATTGAAATTTAAATAATAAATAGGATTAGCCTTAGTACAATTTAATAAATTTATGATATAATTATTTTATTATTATTTGGAGGATTAGTTGTATGCTTTTTTGCCCTGCGTTTACAAATAGTTTTATGGATAGACCTCAAGGACTTCTTGACGCAATTTTTGCGACTAATTTTTCACCTAAAAGTTTTTTACGCTCATCTTTTGATGAGCTTTTTTAATTGGAGGAAGAATGGAAGATTTTTATTTTAATTTTTTAGGAAATTCTAATTTTAAGGAAGAGGTGTTAGGCTAATGTGTGGAGTTATTGGCATTTACTCAAAAAGTGATGTGAGCAAAAAATTATTTTACGGACTTAATTCTCTTCAACACAGGGGACAAGAAGCCAGCGGTATTTGCGTCTTTGACGGAAAAAATATGGTCCTAGACAAGGGCATGGGTCTTGTCTACGATAATTTTGACGACGAAAGTTTTATTAAATTACAGGGAAATATTGGCATAGGTCATGTCCGCTATGCAACTGCAGGTGGCTCCTATGAATACAATTCACAACCCCTACTTGCCTTCTCAAAGAATAGGGAGTTTGCCCTTGCCCACAATGGTAACCTAGTTAATCACAAGTCAATAAGAAGAGAACTTGAAGACGAAGGTATGCTTTTCCAAACTGCCATTGACACAGAAGTTATTTTGTCTCTCGTTGCAAAATACTATAAGGGCGACATTGTTGAAGCTGTGAAAAAAACTATGGCGAGAATAAAAGGTGCCTACAGTGTAGTAATGCTTTTCGAAGACAAGTTAGTTGCCTTTAGAGATCCCTACGGCTTTAGACCACTTTTAATTGGCAGAGCAAAAAATGGCGAAGTAATAATTGCATCTGAAAATGCTCCTCTTGAAATAATTGGCACTGACGCCATAAGAGATGTTGAGCCTTCAGAAATTATTGTTGTAGATAAAAAGGGAATCCACTCAGACTTTTTTGAAAAGGAAGATAAAAAGCACTGCATCTTTGAATATGTATATTTTGCAAGAACTGATGCAACCCTTGACGGCGTAAACTCCTACAACTTCAGAAGAAGATGTGGAGAAATTTTATCCAAAGAAGCTCCAGTTGAAGCCGACCTTGTCCTTGCAGTTCCAGACTCAGGCACACCTGGAGCTATGGGTTATGCACAAGAATCAGGCATCCCCTTTGCCGAAGGCCTTGTAAAAAATAGGTACATGGGCAGAACTTTTATAAAGCCAACACCAGAAGAGAGAGAACTTTCTGTTAAATTAAAATTAAATCCACTAGAAACAGTTTTGCGTGACAAGAGAATAGTCTTGGTAGACGACTCCATAGTTAGGGGTACAACTTCTAAAAATCTCATCATGAGAATGAAAAAGGCTGGAGCCAAGGAAGTCCACATGAGAATAGTTTCTCCTCCAGTAAAATATCCTTGTTTCTATGGCATTGACACGCCATCAAGAAAGAAACTTATTGCCGCAAATTATTCTGTTGAAGAAATGAGAGAGAGAATCGGCGCAGATTCCCTTGCCTTTATATCCATGGAAGGGATGTTAGATGCTACTTTGATGAAAGAAGATGTTTTCTGCAAAGCCTGCTTTAATGGCGATTATGCAGTGGAGCCAAAGGAGTTAGTTGAAGATGAAAAATAATGTAAAGAGAATTTATATTGCAAAGAAAGATGAATTCGATCATGAGTCAAAATCCCTTAGAGAAGAAATAAAAACTTCTCTTGGCATTGATGCCACTTTCTTAAAAACTTACAGAAGATATGATATAGATGTATCAGATGAAACTCTTGATAAGACCATGGCATCTGTCTTTTACGAAGCGCCAGTGGAAGATGTTTATTATGAAGACTACAAAAATTTGGAAGAATCCTTTGAAAATCCAATAGGCATCCAATACCAAGCTGGACAATTTGACAACAGAGAAGATGGACTTGTTCAAACCATTGCTCTTTTCACTGATGAAAAAGTTAGGGCAAAGGTGACAGAAGTTTACGACATTGGCGGCGTAAATGATGGTGAACTTGAAAAAATTAAAAACTTTTTGATAAATCCTGTTGACTCACAAGAAGTTGATGTTTATGCAGAAACTATTTTGAGAGAAGATGCGAAGAAAAACCACGAAAATCTTGTCTATGAAGGCTTTAATGACTTAGATGAGGAAGGCTTAAAGAAATTCGTGGATGAAAAATCTCTTGCCATGAGTCCAGAAGACTTAAAGGTTTTGCAAGATTATTTCAAGTCTGAAAATCGCGACCCAAATGAAACGGAAGTTGCCATAATTGACACTTATTGGTCAGACCACTGCAGACATACAACTTTTAACACAGAGCTTGACATTGACTTTGATGTGGTTACTGAACTTGACAAGGAAATAAAGAGAGCCTTTGATGCTTATCTTGACATGAGAAGAAAGCTTGACATCAAAAAGCCAATTACCCTAATGAGCCTTGGCACAATTCTTGCCAAGGAACTTAGAAAAAATGGCAAGCTTGACGACTTAGAAGTTTCATCAGAAATAAATGCCTGCTCTGTAAAGATTAAGGCTAAGGTAGAAGTTGATGGTAAGGTTGAAGACCGCGACTACCTACTTATGTTTAAAAATGAAACTCACAACCACCCAACAGAAATTGAACCTGTTGGCGGTGCCTCAACTTGCCTTGGCGGTGCCATAAGAGACCCACTTTCTGGAAGATCTTATGTATATCAAGCCATGAGAGTTACTGGCGCAGGCGACCCTTTCACTCCAATTGAAAAAACTTTAAAGGGTAAACTTCCACAAAAGAAAATTGTAACTGAAGCGGCAATAGGCTACTCATCTTACGGCAACCAAGTTGGCGTTGCAACTGGTCTTGTTGACGAATTATACCACCCAGGCTATGTGGCAAAGAGAATGGAAACAGGCGCAGTTATAGCAGCTTGTCCTCTTGAAAATGTTAAGAGAATTGAACCTACAGAAGGCGACATCATAATTCTTCTTGGCGGCAGAACTGGCAGAGATGGCATTGGTGGAGCAACTGGCTCATCAAAATCTCACAAGGTTTCTTCTATTCAAACTGAATCTGCCCAAGTGCAAAAGGGAAATGCACCTGAAGAAAGAAAAATTCAAAGATTATTTAGAAATCCTAAGGCAGCAAAGTTAATTAAAAAGTGTAACGACTTTGGTGCAGGCGGAGTTTCCGTTGCCATAGGAGAACTTGCCGACTCAATTGAAGTTAAACTTGACAAGGTTCCCCTAAAATACATGGGCTTAAAGCCAAGAGAAATTGCAATTTCTGAATCACAAGAGAGAATGGCAGTTGTCGTTGCCAAAGAAGATGTGGACACATTTATGGACTTGGCAGACAAGGAAAACTTGGAAAGCACAGTAGTTGCAAGAGTAACTGGCGACAATAGACTTAAGATGTACTACGAAGATGAGATTATCTGCGACATGAGCTACGACTTTGTAAACCAAACTGGAGCAAAGAGAAGAGAAGAAGTTGAAGTTGTTTCTGAAGACTTCCCAGAATTTTTAGTTAATAAAGATGGGGCAGAAGACTTAGAAAAATATTTATCTGACTTAAATATTACTTCCAAGAAAAATATGATAGAACGCTTTGACTCTTCAGTGGGAGCAGCAACTGTATTGCAACCTCTTGGCGGCAAAAAGCAAAACACTCCAGCCCAAGTTATGGCAGCTCTTATTCCAACAGATGATGGGGAGTCCAAGACTGCATCAGTCATGTCCTATGGCTTCAACCCAAAATTATCTGAAGAGTCACAATACCTTGGCGGCTATTACGCAGTAATTGAATCTATTGCAAAACTTGTTGCAGCAGGAGCACCTCTTGCTGGCATAAGACTTTCCTTCCAAGAATTTTACGAAAAAATGGACAACAAAAAGTCTTGGTCAAAACCACTTAAGTCACTACTTGGAGCCCTAACTGCATCAAGATATTTTGATGCACCACCTATTGGGGGCAAGGACTCCATGAGTGGAACCTTTGAAGACATAAGCGTGCCACCAACACTTATTTCCTTTGCAGTAAATACTGTTGAGGCAAAAAATATTATCAGTCCAGAATTTAAGGGCATAGGAAAAATTGGTCTAATAAGGACAGATAGAGACCACATTGGCACACTTAATCTTGAAGAAACTAAGGAAAACTTTATAAACTTACAAAATGAAATAAAGAAGGGCAACATAATTTCTGCTGCAACCATAAATCACAAGGGCACACTTCCACAAATTTTTGAAATGGCAATAGACAATGTGGGCTTTGATCTTCAAGTAGAAGATTTATACTCACCTCTTTACGGCTCTTTTGTAGTTGAATATAAGGAAGACAGAGACTTTATAGAAAAAATTGGCGACTTTAGAGATGACTACGAAATGTATGTAAATGGCAAAAAATTAGATGTAGAAAAATTATCTAATGCTTACCTTAAGACAATGGATAAAATCTTTAAGCCAGTGGACTCAAATAAATTAACTGAAGTTAAACAAAAAGAAGCTCCTAAGAGAAGGATGAAGTCCAAGAAGCCAGTAGATGAGGTTAAGGTAATAATACCAGCTTTCCCTGGCACAAACTCAGAATACGACACAGCAAGAGCCTTTGAAAGAGCTGGAGCAAGTGCAGAAGTTATAGTATTTAAAAACAAGGACAATGAAAAAGTTAAAGAATCTATAGAAGAATTGGCAGAAAAAATTTCTAAGGCACAAATTTTGGCAATACCTGGCGGATTTTCACTTGGTGACGAACCAGGCGGTTCTGGTAAATTTATAGCCAATGTAATAAGGTCTGAAAAAGTTAAGGCGGCAATAGAAAAACTTTTAGGCGAAAATGACGGACTAATACTTGGAATTTGTAACGGCTTCCAAGCTCTAATTAAGACAGGACTTCTACCTTACGGTGAGATTAAAGACCTAGAAAAAGAGGACCCAACTTTAACATATAACACTTGCAACAGACACATAGCAAGAGTTGTAGACACTAAGGTGGTGTCAAATAATTCACCATGGCTTGCTAAACTTGAAGTAGGAAAAACTTACAAGGTGCCAATTTCTCACGGCGAAGGAAGATTTATAGCAAGTAAAGAAAAGCTTGATGAAATTCTAGAAAATGAACAAGTGGCAATTTGCTACGAAGATGCACCTAATGGCTCAATGTTAAATGTAGAAGCCTTGATGTCAAAGGACGGCAAGATCCTTGGCAAGATGGGTCACAGCGAAAGAGTCTTAGAAGATACTTTTAAAAACATACCAGGCATAGAAATAGAAGACATCTTCACAGCAGGCGTAGAATTTTTTAAGAAAGACTAAGTTTCTAAAATAATAAAAAAATTTGGGGCTACATTTGTAGTCCCTTTATAATGCAAATTTTTAGGAGTATAATTTTTTTATGAGAAAAATTTTATAGAGGGGGAGAATATGTTACTTGAGGAAATTTTTGAGGAAATTGATAAGAGACAAGATGAGATGGTAAAATACCGCCGTCACCTTCACGAAAATGCTGAGCTTTCCTTTGAAGAAGTTGAGACTGCAGCATATGTAGCAGACTTTTATAAGGGCAAGGATGTGGAAATGACAGAAAATATGGGCGGCAAGGGTCTTAGGGTTGTCATCGACACAAAAAAGCCGGGCAAGACTATAGCACTTAGGGCAGACTTCGACGCCCTTCCCATTCATGAAGAGACGGGACTTCCCTTTGCCTCAAGGCATGATGGAGTTATGCACGCCTGTGGCCACGATGCCCACACAGCTTACTTAATGGTCTTGGCAGATATTTTAAATGAGAAAAAGGATAACTTGCGTGGAAAAATTGTAATCATCCACCAACACGCAGAAGAAGCACCTCCAGGAGGAGCAAGGCAAATGATTGAAGCAGGAGTCCTAGAGGGCGTGGACAATGTCTTTGGAATCCATGTAATGTCATCTATGCCCCTTGGAACAGTTCAGTACCACAAGGGCAACACTCAAACGGGCAGGGCAAAGTTTAGGGTAAAATTCCAGGGCCTTGGCGGTCATGGGTCCATGCCACACCTATCCAATGATGCCATAGTTGCAGCATCACACTTTGTAACAGCAGTTCAAAGTATTGTGTCCCGCAGACTTTCTCCCTTTGAAAATGGAGTTGTGACAATTGGGTCCTTTGCCGGCGAGGGAACCTTTAACATTATAAAGGATTCTGTCACAGTGACAGGAGATGTCAGAGCAATGTCTGATGAAACCAGCGACGTTATCGAGAGAGAAGTTAAGAGAATTGCCAAGGGCATTGGGGAAACTTTTGGCATGGAAGTTGAGATAAATTACGCCAAGGACTATCCCGTTTTATACAACGACCCAGCCATGACAGATCTTGTTGTAGATGCAATTAAGGAGGCAAAGATTCCTGAAGTAAAAGAAATAAGTGACGGAGGTCCACAGCCACCATCAGAAGACTTTTCCTTCTACGCCAAAAAAAGACCATCCTGCTTTTTCTATGTGGGAGCAAAGAAGGATGATGCGCCCTACCCTCACCACCATCCAAAGTTTGACATAAGAGAAGATGCCATGGTCATCTGCGCCAAATCAATGGCAGCAGTTACAGTAAAATATTTAATGGAAGATTAGTTTTAAGCCTGCAAGTAATTTTGCAGGTTTTTTATTTTATAATTCTAAATAAATTAAGCTATATGATACAATTAGGGTGAGGTTGATAAGATGAAGGAATTAAACTTTACATACTATAGAAAAATTAATAATAAAAAATTCCCAATTAAATGTTACGCCTATTATGTTGGCGCCTTTAACTACAATTGGCACGAAGATGTGGAGTGCTTAGTTGTCATTAATGGCAAGCTGGAGGCTTGTGTCAATGGAAAAATTTATAAGCTCTCCAAGGGAGATATAGCCTTCTTTGACAGCAATGAGGGTCACGCAACTCTTGCAAAAGATAAGGAAACTATAGCCTTGGTATTTCACTTCAATCCAAAAATTTTAGATGGGTTTGATAATAATAGAGATAGATACCATTGGACGGGGGCAAGTGATGGAAGTACAAGAAACAATAAGTATGCCTTGGAACTCAGAAAAAGTCTTGTGGAAATTGTCGAGTCCTTTAAGGAGGAGTCCCTGGAAAATAAAATCAAGAGGTCTATCGCTACAGACAAAATACTTTTAAATTCTATTGAAAATTTTGCCTTAAAAGAGGAAAAAGACAGTGATGACAAGAAAACTTCATATAGAAATGAAGTGGTAAGAAACATTATTGCCTATCTTGATGAAAATTATAGGGACAAGATAAGCTTAGAGGATGTAGCTGAAGTTGCTGGTTATCATCCAAACTATACATCTGAAATTTTTTCAAAGACCCTGGGAATTTCTTTTACAGAATATTTGCTGAGGAAGAGACTTTCTGGTGCCACTAAGGATTTAAAGCAGAGCGAGAAAAAAATAGCAGAGATAGCCCTTGATCACGGATTTCCCAATGTGAGAAGTTTTAATGCAGCCTTTAGGGAAAATTTTGGCAGATCTCCTTCTGAATATCGACAAAGCTTGGACAAGGAGACTCTTGAAATTGATGCACAGTTTAAAAAAGTTTTTTTAAGTGATGACAATCTAAATTGGCTGAGGGCAAAGAAGGATTGGGTCTATGAAAACGAAGAGAATAAAAAAAAGGAAAGGGACCTAGACTACAAGGACATTGAGAGGGAAATTTATAAAAAAATTATTGAAGATTTAGAGAAAAACATGAATAAAATTATTTAATTTAACTTCGGCTAGTCCGAAGTTTTTTTTGAGTTTTTGAAAGGGCAAGCTAAAGTTTTAAAATATTTAAACTTAAATGTTTTCATATATTAAAATTTTGACTAGATATATTTTAAGATTAAAAGCTAAGACAAAAAAGGCAAAAAATTTTGAAAGCTCTATTTTAAGAGGAGAGAGAAAAATTAACCTGTAAAATTTTAAGATTAAAATTTTTGAATTCAGATAAAAATACTTTTGAAAATAAAAATTTTTGTTTTCACAACAAAATTTTTACTTAATAATGAGATAGATTAAGTAAAAAGCCTTCCATATAATGAAATCATAAAGTACATGAGGGGGATGTTATGAATACACAAACAATAACAATTGGATTTTTACTTTTTGCAATAATTATGTTTGCATGGGAAAAAATCCCACTATGGGTTACAGCTATGATTGTAGCAGTAGGCCTGGTGGTGACTAAAGTTTTGGAGCCAAAGGATGCCTTTGCAGGCTTCACTGATTCCAATGTGCTCTTATTCATGGCAATGTTTATTATTGGTGCTGCCTTTTTTGAAACGGGAATGGCACAGCGCGTTGGTGGTCTTGTTACAAAATTTGCCAAGACAGAGAGACAACTTATAGCGGCGGTAATGATTATTACGGGGCTTATGTCTGGAATCTTATCAAATACTGGTACAGCCGCAGTATTGATTCCTGTTTTAATAGGTATTTCTCAGTCTACAAAATTTCCTAAGTCAAAAATTTTGTTACCACTTGTTTTTGCAGCAGCCATGGGTGGAAATTTGAGTTTGATTGGTGCGCCAGGCAACATGATTGCCCAATCAGGACTTGAAACCATTGGACTTGAGTTTGGATTTTTCGAGTATGCAAAGATTGGTATTCCAGTTTTGATTGTTGGCATAATATTTTTTGTCACAATTGGATACAAGCTCTTGCCAGACAATGTAGCCAATGAAGATGCTGATTCTATTTATTCCCAAGAGAAGTCCTATGAGGATGTGCCTCAGTGGAAACAATGGGCATCACTTATAGTTTTAATTTTGGCAGTATTGGCAATGGTATTTGAAAAGAAAATTGGAGTAAAACTTTTCATCTCTGCTTGGATTGGAGCCTTGGCACTTGTTGTCATGGGAGTAATTTCCAGTAAAGATGCAATTAAGTCCATTGACATGAATACTATTTTACTTTTTGTTGGCTCCCTTGCACTTGCAACTGCCTTAAAGGAAACGGGCACAGGAGATTTAATAGCAAGTACAATTGTTTCAAAGCTTGGAGACAATCCATCGCCAACAGCACTTATGATTATAATCTTTATAATTTGTGCAACACTTACGAATTTTATGTCAAATACAGCTACAACAGCTCTCATGGTTCCTATTTCACTTTCTATTTCACAGGCAATTGGAGCAGACCCAAGAGCAGTTTTAATGGCGACAGTAATTGGTGGGTCAATGGCATATGCAACGCCTATTGGTATGCCAGCAAACACTATGGTTTATAACATTGGGGGATATAAGTTTAACGATTATGTTAAGGCGGGCTTGCCACTTATGCTAATTTGTGGAGCAATAGCTTTAATACTTTTACCAATATTCTTCCCCTTCTTTCCAAACTAAAAAGGAGTAAAAAATGAAGAGAGAAAATTTAGAAAAAAAATTTATTGACGAGATGGCAGCCTTTGTTGGTGTAGTTAGTATGAAGCTTCCCAAGGATGTTGAGGACAAATTAAAGGAACTTTCAGAAAAAGAGACAAATCCTATGGCAAAGACAATTTATGAAACTATGAAAAAGAATCAAGAGCTTGCATGGGAAATGAAGAGACCTTCCTGTCAAGACACAGGAGTCCTACAATTTTTCTGTGAAGTGGGAGAAGACTTCCCCTTTAAAGCTAACTTAGAAGAACTTTTAAGAGAGGCTACTTATAAGGCGACTATGGAAACTCCTCTTAGACACAATAGCGTTGAAACTTTTGAAGAATATAATACAGGAAAAAATATTGGCAAGGGAACTCCAACAGTATTTACAAAAATTGTCCCTGGCTCATCAGCCAAGATTTACACTTACATGGCAGGTGGCGGTTGCTCACTTCCTGGTGCAGGTGTAACCCTTATGCCAGGCGAAGGCTACGAAGCTGTTGTAAAATTCATCCTAGACAGAATGACTTCCTATGGACTTAATGCTTGTCCACCACTTTTAGTTGGAGTTGGAATAGGAACATCTATTGAAACTGCAGCCATGAATTCAAAACTTGCTCTCATGAAAAAGGTTGGAGACCACAGCGAAGATGAGAGAGCTAGAGACCTAGAAAAGAGACTTGAAGATGGCATAAATAAAATTGGAATTGGACCTCAAGGTTTTGGAGGAGAAAATTCTGTAATGGGTGTTAATATTGTAAACACTGCAAGGCATCCAAGCGTGCTTTCTGTTGCACTTAATGTTGGATGTTGGTCTCACAGAAGGGGCTTAATTGTACTTGATGAAGAAATGAATTATGAAATACTAAGTCATGAGGGGATAGAATTATGAGTAAAAAAATTTTAACAACACCTATATCAGCTGAAGATATAAAGGATTTAAAGGTTGGAGATATAATTTATCTTTCAGGAAGAATGGTAACTTGTCGTGATGTTGCTCACAGAAGAGTAATAGAAGAGGGACTAGAACTTCCTGTAGATGTTAAAGACAAGGCAATACTACACGCAGGACCTATTATTTCAGAAAAAGATGGAAACTATGAAATGATTTCTGTTGGACCAACTACTTCAATGAGAATGGAAAAATTCGAAGAAGAGTTTATCGACAAAACTGGAGTAAGAGTCATAATTGGCAAGGGTGGCATGGGCGAAGGAACTGCTCGTGGTTGCAAAAAAAATAAAGCCATTCATGTAGTAATACCTGCAGGCAATGCAGTTTGGGCAGCTACAAGAGTTAATAAAATAGTAGATGCACAGTGGAAAGACTTGGGAATGCCAGAGACTCTATGGGTATGTGATGTAGAGGAATTCGGTCCCCTAATTGTATCCATTGATAGCCAGGGTAATAATATTTTTGAGCAAAACAAAGTTATTTATAACGAGAGAAAAGAGGAAGTTTACAAAGATATTATTGACCATGTTCACTATATAAAATAAGTTAGATTAGATAGAATCGAAAAACCAAACCTCATAAGAGATAGGATGAAAGTCCTATCTTTTTCTTTTGCAATTTATTTTTTATAATAAGGGTATAAAGATTTATGTAATTAATTATAAGGAGGATATTATGGATCCTATTAAAAGAATTAGTGAAATGGAAAAGATTTTAAATGACCACAATGATGTAATTGAGAATTTGAGAGCTGCCATTGAAAGATTTGAGGCTCATCAAGAGGAATACAAAAAGCTCAGCGATTATTATTCTTCTGAAACTTATTTTGAAGACTTGGAAAGATATGACAGGGGCGAAATTCCAGAGGACCTTCCTTGTGGAGTTCTTTCTGAAGATGCTGTCTTTGATCTTTTTGGCGAAAACTTCAATGTTGCCATTGAAATGCTTGAGCTTGCTACAGAAGTTTTAAAATACCGTTAATTAAAAGTGCCGCAGTGACTTTTCATAACTGCGGCATTTTTTCTTTATGAAATTTTACTTAAAGTTTTTACTCATTATTTCTCTTATAGTGCTATTAATAAAACTCAAAACTATACTTGCCCAAAAGGCTGTGCCAAAGCTTCCAATAGATGCAGACCTCACAAGGTTAAAGGCAATTTCAAGGACCACTGCGTTAATAACCAAGGAAAATAGTCCAAGGGTTACTATTGTTATTGGAAGGGATAAAACTTTTAGTATTGGTTTTATTGTAAGGTTAACTAGTGAGAAAATTATTGCCATTGCTATAAAGGCACTTGGTTTTGAGAAATAAATATTTTCAAATATCATGTCTAATATGTAAAAGGACAAAAAGTTTGCCACTAGAGCTCCTAATATTTTCTTCATGTCTTCCTCCTTTATTATATTTCCTTTATTATATACCCAAAATTCTACTTAATATAAATAAGTTTTTTATAAATATATTTTGTGATAAAATAAAAACAGACATAGATAGGAGGTCATTATGAGAAAGTACAATTACGGCTCTATTATCTTAATACTTATAGCCAATGCAATAATTGTTGGAATCTTGCAAAATATTTTTGACGGCAACTTGTCAATTCTTGGAGGCTTTGTCACTTTTATTTCTGACTACATAATTTGCAGGGGACTTCTTTACACGAGAGAGGGAAGTTTTTCTGAATATTTTATGGGAATAAAAACTATTACAGGCAAGGCATTTTTAATGAACATCTTAGTGGGAGTTATAACTGTCATCTTACTTATGTTTGCCCTACTTATATCAGGAGCAGGATTTTTATTTACGCCTTTTGCAATAAATAATACAAGAGTTCTTATAATCGCAATAGTTTTAATTATACTAATAACAATTCTTTTATCTCTTCTTTTTGCCTATGTGAACTTTTTTATGGCAGATGAGAGATACAGGGACCTTCCATTTTTTGACACTTTTATGCTCATTTTAAGGACAGGTTTAAAATTATTTAAGGAAAGTTTTATGGCAGGAGTGAGAGTCTATAAGATTTCCTTGCTGACAGGAGCCATAGCCCTTGTCACAGGAATTTTATCTCTTAAAAGTCCAGCAGCACTTATTTTTACATTTATATTTGGTGGAATTGCTGCTATCGCCTTTTTCCTCTTAACACCAAGATTTCGTGCAAGCCTAGCTGATATTTATGAAGAAAACAATGAGAGGATTTATTCCAATACCGTTGAAGAAGATTTATAAAAATAAAAAGTCACTTTCATAGTGGCTTTTTTTTAATCTCTTTAGTATTGGCTTATGTCTTCAACTGTTTCTAGGGTGCCTATATATTCCCCATCCTCATAGACTGCAAGATACTTAACAAGAATTTTCTTACCCTTAATATTCCTGCACACCACCAGACGGTCCTTCCTCTTGTTTTTAAAATCATCAAGCAAGGACTTAACCATTGGCACAACCTTTGGAGGGTGGCAAGAAGTTACATCCCTATTTAAACAGGACTTAGGTCTAGGGAAAATCTTGTCTTCCCCCTCAGAATAAAATCTAACCAAGTCATCCTTATCTATAAAGGTAAGCTCGGCATCAAGGGTCCTTAGGATTTGCATGGCCTCATTTAGCTTTAAACTTCCAGTTTCAAAGTCTAGGCTTCCAGAAGAAATTTTTTCTTTTGGGGAAATTTCTTTAGGCTTGTAGTCCTTCCAAAGAGGAAGCTCACCCACTAGGTCTAGTCCATACTCCCCAAGGTCACCATAGATTTTATTCCACTCTTCCTCTGTGAAGTTTTCCTTTAAAAGTGGGAATAGGATACTTTCTTCCTTATAAATCATTTCATAAACCCTGTCTAAAATTT
This sequence comes from Peptoniphilus grossensis ph5, assembly GCF_000311825.1. Classification (GTDB taxonomy): domain Bacteria; phylum Bacillota; class Clostridia; order Tissierellales; family Peptoniphilaceae; genus Peptoniphilus_A; species Peptoniphilus_A hominis. Next base: position 245,975 of record NZ_HE978568.1, on the reverse strand, counting down.
TATTGAGGTCCTCTTGGTTATAAGAATTTGCCTTAATAATCTTTGATAGGTCCCTTCTTATCTCGTCATCAACAGCCCACATTACATCACTTGGACCACTTATCTTGTACTTTGTCTTCAAAAGAGGGTAGATGAGTCCAGCCTTTTTTCCATAGTGAGAATTTATTTTTAAAAGGTCACTTATCTTTTTTAGCTTGTCTTCACCTTCCTTAACCCCATCAGCCAAGGACTTAATTTTTTTATTTTCTAGGCTTAAAATATTTAGGGGATGGCCAGGGATTTTTTCAAGGTCCTTTTGGCTCTCGTCTATAATATTGCTTTCGTGGAAGAGGGCAGAGTGGATGTCGCAAAGTTTTTGAACCTTTTCAAGGGGAAGACCACTTTTTATTAGGCTTTCTTCTGCCGCAACAATTTCCTTTGAAGAAACATCCTTAAAATTTTTAACAAAGTCACTTCTAACAGCCTCCAGGTCCTCGCCCTTGGAAACTCTTTCAATATAGGACTTTAAAAGCTCAAGCCTCTTGCCTTCATCTGAAGGATTATCTTGAGGATCTTGGTCTTCAATGAGATTAAAGCCCCCTTCCTGCAATTTTTCCCTAATTATGTCGAGGTCAATATTTTTCATTCCAGCTCCCTTTTTTATTGAAACAATTTTTCCGACACTAGAAAGTGCCAAGGGATTTGTAATTTCACTAAAACCAATATCCTTTAAGATATTTTTCAAGTCAGGATATTTTTCCACAAGACTTGCAACAGGTTCATTTATACTTATATTTTTCATACTTCCTCCTTTATTTTATTTTTTTATTTATATACCCAAAGCAAGGCCCAATATAAATAAGTTTTTTAAAAATATCTTTTGTGTTAAAATAAAAACAGACATAGATAGGAGGTCACAATGAGAAAATTTAATTACGGTTCAGTTATCCTTTTAATGATTTTAGGTGGAATTATAGCGAGAGTTTTTGAAAGAATTTATGACGGAAATCTTGCTATAATTGGAACTATATTTGCTTGGATCATTAATTACATAATCTGTAGAGGACTTTTGTACAATAGAGAAGGAAGCTTCAGTGAATATTTTAGAGGAATAAAGACAATTACGGGAAAAGTCTTCTTGATGAATATTTTAATTGGTCTAATAAGTTCTGTTGCACTTTTATTTTCAGCTCTAACATCAGGAACTGGGGCTGTATTAACTGATGCTGGCATGAGAGGGATTTTATTAGCTTCACTTTTATTTATTTTAGTAACAGTATTTCTTTCACTTATTTTTGCCTATTCAAATTTTGTCATGGCTGATGAGAGATATAGGGACCTTCCCTTTTTTACTTGCTTAAAACTTATTACAAAGGCAGGCTTTAAGTTATTTTCTGAAACTTTTGTCATGGGCGTAAAAATATTTAAGGTTACAATTATTTCTTCGATTGTGGCACTTGTCATGATAATTCCTGCAAAGTCTATGCCAGAGATTTTGACAGTATCCTTTATTGCCCTAATAGTTGCAGCAATTGCGGCTGTTATAGTGGGACCAAACTATATTGCAAGACTTTCTGATATTTACTTAGATAGTATCGAAGGCATTTATGATGAAATAGGAGAAGACAGAGAAGTCCTATAAGTTATATAAATTTTCCACTACTTGTGTAGTGGATTTTTTATGTAGAAAGTTAGATTATTTAGAAAAATAAGCTCTAATTAATTTGTAAAGGACAATGAGGATTAAAAAGATAAAAAAACTTAAAAAAGGATCCTTTGTCCAAGTTACAAGTATAACGCCAAGTGCTGCACAAACTAAGTCCTCGATAATTTTTTTGTAATTCATTTTTCCTCCTTTTTGGAATTAAGCTTAAATAGTTTTCTCTAGAAGATATAAATATATTTTAATTGATTTCATTATAGCATATTGCCACAAAATATAAAAAATTTACTAATAATAAAAATTATTAAATATTTGTAAAATTTTCCAGGATTTTATTATTTTTAAAAATTAAGTGTTATCATAAAAGGACTGGAGGAATTATGTTAATTGATATTTTTCACGGTATGATTATGGCTCTTGCCGACTCCATTCCTGGAGTGAGCGGCGGCACTATTGCTTTCATACTTGGATTTTATGATAAATTTATAGAAGCTCTCCACCTCTTTTTTGAGGGAGAGAAAAATAAGAGAAAGCCCGCCTTTTTTTATCTCCTAAAGCTTGGTCTGGGCTGGGTCTTTGGACTCCTTTTGAGTATTTTTTTCCTGTCAGAATTATTTCAAAGTGAAATTTATTTTATGTCATCAGTTTTTTTGGGACTGACTATTATGTCTCTTCCCTTTGTAATAAATAGCGAAAGGGAAATTTTAAAAAAGCACAAAGAAGATTTTTATTTTATTTTTATTGGAATTCTTGTAGTTGCCTTCTTAGTTTATTTTCGTGGCAAGAGCAGGCTCATTGGAAATTTTGATTTAATAGAGCCCAACATCTTTGAGTACTTTTATTTATTCTTGGCAGGGGCTCTGGCAATTTCTGTCATGGTCCTACCTGGCATATCTGGCTCATCTATTTTACTAATAGCTGGAGTTTACATACCTGTAGTTGAAGCTGTTGGGGAAGTCCTTCGCTTTAATTTTGAAAAAACTCTGCCACTTTTTGTCATGTCTCTTGGCATTTTATTTGGAATTTTTATGTCCATTAGAGTCATAAGAGATAGGATGAGGAGGACCAGGGACAAGATGATCTATCTCATCATAGGTATGATGGTTGGATCTCTCTATGCCATAGTCATGGGTCCAACAACTATAGGTGGAAATCTTCCTCTTAGCTTAGAGACCTTTAGCCCTCTTGGATTTTTTATTGGAATAATAATTTTATTTATTCTTGAAATTATAAAAATAAGAACAGAAAAAAATAAGGTGATGTTGCAGAATAGATGATTCTACTCTGCAACATCTTTTTTTTATCAAGTATTTAAGTTTAGCCATTGTATTTTTTGCTTTTAAAATATTTTCTAGATAATTTTATGCTGTTCCCTATAAAAATGGGTGCACTTAATAAAGCTTGCTATTATGAATATTTTTTCCTTAAGCAGCTTTGTATTTTATGATTTCTAAGTTCTTATTTTCTATTTTTGATGCCAGTTTATTTAGGTTTAGCCCTATCGATAAGAGACATATTTCACTTATTATATTTTCTTTTCCTCTGTGGTGGAATCTGTTGTAGTTTAAGCCTGACTTTATTTTGGAAAATGCTCCTTCGGCTTGAATTGATCTATTTATTCTTTCTTCTAATCCTTGATCGGATGTTATGTTTTTTAGGGATTCTTCTCTATATTTTTGAAATGTTTCTGATATGTAGATTCCCTTGGTTTTTTGTCCTTCTTTGTTCCAGTCGAAACATCTGTAGACTTTTGTTATACTAACATAACCACTTTTCTTAGTATCGTACCTATCTTTACATCTTACAAAGACTTTTCCTTCTTGTGATATGTATTTGTCTTGCCTTTCATCGTATTTTAAGCTTTCTCTAAATTCTTGTTCTTTTTTATATTTTCGTGTTTTCGACTTTTCATAGTTTGATGGTTTTATGTATGATGTTAATTTATTTTCTGCTAAGAATACATAGTTTTCTTCACTTTCGTATCCTGCATCTGCTACTATTTTTTCTAGTTTTCCTTCATAGTTTTCTAGTAATTTGCCCAAGAATGGTTTTAGGGTGTACATATCAGATGGGTGGTGGGATATGTTTTCTCCTATGATGCAGCCTGATGCACTTGCCAGCTGAATGTTGTAGGTTGGTTTTAGTTGACCATTTTTCATGTGGTCTTCTTTCATCCTAATGAAGGTTGCGTCATGGTCTGTTTTTGAGTAGGAGTTTCTGTAGTCTCCCATTATTTCTAGATGTTTCTTGTAGCTTTCTAGTTTTTCTTTCCAATCTTTTAATAGTTCATAGTCCCTTTGTTCTTTTGTTTTTCTTTTTCATTTTCCGTAAACAAATTTTATTTTTTCCTCTTTGCAATATTTTCTCAATTGATTAAAGATTGTTGTTACTGCTTGAATTACTTGGTCTGGAATTAGACTTTTACTTAATCCTAGTTCTTCTTTTATTCTTTCTGTTAATTTTTCTTGCCACTTTTCTATACTTCCTCGCCATACAAAACTATATCTGTTGGCATAGGCTTCTATCTTTGTTCCATCTATATAGATAATTGATAGGTCTATCTGATTTTCTTCTATCAGTATTTGGACCATTTGATTTAGTATATCTGGTGTTAGCTCTAGTATTTTTTGTCTGAATCTGTTAATGGTAGAGCGGTCTGGTGCTTTGCTTCCATCTAGTAGGTATCTTATTCTTAAATCATACTTGCATGATTTTTCTATTTCTCTTGATGTAAATATTCCTTCTGAATAGCAGTATATTATTATTTCTAGCATGGTTACTGGATTTACAGCAGCTTTCCTTCCAAATGATGAATAGACTTTTCTTAGTTCCGTTAAGTTTAACCTTTCAATTATATTTTTTACAAGCCTTATTTTAACATCATTTTGAATATATATTTCTGTATTAAAGTTTTATCTTAGTTGAATTGTATCATTAAATAGTGTATAGTTAGTTAATGATGATGTATTTTTAACAGTTTTCATAAATACATTGTATCAAAAAAAGACGAGGATTTTTATGTTTCCTCGTCTTTTTCTATTATGGGACTTTTGCAACAGCCCCTTTTTTATAAACTATCCTATAATAGCTTGTTGCTATTATTGTTTTTACATATAGAGGCTCGGCATAAATTTTAACTATAAATATAGAAAAACAGTATAGATTAGATATTTTTAAAATTATATAAATTGAACTTAAAATGACTCAGGGTGTTTGTCTAATAATAGTTTAGTTAAGAAACAAAGAATCAAGAAAAGAGTATTATGACAAGATAAATATAATGATTTTCATGTACGATAATAATTAATAATACATAGGTAAGCAAGGAACTTTTTTAAGTTTACAACATATTTATAGTAAAAAATTACCAATGAATAAAGAAACGATTTCCTATTATACTTAACAAAATGTTGCACTTTTAAAATACAATAATTTAAAAATGGTTTAAAATAAATATTATACTATAATTATAGGGTATAGATTTTAATGAAATAAATTTAGAATAAACTAAGAAAACGCTTGACATAAAAAAAATGACAGCCATATAATTACTGTATAAGGTGATTAATTTACTAGGTTAAAGTAGACACTTAACCTTAGGATTACTCTCCAGCTTATAAGCGAATGTGACTATTATTGCTCGAGAATAATAGCAAGTTTCTACATAGCATGTAGTTAGAAAAATTTAATTTATGTTAAGGAGGATTACAAATGACTGATGCTTTAATTGGTAAAGGCTTTAAAGAGCCAACAGAAAGAGTTAAGAGATTAAAAAATGCGGTATTAGACGCTATGCCAATGATTGAAGTAGAAAGAGCACTTCTAGTAACTGATATCTATGAACAAACAGAAGGTGAACCTACTATTCTAAGACGTGCAAAGGTTAATGAACACCTATTTAATCACATGCACATCACAATCAGGGATGACGAATTAATCGTAGGTGCCCCTTGTAAGTCCATTAGATCTTCCGAACTATTTCCAGAATACTCACTTGAATGGCTAGAACCTGAATTAGACACAGTTGAAACTAGACTTTGTGACAGGTTTGCTATTCGTGAAGAAGACAAAGATGTAGTTAGAGAACTTGTTAAAAAATGGAAAGGTAAAACAATGAGTGATTATGCTACATCACTTATGTCACAAGAAGCTCTAGATTGTCAAGATTACGCAATGTTTAATGTTGGTAACTATCAATTTGCTGGTGTTGGACACGTTTGTTGTAATTATGAAAAAGTCTTAAAAGAAGGGTTTAAAGGAATATTAAAGGATGCTGTTGAAGCTCTTGATAATTTAGATGTAGATGATCCTGATGCTATTAAAAAGAGACAATTTTATAAATCCATAATTATTACTTATACAGCAGCAATTAATTTTGCTCATAGATATGGTGCAAAAGCAAAAGAAATGGCAGATCAAGAAAGAGATCCTAAACGTAGAGAAGAATTACTTCAAATCTCTAAAAACTGCTATAAGGTTCCAGAAAACCCAGCAACTACATTCTGGGAAGCACTACAATCATTCTGGTTTGTACATCTATTAATTAACATTGAAACTAATGCTCATAGTTATTCACCAGGACCTTTTGATAGATATATTTATCCATTCTATGAAAAAGATTCAAGCATTGATAAAGAATTCGCACAAGAATTACTAGATTGTTTATTCGTTAAATTCAACGACAAAAATAAAGTACGTGATGATGTATCAGCTCAAGCTTTTGCAGGATATCAAATGTTCGAACTTTTAGCGCTAGGTGGAACTGATGAAGATGGAAGAGATTTAACAAATGACATTAGTTACATGTGTTTAGATGCATTAGCACACGTTGGTCTACCAATGCCATCAGTAGGATGCCGTATTGGAAACCAAACTCCTGATGAATTCTTATATAGAGCTTGTGAAGTTATCAGATTAGGTTATGGTATGCCTAACTTATTCAATGACGAAGTAATTATTCCAGCTATGGTTAACAGAGGAATCCCTCTAAAACTCGCTAGAACATATACACCATCTGGTTGTGTAGAACCTGATATTGCTCACCAATATGACGGATGGCATGATGCAGCTGCATTTAACGTTGCACACGTTCTTGATGTTACTCTAAATAATGGACGCAGCTATAACGGAAAACAACTCGGACCTAAGACTGGAGAAATTGATACATTTACTTCAATTGATGATTTCATTGAAGCATTTGATAAACAAATGGAATACTTCGTTGGAAAGATGGTTGAATCTGACAACTGTATAGATACAGCACACGGAGATTTAGTACCACTTCCATTTGAATCAGCTCTTATTGAAGGCTGTATGGAAAAAGGTAAATCAGTTCAACAAGGTGGAGCTAAGTTTAACTTCTCAGGTCCACAAGGCGTTGGTGTAGTTGATGCTGGAGACTCTCTATATTGTATTTACAAAAATGTATTCAAAGACAAGAAGATGACTGTTAAAGAATTGAAAGATGCTCTAGAAAACAACTTTGGATATCCAGTTCCTAATATTGGCTCTACTGAACTTTCTATTGCATCTGGTAATGCTAATGGTGCAACAGTTGATGTTTCTGGAGTCGACTTTAACTCAAATAATGCAGAAGACCTAATTTATCAAAGAGTAAAAGAAATATTAGGTGGATCTTCTTCAAATCTTTCTAACTTTAGAAACTCTATTAGCTCAAATGAAACAACAGCTAAATCTAATAACCCAAGATACGAAGAAATGCTTAGAATATTAAGAAACACTGAAGCTTTTGGTAATGACAATGATGAAGTCGACCAATTTAGCCACATTGCAGGTAGAATTTATTGTGAACAAGTAGAAAAACATAGAAACGCTCGTGGCGGTAGATTCCAAGCTGGTATGTACCCAGTATCTGCTAACGTATTATACGGAAAAGACGTTGGACCACTTCCTACAGGAAGACTTGCAAAAGAACCTCTAGCTGATGGTGTATCACCAAGAGCTGGATTCGATAGACTTGGACCAACAGCAGCAGCAAACTCAGTATCTAAGTTAGACCATGCTTTAGCAAGTAACGGAACACTTTATAACATGAAGTTTTCGCCAGGTGCATTAGCAGGAGATAAGGGACTTATGAATTTAGCATCTCTAGTAAGAGGATACTTCGCAAGAAAGGGTATGCATATTCAATTTAACTGTATCGACAGAGATACTTTAATTGACGCACAAAAACACCCAGAAAAACATAAAGATTTAGTAATTCGTGTTGCTGGATACAGTGCTCAATTTATAGGACTTGCTAAGGAAGTACAAGATAACATTATTGCACGTACTGAAATGGAATTTTGATTAGTCTGATTTAAGTTTCAGGAGGTTTAGATGGTATCAATTAATTATAAAGAAACAGGAGTTGTTTTTAACATACAACGTTTTTCCATCAATGACGGGCCTGGAATAAGAACGATAGTTTTTTTAAAAGGTTGTCCGCTTTCGTGCTATTGGTGTTCAAATCCAGAATCTCAAAACAGGAAAGCGGAGGTAATGTATGATGAGTCAACTTGTATTAAATGTGGGAAGTGTGCAAAAATTTGCAAATATGACGCAATAAATAAAAACAACCCAGGTTTAGTAAATAGAGATAAATGTGTGGGGTGTGGAGATTGCGCAGATATTTGTCCAACTGGATCTCTGGTTCTTAAAGGTGAGGTTATGACTGTTGAAGAAGTCATCACAATACTAAAAAAAGATACTATTATTTATAGAGAATCTGGGGGAGGAATAACATTGTCTGGCGGAGAACCACTTGTTCAATGGAAGTTTGCAACAGAACTTCTTAAAGCATGTAAAGCTCAAGGTTGGCACACAGCAATGGAAACTACAGGATATGGCAGTGAAGATGCAGTCGAGTCTGTATTTAAATATTTGGATTTAGCTTTATTAGATTGCAAATCTACTTTTGAAGATGTCCATAAGAAATATGTGGGAACAGGATTAGATCTCATTCATAAGAATGCGAGGAGAATATCAGAAATTACCGATGTAATAATAAGAGTCCCTACTATTCCTAATGTTAATGCAAACAAAGAGGAGTTCGAAAGGATTTGTGATTATGCAAAAAGTCTAAATGATGTTGATACAATTCATATTCTTCCATATCACGTATATGGAGAAAATAAATATGGACTTTTAGACAGAGATTATAGAATGAGTGACATTGCTAAACCATTAAAAAAAGAAGATGCATCAAAATTTAAAGATATTGTTGAATCTAATGGTTTGAAATGTCAAATCGGTGGTTAAATTAAGGAGGATAATAATGAACTTAAATGCACTTGGAATGATTGAAACTAAAGGATTAGTAGCATCAATAGAAGCAGCTGATGCAATGGTTAAAGCTGCAAACGTAACTCTAATTGGTTATGAAAAAGTTGGTGGAGGACTTGTAACTGTTATGGTAAGAGGAGATGTAGGTGCAGTTAAAGCAGCTACTGACGCAGGTGCAGCTACAGCACAAAGAATTGGTGAACTTGTTTCTGTACACGTAATACCAAGACCTCACAACGAAGTAGAAAATATATTACCATCAGTAGAATAATTATCTATTAAGGGAGGAAATGTATGAATAATATAGAACTAGATAATCTTATTCGTAAGGTTATCCTAGAAATATTAGACAACAAAGAAAAAAGCAATTCCTTTCCTAAATTATATATATTTATACCAAATAAATTTGATGAATTTTCATCTGATGAGTTAATTTCGTTCTTTGAAAACTTAGAGAAAAAATATAAACTTTTATTTATTAATTATGAATATAAAAGCCAAGAGATTTCAAAGATTGCTGGGAATAATCTAGTAATCAACCGAAGTGATTTGAAAACACTTGATAAAAATGGATCTGTATTGTTTTTAGATTTATCACTAAATTTGTTGTCAAAGTGTGCACTGTTGATTCCTGATGACTACGAAAGTAAGTGGATGATCGAGGCCATAAAGAACGGAAATAAGGTTTTTATAAGAGAGAAAGAGATACTTTATACTGAAGTATCTCCTATCTCATTTAAAAACAGGATTGAAAAATACAAAGATATTTTAAAACAATATGGTATAGATTTTAACTGGAAAAACTTGACTAAAGAAAATAATAAGTTGGATTATAAATATAATAAAAATGAAAAAAAACTAATAACAGCAACAGACATTGATAAAATGCAAACAGATTCAAATATTATTATTAATAAGGGTGATATAGTAACACTACTAGCACTAGATAAGGCTGAAGAAAAGGGAATAACCTTTGATTATCAATAAGGAGAGAATCAATGAGTGAAAAAAATTATAAAACATTAACAAATGATAATGTTGTGGAAAAAGTTATTTCTCTTTCATTAGAGGCATTTCATAATTATAATGAACTTCCTATAATTGCCCGTACCGAAGTTATAAAGGCTATTAGAGCTGGATTGAAGGACAGGGCCTTAGATATAGCTAAAATGGAGCTAGAAGAAACTGGTATGGGAAAACTTCAAGATAAGGTTGAAAAAATACTACTTTCTATTATGAAAACTCCAGGAATAGAAGATTTATATACTACTACATTATCATCCGATGTTTCAAGAACAATAACTGAATACTTACCTTATGGAGTGGTATGTTCTGTTCATCCAAGCAATAATCCGTGTGCAACTTTAATTAATAATTGTATAGGGATGCTTGCCGCTGGAAATTCGATAATTAACATCCCTCACCCTAGAGCTAATGAATGTTCTAAATATGTAGGTGATTTAATTAATGACATTATATACAAAACCATAAGGATAAATAATCTTGTAGAAGTTTTGGAACAAACTAATAAATCTGTAGCGGAAGAAGTTATGAATCATCCTGATGTAGATCTAGTTGTCACTACGGGTGGAAGAGCTATGAAATCAGCCTCATTAAAGACTCCTAAAAGAGTTATTGCTGGTGGAGAAGCAAACCCAGTTTGTATCGTTGATGAAACAGCTGATATTTCAAGAGCTGTTAAATGTATAGTTGAAGGTGCTTCATTTGATAATAATATTCTTTGCATTACTGAAAAGAATATAGTTGTGGTTGATAAAATTAAAGACGAGTTTATAAACCAACTTGAACTAAATGGAGTTTACTATATAGATAGTGATAGCGAGTGTAACGTTATAAGAAATATCATTTTAAATGATGAAGAAAAAATGAATCGAAAATTTGAAGGTAAGAGTGCAAATGAAATTCTCGATGCAGCAAAGATTGATAGAAGAAGAGACTATGATTTAATAGTTATTGAGTCTAAAGAAACAAGCCCTTTGGTTACCGAAGAGCTTTTACTTCCTGTTGTTCCTTTGGTTTTTGTTTCAGATTTTGAAGAAGCACTCAATGTTGCTAATTTTATAGAACAAGGATTAAAACATACTGTGATTATTCACTCTCAAATGATTTCTAGACTAGAAAAAACGGATAAAAGACTAAGAACTTCTATTTTAGTTAAGAATGGATCAAGTTTGTCAGCGATCGGATTTAATGGAGATGATATGGCAAGTTTTACAATTGCAAACGTTACAGGAGAAGGATTAACGAGTGCAAAGGATTTTGCAAGAAAGAGGAATTGTACAATAATTGAAAGCCATATATAAAGACAAATAGGAGAGTAGTATGATTAGCAAAATTATAATGTTTATTATGGCTATATTTGCTTTAATTGCGGCAATAGATAGAGTTATCTTGAAAAATAGGCTTGGATTTGGAAGTAAATTTGACGAAGGAATGGAAGCTATGGGAGTTATGGCCACTTCAATGGTTGGTCTTATGTGTTTAGCTCCTGTTTTAGGAAAAATTTTATCTCCAATTGTATCTCCTGGATTTAGGGCTATTGGTGCTGATCCGTCAATGTTAGCTGGTTCTCTTTTAGCTATTGACATGGGTGGATATCCATTGGCTCAAGAACTTACAAACAATCCTGATATTGCAGTATTTTCAGGAGGATTATACGCAAGTATGATGGGTGTTTGTATCACATTTGCTATACCAGTAGCTTTGGGGATTATAGAAAAAGAAGATCACCCATATTTAGCAAAGGGTGTAATGTGTGGGATAATTGTTATACCAATAGCATCATTTATTGGAGGAATAATGATGGGACTTGAGGTATTAACTATTATAAAAAACCTTATACCTGCTATTGTATTATCTATCCTTTTATCAATAGGTTTAGTGGCAATACCAGAAAAACTAATGAAAGGTTTCCAAAAATTTGCTCTATTTATTACTGTTATAGTTTATTTATCCTTAGCAGTTGCAATTTTTCAAGCTTTAACAGGTGTTGAAGTAATAAAAGGAATGGCCCCAATAGGACCTCAACTAGAAACAGTTGGAATAATTGGGATTACATTAGCAGGAGCTTATCCTTTTGTTGATTTTATTACGAGAACATTTAATAAACCACTATCTAAGTTTGGTAGTGTTCTTGGCGTGAATGAAATAGCTATGGCTGGTATTATTGCATGTGTTGCTAATAGTTTGCCAATGCTTGCTATGGTTAAAGATATGGACTCAAGAGGAAAAACTATGGCAATGGCTTTTATGGTTCCAGCTGCTTTTGCATTAGGTGATCATTTGGCTTATGCTTCAGCTAATATGCCTGACTTTATAGGTGCGTTAATAGCAACTAAATTAATTGGCGGGATTTTAGCGATAATAGTAGCTATGTTTTTGACTAAGAATATGGATGCCTCAAAAAATTAAGCATTATGGGAGGTTGTTATTGTGAAAATATTAGTTAGGAAACCATGTGATGCTGAAATAAAATTTATGTCGACGCAAAAAACATGGGAAAGTGATATTTGTGAATTTGATTATACTTATGACAGTGATGAAACTGTATTGATTGATTATGGACGTGCTGAAGTTTGTTGTGATGGCGAATGGATTGAATTTAGTAAAGGTGATTTAGTTTTCTTTCCAAAATATTTAGATTGCAAGTGGAGAGTTCTAGAACCAATCAGAAAATTTGAAAGGTGAGGGTAACAATATGAAATACGATAAGATTCCGTGTGAAGTATTAAGTATGAGAATTGTGTCCAATGTTAATCCTGATATGGTAAAAAAATTAAATTTACCTGAAGGCCATACAAGCATTGGAATATTTTCAGGCGATAATGATGATGTTGGATATATAGCAATGGATGAAGCTACTAAAAAGGCAAATGTCTCTGTTGCTTATGGGGATACTATGTATTGTGGAGCTGGTCATGCTTCAAGTAAGCTTCAAGGCGAAATCATTGGAATTATTTCTGGTCCAGATCCTTCTGAAGTAAGAAGTGGTATGAAAACTATTGAAGAATTTTATGAAGATGGTCCAAGATTTATTAGTTGTAATGATGATGATTCAATTTGGTATTTTGCTCATTGTATAAGCAGAACTGGAAGTTACCTTTCTGAAATGGCAAATGTCAAAGAAGGCGAATCGCTAGCTTATTTCGTGGCTGCTCCACTTGAGTTTACTTATGCACTAGATGCAGCAATTAAAGCTGCTGATGTGGAACTAGTTAAGTTTGTAGGACCTCCTACAAATACTAACTGTGGTTTTGCTCTAGTAACAGGAACTCAATCAGCTTGTGAGGCTGCTTGTAACGCATTTGGAGACGCTGTTCTTTCAATAGCAGATGCACCTTTAAATTACTAATTATATTATAGAGGTGATTATAAATGTTAGATTCTTTTAATGAACCAAGGATTGTACAAGAGTCGGTTCCAGGAAAGCAAGTAACAGTTGCACATGTCATCTCTTCACCAGTTAAACAAATTTATGAAAATTTAGGAATTGAGGATTTTGGAGCTATAGGGATTTTAACCTTATCTCCTTTTGAGACCGCTATGATTGCTGCCGATATAGCGTCAAAAGCGGCAAATGTTGAAATAAGTTTTTTAGATAGATTTACTGGTTCAGTTGTTATTTCAGGTGATGTTGAAGCTGTAGAAGTTTCATTACAAACAGTCAATTCGAAGCTTAAAGATATTTTAGGTTATACCGTTTGTGAGGTTACAAAAACTTGAAAAGAAAAAGAATTATGCTTGTGGGACCAGAGTTTATAGGAAAAAGGTTGATTTCAAATAAATTAAACGGAGAGAATAGAGATAAGAAAACCTCAAATATCATATATAGAAAAAATACAATTGACATACCTGGTAGTTATATAGAAAGCCCATGGAGAAGAATTAACATTATTTCAACACAACAAGACGCTAATCTAATTATTTTCATATCAAACCTTTGTCAAAAGAAAAGAACTTATCCTCCTAATTTTGCGAAATCTTTTAGAATGAAAGTAATCGGGCTATCATTTGCATCTATAAAAGATCATGAAATTAATCTTAATGGTGAATTAGAAGATGCAAAAGTTGATTGTATATATAATGTTTCTATTGATAGTGAAGAAGAAATAAATGATTTCTGCGAATATATACTTGATTATTATAAACATTTATTAGAACGTGAATAAAGGAGGATGAAATTGGATTTTGAATTAAAGACTAAGATTAAAATTGGATATAATGCTTTAAAAAAAATAGACAATTATAATAAAGTTTTACTTGTATGTGATCCATTTTTATTCAAAAATGGCGCTGTTAACAATATACAAGGAATTTTATGTCCAGGGGCACAGTTAATAGTATTTGATAAGGTTCAACCAGATCCAACAACTGAAATAGTTGCTTGTTGTGTTAGATTAATGGAACAATATAGACCAGATATAATCATTGCATTTGGTGGTGGTTCGGCTATTGATACAGCTAAAGCTGTTAAGTATATTTATTATAAAGCTAATAATGAAGATATTAGGCTAGTTGCTATACCAACTACTAGTGGAACAGGTAGTGAAGTTACAGATTTTGCTGTTATTTCCGACAAACTTACTAATACAAAAAACACATTGATTGATTACTTAATGCAACCTGATATTGCTATTTTAGATTATCAATATACAAAAACTGTTCCTAAAAATGTTACCGCAAACACTGGTATGGATGTTTTAACACATGCTTTTGAAGCTTATGTTTCAACAAGTGCTACAGATTTTACAGATGCACTTTCTGAAAAAGCAGTAGAGTTAGTTTACGAATATTTACCAGCTGTTGTAAACGATGGAAGTAATGAGTTATATAGAAGTAAAATGCATAACGCATCTTGTATAGCGGGGGTTGCTTTTACAAACGCATCTTTGGGAATATGTCACAGTATGGCACATGCACTAGGAGCTCATTTCCATTTACCTCATGGGCTTGCTTGTGGGATAATTTTGCCATATGTGATCGAATATAACTCTTTCAAAACTGATGAAATAAATATTCAAGAAAGATATTTGAGATTAGCAAATGTTTTTGGAATTTCTAGTGGTTCTAATAGTATAAGAATTAATAATTTTATTAGCAAACTACAAAGATTTGAAAAGTATTTAGGTATTTGTTTCGATTTATCAAAACTTGGAATTGACAAGGATGAATTTTTAATTGCGGTGCCTAAAATGGCAAATGAGGCTTTAAAAGATAGATGTACATTAACAAACCCTGTTAAACCTAGTCTAGAGGATATAGAGGAGATTTATAAAAAACTTTTGTAAGTTGGTGATTTAAATGATTTATTTAACAGAATTTGATCTAAGAGAGCAATTTAAAAAATCTCCTTTTAATCAATTTGTCGTTAAGAAAGATGTAAAATTGACACCAGGAGCCAGACAGTTTTTAATAGATAAACGTGTAAAGATTACATCAGAAACTGTTAACAATATTAATAAGCCAAAGAATCATACAAAAGATATTGAAAACAATGATTTATCGGTAATAAAGTCTTTTGAAAGTAATGTTGTTTATGAAAATTTTCATATGCTAATCTCAAAAATTATATTTTACATATTTTTAATAAATAAAAATAATGAGGATTTAGCTAAGAATTCTTATGAAATTGTAAAAGTATTAAATGATTTTTGTGATAAAGAAGAGAATTATAAGATTGATAATGAATTAATCGAGGTTGGTATTTCTTTACCTGATTTAAAAAAACATACAAAACACCTACTAAATGATTCATTTGAAAAATTAATAGAATCTAATAAAACAGAAGGATTGAACTTAATATATTTAATTTGTATTGAAATAAAAAATTTTTTCGAAACTAATGAGAAAAATTTAGATAAGTACCAAAAATATATTATAATAAGCGTTTTTAACAATTTGAAAAGTTTTATAGATTAGCATATGGAGGTATATTTTGACATTAAATAATAATTTTTCAAGAGTAGATAAGTTCGTTGAGCAATTTGAAAGAAAAATAAAAAATCCAAAAAACAAAGGATTTAAAGAGTTATATACTGGTATAGATTTGGGTACAGCGTGTATCACGGTGTCGGTTCTTGATGAAAAGAGGAAGCCAGTAGCTGGATTTCTTAAATGGGATAATGTTGTTAGAGACGGAATGGTAGTTGACTATATTGGTGCTGTAGATTCCTTAAAAGAAATAAAAGAAAATCTTGAAAAGAGAATAGGTGCTGAACTTGTTTATGCATCTTGCGCTATTCCACCAGGAACAGAAAACTTGGATAATGGGGTAATAAAAAATGTTATTGAAAGTTCTGGATTTATTAATGCAGACACTTTTGATGAACCTACAGCCGCTAATGCACTTTTACAAATACAAAATGGTGCAATTGTTGATATTGGTGGGGGAACAACAGGAATATCTGTAATAAAAGATAGTGAGGTTGTCTATATATCTGATGAAGCAACTGGAGGTAGTCACTTTTCTTTAGTAATAGCTGGTGCTTTGAAAAAAAATTATGATGAAGCAGAGTTAATGAAAAGAGATTATAAAAATCATGATAAACTGAGACCTATAGTTAAACCCGTAATTGATAAAATATCAACAATTATTGGAGATCATATCGCTGGGAAAAATGTAGACGAAATATACCTTGTAGGCGGAAGTTGCTGTTTCAGTGGTATTGAAAAAATGATAGAAGAAAATTTAGGAATCAAAACAGTTAAACCATACAATCCTCTGTTTATAACTCCTCTAGGGATTGCACTTGGTTCTTCTATTTCAACAAAGATAGAGGGATAGATTATGATTAGATTAAAAATTATTAAATCACCTGGAGAGTCATGTAGGAATATCCTTAAAACCAGAATTAGAGAATATGATTCTCAAATGTATGGAGCAGTTGGTCTTGTTCAAGGGATGATTTATGAGATATTGTACGCTGCTGACGTGGCTGAAAAAGCTGCAAATGTAGTTGTCTACGATATTAAAGGCAATTGTCCTCAAACTTTAACAACTATTGCAGTGTTAGGGAATATTGAAGATGTAGAGACAGCTCTTAGAGCTATAAAAGAAAAGGCTAATTTGGGTGAGATAGATGATTAATGTAGAATTGACAGGTAATGTATGGGCAACAAGAAAACTTGATGTAATACAAGGCTATAAACTTATGATTGGTTCAATTATCGGTGGCATTAATGAAGGAGAAAAGATTGTTGTTGTAGATACGATCGGAGCTGGTATAGGAGATAGAGTTATTGTTGTTAGAGGGAGCTCTGCAAGAATTGCTTTAGGTGATAACAATATACCAATTGATGCCACTGTCATAGGTATCATAGATAGTGATTGTTCTATATAGAATAGGAGGTTGAAATGAATTTTGAATCTTTAGGAATGATAGAGACAAAGGGTCTTCTACCTTCAATAGAAGCAGCGGATGCTATGTTGAAAGCTGCGGATGTATATTTATTTAAAAAAGAACATGCTGGAGCAGGCCTTACAATGATTATGGTTTTAGGAAATGTAGCAGCTGTTAAAGCTTCTTTGGGCGCAGGATATACGGCAGCGGAAAGAGTGCAAGAAAAGAGTGTTAAAAACATTTGTGTAATACCTAGACCAGACGAACAAGTTATGAAGGTTTTTTCGAGAAATTTAAGGTCTAAAATACCTTACCCAAATGATGGGAGAAATTTAGAAGATCCAGATACTTGGGTTTTAGAAAACGGAAAAAAACCTGAAGGGGATTCTTCAGAAAAGCCTACAGAAGAAATAACAGAAGAATTAGATTTAGAATTTGAAAAAGAAATTGATTTAGAAGAAATCAATCTACTCGATATTGAAGTGCTTATAGATTTTTCTAAAACAAATGAGGCTGAGACAACAACAGAAAGATTAAAACAATACAGAGTAAAGGATTTGAAAGATCTTTATTTTGAAATGTCAGATGTTGCTTCTGCTGATTTAAATAAAATGAACAAGTCTGAAGTTATAGAAGGTATTGAAAACGAATTATACAGTGAATGATAGATTTTAAGAAAGGAGGGAGACATTTTGGATGATTTTAAAATAAAAGAATGTGTTGTAGAAGAAACTCTTGAGAAAGCAAGGATAGCAAAAGTAGCTGCTGATGAAATGGCTAAATTAACTAATGAGCAAATTGATAAAATTCTAAGAAACATTGTTGATGTAGTTGAAGAAAATGCTTATTTTTTAGGGCTACTAGCGCATGAAGAGACAGGCTTTGGAAATGCCCATGATAAAGCTTATAAAAACCATATGGCATCTTATCTTCTTTATCAAGAAATCAAAGATCTAAAAACAGTTGGTGTTATCAGGGAGGATTTAGAAAAGAAAATAATTGAAGTTGCTCATCCCGTTGGACTAATTATGGGAATAGTTCCTTCAACAAATCCTACTGCTACTGTTATTTATAACAGTATAATTGCTATAAAGTCAGGCAATGCAATTATCTTTTCACCACACCCAAGTGCTATCAAGAGTGGAAAGCAAGCAGCTGAATTAATTAATGAAGCAGCAGAAAAAGCTGGGGCACCTAAAAATGTAGTTTCTATTTTAGACAAGGTTAGCCTTGATGCAACTAAGGCCTTGATGGAATGTGACGATGTAAAGTTAATTATAGCTACAGGTGGACCTGGAATGGTCAAGTCGGCTTATAGTTCTGGAAAACCAGCTATTGGTGTTGGTGCAGGTAATTCTCCAGCATATATTGAAAAAACTGCCAATGTTAAAGAAGCTGTTGAAAAAATCTTCATTAGTAAAACTTTCGATTACGGTACAATTTGTGCTTCTGAACAATCTATTGTTTGTGAAGAATCAAATTTCGAAGAAGTGGTTAAGGAAGTTGAAAAAAATGGAGGATATTTCCTAAATAAGGATGAAATTGAAAAAGTTGCAAATGTAATTTTCAATCCTGGCACTCATAGTATGAATGCTAAATTTGTTGGTAGATCTGCCAAATATATTGCTGAGCATGCTGGAATAAAAGTACCTGAAGGCACTAAGGTTTTGGTAGGTCCTCAAGCAGGAGTTGGCGAGAATTATCCACTATCCTATGAAAAACTTACTTGTGTATTAGGATTTTATGTTGTTAAGGATTGGAAAGAAGCTTGTGAACTTTGCTTTAAGCTATTAGAACATGGAATGGGTCATACTCTTAGTGTTCATACTGAAAATCCAGAGATAGTTCTAAAGTTTTCTGTAAAACCAGCATCAAGAATTATCATTAATTCTGGTGGAGCTACTGGTGGAGCAGGTTTAACAACAAACTTAGGAATTGCTTTTACTTTAGGATGTGGTACTTGCGGAGGAAGCTCTGTTTCAGAAAATGTTGGGCCACAGCACTTAATTAATATAAAGAAAGTTGCTTTTGAAAGTAAAAACCCTAAAACTGTAATACAACAAGATGAGAAATTTCAAAAAGATGTAATGTCTAAGGTTACTAATCCAACATGTTGTTATAATGAGCCAAAGACTTTGAATTTTGAAAAAACAGATGAAATAAAATATAGCGATGAACAAATAGCAAATGCTATACGTCAGGCAATCTATGAAATTAAGAATAGAAAGTAGATGGTGTTTAATATGTATGAAAACACATCTAATTTATTTGAACGAGTTCAAAAAATGATTGTGGATAATGAAAATGACATTTTCTTTTCAAATAATTATGGAGAGGATGGGGTTATCCCTATAGGAATTTCAAATCACCATCTTCACCTAAGTAAAGAGGATTGTGATTTATTATTCGGTAAAGATTATGAATTAACTTCCATAAAAGACTTAAAACAACCTGGTCAATTTGCTTGTAAAGAAACGGTTAACATTTGTGGACCAAAAGGTTGTATTGAAAAAATTAGAGTATTGGGACCGTTTAGATCACAAACCCAAGTTGAACTATTATACGGAGACTGTATTAAACTAGGAATCAAACCAGAAGTAAGATTATCTGGGGATTTAAATAACACACCAGGGATTACAATTGTGGGTAAGAAAGGAGCCATCGTTTTAAAAGAAGGCGCTATAGTAGCTAAGAGGCATATCCATATGCTTCCAGATGAAGCAAAGAAATTTGGTGTGAAGAATAACGACTTGGTTTGTATTTCTTTCCAAGGAATACGAGGAAACTATTTGGATGATGTTATTATAAGAGTTTCTGAAAAATCAAGTTTAGAATGTCATATTGATGTAGAGGAGGCAAATGCCATGGGTATACAACCTTCTACATATATAAAAATTATTAAAAAATAAGGAGGAAATTTATGTTAGACGCACTAGGAATGGTTGAAACTAAAGGATTAGTAGGATCTATTGAAGCAGCAGATGCAATGGTTAAAGCCGCAAATGTAACCTTAATTGGTAAAGAAGAAATTGGCGGAGGACTTGTAACAGTTCTTGTTAGAGGCGATGTAGGTGCAGTCAAAGCTGCTACAGACGCAGGTGCTACAGCAGCTCAAAGAGTTGGGGAATTAATCTCTGTACACGTAATACCAAGACCACATGAAGAGGTAGAAAAAATATTACCAACTAAATAAATTATATCTTTAACAATATGATAAGTTTTTTAAACTTATCATATTGTTTAAAAAAAAGGAAGAGTGGTTTTATGAACATTTTAAAATCTAGAAAAATTTCTAATAATGTATTTTACATAGGAGCAAATGACAGAGATTTATCTATTTTTGAAGGAATGATAAAAATCCCAAATAAGGTGGCTTATAACTCCTATATTATTAAAGGTGAGAAAAATATATGTGTTGATTTGACAAAAGATACAGTATTTGGTGATTTCATTTCAAAAATCTATGATGTTATAGGTAATAGTAGCATTGATTATTTGATAATCAATCATATAGAACCAGATCATTCGAGTGGAATTAAAAACTTTATTAGTGTTTATCCAGATGTAAAAATTATATGCAATAAAAAGACAAAAGATTTATTAAAAAGTTATTATAATATTTATGAAAATATAATTGAGATTGAAGACGGTGAGTGCATAAATTTAGGGGACAAGGAATTTTCCTTTCATTTAACACCTATGGTTCACTGGCCTGAATCGATGGTTTGTTATTATAAAAATGAATCAATATTATTTTCTCAAGATATTTTTGGAAGTTTTGGTGCTCTCAATGGAGCTGTCTTTGATGATGAAGTAGAATACGAAGAAGATTATCTTAGGGATACACAAAAATATTATATAAATATTGTTGGAAAATATTCTTCTCATGCAATTAATGCTCTCGGGAAACTAAAGGATTTAGATATAAAAATTATATGCCCTACTCATGGTGTTGTGTGGAGAAAAAACATAAGTAAAATATTAGAAGTTTATAAAGATTTAGCACAACAAAAAACTATAGATGGTATGTTAATTGTTTATGGATCAATGTATGGTAATACTAAGACTATGGCTGAAATAATTGCCAGAGGAGCAGCAGAAAATGGATTAAAACGCATTAAGATGTGTGATGTATCAAATGAAGATGTTACTAACATCGTTGCTGACGCCTGGTTGTATAAGGGTATTGTTTTGGGAGCTCCTACTTATGATAATGACATATTTCCACCTATGGCAAATTTATTAGAATATCTTAAGCATCAAAATATGAAGAATAATTATTGGGCTTTTTTTAGCAATTATTCTTGGAAAAATAAAGCAAAAGAGGTATTTAATAAATTTGGTTTAGACAATAATTTAAATGTTATTGATGATTCTATAGAAGTTCGTGGTTATCCAGATCAAAATATACAAGATTGTTTGTATGATTTGGGGAAAAATATGGCATCAAATATTTTAAGTTGTAGTGGTGTATCATGCGTGAATTCAAATAATTATGGTAATGATGGTTTGGGATTAGATATTAGTTATGATGTAATAAAAAAATTATTACACAAAGATAGCTAATGAGATAATGGGAGACGTTGTTATGATTTTACAAACTAATCTAAAAATGTTTATAAATGGAGAATTTATTGATTCTAAAGATTGTCAGTGGAAGAATGTTTATAATCCTGCTACGGGTGAGATAATTACAAAAATTCCAGAAGCTACTGAAGAAGATGTTCAATATGCTGTAAGTTCTGCTAGAAAAGCTTTTGAAGAGTTTGAAAAATCAACGTTAGAATATAGATCAGAATTACTATATAAAATAGCATTAATTATTGAAAATAATAAAGAATTATTCGCTTATACAGAAACTATAGATACAGGAAAGCCTATAAGAGAAACATTAAATATTGATATAATTAAGGCAATATCACATTTAAAATACTTTGCTTCAGCTATTAGGACACTAGAAGGCGGTTCTAGTTTTGTTGATAAAAACTTATTAAGTATAAACTTGTATGAGCCATATGGTGTTGTGGCAGAAATAATTCCATGGAATTTTCCATTACTTATAGCAATTTGGAAAATTGCTCCAGCTATAGCGGCGGGCAATACAATAG
The DNA here is from genome assembly GCF_000311825.1 of Peptoniphilus grossensis ph5. Lineage (GTDB taxonomy): Bacteria > Bacillota > Clostridia > Tissierellales > Peptoniphilaceae > Peptoniphilus_A > Peptoniphilus_A hominis. Next base: position 223,581 of record NZ_HE978568.1, on the reverse strand, counting down.
TATTAAAACCTTCAAGCAGTACCCCCGTTTCAATTATATTATTGATGGATTTAATTAAAGATTTAGTACCTAAGGGTGTTATAAATGTTGTTACTGGATCAGGCGGAAAATGTGGAAATTATTTAAAAGAAAATGATGATATAGATAAGATTTCATTTACAGGATCAACTAGCATTGGTAGAGACTTGTATGTTTCAGCTGCTAGTAAAATAATTCCAGCATCATTAGAATTAGGTGGAAAAAGTGCTAATATATTCTTTTCTGATTGCAATGTAGATTTAGCTACTGAGGGAGCTAAATTAGGAATTTTATTAAACCAAGGGCAAACTTGCGCTGCTGGCTCTAGGATATTTATACAAAAAGATTTCTATGATTTATTTGTTCAAAAACTTATTGATGTATTTAAGCGTACAAATGTAGGTGATCCTCTGGATTATAAAACAGAAATGGGTTCGCTTATTTCAAGTAAACACTTAGACGAAGTGCTTGAAACAATAAATAAATCTTTAAATAGTGGAGCCAAATTATTAACGGGAGGAAAAAAAATTTCAACAGGAATCTTAAAAAATGGAAATTTTTTAGAACCCACATTAATTGAAGCTGATAATAATATGGAAATTTCTCAAACGGAAATATTTGGCCCAGTGGCTGTAGTTATACCTTTTGATAATGAAAAAGATGTAATAAGAATGGCTAATGACTCTAACTATGGACTTGCAGGAGGAGTTTTTACCAAGGATATTAATAAGGCTTTTAATGTAGTATCCAATATAAAAACAGGTAGAATGTGGATTAATACATATAATCAATTTCCAGCTGGAGCTATGTTTGGCGGTTATAAAGAGTCAGGTATTGGAAAAGAGATGCATAAAAGAACAATTTTAGAGTATTCTCAAGAAAAAAACATTCTTTTAAATCTTAATGAGAATCCAACAAATTGGTATTTATAAAAAGGAGGTATATAATGCCTTTTTCTGTAAAAAATAAAAATGTAATTGTAACAGGTGGAAGCAAGGGGATAGGTTATTCTATTGTTAAAGTGTTTGCCGAAAATGGAGCTAATGTAGTTTTTTCTGGTAGAGATGAAAAAAGAGGTATTGATGCAGAAAAAAGCTTAAATAATTATAATGGCAAAGTTAAATTTATTAAAGCTGATGTTACCAATGTTACTCAAACTGAAAATTTGTTTGAACTTACTTATAAGTTCTTAGGGCAAATAGATATTGTTGTATTAAACGCAGGTTATTTTCCAGAAATAAGAATAAATGATATGAATTTAGATGATTGGAAAGAAATTATAGATATTAATTTAAACGGTATCTTTATAAACACAAAAGTGTCTTTAAATTATCTTAATAGAGGTGGCAAGATTGTTGTTATTTCTTCTATAACAGGAAATAGAGTTGGAAACCCTGGATTGGCTCATTATAGTGCCGCCAAGAGTGGAGTGAATGGTTTTATCAGAACGGCGGCTTTAGAATTCTCCACATTGGGAATAAATATAAATGCCGTAGAGCCAGGAAATATTTTAACTCCTGGAATGAGAGATGTGTTAGGAGCAGAATATATAAAGAATCAAGAGTCAATAATTCCATTCAATAAACTCGGAGATCCTGAAGATATTGCTTATGCTACTATATTTTTAGCTTCAGATGAGGCTAAATATATAACAGGCCAAAGTATAGTTGTCGACGGAGGTCAAACTCTACCTGAGTCAGCTTTTTGTATTCATTGAAAATATGATGAATATTTTTAAATTTAGGACAATATAAAATTGGTGATTACGAACGCGAAAAGGTAAAAGTTCCTGAATGTTAATGTATATCCAATGATTAAATTACCTTTTAAATAATATTCGAGTTTTGTTATAAGAATATTTATTTAAGTTTGTTCAAAGCATTGAACCTTGAATAAGTATAGCAATTTTTAATCAGTTGAAATGGAAGAAATAAAAGGCCGATTATATATGATAAAATTCTGCTAATTATAAATAAAGTTGTATTTGTAATAACAAAAAAGAGAAAAAATTTAATAAACTGCTTTTAAAATCAAAATATAGAAATGTTAAGATCCTGGATTAACCCCTGGGATCTTTTTATATAAACGGTAACATTATATTCCATCCAGAGCTCACAAGCAGGAGCGTGATGAGGTTTTAGCATGAAACACATAAAAATATTCCATTAATTTAAAATCAAAATTAAAAAGAAGGATGTTTGGAGCGAAATAAGGGTATTTGAGGTATGTCACATAATAAACCTTTTTGCCTTCTTAAATTTTATAAATTTTTCGCAGAAAAAGTATCCCAGGCTGAAAGGTCGCCTGTCTCGTAGCCCTTTTTGTACCAGCGAGTTCTCTCTTCGCTGGAGCCATGAGTGAAGGACTCTGGTCTCACATAGCCCTGAGCTTTTTTCTGCAAGGTGTCGTCACCAATGGACCAGGCAGCTGATATTGCCTCGTCAATGTCTCCTGGATCCAGATAGCCCTTGTCCTCTTGATATCTCGCTACAACACCTGCAAGATAGTCTGCTTGCAGTTCTAGTCTAACTGTAAGCGCATTTCTCTCCTCTTCAGAAAGTTTTCCCATAAGCTCTTGGTACTGGTCCATAATTCCCGTCACCTCTTGGACATGGTGACCAACCTCGTGGCTAATTACATAGGACAAGATAAAGTCGCCCTCATCTGCACCAAAGTCTTTTATGAGTGAATCGTAAAAGGAGAGGTCCATGTATATTGCCTCATCTCTTGAGCAATAAAAAGGTCCCATGCCTGCACTGGCAAGGCCGCAGCCAGACTTTACTTGACCCTTAAAGATCTTTAGCTGAGGCTCCCTATAATTTACGCCTTCATTTTTTAATATTTCATGCCAAGCGTCCTCTGTATCTGCAAGAACTACAGCTGAATAATCGTATAAATCTTGCTCCTTTTGTGAAAGTTCATAATTTTGTGTACTCGTAGGTGCTGTGCCACCAAAGCCAGAGCGAATTGCGTCCATTGGATTTCCCGTTAGTAAAAAAACTATTAGTGCCACTAGAAGTCCACCGCCACCAAGGGCTACTCCGCCGCCTCTACTTCTTGATACATTTGAACTTTGTCTTCGTCCTCTCCATTTCATAAGATCCCTCCTTTTTTTCTTTTACCCCAAAAGCCATGAAAGAACTCTATTGGAATAATTTTTACCATATAATATAATTATTATAAGTGGTGAATATGAAAAAGCTTTTTATAATAAGTTCTAAGTCTGGCAGGTCCTATGACGAGACCCTTGCAAGAGAACTTTTAAAATATTTTGATGAAGATGAAATAAAAATCACAGAGAAAGCCGGAGACACAGTGAAATTTGCCCAGGACTTTAGGGACAGGGGCGGCGAAATTTTATACATAAAAGGTGGCGACGGCGCCCTATCTGAAGTTGCCTCTGTCCTTTGCGGAAGTGAAACTGCTCTTGGACTCATACCCGGAGGCACAGGCAACGACTTTTCCAAAAATTTTTCTTACCATAATTTTAAGTTAGAAAATATTTTTGATTATGAAATTGCCCCCATTGATTTAATTGAAGTTAACGGAAAAACCTGCATCAATGTCACAAGTCTTGGCTTTGACACCAATGTTTTGAAGTATGCCTATGACATAATGAAGAGAAAAAAGCTTGGAGGCAGGCTGGGATATTTTTATGGCGTAGTAAAATCTGTAATGAATTTGGAAAATGTAGACTTAAAAATTTCCTGTCTTGACGAAAAAAATGAAGAAGTAAATTTATCTGGCTCTTTTTTAATTTCTGCCCTCTGCAACGGGTCCTACTATGGCAATGGTTTTAAGCCTGCCCCAAGGGCAAAAATTGACGATGGGCTTTTAAATTTAATTTTGGCAGAGAAGATGAGTCCCCTTAGGATAGCAAGCTTATTTACTTCCTACAGGAGGGGAGACCACCTTGGGAAAAGTGGCGTGAGAGAAATTTTAACTAGGTCAGGGAAAATTTCATCAGAGAGAGAATTTTTATATAACATTGACGGAGAAATTTATTCTGCAAAAGAAATTAAATACAGAATTTTGGAGAAAAAATTAAAATGGATTTATTTTAAAGGAGTGAAAAAATGAAAGTAGGAGTATTCGCAGGAACTTATGTGGACACAAAAATGGGAGTGGACCTTTTAAAGAAAAAGGGATTTGAGCCACTGAGCTTCCCAATTTCCAAGAACCCAAAGGACCAATCCGCCCTTCAATATTATTCAAGGGAAGAGCTTACAAATATTGTTGAAGAAAAAATAAGGGAGGCAAAAAAAGAGGGAGCTGAAAAAATTTTTATCTACTGCAATTCCCTTTCTGCTTCTATAGATGTGGAGGGCTTAACCCACCGTCAGGACATCGAAATCATTACTCCCTTGGACTTTTATAGAAATCTTGACTCTTCCTATGAAGACATAGTAATCCTCTCAGCAAATTCAAAATCAGCCCATGGCATAGATAAAATTTTGTCAGAAAAAACTTTTAGAAACACAATTGCAATAGGGATCCTTGCCCTAGTAGAAGAAATCGAAAAGAAAACTTCCCCTGAAGAAATTGTCTATAAGCTTGGACTAAGAGAGCTCTTTAACTTTTTTAACAAGATGGAAAGAAGGCCTAGAGCCATAATTTTAGGCTGCACTCACTTTCCTTACATGAAGGAAGAATTTGAAAAACTTACAGAAATTGAAATTTTAGACCCTGCAGAGGACATGATAAAAAGATTAAATAATAAATAAGATAAAAGAGCTGTTTTTAGGCAGCTCTTTTTGATTTTATACACAAAAGTTGATAACTTTTGGCAAATTGTGGATAAGATTGTATATTTTTTGTAAAAATCCAGTTAATAATTGGAAAATATAGACATTTTTTATGTTTAATGATAATTTTTTCAAAATGTGCATGAATTGTGCACTATTTTTCAAGACAGGTGTTTATTAACCTGTGGATAATGTGCATAAGATTGGGGATAAAGTAGTCATCGCAAAAAGTCCTGTGGAAAAAAATTTTTGAAATCTTTTAATTCTCTTCCAATTCCATCCAAGCTTCATAGAGGTCTTCTAAAGTGTTTGCAAGGCTTTGACGCTCTATTGATAAATCATTTGCTAGTTGATAATCGCTGTAAGTCTCTTGGTCTTGCAGTTTGTCATCGATTGTGGATAACTTTTCTTCCATGTCCGCAATTTCTTTTTCAAGCTTTTCTTTTTCTTTGCGAAGGGCTCTATTTTTTTTGCGGACTTCTCTCTCTTCACGCTTTTCTTTGGCAATTTCTGTCTTGGACTTGTAGTCATCATTAAGGCTTTCAGTTTCAGTGGTCTTTTCTAGGTAATAATCGTAATTGCCCAAGAAGACATTTATGCTATCTTCCTTCATTTCAAAAATTTTGTCCACAGTCTTGTTTAAAAAATATCTATCGTGGGAAATGGAAAGAACGGTGCCCTCATATTTTAAGAGGGCGTCTTCAAGGATTTCCTTTGAGTCAATGTCCAAGTGGTTAGTTGGCTCGTCAAGGACAAGGAAGTTTGCACCCTTTAACATAATTTTTAGAAGGGATAGTCTTCCACGCTCGCCGCCTGAAAGTTCATCTACAGTTTTAAAAAATGTCGTCGCCCACAAAGAGGAACTCTGCCAAATATTTTCTGATTTGAAAATGTTCAAGCTTTGGAAATTCGTCCCAGATCTCGTCCATGACAGTCTTATTTAAATTTAAGTTGTCAAGCTCTTGGTAGAAGAAGGCTATGTCCACATTAGACCCAATTTTAACCTCGCCAGAGCTTGGACTAAGCTCTCCTGCAATAATTTTAAAGAGGGTGGACTTGCCAACGCCATTGGGGCCAATTAAGCCGATTTTATCCTGCTTGTAGACAAAGGCATTTAAGTCGTGAAAAACTAAGTGGTCGCCAAAGGATTTTGAAAGGTCCTTTATCTCCAAGACATCTCTGCCTGAAGTTTTATTGGTTGCAAAGGAAAGATTTGTCTTTTTATTAGACGCAGGCATTTCAATTTTTTGCATCTTGTCCAGCATCTTCTTCCTGCTCTTGCCCTGCTTGATAAACCTGTCGCGACCAAGATTCATGTATCTCTTTATAATTTCTTCCTGCCTCTTTATTTCCTTTTGCTGGTCTTCATACTGCCTCTTAAGGACTTCAAAATCTTTTTTTCTCTGTCTCATGTAGTTGTCGTAGTTGCCAGCATAAGTTTTAGTCTCCCCATTTTCCAGGAGGACAATTTTTGAAACAATATTATTTAAAAAATATCTATCGTGGCTGATAATAATAATTGCCTTGTCCACATCTTTCAAATACTTTTCCAGCCAAGAGATAGCATCAATGTCCAAGTGATTGGTAGGCTCGTCAAGGAGAAGCAGGTCTGCATCTTCAAGTAGGAGCATGGCAAGAGCCACTCGTGACTTTTGCCCGCCAGAAAGGGTTTTAATGTCCTTGTCAAAATCATCTTCTGTGAAGCCAAGACCAATTAAGGTTCCCCTGATCCTTGAGTGAAAGGAGTAGCCCTCCCTCTTGTGAAACTCGTCTTGCATCCTTTGATACTTATTCAGTTCCTCTTCCAAATTGTCTGGATTTTCAGCAATAATATGCTCTTGGGCCCTCAAATTTTTCTCAAGCTCAATTAAATCAGAAAAAATAGAAAGGCAATTGTCATAAATGCTGCCTTCTTGATGAAGATTTAGCTGTTGCTCTAAGTAGCCGATTTTTAAATCTTTTTTTCTAAAAATTTCCCCAGCATCGTAGGAGAGATTTTCTGTAATTATATTAAAAAGAGTGGACTTGCCACTGCCGTTAATTCCAATAAGGCCAATTTTGTCGCGGTCTTCCACTATTAAATTTCCATCTCTAATAGTTTCCTCGTCTATGTAGGATTTTTTAATATTCGTTAAACTAAGTATTGGCATAATGACCTCCTAACTACATTTTAACAAATAATGAATCTCATTGAAAGACAGAGACTTTCTTAAGTTCAATAAAAAAGACCTGCACAGCAAGTCTTTATTTTATAAATTTTCTATAAAATTTTTATCTAAAGTATAAATTAAAGGTCTTTCTTTTATAGCCTTTATGAAACCATCTTTTTCAAGTTCCTTTAATTCTCTAATTTTTTTGTTTTTGTTTTTAAAATCCTCAGTATATTCAAATATGTCATCTCGTGTGAGACCGCTATTGTTGTCAAAATAATAATTTTGACATAGTAAAAATAGGATAGATTTTTTTAGTTCGGTGTTCAAATTTGAACTTTTAGCTTCAATGCACTTTCTAGCAAGCTTTAAATTTTCTATTTTATTAGTCAAATTAAAGATAATATCCTCTTGACCAGCTATTAAAATTTTTAAAAATTCGTCTACAAAGTAATTTACTTCGCCCTTATTTATTTTTGAATTAGTTATATCAAAGCTTTTGTAATAGGAAATTTTGTTAATCCAGCATCCACGAGCAAGAGACATGGAAGTTAAATAAGAATACTTGCTCCTAAGAAAGATGCTTGAAATAAATCTATTTACACGTCCATTGCCATCGTAAAAGGGATGAATGTATCCAAAATAATAGTGAGCGATAGCAACTCTTATGAGTAAATCTAAATCGGTATTTAAAAGAAAATTTAGAAGATTTGACATTGATTCTTCTATTTTGTTTTCTCCTGAAATCCCTTGATGTATTATCTCACCATTTACAGAATTTTTCTTTTGAACATATACTGGATCCAGTCTAAAAAATTTCCCATCAGGTTGGTCTTTTTTTTCAATTTCTCCCTTAGTTATCTCGTCATAAATTTTCCGAACATCCTTTAAATCTGATGGAACTTTCAAAGAATTATCATTTAAAAGTAAGAGATAGGATTTAATCATGCTAGTGAGTCTTAATTTTTTAGGGTCCTTTGAATTTAAAATATTTCTTGTAGTTTCGATTATTTCTTTTTTCTCAGATTTTACGCCTTCAAGATCATTAGAGCTTTTTAATTCACTAGAAATAATTTCCAATAAATTTGCACTTTTAGCAATTATTGGAAGTTCATCATTTAATTTTTCCAAAATATTATTGTTTTGATTTACCATGTCTATTAGATTTGAAGTTTCTCTATTGAAGACATAATAAAGCTGAAAGGACAAATTTTCCCTATAAGGTTTTATAGATAAATTAGTTTTTAAAGTCTCACTAAAATCTATTCTCGATTTATAAATTTTTTCATATTCATTTTTATTCTTGTAGTATAAAGTGTATAAATAATCCATAAATCCTCCAATAAAATCAAAAAAATATTAAATTTCCTTTATTTCAATCAATTATAACAAAATAAAATCAAAAAAACAGCAAATTTTGATTTTATTTTGTGTCTTCTAACAAATAAAATCAAAAAAAGGCAAAATTTTGATTTTATTATGAAACTTTCAAAGAGAAAAATCAAAAAACGAGAGAATTTTAATTTTATCTTCCAAACTTTTCATGAAAAAATTAAAAAATCACAAAAATTTAAATTCACAAAAAAACC
>NZ_HE978568.1:130656-214202 GCF_000311825.1 Peptoniphilus grossensis ph5 | reverse complement strand
AAATAATAATTCACAAAATTTTAAGGCTCCTAAAAAAATTTAGGTAAAGAAAAAAGTTGTGCCCCTTGACACAACTCATAAATAAAAAATATTAAACTTCAGAATATCCAAGATTTTTTGAAAATTCCATGCCGCAGTTTTTCACTGCCTCTATATATTCTTTTTTTGTAGCTTCTGTAACTCTTTCCTTGGGAATTACTACGCCAATTGCTCCCACGAGGTTCTCCTTGTAATTAAATACGGGAGCTCCAATGCCAATGGCATCTTCAATGTATTCCGAGTCGGAGACAGAAATTTTTTTGTTCCTAATGTCTATTAAATCTTTTTTTAAGGCTGCCTTATCCACTGACGCGTCTAAGTAGTCAGAAAGATCCTTTTCTAAGTAATAATCGATATATTCCTTGGGCTGAAAGGCCAAGATTGTCTTTCTAATTGCCCCCTTGTGTAAATCTATTTCTATTCCAAAATTTTCTACGATTTTTAGGGTGTGCTTGCCTTCAGACTTTGAAAGCATTAGTCCCTTGTCACCAGATTTTATTATAAAAAAGGAATCTTCCATGGTGATTTCAGATAAATTTTCTAGGACAGACTTTCCCACAGCTTGAGGGTCTAGCTTTGAGGATGCCTTTATGCCAAGAGGGATAAGGGCAGGGCCAAGGGCATAGAGGTGGGTCCTCTCGTCCTTTGATACATAGCCCACCTCGATTAGGGTGGACAAAATTCTATGGGCTGTGCTTGGCGGTATATTTAAAAATTCAGAAATTTCTGCAATTGTAAGTTCTCGATTTTCATTTTTTAATATGTCTAAAACATTAGCTGCCTTTATTAAACTTTGAATCATTTTTTCACCTTCCTCTAAAATTATATCATATAATGGAAAGTATTTCACTAAAAGAAATAATATTGGGGAGAAATTATTATGATTTAAAAAAATTATTAATTGAAAAATTTTTTAATTGTTAAAATTTTTAAGGGCGAAATAATTAGGGGTCGGTAAATAATTTTTAATGGAAAAAAATTTTTTGAATAAGAAAAAATTATGAATCGGTAAAAATTTTATGATCAAGAAAAAATTATGAGCCAAGTAATAATTATGAGTTGGTAATTAATTTTTAATCAGGAAATTTTTATCCTTCAAAAAAAAGAAAACTACTTTGAAAAAAATCAAAATAGTCTTGAATTTTGTAAAAAATTTTATATAATAAAATTAAGAGTTTAGATAATTATCGAAATAGACACAGAAGGTGAAATATGTTTTCTGATACTTTTAAGGCCCTATCTGATCCAGTCAGGCTTGAAATTTTAAATATGCTGAAAAAAAATGGCAGGATGAATGCAGGAGAAATTTCTGACAACTTTGACTTATCCAAGGCGACAATTTCCCATCATCTAAAAATTTTAAGAGAGCAGGATTTGATTTACGAAGAAAAAGAAAAAAATTTTATTTATTACGAATTAAACACTTCGGTATTCGAAGAAATACTTACATGGATTGTTAAATTTAAAGGAGGTCCAGATGAAAAATAAATTTAAACTGAGAAAAGATTCAATAATTTCCATAATCCTAGCATTTTCAATTGTAGTAATTTTTAACCTCTTGTTTTACGATAAAATGCCTGCAGAACTTCCAACTCACTGGAACTTTCAAGGTCAAGCAGATAAATATAGTTCGAGGTTTGATGCCATGGTGTTCACTCAAGTTTTTTTAGCTATAATGAATATCTTCCTCTGCTTTATGGTAGATAACGACCCAAGGAACAAGAAACAAAATAATTTTGTAATGACACTAAGTAAACTTGCCATGCCACTAATAATGCTTGTAGTCTATGTTATAACAGTTATGGTAGGACTAGGTAGAGAAATAAGAGTGTCAGTTGTAATTCCACTTTTCCTTGGAGTTTTAATAATCGCCATTGGAAATTACCTTCCAAAGATGAAGAGGAACTACACAATGGGTATAAAACTTCCTTGGACTTTAAATAGCGATGAAAATTGGAGGAGGACTCATAGACTTGGTGGAATTTGCTTTATAATAGTTGGATTTTCTTTAATACTTTCAGTATTTTTAAAAAGTGAAATTGTGTTTTTAGTTCCACTTTTTCTTGGAGCAATAATTCCTGCAATTTACTCTTATTACCTTTACACTAAGGGAATTTAAAATTAAAAGCCTTGAGTGATTTTTAAGGCGTAAAAAAACTCTTGCGAAAATTTTGCAAGAGTTTCTTTTTTATAAATTTTTATTTGTAACTTATAATTTTCTATTTTGTCTTGAGACTTCTAGGGGAAGTTTTTCCCTTTCCCTCTTTACCTTTTCATCTTCCAATTTTATTACGGCCAGATTTTTTTCTTGGCCTAAGTCTGCAAGGACATCGCCCCTTGGTGAAACACACAGGGAGTGGGCGTAGGCGTTTTTGGAAAGGTCCTCATCTCTTGCTATGGCAGGTGAAACAACATAGCACTGAGTGTCCACTGCACGAGCCCTATTTAAAAGGTGGAAGTGAACTTCGCCAGTCTTTTTCATAAAGGTTGACGGAACGAAGATGACTTCTGCTCCAAAGTCACGAAAACTTTGGAAGAGCTCAGGAAATCTCAGGTCAAAACATATTGCCAGACCAAAAATCCCATACTCTGTTTCAAAAACCCCTAGGGACTTGCCGCCAGAAATGGTATCAGACTCCTTGTAGCCCTCAATGTCAAAGAGGTTGATCTTTGAATACCTGTAAATTTCTTTGCCCTCCTTGTCAAAGACATAGGAGCGGTTGTAAATTTTTTCGCCAGACTTAATTGGTATTGAGCCGCCAATTAAGTAGACTTTATTTTCTTTTGCCACCTGGCTCATTTTTTTGTAAGTCTTGCCAAAATCTTCTTCTGCAAATTTTGTGAAATAAGAATTTTGGTAGGGACAGTTCCACATTTCTGGAAGACAAATTACATGAGCCCCTTCCTTTTTTGCCCGAGTCACATATTCTTCCATAGTATTTAAGTTTTTTTCCTTGTCTCCAGTGGCTGGCAGCTGAATTATTCCTACATTAAAATCTTTCATATTCACCTCAAAATTAAATTACATTAAAAAAGCCGAGACACAAAACAAGAATGCCGAGGACTATTCTGTAATAGCCAAAGGGGATAAAGTCGTGCTCACGAATATAGCCGAGGAATTTTTTGATTACTATAAGGGCAACGATGTAAGAAATGGCGCCGCCAAGAATAATCAAAAACCATTGCCAAGCTGTAAAGGAAAAGCCAATCTTAAAAATTTTAAGGGCAGTTGCCCCAAGCATAGTTGGCACTGCTAGATAAAAAGAAAATTTTGCTGAGCTTGTTCTTGAACAGCCAAGTAGCATGGCGCCAATAATTGTGGCAGCAGAACGAGATGTGCCTGGCACCATGGCAAGGCATTGGAAAAAGCCAATGAAAAGTGCAGTCTTTAGTCCAATGTCGTCTAAGCTTTCGTACTTAAAATCCTTATTCTTATTATTTTTTTCCATAAAAATAATTATTATCCCATAAAAAATTAGGGCTATGGCAACTGTAATTGGATTAAAGAGGTGGGCGTCGATGAAGTCGTCTAGCAAAAATCCAAAAAAGGCTGCGGGAAGAAAACCTACAATTATCTTTGCAATTAGCCTCATAGTTTCCATATCTCGGTACTTAAATTTTTCTTTAAAAGTTAAACTATCGTACTTCTCCTCGCCAATAACTGGTGCAAGTTTTCCCCTGGCAATGGGATTGATGTCGTAGAAGTATAAATAAACTACGGCAAGAATTGCGCCAAGCTGAATAATTACGCTAAAGGCATTGGAAAAGGACTTTGGCTCAAGTTTTATAAAGCTGTCTGCTATTATTAGGTGTCCTGTTGATGAAACAGGCAAAAATTCTGTGAGTCCTTCAATAATTCCAAGGATCACTACTTTTATTATGTCTAAAATCATATTTACCTCCAAATTTGTCAAAGCTATTATAACATTTGTAGCGACAAAAATAAAAGGCTCTCGCCATAAAGACAAGAGCCTTAAAAAATTTATTCACTTCTTTGTAAATTTAAAAATTTTGTAAATTCCTTCTTAAACATTAATTCAACTGTTCCCGTAGGACCATTTCTGTGCTTGGCAATAATTACTTCGCCAATGTTTGGCTTTTCTGATTCTTCCTTGGTGTAATATTCATCTCTGTATAAAAACATTACTATGTCGGCGTCTTGTTCTATGGCACCAGACTCACGAAGGTCAGAGAGGATTGGCTTGTGGTCAGTTCTTAGTTCTGGGGCACGAGAAAGTTGTGATAGGGCAATAACTGGCACTTCAAGTTCCTTGGCTATTGCCTTTAAATTTCTTGAAATGGCAGAAATTTCTTGTTGCCTTGACTCAACTCGGGAGTTCATCTGCATAAGTTGCAAGTAGTCTATTACAATTAAGTCAAGTCCCTTTTCCACCTTCATCCTTCTGCACTTGGCTTTTAGTTCAAGGGGCGATATGCCGGCAGTGTCGTCAATTTCAATTTTTAAATTGGAGACAATGGGCATGGTGTTAATTATTTTTGTCCACTCTTCCTCATTTAAGTTGCCGGAAATAACTTTTTGCAAATCCACATGGGCATTTGATGAAATAATTCTTTGGAAAAGTTGGTTCTTGCTCATTTCAAGGGAGAAGACTGCAACTGATGCGCCCCCTCTTAGGGCTGCGTTAGTGGCAATATTTACCATGAGAGCAGTTTTACCCATGGAAGGTCTTGCTGCAAGTAAAATTAAGTCAGACTTCTGAAGACCAGAAATTTTTCTGTCAAGATCTACAAAGCCAGTTGTAAGACCAGTTAAGGCATTTGGATTTTGCGCCTTCTTTTCCAAGTCAGAGAAGGATTCAAGGGCAATATTTTTTATATTTACAAGTCCATTTTTTGTTGAGTCCTGAGTAATATCAAATACAGATTTTTCTGCAAGCTCGATTATAAGTTCTGCCTTTGCATCTGATGAATAGGCAGCGGAAATAATTTTGTCAGAGGCATTTATTAATTCTCTTAAGATTCCCTTTTCCTTAATAATTTTGCAGTAAGACTTAATATTTGATACGGCAGTTACATTGGAAGAGAGGTCGGCAAGATAAGTTATGCCGCCAACTTCTTCTAGGGAGTCAGTTTTTTTCAGTTCCTCTGCAATGGTTATTACATCTGCAGGTTCGTTTCTGTTGTAAATATTTAAAATTGCATCGTAAATTTTTCTGTGAGCATCTTGATAAAAGTCCTCTGTCTTTAAAATTTCAATAGATGAGGTTATGGCTTCCTTGGATAACATCATAGAGCCAAGGGCAGATTCCTCAGCCTCTAAGCTGTGAGGAGGCATTTTTATATTTTCAACAGAATTTAAATCTAATTGGTCCTTTACATCCATGTCAATCAAGATTCCGGTCTAACATTTACCTTTAAAGTTGCAGTAACATCTGGATATAGTTTAATGTCAATGTTCTTCATGCCAGCTTCTTTAATATTTTCAGCTAGGTCAATTTTTTTCTTGTCAACTTCAATTTTGTATTCACTCTTTAAATTTTTAGCAATGTCTTGTGAAGTTATTGCACCAAAAAGTCTTCCGCCTTCGCCAGCCTTTGCCTTAATAGTAAGAGTTATTTCTTCGATTTTTTTCTTAACTTCATTTGCCTTGGCGCGGTTTTCCTTTTCTAACTTTTCTTCTTCAATTTTATTTTTCTTCCAAGTTTCCATGTTTTCAGGAGTAGCTTCAATGGCAACTCCCCTTGGGATTAAAAAGTTACGAGCGTAGCCAGTCTTTGCGTTAACTATGCTTCCCTTTGGTCCTAAGTTTTTGTCGTCCTTTAATAAAATTACTTTCATGTTATTCCTCGCTTTTGTTTTCTTCTAAATATTCATCTATAGCTTCTATTAAAATCTTTTCAGCTTCGTCTAAATCTTCTGTGTCAACTTGGGCTCCAGCCATATTTAAATGACCGCCGCCGCCAATTTTTTCAAGTATAAGTTGAACTGATACAACTTCTCCACGAGACCTGCCAGAGATGTGGGTTTTGCCATCGTTAATTGTTAAAACAAAGGATGCGTCAATGCCGTTGATATCAAGTAGGGCATCGGCAGCTTGTGCAGCCACAAGGACGGAATTTTTTGCCGCCTTTTCAAATCTCGATACAGCAATATTGTCGTGGATAATTTTTGTGTTGTGAATTACATCTGCCCTGTAAAGCATAGTGTCAAAATCGTCTTGGAAAAGTGCCTTTACCTTTAACATATTTGCCCCAGCTCTCTTTAAAACTGAAGCAGCTTCAAAGGTTCTCACCCCAGTTTGGAAGGAGAAGTTCTTTGTGTCAACAACTATTCCACTCATGAGAGCATCGGCTTCAAAGTGAGTTAAATTTAAGTCGTCAGACATATAAGTTAGCATTTCAGTTATGAGCTCGCAAGTGGAAGAAGCATAGGGTTCTACATAAGTTAAAACCGGATTTTCAACAAATTCCTTGCCCCTTCTGTGGTGGTCGATTACAACTATTTGACCAGTTGCCTTTAAGAGGTCTGGATACTCTGTAAAGGATGGCTTGTGATTGTCAACTAAAATTATTAGAGAAGAGTGCTTTATTGTATTCATGGCAGTTTCCCTAGAAATGACCTTTGCATAAAGCTCAGGCTCCTCTTCCTTCATCCTGTCAATTAAATTGTCAATAGATGGATTGGACTTTTCAAGGACTATAAAGCCTTCCTTATTCCTATTTAGGGTTGCACGAAGACAACCTATGGCAGCACCAATGGCATCCATGTCTGGATTTTGGTGACCCATGATGTAGACATTTTCAGATCTGTCGATTAATTGTTTTAGGGCTTCACCTATAACTCTAGCCTTAACCTTATTTCTCTTTTCAACAGCCTTTGACTTGCCGCCAAAAAAGGCATAGTTGTCGTCAACCTTTACAACGGCTTGGTCACCACCACGACCTAGTGCCAAATCAAGAGATGAGTCAGCTTCAAGGTAGGCATCTTTGAAATTAAGTCCAAAGGAAGAAACACCAATGGATAAGGTTATTGGAATGGAGTTGCCCTTGTTTAAATCTCTAAGGTCGTCTAAGATGTCAAATCTCTTGTCCTTTAAAATAGTTAGGGACTTATAGGTCATTACAACAAGGTACAAATCTTCGTCCATTTTTCTAACTAGGGCGTCGTATTCTTCAAAGTACTGAGAAATAGTTGAGTCAATCTCTGCAATAAGCAGGGGTCTAATTTCTGATGGGGCAGAAGATATTGCCTCAGAGAAATTGTCCACTTCGATCTTTGCAATAATTGGGTACTCAAAGGTGTACTTGTCCTTTAAATTTTTGTAGGCTGTGTTGTCTACAAAGTAAAGGAGGACAGACTTCCCATCCTTATTTTCAGACTTATCTTCCACAACATTGGTGTAGACGCTAAAGGATCTCTTGTTGATTTCAATAGGAAGGGTGTTGGCACCGTTTCTACCTATTATATTTGAGATGTCAATATCCTTAACTAAATTTTCAAGGTCCCTGTCTAGCACGCTCTTCTCGTTAAATAAATTTATGAAGGGAGTGTTGTACCAGAGGATTTTTGCCTTTTCGTCAGTTACTACAAGGGGAAAGGGCATGTCAAAAATAGCTTCCTTAGTTAAGGAGTCAAAATTTTCGTTTAAATTTTCAATGTGTTTGATTGTCTCTTCATTCTTATTTTTGATTTCGGAATAGCTTAAATAAAAAACATATGCAAAAGCAATAATTGAAATAAGGCCAAGAATTGGCTTTAGTATTATTAAAATAATAACGACTGCGATTCCAAAAATAAGATAGGGGAGAAAATCGCTAATTTTATAATTATCTTTCATAATATTCCCACTTAATTAATTTTTCTAAAGTTAACAATTTGGTCAAGGGCGCCAAGTATCATGACAAAAATTTGTAGCCCTGAGATGGCTAGGCAAAGACCAATTAATAGGTATTGTAAAAAACTCTTAAAGCCAAATCTTGTCATATAAAATTTAAGAACGCTTATACCTGCCGCAAAGAGCATGAAAAAAACTAAGTTCATTAAATTTAAGGTGAAAATTTGACCGCTGGGACCAAAATAATCGCCAGTCAAAGAAAAAATTGCAAGAGTAGCAATTGATAGCATAATAACTTCTCTTGGGAGTTTTAAAAATTCAAGAGAAGAAGGTTGCATGATAAACTTTCCCTTTGAAAGGAGACTTCTTCCAGCTGTAGTGTAAGTTACATAGGAAGTGACTACAGATATGATTATCAAAACAGAGGGAAGGATTTGTAAAAATCTCTTGTAATAAATTTCTGCACTTGCAGCAAAATTTGATAGGTCCCCTTGTGATAGTCCAGCTTCCTTAGCAATATTTGTGTAAAAGCCTGTAATGGAATTAATTGTTTCCCTTGAATTTAGCACTTCACTATTTATGCCAAAGGCAAAAAATAAAACCATTATAGATGTAAAAAATATAAGAGATGTTGCCATAATTGTCGGTGCAACAGGTCTATTGGTGCTAATCATATAGTGAAAAATTAAGATGAAGGGCCCAAAAATTGTAAAAATTATTATTGCCTCCATGGGTCCTAAGATGGCACCGATTAGGAGGACAACTGCAATTAAAGTCGCCATCACCTTTATGATTCCTTCTTTTACAGATTCAACTACATACATAGAAGGAAATAAAATATAAAGAAAGGGAAAAATCATTCCAATCATGGAAATAATTATAGACCTAGTAAAGAGTCTAAAGAGTCCCTTAAAATCAGTTTCTTTTTCCAATAAATCAACTCCTGTCCTCTTCATTTTACCACAGATTTATAATTTGATAAAGAAATCTAAATTTAGGTAAAAATTATAAAAATAAAAAATAAAGTTGGCAATAAAGTCTTGGCAAATTTTATAAAAAAAGCCAGGGTCATCCCTAGCTTTAAAAATTAGTAAATAATTAAGTTGTCGCCATCCTTATACATAAAGAAGCTGTCGTAAATTCCATCGGGGCTGTTCTCTAAGTCCAGTAAAAAGTCCTCTATATTTTCCATGACTTCATCATTAATTTCCAAATCCTCGTAGCGAAAAGTAATGCCCGATACAACTATTTTCTTTTCCTCCATAAATTCCTTCCTTTCTCAAAAAATAATTATAAAAACTACTCTTAATAAATAACTTAAAAAAGAAAAAAATTATATAGAAAATTTCCCCGAAAGGAAATTAAAATTAATTTCTAAAATATGCAAGGAAGAGGGCGCCTGGACCTGTGTGAGTGCCAACAACGCTTCCTATTTGTATAAACTCTGGAGAAGAAATTTTATCTTCCCAAAGATCTTTTGTCTCTCTCAAATATTTTTCAATCTTTTCA
Organism: Peptoniphilus grossensis ph5; assembly: GCF_000311825.1. Taxonomy (GTDB): domain Bacteria; phylum Bacillota; class Clostridia; order Tissierellales; family Peptoniphilaceae; genus Peptoniphilus_A; species Peptoniphilus_A hominis. The sequence goes on along the minus strand of NZ_HE978568.1, from coordinate 204,859 downwards.
CTGTCTCTTCCTGTGTAGCCAAGTTTAAGTGGCATGGAAAAGTCAATAGACCCATGTTTTTTTATTTCGCTAATAAATAAGTTGTTGGCATTTTTTATTCCCTTTGCCTTGCCAACAGATTCAATTGCGCCATCTTCCATGGAAAGAAGGACCTTGACAGAGAAAAGTCCACCTATAAGGGCAGATGCCTTGGAAATTCTTCCGCCTCTTTCAAGATATTCCAAGGTGTCAACTAAAACTACAAGTCTAAGTCTTTTCTTTGCTTCTTCTAAAAGTTCAGCAATTTCTCTTGCAGACTTTCCTTCTTTTACAAGTCTCAAGGCATAATCAACGAGGGCTCCCTCTGCATTTGAAACATTTAAGCTATCTACAATAAAAATTTTATCCTCAAGATCCTGGCTTGCAAGCTTTGCACTTTGATAAGTACCAGATAGCTTTGATGACAAGACAATTACCACAGCCTCATCGCCCTCATCTATGACTTTTTTGTAAACATCCATAAAAGCCACAGGCGTAGGTTGACTTGTCTTTGGGAACTCTTCCTTTTTCTCAAGCCTTTCATAAAATTCATCCTTTGTAATATCAACTGAATCTAAAAAGTCTTCTTCGCCAAAAGTTACGTGAAGTGGCACTACAATTAAGTCCTTCTTAATATTTTCTTCTATGTCACAAGTTGATCCTACAATTATTTTTACTGCCATATATTTCCTCACAATTATTTTATTTTATCTATTTTTACTATTATACATTTAAAATATTAAAACTTATTTTATAAATTATTAACATTTCATTAAATTTTTCACATATTTACTATATTGTGTAAGCTTTAGTATAGAGAAAAGAAAGGCAAGTGTCAACATTTACACCAAGCCAACTGTAAAGTATTTGTGGTAAAATATTTAGAGAAGATTGATTTTATTTGAGGAGATGATTTTATCAATAGATATTCAAAAATTACAAATAAGACAAAAAGGGAAATTGTCCTTCTAAAGGCAAGACCCTGCAAGTGGGGCAAGTGTACTTTCTGTGATTATATAGAAGACAACGAAGTGGACAGTAAAAAAATTGATGACATAAATCTTGAAGTTTTAAAAAATGTCACTGGAGAATTTGGAGTTTTAGAAGTCATCGACTCAGCCTCAGTTTTTGATTTGACAGACAAAAGTCTTGAGGCAATAAAAAAAGTTGTTGAAGAAAAAAATATAAGGCGCTTATTTTTTGAAGCTCATTGGATTTATAGAAATAGACTAGATGAGATAAGAGACTTTTTTGGAATCCCCATAACTTTTAAAACTGGCATAGAAACTTTTGACAATGACTTTAGGGAAAAAGTCCTAAAAAAGGGAGCTGACTTTAAAGACTATAGAGAAGTCCAAAAATATTTTGATTCCCCTTGTGTTATGGTGGGAATAAAGGGACAGACGAGAGAAATGATTGACCGTGACATGGAAATCATAAAAAACTTCTCTCACGCAACAGTAAATATTTTTATGAACAACTCCACAGATATAAAAAGAGACGATGAACTTGTAGCGTGGTTCGTGGAAAAATATAGGTATCTTGAAGATGATCCACGAGTTGATATTTTATTTGAAATTACAGATTTTGGTGTGGGCTAAAAATCTCTAAGAAAAAATAGAAGGCTTTAAAATTTATTTTAAGATTAAAAAAATTCCCGATGGAAAAATTTCCACCGGGATTATTTTTTGAGAATATTTTATTTTTTTATTAGATAAATAACATTGTTATCATGTCTTCTACATGAAGTGGTGCTTCTGGTCCAACAGGAAGTCCTATTAGGTACCATACTATCATTAAAAGTGTCCAACCTAACAAGAAGAACATTGAATATGGAAGCATCATTGATGTAAGAGTTCCAAGTCCAGAGTCTTCGTCGTATTTTTGCATGAAGACAACGATCATTGCAAAGTAAGACATAAGTGGTGTAATGATATTTGTTGAAGAGTCACCAATTCTATAGGCAACTTGTGTAAGTGCAGGTGAAAGTCCAAGATTATACATCATTGGCACAAATATTGGAGCCATAATTGCCCATTTTGCAGAAGCTGAACCCATAAATAGGTTTAGGAAAGCTGAAAGCAAGATGAACATAATTAATAGTGGAAGTCCCTTTAAGTTAATTGACTCTAAGAAGTCTGCTCCGTTTTTTGCAAGGATTAGTCCCAAGTTTGTCTTATTGAAGTAAGATACAAATTGTGCCGCAAAGAAAGCAAGAACAAGGTATCCGCCCATGCCCTTCATGGCTTTTGTCATGGCATCAACAAGGTCGTGGGAAGTTTTTATAGTTCCAACAGTTTTACCATAGGCAAGACCAGGAATCATGAAAAGTAATAACATTCCAGGTATAAGTCCGTGACCCAAGAAGTATTTAAGTGTCATTGCATTTTTAGATTCATCAAAAGCTCTAAATGGTGCATTAGCTGGGAACATAAGTGCGGCCATTATTGCACAGTATATAAGAAGTGCTATAAGTGCGTTTCTAAGTCCCTTTCTTTCAAGGTCAGTTATAGGTGTTTCGTCTGCCTTATAAGTGCCATGATATTCTCCCAAGTTCTTTTCTACAATTCTATTAGTTACAAAGGTACCAATAATTGTGATTAAGAAAGTTGATACAAATAGGAAGTACCAGTTACAAGTAGCGGCAAGAGTCATGTCTATACCACCAGCTTTTAGGGCTTCATTTGTAATATTTGTAAGTAGTGGGTCAGTAGTACCTAGACCTAAGTTGGCAGAGAAACCACCACTTACGCCTGCAAAGGCTGCAGCTATTCCAGCAAGGGGATGACGACCTGCGTTTGCAAATATAAGTGCTCCTAGTGGAACTACTACTAGGTATCCAGCGTCAGATGCAATATTTGATATAACACCAGCAAATACAACTGTGGCAGTTAAAAGTGTAGGGTTTACATTTGATAGAAGTCTTTTTAAAGTTGCATCAAAAAGTCCACTGTTTTCAGCAACACCAACACCAAGCATAGCTACAAGAACTGTTCCTAGTGGAGCAAAGCCTGTAAAGTTTTCTGTTGCAGAGTTAAAAATGTAAGCAAGCCCTTCCCAATTTAATAGAGATACAGCCTCTTTAGTAACTTCTTCTCCAGCCTTGGCATCGAAATATGTAACATTTAAGCCTGATTTTGCTGCAAAATGTGAAATTATGATTACGATTACACTTAGTATTGCAAAAATCATGGCAGGGTGAGGTAATTTATTACCAATTCTTTCTACGCCTTTCAGAAAGCCGCCAACATCATTTTTGTCTTTAATTTTTTTGTTCTGTTCTTTCATTCAATTCCTCCTCATTAATGAAAATAATATCCTCATAGTAAATGTTATAGTATTTTTTTTATACTTGCAAGACTTATTTGTGAAGATTATTATTTTTATCAGTGCTGTAATGGGATAAATTAAACGATTTAATTTCATGCAATGTACAATCTATTTATAATCAACTATTGACTAAAAATTTGTTGTTTAGAGGGTTTAGGAATGTTAAAATTAATTCACAATTTTATCACTTTATGCTAAAATAGAATAGCAAGGAGAGGGTTAAATAATGAAAGAATATAGTTCCTTTGAAATCCTTGGACCCATAATGGTTGGTCCATCGTCATCACACACTGCAGGCGCTTGCAAGATAGCAAGAGTTGCTGCAAAAATTTGTCCTGGAAATTATGAAAGCGTGGAATTTTATTTACACGGTTCTTTTGCATATACATATAAGGGACATGGCACTGATAGGGCACTTTTAGGCGGAATAATGGGCTTTAAGACCTATGATAATTCTATTAGAAGGGCTTACGAAATTGCTGATGAGAGAGGCATTAACTACTCTTTCATCCCAATGAATTTAGGAGAAGAGTATCACCCAAATACAGTTAAAATAAAATTTAATTATAAAGATGGAAGTAGCGAATATGTAATTGGCTCCTCAATTGGCGGAGGCAATATGATAATCGTTGACATAAATGGAATAAAGGTTGAATTTGATGGCAAATTCCCTACATTTTTGTTCCAATACAATGAACAAAAGGGCGTTATCGCTGAAGTTTCCACAGCTTTAGCTAATGAAAATTACAATATTGAATCTATTAACACATCTAAGGATATGCTTACTGAAATTGTAACCCTAACTGTTGAGCTAGACGAAAATGCCAATGAAAATTTAAAAAATCTTTTGTTAAATAATCCTAGATATTTAACTTCAAAATATGTGGAGGTTTAAATGTTAAATACTGCTAAAGAAATTATAGAAGTATGCGAAAGTGAAAATCTTCACCTTTATGATTTAGTCTTAAAGGGAGAGACAAAGACCCTTAAAATGACTGAAGAAGAGATGAAGAAAAAGCTTCAAGAAATTTTAGATGTCATGAAAGCTTCATCGCATGAAACACTAGATAAAACTTACGACACTGAATATAAAATGATAGACGGCTTTGCAAAGAAGATGAACGACTATCAAAAAGAAAAAGATCCTTTAACTAGCAAATTTCTAGTTAGGACAATGGCTATGGCCTTTTCCACATCTGAAACCAATGCCAATATGGGAACTATTGCAGCAGCGCCAACTGCTGGAAGTTCCGGTATTATGCCTGCAGCCCTAATGGCAGCAAGAGACAAATATGGTTTAGATGATGAGACATTAATAAATGGACTTTTGACATCAATAGGAATAGGGCAAATTATTGGTAAATATGCAACATTCGCCGGTGCTGAAGGTGGATGCCAAGCTGAATGTGGTTCTGCCAGTGCTATGGCAGCTGCCGCACTAGTAGAGATGCTTGGCGGAAGCGTAGAAGAAGCACTAAATGCAGCCAGCATTACACTTATTAATGTAATGGGGCTCGCCTGCGATCCAATAGCGGGACTAGTAGAGTATCCATGTACTTTTAGAAATGCCTCAGGTGTTATGAATTCTTTCATATCAGTTGACATGGCCCTTGCAGGTGTAAAATCAATTGTACCTTTTGACGAAGTTTGTCAAGCAATGGGTGAAGTTGGGCATCTACTACATGAATCAATTAGGGAGACTGGTCTTGGCGGGCTAGCAGGTACAAAAACCGGACAATGTATTAGAGCCGAGTTTTTGAATATTAAGGAGGATTAAAATGACAGAAAAAAAGAAAAAAATAGGTCTAATTCCTAGACTTATTATAGCTATTGCACTAGGTATTCTTGTTGGTCAATATTGTCCAGCAGTAGTAACTAAAATTGCAATCACAATCTCAGGATTATTTGGAAAGTTCTTAAACTTCATTATTCCATTAATGATTATTGCCTTTGTATCTAAGGGTATTGCAGACCTATCTGAAGGTGCTGGTAAACTTTTAGGAGTAACAGTTGGACTTGCTTATTTATCTACATTAGTTGCAGGATCTCTATCCTACACTATGGCAAGAAACATATTCCCAAGCTTTATTAAACCAGAACTTGCAGAACAAGTTCAAAAAGCAACTGCAAATGAAATTGCACCTTTCTTTGAAATTCCACTAGGAGCTTTCATCGATGTAACTGCAGCACTTGTACTTGCATTTATGCTAGGACTTACAGTTTCAGCACTAAGAGCTAAGGGAAGCGGAGAAATTTTCTATAAGGGAATTAACGAATTCAATGAAATCATAAATTTAGTATTAGCTAAATTCGTAATACCTCTACTTCCATTCTTCATCTTTGGTAACTTCTGTAACCTATCATATTCAGGTTCAGTATTTGCAATTCTTGGAATATTCTGGAAAATATTCCTTTGCATTATTATTTTGCATACACTATATTTGGTTCTTTTATTTGTTATATCAGGTGCATACACTGGAAGAAACCCATTCAAATGCTTAAAAGCAGCAGTTCCAGCTTACTTAACAGCTATAGGAACTCAATCTTCAGCAGCAACTATTCCTGTTAACGTTGCTTGTAACAGAAAAATGGGTGTAACAAGACAAATTAGAGAATTCTGTATCCCACTATGTGCAACAGTTCACTTAGCTGGATCAATGATTACTTTAACAGCTTGTGTATTTACACTACTTTCAATGTTTGATATGCCTCACTCTTTCCCACTAATTCTTAAATTTATCGGAATCCTAGGAGTTGCCATGGTAGCAGCACCAGGAGCACCAGGTGGAGCAGTAATGAGTGCACTTCCATTCTTACCAGTAGTAGGAATTGAATCATCAGGAACACTTGCTACAATTTTAATTTCACTATATCTAACTCAAGACTCTTTTGGTACAGCAGCTAACGTAACTGGCGATAACGCTATTTCAATGGCAGTTGAAAAAATCTATTACAAGTACATTGTAAAGAGACCTATTCCAGAAGAAAACTTCGACGAAGAAGCAAGATTAGATATTTAATCAAAAATGCATATTTACCTAGAAAAAACTATGTCTCGGACATAGTTTTTTTGCTTTATAAAATATTTTATGTCTAACTAATTAAAGAATTAAAATAAATTTGCTATAATGAAACTAAAGGTTGGTGTGACATGAAGACTGTACTTATAACAGGTGCCTCAAGAGGTATTGGCAGAGAAATTGCCAAGAGGCTGGCAAGAGAAGACTATAGAATTATAATAAATTACAATAAATCTGAAAAAGAAGCAAAAAAATTAGAAGAAGAAATTAGAACTATGGGAAAAGATGCCCTTGCCATAAAGGCAGATGTGACAAAATTTTCTGAAGTGGAAGAAATGTTTCACGAAGTTTCAAAAAGATTTAAGGGTGTTGACATACTTATAAACAATGCAGGAATTTCTAGCTACGCACTTTTCCAAGACATTGACGAAGAAACTTGGGACCATATTTTTGATGTAAATGTAAAGGGTGTTTACAATTCCATTCACGCAGCCCTCCCCTATATGCTAGAGAAGCATTCAGGGAAAATTTTAAATATGTCTTCCATCTGGGGCATAGTTGGTGGCTCCATGGAAAGTCATTACTCGGCAAGTAAGGGCGCCATAAATGCACTTACTAAGGCTCTGGCACAGGAACTTGGCTACTCTGGCATAACGGTTAACGCCATTGCACCAGGTGCAGTCGATACACCAATGACCAAAGAAATAGGAGAAGAAAATTTGTGCCTTCTCTCTGAGGAAATTCCCATGGGTAGACTTGCCACCACTGAAGAGATAGCAGAGCTAGTTGCCTTTATGATTTCAGAGAAAAACTCCTACATGACAGGGCAAATTATTTCGCCTAACGGCGGCATGATAGTATATTGATAGATAGAGGTGTTTAAATGAAAATTTTATTTATATACAACCCAAATTCTGGAGACGAAAGCGGCAAAGAATTTGTGGGAGAAGTTGAAGATTATCTCAAAAAATATTTTGATGAAATTATTATTAAGGAGACAAAAGAATCTGGCGACGGCACAAAATTTGTTGAAGAGATAAGGGATGTAGACGCCATAGGAGTCTATGGTGGTGACGGAAGTGTAAATGAAGTTTTATTGGGTATGCATAAAACTTCTTCAAGGGCTAAACTTTTAATTTTGCCAGGAGGTACGGGAAATTTATTGGCAAAGAAACTGGGAATAGATGATGACAAGGAAGCTGCCCTAAGATCCTTTGACTTTAAAAGGACAAAGAAGATTGACCTTGGCAAGGTAAATGATAAAATTTTCAGCCTCTTTGCTTCAATAGGGGCTGTGCCAGAGGCAATCCACGAAGTCTCCTCAGAAGAAAAGTCAAAATTTGGTGGTCTTGCCTATATAAAGAAGTCCATAGAAAAATTAGCTTCGTCTGAAGAATATAAACTTGATGTGAAATCTGATGGTGGAAATTATTCTGGATCAGTAGACCACTTAATAGTTGGTCTTACAAATAAAATTGGAAAATTAGAATTTACCCAAGAAAATGAAGAGATGAATAGTGGCAAGGCAAACCTATTTATAATGACAAGTGATTCAGTAAGGGACAGGCTTGAAGTTTTAAAGGACTCCCTTAGCGGCGAAGTTGAAGAGGGAGAAAGCATAGTTCACTATACAGTTAAAGAAGTGGAAATAAATTCAATGGATGGAGAAGAAGTTGCGCTTGACATTGATGGGGACAAGGGACCAAGCTTGCCAGTTAAGATAAAAATTTTAAGAGAAGAAGTGGAAGTTTATCTTCCAAGTGAGGTGAAAGATGACTAAGATTTTATATGCTAAGGATTATGTTGAGAAAAAAAGTGGTGACCTAATAGAAAGGGTAAAAAACTTAAAATCTAAGCCAATTATTTCTATAATAAGAGTAGGCAAGGACTACGGAAGCCTTGCCTATGAAAAGGGAATAAAAAAGACGGCAGAAAAACTTGGCATTGAGGTTGATGTCAATGAATTTGCAAAAGATGCCAGCCAAGATGAAGTCATTGATGCAATAAAAAAATTAAATGCTGACGAAAAAATTGGCGGCATACTTGTATTTAGACCTCTTCCAGAAAATTTTGACGAGAAAAAAATTTCTCTTGCCCTAGATCCAAAAAAAGATGTGGACTGCATGCATCCCCTAAACATGGCGAGAGTTTTCAGTGGAGATGTCAGTGGTTTCACGCCCCTTGCCCCAAAGGCAGCCTATGAGCTTTTAAAGTTTTATGGCTATGACTTAAAGGGCAAGGAGGCAGTTATAATCAACCACTCCAATGTTGTGGGTAAGCCCCTTGCCATGTTTCTTTTAAAGGATCTTGCCACAGTTACAATTTGCCATGTGGGTACAGTGGACCTTAAAAAACACACAAGGTCGGCAGAAATTATTTTTACAGCCATGGGCCGTGCTGAAACTTTAGATGAGACTTATTTTAATGAAGATGCTCTTGTAATTGACATTGGCACTTCAAAAAATAAGGAAGGGAAATACAGAGGCGACCTTGACGAAAAGTCAGTAGATGGAAAAATAAGTGCCTACTCACCAGTTCCCGGTGGCATAGGAAGCATTACCAACCTACTTTTACTTGAAAATGTAATAAATTATTATTAAAAATTTTTGGCTCTCCAAATTTTCTGGAGAGCCTTTTATTTTTATATTTGTTATAATGAAAAAAAGGAGCGAGAAATGATAACAAATAAAGTAATTTTAGTTAGGCCCTATGCCTTTAAGTACAATAAAGAGACAGCCATTGACAATGCCTACCAAGAGCGTCCCAGGGAAAGTGCAGAGGATGAAATAAAAGAGAGAGCCTTAGAGGAATTTGACCAGGCAGTAAGACTTCTTCAAGAAAATAAAATTCATGTTTATGTAATAGAAGATTTTGATGAGTCTACACCAGATTCAATTTTTCCTAACAATGTCTTTGTGACCTTCCCAGGAAAAGTTTTTGTGTCAGAAATGTACACAGAAAACAGAAATAAGGAGTACGAAAAAATTATTCCCCAGCTAAAAAAAATTATTGATTATGACAAAGCTGACCTAGTTGATTTTAGAAATGATGAGGGAAAAGTTTTGGAAGGAACAGGCGCCCTTGTCATAGACAGGTGGAGTAATATTTGCTACGGCTGCCTATCAAAGCGCTGCGACGAAGATGAATTTTTAAAATTTGCCAAGGTCTTTGGTCTTAAGCCAGTGGCTTTTAGGGCAAGGGACAAGGGTAAGGACATTTACCACACAAATGTGCTTATGATGGTGGCAGAAAAGTTTGCAATTATTGCAGATAGTTTGATTACTGAAAATAGAGAGGAAGTTTTAAATTCCTTGAGGGAAAGCGGCAAGGAAATAATATCTCTTTCAGAAGATGAGTTTAATAATTTTGCGGCAAACTCCATTGAGTTAAAGGGAGAAGACAAAAATATTCTCGTGATTTCAAAGGCTGCCTATGATAGCCTAAGTGATGACCACAAAAAAATTATTGAAAAGTATGATGAGATCCTTCCTATTTGCGTAGACACAATTGCAAAATATGGCGGCGGGTCAATAAGATGTATGATTGCCGAAAATTTTTTTGACTTAAGGAAATATTAAGGTGGAAATTTTAAAATGCTTGGGATTTTTACTTGTAGCACTTGGCTTGGCTTTGGGAATCCCAAAAAAATTAAGGGACTATAGAGAAGAAAAAAATTTGGAAAACTTCTTGGAATTATTTGGTCGCATCATAATGATTCCCTCTGCAATAATCTTGGCAATAGGAGTTTTTATTTAAGAGACAGAGGGAAAGGTCCAAGAAATAATTTAAAATACTTGCAGAGATAAATTTTGTCTCTGCTTTTTTATTGGCTAAGCTTTTTTACTATAAAATTTTAAAAAGGCCAGCCCCAAAAATAACCAGAAGAAGAAAATAATTAAGGCAGTGTAGCCCATAAAGGCAGGAGTCTTTGGAACAAAGGTGGAGATGACAATTACAGCAGAAATTATTATTGCTGGATAAATAGTTAGCTTTCCACCAGGTGCCTTAAAGGATGTGTAATACTCTTTGTCCTTGTTTATTAAAACCACAAGGGATAGGCAAGTTAAGAACCAACCGATGACAAAGGAAACTGAACCCAGACTAGTTAAGGGGTCTATTAAGTTCATGCCCACAAAGGGACCTATGGCAGCAAAAATAAAGCAAAAAACTAGAGCAGTTACTGGAGTTCCATACTCGGCATGTTCCTTGGCAAAAATTTTTGGAATTAAATTATTTTTTGCCATTGATTGGATTAGTCTTGCCGATGCCATAAACATTCCGTTCCAAGTGGAAAAAAGTCCTGCCAAAGTTCCTATTATAATTAGTTTTGAAAGAATGTAACCTAGCTTTCCACCATAAGCTTCTTGAAGCAAATAGCCCATGGCAGGTGGACTGGCGAGAGAATATTCTTGCCAATTGGAGACGCTAGCTGTTGAAAGTATAACAAGTGAGTAAAAAATTCCTGCAGCAACTATGGAAAGGACCATGGAAATTGCCACATTTTTAAATTTCTTATCTGGCGAAGTTTCTTCAACAGACTGTGCAATAGTGTCAAAGCCTGACATAAAAAAGGGAACTAATACTACAATGGCTATTATTCCGCCGAAAAGTGAGGAGTGACTTCCCTCGCCAACATTTTGGTAAAGGGGGTATAAATTATTTGCATTTCCTGCCTTAAAAGAAAATATAATTACTATTACTCCTATTACAATTATTAAAATAGAAAGTATAGACTGAAGCTTTGAAGCAAAATCAGACCCCTTAAAGTTTATAAAAAATAATAAAAGGGCTAGGATGACTCCAAGAAGGATGGAAGATGCTTTTATGGGAGCACCTACTACATAATAAAGGACTCTTGAACTTGAGAGCCAAGGAATCAAATTTTCGAGGATGGTGTTTATATAAATTGCCTCCCAAGGAAGTATTGTCAAGTAAGAAAGTGCCAAGAACCATGATGATATAAAGGATAAATTTCTCCCAAAGGCCTTGTTGGTGTAAACTAAGACGCCGCCTCCTTGAGGAAGAGTGGCGAGAAGTTCACCATGACACAAGCCAATTGGTATCAAAAGCAGGGTGGCGATTATAAAACCTAAAAAGGCAGGGATGGGACCTCCAGCTTGAGCAATCCAGTGGTTAGATGAAACTGCCCAGCCAACTCCAACCATAGACCCAAAACCAAGCATGAAAAAATCAAGATAACCCATGTCACCTTTTTTTCTGCTTTGTCTTATTCTCATTATATTTTTTATATTTGGAATTCTTTTTTTCATTTCCTGATACTTGTCTTCTTTCAAAATAAACACCTCTGTCAAAAGTTTTAAGTCTACTTTATTATGTGAAACTATATTATAATAATAATTTAAAAAGACTTGAGATGTCAAATTTGCAAAGATTTCTTTCTTTAATTTTTATTTTCCTTGACTATTTGTATTAAAATCAGGTAAGTATATAGGTAACATTTAGATTTTCTAAAGGAGAAAAGATGAAAAATAAAATTTTAAGTATAGTAGAAATAATTTTAATAGTAATTTTAGCCACAAGCTTTTATAGAATATATAGTTACAACAAGGCTGACAAGGAATTTAAGACTGCTACAAGGGAAGTGCAGGAGAAGTTTCAAAAATCTAATGAAGAAAAGCTTGCTGATGACAATAGGGATAAGGAAGCAAGGGAAAAAATTGAGGCACTTCAAAAAGACTATGAGTCAGTAATTGGCTGGATAAAAGTGGACGGGACAGAAATAGATTATCCCATAGTAAAGGGCAGTGACAACAAATATTACCTAAATCATAATTACAAGAATGACTACAATGTCTTTGGAGCAATTTTCATGGACTACAGAAACGAGGAGAATTTTTCTGACCAAAACACAATTATTTATGGCCACAACAATGATCGCGGCGGAAATTTTAGAGCACTTCACAAGTTAGAGGAAGATGGATTTTTTGAAAAAAATAGATTTATTGAAATTTTTTCTGAGGCTGGCTACAAGAAATACCAAATCTTTGCAGTGTATAAGGCAGGACCTTATGATGAATTTAGAAGTCCAAAATATTCAGAAGAAGATGGAGAAAAACTTCGCACCTACATCAAAGAGAGAAATATATTAAAGACAGAAGTCCCCAGTGAATTTAAAGATATTTTAACCCTACAAACTTGTTCTCCAAAGGATACAAGGCTTGTTGTGCAAGGAAAATTAGTAGAATAATAATTTTTAAATTTTTATAATTTTAAAGTGCCTCAATTTACAAAAATAGCAAAGATTGTTATAATATAAACAATTGGGGGTGTAAATTTGCCTAAGAACGCAAGGGGCATTTCTGAAACGGTTATAAGGAGAATGCCAGTTTATCATAGATATTTAAAAGAATTAATTGACAGTGGTATTGAGAGAGTTTCTTCCAAGGAGCTTAGCCGCATCACTGGCTTTTCTGCGTCACAAATTAGACAGGATTTAAATAATTTTGGCGGCTTTGGTCAACAGGGCTATGGCTACAACACCAAGGCTCTAAAGGAACAAGTGGATAAAATTCTAGGAATAGATAAGTCTTACAAGAGCATTGTCATTGGTGCAGGTAGGCTTGGCCAAGCCATTGCCAGATACAAGGGCTTTAGAGATTCTGGCTTTAATGTGATTTCTCTCTTTGATGTCAAAGAGGACATGGAAGACATAAGTGGCATCAAGGTTAGGAATATGAAGGACATGGAAAAATACATAAGAGATGAGAAAGTTGATGTTGCAATAATAACTGTGCCCAAGGAATTTTGCCAGGATGTGGCAAAAAAAGTTATAGATGCAGGCGTTAAGGGAATTTGGAATTTTGCGCCCTACGATTTAAAGGGACCTGAAGGTGTAGTTGTTGAAAATATTAGACTTAACGACTCTCTTTTAACCCTTTCTTATTTTATGAAAGAAATTAGCTGACCTATTATTTATTAATAGGTTTTTTATTTATGGGAGAATTTTTTAATGAAGATAAATTTTGATGGAGATCTTTGCCTAATAAGGGAACTAGATGAGTTTGACCCAAGGGATATTTTCACCTGCGGTCAAGCCTTTAGGTGGTATGAAGAAGCTGACGGGTCCTTTACCTTTATAGCTCATGGAAAAGTTGCCAATGCAAAAAAAGTTGGCGGAGAAATTTTCTTAAGGGGAGTGGACAAGGCTTCCTTTGATGAAATTTTTTATAATTACTTTGACCTTTCTCGGGACTACAAAATTGTAATGGAAGAACTTGCAAGAGACGAAGTCATGAAAAATGCAACGGAATATGGAAAGGGCATAAGAATTTTAAATCAGGACAAGTTTGAGACAATTATTTCCTTTATAATTTCTGCAAACAATCAAATACCGAGAATAAAAAATGCCATAGAAAAAATTTCTGAAATGTATGGAGATTATCTTGGTGAAGACGAAAATAGAAAATATTATTCCTTCCCAAGTGCCGAAAAACTTTCTCTCGCAAGACCAGAAGACTTAAGAGAGTTTGCAAGAGTTGGCTTTCGCGATGTGAGAATAGTTGAGACGGCGAATTTAATAAAGGATGGCTATGTAAATTTAGATGAAATCGACAAGATGGACCTTGAAGATGCCAGATGTGCCCTCCAAGTTCTACCTGGAGTTGGACCAAAGGTTGCCGACTGCATCCTCCTCTTTGCCTTTGACAGGAAGGAGTCCTTCCCCGTTGATGTTTGGATAAAGAGAGTTATGGAAGAACTTTATTTAAAAGAAGTTACACCAAAATCAAAAATTGCCATGAGAGGACGAGAAGTCTTTGGCAAAAACGCAGGCTTTGCCAATCAATATTTATTTTATTATGGCAGAGAAAACAAGTTGGGGAAGTAATAAAAAATTAAAAACAAAGAAGCTCTTGGAGGAATATAAATTTCAAATATTCTTCTAAGAGCTTTTATTTTGCATTTGTTATACTGAATTTCGCTTAAGTATTATTTTTTAAAAATTTCTAGCCTTTCTATCCTATCAAAGGCTTCATTTATTTTGTCCTTATTGACTGTTACTGCAATTCTTATAAAGCCCTCTCCTCCTGGTCCAAAGGCTTCGCCGTCAATTAAATTTACATGAGCCTTTTCTAATATTTCTCTTAGAACTTCTTTTGTAGTCATGCCTGGCACAGAAATTTTTGGAAAGATGTAAAAAGTTCCTTGTGGCTTTAAAACTTCTACATACTTTAATTTTTTTAGCCTCTCATAGGCGAGATACATCCTCTCCTTGTACTCTTCATAGAGGGGTGGGCAAATGGTCTTTCTATTGGCAATGCCAAGGGCACCTGCGTGCTGGCAAATTGTTGGCACTGAATAGACTATGTTCTCGTGAATGTAGGTCATGGTCTTTATTAATTCTTCATTAGCAAGTATGGCGCCAAGCCTCCAACCAGTCATGACAAAGTCCTTGGACATAGATGTAATTGAAATTACATTTTTAAATTCTTCATCGTAGGCAATCATTGGCTTGAATTTGCTCTCGTAGGAATAAATTGTGTAGATGTCGTCACAAATTACAAGAATATTGTATTTTTTTGCCATTTCATAAATTTCTCTTAGAGTTTCGTCACTATAAACTGCGCCTGTTGGATTGTTAGGCGTATTTATTATTATCGCCTTAGTTTTTGCAGTGATTAATTTTTCAATTTCTCTTGGCTCAAGCTTAAATTCATTTTCAAATTTTGTCTCATAAATTACTGGAACGCCTCCTGTCATTTCAATTTGGTCGGGATAGACGCTAAAGTAGGGCGAAGGCACAATGACTTCGTCGCCTGGATTTATTATTGCCTCTAAAATTATATAAAGGGCTTCAGTGCCAGACATGGTAATTAAAATTTCCTTGGCCTCGCAGCTTACTCCGTAGTCTTCCCAGTAGGCTTTGGCAATTTCCTCTCTAAGTCCAAGGTAGCCTTGGGGGTCGGCGTAGTGAGTGTAGCCCTTCATCTGTGAGTCGTAGGCTTCTTTTATAATCATGTCATGAGTCTTAAGGTCTGGGTCGCCTAAGGCAAAATTTATAAAGTCAGGATATATGCTTGAATAGTCAGTGGAATAAAGAGACTCTTTAATATTTTTATATTTTTCTTGGATAAATTCTTTCATATTTCTTCCTCCATCAATAATATTTTAACACAAAAATTTTTTATTTAAGGTCACGCTTTTAATTCCTTAAATATTCAAGTTGGCTATGTTATAATTAAATAAATATAGATAAAATAATAATCGTTATAAATAAAATATAGGAGGAATCCTTTTGGATAAAATTTTAGTAAAACCCAATGGCCCACTAAGAGGCAATGTTAGAATATCAGGTGCGAAAAATGCTGCTCTACCTATACTTGCAGCTACAATACTTGGAACAGAAGAAATTATTTTGGAAGATGTGCCTGAGCTTAAGGATGTTGAAATAATTACAGAAGTTTTGAGAAAACTTGGTCTTAAAATAAATAAGGAAGGCAACAAACTCATAATCGACCCTTCTGGACTCAATTCTTATAAAACAGACTACGAACTCATGAGCAAGATGAGGGCATCCTTCCTTGTCATGGGACCCCTTCTTGCCAAGTTAAACAAGGCTTACAACTCCCTACCTGGCGGCTGCAACATTGGGTCAAGACCAATTGACTTGCACTTAAAGGGCTTTAGGGCATTAGGAGCCAACATAGAAATGACTCATGGCGAGATAAAGGCTGAGTGCGACAAATTAGTTGGCACAAGAATTTATTTGGACTTCCCTTCTGTTGGTGCAACTGAAAATATTATGACAGCTGCAGTTTTGGCTGAGGGCGAAACTGTAATGGAAAACTGCGCCATGGAGCCAGAAATTGTGGACCTAGCAAACTTTTTAAATAAAATGGGCGCTAAGGTAATGGGAGCAGGAACCTCAACTATAAGAATTAGGGGAGTGGAAAAGCTAAGAGGCTGCACTCACCAAGTTATTCCAGATAGAATTGAAGCAGGCACTTTTATGGTGGCAGCTGCAATTACTGGTGGCGACATCACAATTGAAAACATCATAACTTCTCACTTAAAGCCTGTCATTGCAAAGCTAGAAGAAACTGGGGCAAAGATAATTGAAGAGGACGACACAGTGAGAGTAATTGGCTCAGATGAAATAAAGCCAATTGAGATAAAAACTCTTCCTCATCCAGGTTTCCCAACAGATTTACAAGCACAATTCATGGCACTTTTAACTCAAGCCGAGGGACAATCTTCTATTATTGAGACAGTTTTTGAAAACCGCTTTATGCACGCTGAAGAGTTAAAGAAGATGGGCGCAAAAATCAAAGTAGTAGATAGAGAAGCTATTCTATTGGGTAAAAGTAAACTATACGGATCCAAGGTTGCTGCAACAGACTTAAGAGCAGGAGCTGCCCTTATACTTGCAGGACTCGTTTCTGAAGGAGAAACAGAAATTTCTGAAATCCATCATATTGATAGGGGATACGAAAAAATTGAAGAAAAATTTAGAAATCTTGGAGCAGATATAAGAAGAGTATAGAAAAAGAAAGGAAGATGATAATGAAGAAAAAATTTATTATAGGAATGCTTTTAGTCCTATCCCTATTTATGGTAGCTTGTTCCAATAAAAAAGAAGAAGCCCAAGGGGAAGGCAAGGTCTTAAAGGTTGCAGTTTCAGAAGACACTACAACACTTGAACCAAATGCACTTTCTGATGACTATGAAGAAAATATTTTAATTCAAGTTTACGACACTTTAGTTAAGAGGAATTCTAAGGGTGAACTGGTTAATTCTCTTGCAGAATCCATTGAAAACCCAGACCCACAAACTTTTAAAATTAAACTTAGAGAGGGTGTTAAGTTCTCTGATGGAAGCCCACTTACTGTTGATGATGTAATCTTCACTCTTCAAAGAGCAGCAGCAAGTGACAGATATAAATCTTTTTATGGAAAAATTGACGCAAATTCTTACAAAAAAGAAGATGATTTAACTTTTTCCTTTAAACTAAGTGAACCTGACGCTGCCTTTTTAAATTCACTATCACATCCAGCTGTGTCTATTGTGTCTAAAGCCTATGTAGAAGGTGGAGCCGATCTTACTATTGCACCAATGGGAACTGGTCCCTTTGTATTAGATGAGTGGATTCAAAATGACCACGCAACTTTTTCTGTAAACGAAAATTATTGGGGCGACAAGCCAACAATTGCTGGCATCGAAATGAAGGTTATACCAGAAGCTTCACAAAGAATTATTGAGCTTGAAAGTGGTGGAGTTGACCTTGCTTATAAAATCGACCCAAGTGAAATTTCAAATATAGAAGAAAATAAGGACCTACAACTTTTTAGGAGATTAGATAATTCAATTCACTTTATTGGATTTAATGTAGCTAAAGCTCCTTTTGACAAGTTGGAAGCAAGGGAAGCTATGGTAAATGCCATTGACACTAAGACAATTTTTGAAACTGTCTACATGAACAGTGGAAAGCTTGCAACAAGTCCAATAAACCCTAACTTCAAATATTCTATTGCTGATTCATTAAAGCCAAATGCAGTAAATAAAGAAAAGGCAAAGGAACTTTTTGCTGCAGCAGGTCTTGGAGAGGGAACAAATCTTAAAATTTATACTTCTGACAACCAACAAAGAGTTAATGTTGCTACAATGATGCAAGACCAATTAAAGGATTATGGAATTGGCCTTAGCGTAGAAAGACTTGAATGGGGTGCCTTTGTAGATGCTGTTAGAAATAAGGAACATGATATGTTTATTATGAGCTGGAACCCATCAATAGTAGATGCACATTATGAACTTTTCCAACCTTTCCATTCTGAAAATAAAGGTAAGGAGCCAAATGTCACATTCTTTGGAAATGAAGAACTTGATAATTTAATTAAAGAAGGTATTTCAACTATTGACGATGCCAAGAGAGCTGGCATCTATAAGAGAGCCCAAGAGCTTATCAATAGAGAATATCCATGGCTTTACATCTGCTATGGCGAGACACTTGTTGCTGGTTCTAATAAAGTAGAAGGTCTTGATCTTCTTCCAAAATATCCACAAGAACTTAAAGATGTAAAACTTTTAGAAAAATAATTTTTTTAAATTCACCAAGGTCTTCTTTGGTGAATTTTGTCTTTTCTACAGAAGAAAGGATTAGATATGACTAAATATGTATTAAAGAGACTTTTAATATTAATACCTACACTCCTTGGAGTGAGCTTTATAGTTTTCTTGCTCCTTTACTTGTCGCCAGGAGATGCTGCCCTTGCTGCAGCTGGACCTAACGCACCTAAGGAGACAGTTGATGCTATAAGAGAAAGTCTTGGACTAAATAAGCCCTTTATAGTTCAATATGGAAATTACTTAAAGGATTTAATTTTTCACTTTGACCTTGGCAAAAGCTATCAGTCAGGAAGATCAGTTTCAGAAGCCTTGCTTAGAGTTTTTCCAACAACTTTAAAACTTGCCGGTGGCGCCCTTGTCATTGCCATAATTATGGGCATAACTTTTGGCGTAATAGCAGCCCTAAAGAAAAATACTTTTATCGACTCAATGATTACTGCCCTAGGCATGGTTGGACTTGCAATGCCAATTTTTTGGTCAGGGCTTTTGCTTATAATTGTATTTTCAACAAAGCTAAAAATTCTTCCAGCATCGGGTTTTTCTTCCATAAAGCACATGATCCTGCCTTGGTTCGCCCTAGGCTTTCAGTCATCAGCTGTAATTATGAGGATGACGAGATCTGCCATGCTAGACGTCCTAGACAAGGACTACATCAGGACTGCCTATGCCAAGGGACTTTCTAAATCCAAAATTATTTTTGTCCACGCCCTTAAAAATGCAATGATTCCTGTTATAACCACTATTGGGCTTCAAGCAGGTGGACTTCTTGGCGGAAGTATTTTGACAGAAACAATTTTCTCCATTCCTGGCATTGGAAGGCTAATGGTTGACTCCATAAAAACTCGTGACTACCCAATAATTCTTGGGGCAATTATGCTCATAGCCATAGTTTATTCTGTGATTTCAATTATCGTTGACATCCTCTACGGCTTTATAAATCCGAGAATAAAGGCAGACTACAAGTAGGTGAAACATGTTAAAGAGATTAAAAACATTTTTTAAATATTACAGGAGAAATAAAGTTGCAGTAGTGGCACTGGTTCTTTTAGTTGTAATAATTTTTGCTGCAATTTTTGCCGACCTCCTTTCACCCTACGACTACACAGAGCAATTTCCCAAGGAAAATTTTTTAAGACCAAGTAGGGGCCACTTAATGGGGACAGATAATTTTGGACGAGACATTTTTTCAAGAGTCCTTCACGGAGCCCAAGTCTCCCTTAAAATTGGTTTCACATCTGTAATTATTTCCACAGTAATTGGAGTAATTATTGGAGCCTTGGCAGGTTACTACGAGGGAATTTTTGATGCTATAATTATGAGAGTCATGGACACGATCTTATCCATTCCACAACTTGTCCTTGCCATTGCCCTTGCTGCAGCCCTTGGTGGCGGCATGAAAAACTTAATTTTGGCAGTTTCCCTATCTTCAATTCCATCCTATGCAAGGATAGTTAGAAGTCAGGTCATGTCTGTAAAAAATTTAGAGTATATTGAATCGGCAAGGTTGGCTGGAGTAAAAACTTTTAAATTAATTTTTGCAGAAATTCTACCCAACTGCTTTGCTCCCATAATTGTCCAAGCCACAATTGGTGTGGGCACTGCAATCTTATCTGCAGCTTCCCTTTCCTTTATTGGCATGGGAATTATGCCGCCAGAAGCAGAGTGGGGTCAAATGCTTTCTGAAGGGAGAGCTTATATTAGAAACTATCCACACATAACTCTATTCCCAGGCATGGCAATTGCCATAACAATTTTACTTTTAAACATTGTTGGCGACGCCCTAAGAGATGCCTTTGACCCAAAGTTCAGGAGGTAGTATGTTATTAGAAATAAAGGACCTTGAAGTTTTTTTCAAAAGCTCCCAAGGCATAGTAAAAGCTGTAAATAAAGTTAATATAAATACTCGTGAAAAAATGACAACTGCCATAGTAGGTGAATCTGGCTCGGGAAAGTCTGTTACTTCCCTTGCCATTATGGGTCTTCTGGACAAGTCCTCTCTTGAAAAAATTTCTGGCGAGATAATTTTTGAAGGAAAAAATCTTTTAGAGTCTTCTCCAGAAGAATTAAGGCACATTAGAGGCAATGAAATTTCTATGATTTTTCAAGAACCCATGACTTCACTAAATCCTGCCCTAAAGGTTGGCTACCAAATGTCTGAAGTCTTTAGGACTCACTTTGACATGGATAAAAAAACTGCCAAGGAAAAATCTTTAGAGATGATAAAAAAAGTTGAAATAGGTAGGGCAGAAGATGTCTACAATTCTTATCCTCACGAACTTTCTGGAGGCATGAGGCAGAGAATTATGATTGCCATGGCTCTTTCCTCTTCGCCAAAACTTTTAATAGCAGATGAACCTACAACTGCCCTTGATGTTACCATTCAAAAGGAAGTTTTGGAGCTCATGAAAAAATTAAAGGAAGACATGAATACTGCCATAATTTTTATAAGTCACGACCTTGGAGTTGTTTCTGACATAGCAGATTATGTAAATGTAATGTATGCGGGAAAAATCGTGGAGAGGGCGAGGGCAGAAGATATATTCAAAAAGCCCCTTCACCCTTACACCAGAGGACTTATAAGGGCAATACCTACTGCTCACAAGAAAAAGGACCAGCTCTACACAATTAGAGGGTCAGTTCCAAATCCAATTGACCTTCCAGAATCTTGTTACTTCTGCGACAGGTGTGACGAGAAGATGAAAATTTGCCAGGAAAAAATTCCTGAAGAAGTGGACATTGACGGTCATAAGGTATCCTGCTTTTTGTATAGGTGATAAAATGAGGGACGAAATTATTTTACAAGTTAAAAATTTAAATAAAGAATTTAAAATTAGCGGCGGTAAAAGCTTTAAGGCAGTTGATGACATTTCCTTCGACCTAAAAACTTCTCACACACTTGGAGTTGTTGGCGAAAGTGGCTCAGGCAAGTCAACTCTTGCCAGGTGCATCATGGGACTTTATCCTGATGCCAGCGGAGAAATAATTTATAAGGGCAAAAATATTTTAAAGGAAAATCAGAGGGAATTAAAGGAATATAGAAAAGATGTGCAGATGATTTTTCAAGACCCTTATTCCTCACTTAACCCAAGAAAAAAGTGCAAGGACATAATTGCATCGGGCATAAGAAATCTCTTAGGCGAGAAGGACAAAAAGAAGATCGAAAAAAAAGTTTTAGAGACCATGGAAATTTGTGGTCTGTCAGAATATCACATGGAGAGGTATCCCCACGAATTTTCTGGAGGGCAAAGACAGAGGATTTCCATTGCAAGGGCTCTTGCCGTTGACCCAAAAATAATTGTGGCAGACGAGCCAACTTCTGCTCTTGATGTTTCCATTCAGGCACAAATAATAAACCTTCTTGAAGATCTGCAAAGGGACTTGGGTCTATCCATGATTTTTATTTCTCACGACCTATCTGTTGTAAGGCATGTGGCAGAGGAAGTCCTGGTCATGTATAAGGGCAGATGCGTGGAGTATAATGAATCCGAAGAAATTTTTGAAAACCCAAAAGAGGACTACACGAAAAAATTATTGTCATCAGTGCCAGGCAAGACTTTGGCTCAAGTGGAAGATGTGTAGAAATTTTTCTTCCTGGGTATTATAATTAGATAAAGTAGATAAAACTGTAGGCTTCTACAGTTTTTTATTTTGGAGGTGAAAAGATGCTTAATGAAGAGGGCAAAAGAATTTTTTTTAGCGACCAAGAAAATAATATTGACCTTCCCCTTGAAATAATTGAGGATATTTATGTCAAAAGAGAAGAGAAAATAGATTTTAAATCCAGTGATGATGATCCAAAAGAAGAAAACTTTACTCATAAAGATTTAAAGGAGAGCCAAGAAGAAAGTCTAGAAGAAGTTCAAAAGGAAGCTCGAGATAAAAATCAAGATGACAATCAAGATGACAATAAAGATGACAATCAAGAAGATGAGGATTTATTTGATGAAAATAAATATGATCCCTATTACTTGGAGAGAATCGACGAAGTTCAGGAAATTTTGGAAGAAATTTGTGAGTCCATACCTTCTTATGCCTATGAGCATCTTAATGGTGGTATAATTCTTACAGAAGAGTCAAAGTACCACGAGGAAGCCTATGCAGAGGACCTAGTTATAATGGGCGAGTACCAAAGGTCAATGCTTGGCAACATGATAAAAATTTATTATGGGTCCTTTATGGACATGTACAGATTTTCCTCAAGGGAGACTCTAAGGGAAAAGCTAGAGGAAGTTCTCCTCCACGAGTTCACTCATCACTTGGAGTTTCTTGCCAATGAGTGGGGACTTGTAATTGAAGACAAGAAATTTTTAGAAGAATATAGAAAAAGGAAGCAAAATGAATAAAATTTTAGGATATTTTTATAAGGGTTTAGGCAAATTTTTTGACCTCATCTTAACCTTTTTAATTGTAATAGTTAATATTGCTGTTGATTTATTTTCAGCTGTAAGGAGATTGTTCTTATATATAATTTCCATGGGTGGATGTTTGATAATATTTTTACTTTTAAATCCCTTTGCTTGGCAGGGACTTGCAAGAAATAAGTGGCTGTCAACTCTAATCATGCTGGCTATTGTTGTGCCACTACTTGGTAATGTGTCAGAATCTTTTTTGAAGTACATACATTATATGGTGACAGAATTTTTCTACGACAGGGCAGATCATTATCTCCTTGGCAAGGCTAATGAATTCGAAAGCATATCTGGCTACGGCAGGGCTTATTGGGAGAAAAAAGAAAGGGAAAGAATTAGACAAGAGGAAGAGAGAAGGAAGAAGAGAGAGGAAGAATTTAGAGAGAGATTTAAAGATTTCGGTGGCTTTACTTGGACAACCTTCGACGACTTTTCTCAGTTTGATGAATTTTTTAGGCAGCAAGGTTATGGCGGCTTCTACGAAAATCAAGGCGGCTCTTATGGAAATAATTATGGTGGCTCTTATGGAAATCAATCACAAGGAGGAAGCTACGGCTTTAAGGACCAATACGAAAAAGCCTGCGACACTCTCGGCGTAAATTATTCTGCAGACAAGTATGAAGTGAAGCTTGCCTACAGAAAGATGGCGAAAAAATATCACCCTGACTTAAATAAGGAAGAGGGCGCCAAGGAAAAATTCCAAGAAATAAATGCAGCCTACGAATTTTTAAATGACTCAAACATTGAGATGTATAAAAAAATGTCTGGCACAAATTAATTTTATTTGATATGAAAATTTAGACAAAAAGAAAGGACCGAGCTGGTCCTTTTTTGGCCTTTAGATTTTTAAATTTACAACAATCTAATTTATAAGAAAAATGTTTTAACTAACTGTGAAAAAATTATTTTATAATTTCTTCTGCCATCCTATAAAATTCGTTCACGTCCATGTCATCTTCTGCCATTAAAGAATATTGAATTCCCTTGTAATCAAAGCTTAGGTGCTTTGATGCTTTTTCTTCTCTTTTATCTGAGCCAATGCCTAGGTTAAAGAATGGATCATTTTTTGACCTTTCAAGTTCTTCTTTTGTTGCATCTTTTTCATCTGGTAAAAAGACACTTTCTAATCTTGAATAATAAACTTGCACGCCATTAATTTCTCTCATTTCTTGATGAGCTTGTTCTGAAGTAGGTATTGAACTTTTTGGATACTTGTCAATTGAGAGCATTACTTTGTCGTCTGCTTCGTTTTTATAGGTTACATCAAACGCCTTTCTCTTATTTATTTGTGCTCCAGTATCGTCCATATCTGCCATATTCACCATTGTGATTCCGTCAAATTTATATTCACCTAAGCTTTCTGGTGCTTCTGTATCAAAACCTGCCTTTTTTTCAGCCTTAGCTAGGTCAGTGTAATTTGTGTAGTTGTAATATGATGTTGAAGATGCAATAGTTCCAGTAATTTTTCCTGCTGCAAATACGCCTACTGAAAGGACAAGGGCAGCGGCTGCCATTAATACAAATCTTTTTTTCATTTTAAATTCTCCTTTTTCTTCTGTAGACTTAATTTCTAAGTCAATTTTATTTTTGAGGTAAGCAGAAGGAGCAGAATTTTCCACGCTTTTTTCTAATTTGTCTTTTATATACTCATCAAAATTATTAAAATTATTCATAAATACTCTCCTTCTCGCCAAAGTCTTGGTCGACTTTCATTATTTCTTTCTTTAAATTTTTTCGAGCTCTAAAAAGTCTAGACTTAACTGTACCCTGAAAGGTCTTCAAGATTTTTGCAATTTCTTCTATGGAGAAGTCGTCGTAATAAAAGAGGACCAGGACTTCTCTTTCCTTGTGATTTAATTTTAAGAGGGCTGATTCAACTTCATTATTTAATACAAATTCATCTTCTCTACTTGAAATAAAATTTGAGTCAGCCTTTTCCAAAATAAATTCGTCGGGAAATTCTCTCTTTCTATTTTTATATCTGGTGTAGCAAGAATTTTTTAAAATTGAAAAAATCCAAGGTCTTAACTTGTTAAATTCCTTCAAGTTATTTATGTTTTTGTAAATAGAAAGGAAGGTGTCTTGGAGGACATCTTCTGCCTCCTCCTTATTTCCCAATATTAGAAGGGCAGTTCGGTACAAGCTTAAGTAGTATTCTTCATAGAGGAGATCAAAGGAATCTTTGTCGCCCTTTTTTAATTTTTTAAAATTTTCTATGTTAAATTTTTGGGGATTCATTTTAACCTCCTTTAGATGCATCTACTTATAAGACCATTTAGGATGGAAAAAGGTTCATTTTTTTCAAAAAAAATCTCCACCTAAGTGGAGAAATTAATTTAAAGTCTTATCTGATATCCAGCCCCTCAAATTTTCACCGGAGATGCTGGACTTAACTTCTACATGGCACCAAATTCTCTTGCCCTGTTCGATTTTTGTCTCTAAGACATAGAGTTCAGTTCCCTTTTCCAAAATTTTTATAATTTCAGAATCTACACTTGCTTCCTTTCTTAGGTTTGCCTTTTCTGTGGCAACATTTCTGTAAGTGTGAAGAAGTTCAGAAGATTTTTTTGCAGTTTGAGCTGCATCGGTGTAGTCATTTTCTTTTTCAAAACTTTCTGTTTGATCTTTATCTTTGTTTATATCAATGGCGTTTTTGCTTTCAATTTCTTTTTTTAGGCTTGTTGCCTTGGCAGATTCAGGCACGACGCCAAGGTAGGAATTTAAAAGAAGCATTGCTTCATTTACTTTATTTTCCTTGTAAGCATCCTTTACTTTATTTAAAATTATATTGTCTATGGAGAGAAGTTTATCTTGAGCTGCCTTATAATTTTTCTCATCTTCTTGAATTACCTTTTTAAAATTGTAGGCTGAATCAATATAATTTTCTTCCTGGTAAAGTTTGATGCCCTTTTGGTAGAAGTCATCAGATTGAACTAACTTCTTTAGTTTTTCCATTTCATTTGAAATTTCTGGACTGGTCTTTTTCTTTGTAGCTTCCTTGTATAAGTCCAGTGCCTCTTTGTACTCACCACTTAGGGCAAGTCCCCTTGCATCGTCAATTTTATTTTCGTTTCTCGTTATAACTGCAAAATTAATTATAAATAGAGAGATTATGGACAAAATAATAATTAAAACTATGGAGAAAAACACAATCTTTGCAGAAAATTTCTTTGGTTTTTTTGTAGTCACTTCATTAGTTCTGTCAACTTTGAGGCTCTCAGTGTTTGGAGCAATCTTTGAAAGGTTTGTCTGAGTCAAGTGAGTCTCAAGGGTCTTTAAATTTATGTCTGAAGTTGACTTGGTGTTTTCAAGTACATTTAAAATTTTTGAATTAATAAGTGGCTCAGTCAAATTATTTAGGACAAAACTTTTATTTCTGCCACAAAAATCACATTCGCTGCTGTCCTTTTCGTTTATAAAACCACAGGCACAGCGCCAAAAATCAATTTGGTTTTCGCCATAAGTTTTAATTCCATCGCCAAGGGTTTCCTTTATTTGTGCACGCTTTTTTTCAGGGATGACTGGCAGACTCATGTCATATTTTTTTTCTGAACAAGTGATAGTCTTTCCGTCGCAAGTGTACTTTGATATGTAAATGTCTATGGCCCTTGCCTCATAAAATCTCTCGTCTAATAAAAAAGGCTCCAAAAAATATCTTTTATAGGGCTCAATATTTACTGCTTGAGAAAAATAAAATTCTCTGCCATTAAAGAGATAGGACTTTTCAATGGACTTAAACTTTACGGCAAATTCAATGTTTGTGACAAAGGAGTCCTGTGCATTTAAGACATCAATGGCTAGGGCAAAATCGCCGCTAGTGAGTTCTGCATTGGCAATTTGAATTTTTTCACTTGTATTAAAGCTAAGTTTAGTTGGCAGTGTTCTAAAAAAACTCATAAAGACTCCTTTCTATCCATACTTTATTACTTAATTATAAGCTACTTGAAAAATTTTTACAATATGCCTTCTATTTACTAAATTAGACCTTTAGCATATAATTTAATTATATGGAAGGAGAAGGTGAAATGAACTTAAAAGAAAAACACATAGAGCTCAATGACGAGGAAATTTTTTATCTGGACAATGAAAGCAAATCTGACAAAAATATTTTAATGATTCATGGAAATATGTACTCATCTTCTTGTTTTATTGAAATCATAAAAAAATTAGAGGACTATCACATATTTGCTCCCGACATGAGGGGATATGGCAAGTCTTCTTATAATAATAAAATTACTTCAATTGATGATTTTGTTTCAGACATCAAAGAATTTATTTTAAAGCTTGACATAAAAAACTTTACCCTAGTCTCATGGTCTCTTGGCGGTGGCGTCGCCCTTGAACTTGCAAAGGACAAAGACATAAAAGACAGAATCAAAAATCAAATTTTTCTTGCACCCTTTGGCTACGCACCCTTTAGGACCAATGGCGCAGATATTTTGACAAATAATTTTCATGAATATTTAAATAATTTTGACTTCATAAACCCTCAAAAAAACCTAGAAATCATAAAGGGTCTCATGACCTTTAACTTAAACTTAATCGAAGACAGCTTTGCCAGCATGGGCATGACGGGAACAGAATTAAAAAAAGACAACATAAGAGTTTTATTTAAGACCTTTATCTACAATGTAAAATTGCCAGAAAAGGAAGAGTTTGAGAGAAATGTAGAGTCGGCAATTAGGCAGAGAAATTTAGATGAAGTTGCAGGCATCTTGAGAGATTATAAATATCATGGAGGAAGGCTTGCCATGAAAAGCCTAGTCCTTCATGGCTATGATGACAAAATAATATCTTATATGGATGGAAAATTTTTATCAGATGAAATTGGCGCAAAATTTGAAAAGCTAGACAATTGTGGACACTCTGTAATGACTGACAAAAAGAATTTAGTAATAAAAAATATAAAAAAATTTGTGGAGGAATAAATGAAAGTACTATTAGGCCAAGGTATGGCAAGAAAATATGGCGACACAATAAGAAAATTAGGTTATGAGGTAATTGGTTATGACGAAAAAAATCCCAATGCAGAGGAAGATTATGGCGAAGACATATTAATTGGCGCAATAAATTTAGAAAATTTAAATTACAAGGACCACAAAAATTTAAAGTACATCTTTTTGACATCAGTGGGCATTGACTTTTTGGACTTAAATTACATTAAAGAAAAGGAAATAATATTATCCAACAACAACGGCGCCTACGACGACCCCATAGCCGAATGGATTGTCTATGGACTACTTCAAATAGATAAGGAAGACAGAAAAAATATAGAAAACCAAAAGGAAAAACTTTGGAAGAAGAGAAGTTTCTCCCACAACCTATATGGCAAGAAGGCAATATTTTTGGGCACAGGCACAATTGCCATAGCAGGAGCAAAAAGGCTAAAGGGCTTTGATATTGAACTAAATGGCTTTAACACCAGCGGCAGAAAAGTTGAGCCCTTCGACAATGTCTATTCAATAGATGAGCTTGACCACATACTTCCACAAATGGACTACATCATAATGTGCTTGCCAGGAACAGAAAAAACTCATCACATATTAAATAGAGAAAGATTTAAAATCCTAAAAGATGGAGTAGTAATAGTAAACATATCAAGGGGAGCAACAATTGACGAAGAGGCACTTGTAGAAGCACTTGAAGAAGGAAAAGTAAGAGGGGCAGCCCTAGATGTCTTTGAAGAAGAACCACTAGATGAGTCATCACCACTTTGGGACATGGATAATGTCTACATCTATCCACACATTTCCTTCTCCTGTGAAGACTTGGGCAGAAGACAGTTTGAAACAGCCTACCAAAACCTAAAGGCCCTAAAAAACGACGGCGACTTCAAAAATATAGTAGACTTCGACAAGGGTTATTAATAATAAAATAAATTGGGGAAGAGTTTGTAATTTATATAAATAAGTTGCAAACTCTTTTGTGCATAAAATAAGAGGTGCGAAATGTTAGATAAATTATATGCCCATATAGATCAGGGAAATTTAAGAAAGGCGCAGACTTTATACTCTCATCTTTTTAACACAGCTTGCGAGAGCAAAAAAATTGGTGAAAAAGTTGAAATGGAAAATATTTCTTTTTTACTTGGTCTACTTCACGATATTGGTAAAGCAAGTATAGACTTTCAAGAAAAGATTAGAAAAAATTCAAACAAAAGGGTAGACCATTCAAGCCTTGGTGGACTATTTGTTTTAAAAATTTATAAAGATATTCAAAGTGAATTTAAAAATGTCTCTAGTGATTACATATTAGAATTAAAAGAGATTTTAATGGCTGATAAAAGCCTTATTTCTGAACTTAGTGATTATACAAATATTTTGGTTTACACAATAATGTCTCACCACGGTCAATATGACATGGTTCGAAAAAATGAAGACATGGCTTATGTTTTTACTAGCCTTGAAAGAATGAAAAAAATCAAAAAATTGGAATATAAGTTTGGAACTAGTGACAGTGAAAGTTTTGACATTGATGAATTTTATATTGAGACTCAAAAGTTTTTTGAAGCTAAAAAAATTAATATAAATAGAATATTTTGCAAGGGCTTTTTAGAGTATGCAAAAGTTTTAGAAAAATTGAAAAGGACAGCTTCCGATTACAGCCAAGAAAAAAGAGAAGAAGCAGTTTATTTTTACAAGGCAATGCTTATAAGACTTTTAGTTTCTATACTAAAGTCAGCAGATATTAAAGATACAATAAATGCTTTTGGTGAAATAATTATTGATGAAGATGAAAATAATTTAAAAAAAGTTATAAAAAATTTTGAAAAAAATGTGGATGAAAAATACAGTTCCTTTGGAGAAGCCCTTGGAGAATTAAACATTTTGAGGAATAAAATTTCAGAGGACATATTAAAGAGATCTAAAGAAGATAGAAATGGAATATATAAGTTGGATTTGCCAACGGGTGCAGGAAAGACTCTTTTATCTTTAAGATATGGAATAAATCAAATGAATTATCAAAATAAGGAAAGATTTTTTTATGTAACTTCCTTTCTTTCTGTTTTGGAACAAAATGCATCTGAGATGAAAAAAGTTTTAAATAATGACAAATATGTATTGGAGCATCATTCAAATGTAGTAGATGATGAAGAAGAAGCTTCAATTGATGACAAAGAGGATTCAATTGAAATAACAAGAAAAAGATTTTTATTAGACGACTGGACATCACCAGTGGTTCTAACTACAATGGTGCAGTTTTACAATTCCCTATTTAAGGGGAAATCAGCAAATCTCACAAGGTTTAAATCTTTTATCAATTCTGTAATAATTTTGGACGAGTGGCAATCTATTCCAACAGAATTTTTGTATTTGACAAATTTGGTTTTAAATTTTATGAAAATTGTAATGAGAGCAAATTTTGTTCTTTCAACAGCAACTCAACCTACTAATGATTATGATGCTCTTTGCCATAAACTTTTTTATGGAGATTTATCGGGCAAAAATAAAGACATCATTGAGCATAAAAATTATGATTTTTCAGCCTTTGAAAGGGCAAAATTAAAAATTTATGGCGACATAAGAAAAATGTATGGAATAGAGGATGTTAAAGACCTTGTATTAGAAAATTCTGACAAATCAAATTTAATAATTTTAAACACAAAGTCTGTTGTAAAAAAATTATACGATTTGTTACAAGAAGATTATGAGGAAGGAGATCTATATTACTTAACAACGAACTTAACTGCAAACGACAGGCTTAAAAAAATTCATGAGATTAAAAAAAGATTAAAAGATGGAGATAAAATTTGTCTTATTTCAACTCAGCTTATTGAAGCAGGAGTCGATGTGGATTTTGATATGGTTATAAGGTCTCTATCAGGAATGGATTCCATAATTCAAGCCATGGGCAGATGTAATAGAGAAGGGAAAAAAGAAGAGGCTTATACCTATCTCATTAAACTAGACAATACTGAAGAAAAAACTTCTCTCTTAAAGGGAGTTGATAAAAGAAAGAGTGCCTGTCAATCTGCCTTTGAAAGTTATGAAGATGATTTTGATATTAAAGATTTAACTAAAGAGTATTTTGAAAAATTATATGCAAATTTGGAAAAGGATAAATTTTCTCCAGTTTTAGAATTGTTGGCTGAAAACAAAGATAAATGTGATGCTTTGAAAAAAACTAAAGAATTTGTAATGCTTAAAGGATATTTAGTTTCAACAGAATTAGCAATGCCAATAGATTTATTCCAATCATTTAAAGAAGCATACAAAGACTTCGAGTTAATAGAAGAAAACCAGAAAGCAGCTGTTGTAAATTATGCTGAAACTAAGGAAGAAATTGAAAGGATTTGGCAATTAGAGCAGGAATTTTTAAAAAATTATAACCCAAAGGACTTAAGAGAAATTAAAATTATTTTAAAAAAATTAAATAGACACACTGTATCGGTGCGAGAAAAAGATTTAGGTTCTTGCGACAAGATACTTGATGGAAAAGTTTATATTTTACCTCAAGAGTATTACGATGAAAAATTTGGAGTAAACTTTGAAGATCCTGGAGGATTTTTTATGTAGAAAAGAAAAAGACCCTTTAGTAATAATTGGGTCTTTGTTGAATATAAACATTTTTCAATCCACAGCCATCAGCTGACATATTAATTATAACAGAAAAATAAAACTAATAAAATAATATTTAACCATTGACAAATTTTTAGTTAAATATTAACATAAATACAAAGAGATGATTTCGTTTTCATAAAATATTTTTCAAATAAAATTTAAATAAGAGGAGGTGAAAATATTGAATCAATCAAAATATTTTTACGCAAAAATTTATGGATCTAAAGCATTGTTTACAGCGCCTGAAAGTAAGAGCGGGGGAGAAAAGATCTCTTATTCCGCGCCTACTAGAGAAGCCTTAAAGGGTATAATCGATGCAAATTATTTTAAGCCCACAATTACAAATGTAATTGACGAAGTTAGAGTCATGAATAAAATCGAATCCTACACACAGGGTATGAGACTCTTATTAAAGGATTATAAGTCCGATTTATCGGCATATACCTATTTAATTAGTCCCTGCTACTATGTTAAGTTTCACTTTGAGTGGAATGAAGATAGAGAAGATTTAAAAAGCGATAGAAATTTTAACAAACACGAAGCAATTACAGAGAGATCTCTAAAAAGAGGTGGAAGAAGACCAATCTTTTTAGGTGTATCTGAGTGCCAAGGCTACATTGAATATTTATCTGAAGAAGAATATGAAAGTGACAAGGGCTACTATGATGAAAGTGATTTAGGACTTGGGCTAATGTTTGTTGGCTTTATTTATCCGGAAAAATCTGGAGAAACTTTAAAGTCAGCTTATGGACCAATTAATATGAAAAAAGGCAGAATAGTTTTTAAAAAACCTGAAGAGTGCCCAATAATAAATGAGGTTTCAAATTATTCTTTCAAAGAGGCTAAAGTTACGAGAACAGTGGACCAAGAATTAGAAGATTATTAAATGGAAGTGATATATTGAGTTTTTTAACAGCCTTATTAAATTCTTATAACTATGGACTTGAGAATAATTTAGTTGGGAACCTAGATGATAAATCCAGTTTAATTCTTCCGATTTATCACAATTCTATGAAGTCCAATGGCAAAAACATTGTTGAGATTACGATTAACAAAAAAAGTGAATTAGTTGATGCAAAATTTTTAGAAGATGGCGATATTGTAATTTTCCCTGTAACAGAAGATTCTGTTGCAAGATCTAGTGGAATTGCACCCCATCCTCTCTTTGACAACTTCGATTATGTAATGCAAGAAAACACAAACAAATCTGAAGCTTACATTAGTCAGCAGGAAGCATGGTTAAATTATGATGAAGATGAATTTGTAAGAATAATCCACGACTACATTATTAAAGAAAAGGTTTTCGAAGATATACTTTCTAAATTATTTAAAGAATATAAAATTCTAAAAGATAAAAATGTTGAATTTGTGGATAAGTCTGACAAGAAGGCAAAGAAAGTTACAATAGATTTTTCAAAGGTGTTTTTAACATTTGCAGTTGAAAATTATGATGGGAAAAAAGATTTAAGCCTTTCTGAAAATAAGGATTTGCAAGAAAAATTTATTAAGTACACCAAGGACATTTTTGCGAGAGACAAAGACACGGAAGAAATTATTTGCAACATCAGTGGAGAAAAAGA
This sequence comes from Peptoniphilus grossensis ph5, assembly GCF_000311825.1. Lineage (GTDB taxonomy): Bacteria > Bacillota > Clostridia > Tissierellales > Peptoniphilaceae > Peptoniphilus_A > Peptoniphilus_A hominis. Next base: position 171,860 of record NZ_HE978568.1, on the reverse strand, counting down.
TTTTCTATGTCTTAAACACAAACCTTTAATAGGTTCTGCAAGACTTATTTCTCAAATTACTGCAAATAATGAAAATTTTTTAGGCAGATTTGATAAGCCAGATGAAACTATAAAAATTGGAAAGGAATCTAGCCAAAAAATAATTCAAATGGCAAAGTCTTTACTTGATGGGGATAATACAGCTAGGTGGCTTGGAGAGTTTACCTATGCTCTAAGTTGGTTTTCCGATGATATTCAGAATAAAACTGATTTAGACCCAACAAAGAAAATTGAAATTATTGATTTGGGACCACTTTTTGATATAGCAGGAGAAGACTTGCCTCAAGGAAATAGAAATGAAGGCAGAAAAATTTCTGATGAAACTTCAGAAAGTATAGTCAAGTCTTTCACTAGCGGTAAAGTTCTATTTTCTAATGAATCTAAATATTATATGGCTATAATTGACAAAGTCAGCAATGGAAGAGTAGCTGTAAAATATTTTAGAGAGATGGATAGTTCAAGGCTAAAGGAAAATTTAGTTTCTTGGCAAAACAAATATCATTGGTACAGATTTACCAAAGAAAAGGGCAAGACTAATTATACGCCAAGCCCATTAATGCTTATACAAACAGCTTATGGAGTAGAAAGAGAAAAGGGACTTGAGGTAGCAAAAAAGAAATTCGTAACAGATCAATACAAAAATATTTTAGCTTCGATTATTGAAGGCAGAGATATGCCTAAAAATATTATTCAAGCTTTAGAAATAAATATTAGAAACCGATTAAACTACGACAAGTTTTGGCTACAAGTAAAGTTATGTGCCTTGTCAGTTCTGAGGGAAAAGGAGGGAATAAAAAGCAATATGTTAGATAAAAAAGAAATAGATAGGTCTTATTTATTTGGGAGACTTCTAGCTATATATGAAAAAACTGAAGCTTTTACTTACAATAAAGATGACGAAAGAATAACAAATGCTGAAAAACTTTGGTCAAGTTATTTAAATAAACCTGCAACTATGAGCATGAGACTTAGCGATTTAATCAAGCCCTATGATTTTAAGTTGCATGCAAATGAAAAAACTAGAGAAATAAGAAATATTTTAAAAAGAGAAGCTGGAGATGTAATTGAACTTATAGGGGAAAATTACAAATTTAATGGGGTAGAAACAAATAAACCTTTAAACTCAGGATTTTTATTTGGGTATCAAGCACAAATTAAAGAATTAGATTACTTATACAAAAAAACTACAAGAGAAAGCGGGGAAAAACATGATTAATAATAAAGTAGATTTTATTTTTACAATTGAAGTTTCTGGAGCAAATCCTAATGGTGACCCACTAACTGGCAATATGCCAAGAATAGATAATAGAGGATTTGGAGAAATTTCTGATGTATGCTTAAAGAGAAAGCTAAGAAATAGGATGCAAGACATGGGTCACGACATCTTTGTAAAATCCTTAGACAGAAGTGACGACGGCTTTAGATCTCTTGAAAAAAGATTTGATTCAGTTTTCAAAAAAGAAGATAGTGACGAAGAAGTAGAAAAAAGAGCCAATGAAAAATGGATTGATATAAGGTCCTTTGGTCAAGTCTTTACTTATCAAAAAAGATCTCTTGGAATTAGAGGACCAGTAAGTATTTCTATAGCAAAATCTCTTGAGCCAATAGAAACAACTACAATGCAAATAACTAAATCTATAAGTGGTATGGAACCTACTGCCGGAAAGTCAAGAAGTGCCGATACAATGGGAACAAAGCACTTTGTGGACCACGGAGTTTATGTAGTTAATGGAAGCATTAATTCATACTTTGCAGAAAAAACTGGCTTCGATGAAAAAGATGTGGAAACTATAAAAGAATGTATAAAAACTTTATTTATTAATGATATTTCGTCAGCTAGACCAGACGGCTCTATGGAAGTCAAAGACATATTCTGGTTTAATCACTCATCAAAGGTTGGAGATGTGTCAAGTGGAAAGATAAAGGACCTATTAGAGTACGACCTTCCTAACGCAGAAGACTTAAAAGTAAAATATGAAGATTACAATATTAGACTAGACCAAGAAAAACTAAAAGAATATGAAGAAAAGGGATTAAAAGTAGAACATATTAAGGGAATTTAAAATGTATGCTGAAGATGAATACCTAATGTTAAGTGGAGTTCAACACTTTTTGTTTTGTAAGAGACAGTGGGCTCTAATTCATGTTGAAAATATTTGGACGGAAAATTCATTTACAGCGGAAGGTCAAGTAATTCATACAAAAGTTGATAAACCCTTTATAAAAGAAAAGAGAAAAGACTTAATAATATCAAGAGCAATGTCAGTGAGTTCCAAAAATCTGGGACTCTCTGGCAGGTTAGATGCAATCGAATTTCATAAATCAGATAAGGGAATTGAGTTGAATAATAGAAAGGGCTTATGGCAGCCAATTATTATAGAATATAAGAGGGGCAAAAAGAAAAAATATAATTATGACAATGCCCAGTTAATGGCACAGGCAATTTGTGTGGAAGAAAATTTCAATACAAAACTTGATTATGGATATATTTATTATAATGAAACAGATACTCGTGAAAAAGTTGAGTTCGCAAATGAATTAAGAGAACTAACAATAAGTGCAGCAAAAGAGATGCACCAGTACTATAAAGAAAAAATAGTCCCTAGAGCAGAAAATTATAAGAATTGCAAGATGTGTTCTCTTTATAATGAGTGTAGCCCAAGGATAACGAAAAAAATTAAAAATGTTGATAACTATATTTATGGGGCAGAATTATGAAAAAGCTATTGAACACTTTATATGTCACAAATCCAGATTATTATCTTAGAAAAGAAGGAAGAAACATTTCTATAACTCTTGATTCAAAAACAGTGGCAAGATACCCAATCCACATATTAAAACAGATAGTTTGTTTTAATTATATGGGCATGAGTCCAGATTTAATGAAAATGTGTATGGAAGAAAATGTAGCCATAACCTTCTTTACACCCTATGGAAAGTATTGCGGCAGAGTTCTTGGAGCATCTTATGGAAATATTTACACAAGGAAGAAACAATATAAAATGCAAGAGTCAGAAGAGTCCTTGGATTTTGTAAAAAATATAATCTACGCAAAGGCATATAATTCCAGGAAAATCTTAATAAGAGGAAAGTTAGACAATAAAGAAAAAGTTGATGTCAAAAGACTAGAAGAAGTTATAAATTCCATAAAACTTTTAATGCTGGAAATCAAAAACTGCAAGAACAAAGACAGTGTAAGAGGTATAGAAGGAATAATAGCTAGAGAGTACTTTTCGGTCTTAGATGAATTAATAATAAAACAGCGTGAAGATTTTTTCTTTATAGATAGAAGCAAAAGACCTCCAATGGACAGGTTCAACGCCCTAATATCCTTTCTATATTCACTACTTACAAATAATATTGCGGCAGCCCTTGGAGGTGTAGGTATAGATTCCTATGCAGGGTTCTTTCATACAGATAGGCCGGGAAGGGTTAGCATGGCACTTGACTTAATAGAAGAAATGAGAGCCTTTCTAGTTGATAAATTTACGCTATCAATGATAAACTTAAATAGAATAAACAAGAATCATTTTGAGGTAAAAGAAAATGGCGCCACACTTTTAAACGATAATGGCAGACAAATAGTTTTAGAAAATTGGAACAAAAGAGAACAAGAAGAAATATATCATCCATTTATAGAAGAAAATATAAAAATAGGGCTACTTCCCCATGTTCAAGCCATGTTATTAAATTCGTATCTTAGAGGAGATATAGAATCCTATCCACCTTTTATGATGGGAGGCTAAAATGCAAGTACTAATAACCTATGATGTAGAAACAGTGTCAAGTGATGGCAAAAGACGATTAAGGCAGGTTGCAAAAGTCTGTTTAGATTACGGACAAAGAGTTCAAAATTCTGTTTTCGAACTAAATATTTATCCTGCAGATTTAGTTCTTATTAAAAACAAATTAGAAAAAATAATTGACCCTAAAAAAGACTCAATTAGAATTTACAATTTAGGGAAAAATTGGGAGAGGAGAGTGGAAACTCTTGGAAGAGATGACTCCTATAACCCAGAAAAAGACTTATTAATCTTATAAGATTATGAGATTTAGAGCTGGACATATAATTCTTGTAACTAACTCATAATAAAACAATGAAAAAGAGACAAAACTCTTAAAAAAATGATTAGCTGTATCTTTTAGTAGTAGAAAAAGGCTAAAAAATGCAGTCGCACCCCTCGTGGGTGCGTGGATTGAAATACGACAATTTACAAGATGCAACAGTATACAGAAAAAGTCGCACCCCTCGTGGGTGCGTGGATTGAAATTATATAATTAGTAACATCAGTTGGTTTGGAATCTGTCGCACCCCTCGTGGGTGCGTGGATTGAAATATAAAGGACTTGAACTAGCTTTTTTGGAACTGAAAGGTCGCACCCCTCGTGGGTGCGTGGATTGAAATAATGGAAAAATCTTTGTAAAAGCCTACATCGACTAGTCGCACCCCTCGTGGGTGCGTGGATTGAAATTATATCCTCACTTTTTGCATAAGATGTAAGGTCATGTCGCACCCCTCGTGGGTGCGTGGATTGAAATCACCCTAGCATCAGAATTTATCTCGTATTTTTTAGCGTCGCACCCCTCGTGGGTGCGTGGATTGAAATTTTAGCTCGTCTAATCTTGCAGGAAGTTCCTCAAGTCGCACCCCTCGTGGGTGCGTGGATTGAAATATGCCATGGAGTATGACGGAGAAGAAAAAGCAATCGTCGCACCCCTCGTGGGTGCGTGGATTGAAATTCTAATTAGACCCCTAAGCTTATTATAATTGTAAAGTCGCACCCCTCGTGGGTGCGTGGATTGAAATCATGTTGATGTTGTAGCACTCTTTATACCATTCCATGTCGCACCCCTCGTGGGGGCGTTGGTGTTGGAGGGGCGTGCAAATATGTTAAAAAAAATTTGCACTTCCTCCCTTGAAACTACAACCTTTCTAACCAATAACTGTATAAATTCTTTTTTGTTTAATTCTAAGTTATCATTTTTAATTTTATTGATCCAAATTCTAATTTCTTTTTTTATGTTTATTGGACCTCCAGTAGATGCTAATAAATTGTTAATTTCATTTCTTTCTTTATTCAATTCATCTATCTTAGATTTTATTTTGTCATTGGCACCAAAGGACATTACATATTCAACGCAGTTATTTTCTTCTTTATCAATTTCATCAAGCCTTTTTTTAAGTGCATTTTTGTCGGTATCTAGCGACTCTAATGCTTTTTTTGTTTCTTGCTCAATTCTGTCAACTAAAACATCAGCGTTATCTAAAATGTAATTTCTTGCTACTGACATAATATATTTTTCTAAGGCTTCTTTTTTTATAGCATTATTACATTTTTTACATCGATATCGGCTATTGCTAGGGTATCTTGTATCAGTATAGCCATACATCTTTTGACCACACTCGCAGTATATAAGCCCCTTTAGTGGATAATCGTGATGTTGTCTAACTGCTTTTTGATTTGCTCTATCTTTTATCATTTTTTGTACCCTCTCAAAAACTTCCTTGTCTATAATAGGTGGAATTGCATCATAATTTACTACAACTTGGTCATCAGGTCGCATAACTTCAAGGGTTCTTTTACCAGTAACATTATATTTAAGTTGTATTCTTCCATGCTCATAGATCCCTATATATTTTTTATTGGTTAGAATTCCACTTATAGATGTTTGGGCAAAGTTTCTCTTTCTGTTGGTTTTATATCCTTTTTTATTAAGTTCTCTGGCTATTTCTGATTGAGACATACCATCTAAGTACATATCAAATATTGATTTTACTATTGTAGCTTCGTATGGATCAATTTTATATTTTTTCTCGTCATCTATAGAGTAACCTAGTGGTGGGATTCCACCATTAAATAAGCCCTTCCTGGCATTATAATATTGTCCACGTCGTGTATCTACGCTTAAATTTTCAGAGTAATATTGGGCAAAACTCTCTAAAATACCTTCCATAAGCCCACCTTCTGGGGTGTCAGAAAGTCTTTGGGCAGCATATAAAACTTTTACTCCTCTACGGGATAACTTTTCTTTATAGATTGCAGATTGATATTTGTTTCTACTAAACCTTTCTACTTTATATACAATGACATAATCTATTCCTCCATGATTTAAGATTTCATTTATCATTTCTCGGAATTGATCTCTACCATTTGTAAGACCACTTATAGCTTCGTCGGAGTAATATTTTTTAATCATTATTCCTTCGGACTCTGCGTATCTTTTTATTTCATAAAACTGTTCCTCAATAGACTCTTCTTTTTGATTTCCACTAGAAAACCTAGCGTAAGCGTAAGCAGTTTTCATTGTTTTATACCTCCATTTCTGTGGTATAATATTCCTGTCAGGGAAAAGTGTTATTTTTATACCACTTTTTTTAAAGAGGGCGCTTTATGGTGCCTTCTTTTTTTTTATTTATTTTTCAATTAATTTTTCTAAGTTTTTATTTAATCTGTCTAATTGTTTGATGATTAAAAAGTTTTGGTCAATGATTACACTGTTTTGATGATCCATGTGACTTAGATAATCTGTTTCACTAGCTGACAACATAGTCCCAAGGTGGAAAAAGGCATCACCATCTGATGCTTTTGCAAGGTTTAAAAGATTGTCTCTGTCATCGTTGTTTAAACCTTCTAAACCATAATATTTCATAAAGTTTTCTAGTTTTTCAATGTCTTTTTGTTGTCTTTCTAATTCTTTTTCTTCACTGCTTTTAAATAGTCCCATAGTATACCTCCATACATATTAATTAGAGAGTGCTTGCGCACTGCACTCCCTAATTTTTTTTACTATATACACCTACTAGTTTGCCTAGCACTTGTATATTCCCATTTGTGTAAACTCTAGGCCAATCAGTCATGTTTGGATTTTCAGCTTGTAAGATTACACTTCCATCAGTTTTGCTAAACCTTTTTAAGGTCGCTTCATTCTCTAAAAGGATTGCTCCAATTTCTCCATTTTCTAAAGTAGGTTGCTTTCTGATAAAAACAATATCTCCGTCAAATATATTTGCATTTATCATACTTTCGCCCTTAACAGTTAAACCAAAGTCTGCATCAACTCTACTATCTATGAGAAAGTAGTCGACTATATTTTCCTCTGCTAAGAGAGGGGATCCAGCGGCAATAGTGCCAATAATAGGGATTGATTTGGCATTTTTAAGTGGAGCTTGTTGTTCATCATTGTTTTCAGTAAGATCAGTCCTTCTTACTCCAAAATAATTTGCCATTTCTTGTATTTTATCAGGTCTTGGATAGGTGTTTTTGTTAAACCAATTAGAAACAGTGGTCTCTGGATAACCAAGTTCCCTTGCAAATTCCGTTTGTGTTAAACCTAACCTATCAAGATAAAATAAAAGATTTTTTACAAGAATATCATTCCTATTTTCTAACATTTTTCATACCTCCTTTCCGATTTCTTACCTATATAATACCATTTTTAGGTAAGAAGAACAACGAGAAAGTAATAAAAAAAGAAAAAAACTACCGAAAAAGAGTTGACACTACCGAAAACAGGTAGTATAATAAGTTCAACGCAGTGAGAAAGGAAGTGATTACATGACAAATACAATAACTTTAAGGGCGGCTAGAGTAAATGCAGGCTTATCTTTAAGTGATACAGCTGAAAAAATTGGGAAAAGTTCTAAAACTATAAGTTGTTGGGAAAGAGGCTTAGTACCTATTAAAGCCATTGATTTTGACTATTTGTGTACTGAGATTTATAAAATAAACCCAGCAATTGTAGAGATACCAATTGTCAATGACGGAAATTACGACGAGTAATTTTTTTTGACCCAAGACTACCGAAAAACGGTAGAAAATAAAAGGAAGGCGAAATATGAAAAGCGAAATAGAAATGATCCACTTGATGGAGCAAATGGATCAAAAAATAGAAATGCTTATAGAGTTTAATAAATTTCTCCTAAGAATCCAATTGATTTCTTTGGCTTCTCAGAATTACTCGAATTCATTGAAATTAAATTCATATTTAGCTGATTTACATGAATCAGTTTTTGAGTCAGATTTCCTTGAAAATCTTTGCCAGTAAAGATGAGCAGATAAAAGGAAGGTGAAAGAAATGAAGTTAGAAGATGAAAGAAAGCTCCCTTTGAGAGAGCTGATAAAAAAACATGGACTGATAGTTGCTATAGACATCAAATATCCTTTTTTGTGGATGGATTTAGAAACTTACACTCCAATTATATCTTTAGCGTCTTTATTAATATCGCTTATAGCTTTGATTACTGTTACAAAGTCCTAAGTATAGCAATTACAGAAAGAATTAAAGATAGGGTTGAAATTATGGAGGGATACCAAGTTCTTAAGACATCTCTTTTAGCAAATAAAGAGTAGTTGTAGGCTTGGGGATCTAAGGAATACAAAAGGATGGTTTCTAACGAACCTTTGTAAGCAAGTTCTTGCTTTATGAAGTGCAATTTAACTAGAAAGTCTATATCTTTGTCATCGAATTGTTCTAATTGTGAGTTGGGGTTCTTAGACAGATATTTAAGTATTTGTTTTTGATGAGGACTTAAAACAATTTCAGAATAATTCAAAAAAATCATCTCCTTATGGAGATTATAGCAAATAAAGGAGAGGTGAGGACGTGGAAAAAGAAAGAGAAGAAATTAAGGATGCTATAGAAAAAATCAATAAAAATTTAAAAGATGAATTTATGTCTGGGATTTTTTTACAAGTCTTTAATATGCCAAATATTGAAGAGTTTGAAAGAAGAATAAGGCTTATTGAAAAATCGAATTATGATCCTGATTATGCTAGGCAGTTATTAGGAGATATAAATGCCCAGTTTTTATTTAATCTTTGCTTGATTTATTTGCAGACCATAATACGACAACTTATAAAAATAGAAAGTAGGTGAATGAAATGAATGATTTAAGAATTTTTGAAAATAGAGAGTTTGGACAAGTAAGAACATCGATTATAAATGATGAGCCTTATTTCAATTTAAACGATGTATGTAGGGTTTTAGAGATTAACAATCCAAGAATGGCTAAAACAAGACTTAATGAAGATGGTGTCAGTACTACTGACGTCATAGATTCAATCGGAAGAAGACAACAAGCGAATTTTATAAATGAATCAAACTTATATAAATTGATTTTCCAAAGCAGAAAACCTGAGGCAGAAAGATTTGCTGATTGGGTTACATCAGAAGTGCTACCAACAATCAGAAAACATGGAGCGTACATGACGGAAACTGTCATTGAAAGAACTCTTACAGACCCAGACTATTTGATACAACTTGCAACGACTCTAAAAGAGGAAAAGCAAAGAAGAATTGCAGCCGAAGCAGAAAACGAAAGAAACAGACCTAAAGTTTTATTTTCTGACTCTTGCGAAGTTGCTGAGAACTCAATTCTTATAGGCGAATTTGCCAAGAGGTTAAAACAAAATGGTCTACCAAACATGGGGCAAAATAGGTTATTTGCTTTACTGAGAGACCAAGGTTATTTATGTAAGGGCGGAGAAAGAAGAAATCAGCCTACACAAAGATCTATGGAACAAGGACTTTTTGAAACTAAGGTAAGAGTAATTAACAACCCAGACGGAAGCACAAGGACAACTACAACTACCAAGATGACTGGTAAGGGACAGATTTACTTTACCAACAAGTTTTTAGGTGGGTGACATGAAAATAACTATGGACAAGAAAACATTGGAAGTCAAAAAAATCGAAGAAGATAAATCAGAAGAAATAAATGTAATGCCCGAATTAGGAAGAATACTTGCTAGAGCATTTTTAAAGGATTTTGAAAAAGAAAATGAAAGAAATAATCAAGCAGTTTAGGGAGTTAGCATCTACCAGAGATTTATGGCAAGTCTATAAAGATTTTTTAGAAGTCGTGGCAATATCAATTAGTAATGCTTGCGATAAAGACCAAGCAGCAGAAAGAGAGAAAAGGTATCTCGACATCATAAAGACTTACAGTCCAGAGCAAATCTGGAAAATATCCGACATCATGGGCCTTGTAGTCCTGGAGCTATCAAAAGAGCCGCAAGACGTATTAGGTAGAGTCTTTATGGAATTGGAGTTAGGCAATAAGTGGACAGGTCAAGTCTTTACACCTTTAAATCTTGCAGATTTATTGGCAAATGTAGCATTTGACGACAAAGAAATAAAAGAAAAAGGTTATATGACAGTGACTGACCCTGCGGTTGGTGGCGGAGTTACCATCATAGGACTTGTAAGAGCCATGCTAAGGCAAGGCTTAAACCCACAAAAGCAATTACTTGTTATATGCGGAGACTTAGACATCAAGGCAGTCCACATGACTTATATACAACTTAGTTTACTGGGGATCCCTGCGATAGTTAAAAATCAAGATGCTTTAACTTTAGAGACAATGTCTATTTGGTACACACCAACTTATATTTGGGATTTATGGAGGTTTAAAAAATGATAAAGGTTAACAGATTTAACTTATTTTTATTAATCAGAAGATTTATAGGAATACTGATCCTTGCGAAAGCCTTATACTTTATAAGTTTGATTTCAATTAAATTTGTATTTTGGTTTTTATACGCAGGCGTGGAAGTAATTGATAGTTTTTTTAAGTTTTTGGTGAGGTGATGAAATTGAAAGCAAATATAAGAACTGCGACAGGAATTTTAAGAGCATTTTTTGAGAAAAATAATATTGCCGATGGAGAAGATTTTGAAATACAAGATTATAGAAAATTTCTGGAAGATGAAAGGGAAGCTTATCGCAAAGAGTTTGGAGTTAAAGTTTTCCACGATTATGGGAAATTTTTAAAGTATGTAAAAAATAAGTATTTAAAGAGGAAGTAAGAATGAAAAAGAGCAAGAAAAAAGTCCCAGGTCGGCTAAAACTCAAGGACTAAAATAAATTAATATTTGCTCTTAGTATATCACAAGGAGTTAGAAAAATGAAAAAAATAGAATGTTTTGAAACTGAAGATGGAAAATTGTTTAAAACTTACGCAGATGCATTGATGCACGAAAAAGAAGAAGAAGTAAAAAATGATTTACGTTTAATCTTAAATGCAAGCATAATAACTGGCGATTTAATGAAAAAAAATGTTGGAGAAAACAAACTTTGTAACAATCCTATTGACGCACAAATCTTTAAAAAATTCTTAGTAAGTTATATGACAGAAGTCATGTTAAAGGACTTTGCAGCCTTTAAGTCTCTATTTGACGGAGGTTTATCATGCAAATAAAAATCAAAACTTTAAAGCTTAAAAACTTCAAGGGAATTAAAGACTTAACAATAGACTTTAAGGACACAGCTAATATTTATGGGGACAACGCAGTAGGCAAGACAACAATCTTCGATGCTTATTCCTGGTTACTTTGGGATAAGGACAGCCTTAACAGAAAAGACTTTGCAATAAAGCCTTATGACAAAAATGGAGAGGAAGTCCACAACTTAGAATCAGTAGTTGAAGGAGATTTTGTCTTTGACGACACAGATCTTACGCTTAAAAAAATCTATAAAGAAGTCTGGACTAAGAAGCGTGGATCTACACAGGCAGAATTTACTGGACACACTACTGACTACTATATCAACGCTGTCCCAGTTAAGAAAAAAGAGTACAACGAAAGAATTGAAAGTGTGTTGTCTGAAGATAATTTCAACTTGCTTTCAAATCCACTGTACTTTAACCAATTTTTGGTAAAGACAGAAAGAAGAGAAATACTTTTAAGCCTTATAGAAGATGTAAAGCCAGAGGATATTATCGCAAAGAATAAGGACTTAGAAGACTTAGACCTTGAAACTTATACAGTTGATGAATTAAAGAAAATCGCCAAGGATAGTGCCAGGAAAATAAACAAGGACATTGAGTCTATACCAGCAAGAATTGACGAATTAGACAAGTCAAAGATCCACGATATAGATTTTGATGCCTTAGAGTTTAGAAAGAGAAGCACACTTCCAGCAATAAAAGAGATTGACGAAAAGCTTGCAGATGCATCGAAAATGGCAGAGGGCATGACTGAGATAACAGAAAAAATTACTGCGTTACAAAAAGAAAAGTCTGACCTAGCAGAAAAGTATCAAAACAAATGCTTTGAAATAAATCTAAAAAATAAAAATGTATTGCTTGAAAAAGAACACGATAAATTAGCACTTGAAGAAGCGAAAAAGAATATAGAAAAGCTTAAAGATCTAGTTGAAAAGGCTAGGGAAGAATGGCAAGAAGTCCACAAAGAACAGTATCAAGGAGACTTTAAGTGTCCAACTTGCGGTCAAGACCTATTACCAGACCAAATAGAGAAAACGATGGCTAACTTCAACAAGAAAAAATCTGAAAAGTTAACAAACATAGAAGAAAAAGCGAAAGATTTAAAGATAAAAATTGAAGAGAGCGAAAAACTTATAGCAATCTATGAGGTAAAAGAATATAAGGAAGAAGACCTGCCAACTGAACCTATTAGACTACAAGAAATTGACAAGGAGCTTGACGAGGCTAAGGCAAAATTAAGTGATTTTTCTTTAGACAATAAAAAGGACTTACTAGAAAAGAAAGACTCCTTAAACGCAGATTTGGAAGAAATAAACAAAAAATTATCTCTACAAGGACAAAACGAAAAGATTGATGAAAGAATTAAAGAGTTGGAGTCTCGAGAAAAAGAACTTGCCAAATTATACGAAGAACAACAAAGAATTATTTATCTTTGCGAAGAGTACACAAAGGCTTATGTAGACCTAGTAAGCGACAAAATTAATGACAGTTTTGACCTGGTAAAATTTAAGCTTTTTGAAAATCAAATAAATGGCGGAATTACAGAAACTTGCGAAGCTACTTTTAAAGGAGTGCCTTACAGTGACTTAAACAATGCCGCAAAGATAAACGCAGGTCTTGATGTAATTAATAGCTTGTCAGACAAGCTTGATTTAAAAGTGCCAATATTTATAGACAACGCAGAAAGTGTAAACGAGTTAATCAAAACAGATACGCAGTTAGTAAGGTTAGTAGTTAGCAAGGATAAGGAGCTTAAAGTTGATTAAGGTTTTAGGTGCTTGGTGGTACAGCGGTAACATCGGAATTATAAAAGTCTTCAATGGATATGAAGTTAAGTATTACATCGGGACAGGCTATGGTCAAGATGAAAAAGAAGACATAGACAAAATTTTAAAGTGTGGAAGCAGGTTTTATCCAGAGGTTTTTGAGGTGGAAGAATGAGAGTATTTAGTTTACAAGATGAAAAATTTGAAGAAATGCAGATGAGTTTAAACGCATCAATTATCCATGTAGCAAAGAAAATAGCTGCTGGAGAATTTGAGCAAGGCGACATAACTCTTAAATTAAAAATAGGAACTGTATATGAACATAAAGAAGAGACAGTTTATAAGATGCCAGCTTTTAACTACAAGATAGGCACTAATCTACAAAAGAAATCAAGCCTAGACGGTGGCGATGCATACCAAGGCATGGAATTTAAAATTGATGACGGTGTTGTTGTCTTGGAAAAAGTGAAAAGTAATCAAATAGATATGTTAGATGAGGAGGACGAAGAAGAATGAAAAAACATTTAGTGATTAAGTATTTTGACACATACCCAGAAAATAAATTTTATTTTGACAGTAAAGAAAAAGCAGAAAAATTCCTTAGAGAAAAGAGGAAAAATAACACAGGATATTTAACAACATACGAATATAGAGGAATTGTTGAGGTGGAAGAATGAACAGCGTAAATTTAATTGGAAGATTAGTGAGAGATCCAGAGCTTAAATATAGCAAGTCAGGAATGGCTATTTTAAAGTTTACAGTTGCAGTAGATAGAAAACTAAGCAAAGACAAAAGAGAAGAAGCTGAAAGAAATAACCAACCTACAGCTGACTTTATCTCATGCACAGCCTTTGGTAAAACTGCCGAAGTAATTGCAAATTATCACAGCAAGGGAAGCCAAATTGCAGTAGAGGGAAGAATCCAAACTGGAAGCTACGAAAAAGACGGAAGGACTATTTATACAACTGATGTTTTAGTTAATAGCATCACTTTTGTAGGATCTAAAAATAATAATTCTGGTGGCGAAAATTACCAAAATAGTAATTCTGATGCTGATGGTTATAGTGACGAAGGTTTTTTCCCAGTAGATAATGACGATATACCATTTTAAGGAGGCAGGAAGATGAAAGTTAAAGATTTAATAATGAAATTAATTTATTGTGATCCAGAAGCAGAGGTTAAAGCTAGAACTTATAAAAGTGATAGCAGACATGCTGAAGTTTACAATCTGCGTATAAAAGATGTAGAGAATTATCCTAAAAATTTTGATTTGATTATAGATAGCCTAGATCATATTAAATTTAGTGAAAATACTATATTTGAGGAATTAGGAGAAAAGGTCCTTGATTGGGCAAAGGATAAAGATTTACTCCACGCAGATATTGCAGAAAAACAGTTTTTAAAATTTATGGAAGAGGTCTTCGAATTTAGAGATGAGTGGACTTTATATAAAGATGAATTTAGCTTTAACAACGGTTATGGAGAAATTGATGATAATTCTTATCTTTGTGAATTAGCAGATAAGATGATTTTAGAAATGGGCGATATTTTTGTAACTCTGATTATTTTATGCGAGCAATTAGAAATGGATCCAGTCGACTGCCTAGCTAGAGCTTACGAAAAAATCAAGGATAGAAAAGGAAAAACTATAAACGGAGTTTTCATGAAACAGGAAGATTTAAAAGGAGATTTAAAATGACAAACATACAAAAGCAAGAAAATAGGGCATTAAGTCCAGTAAACCAAATGAAGAATTTGCTTAAAAACCAAGGTATGCAAAACTTATTTGCTGATGCTTTAAAGGAAAATAAAGACAGGTTTTTAGCATCGATTATTGACCTATACAATGGCGATACTTCTTTGCAAGATTGTAACCCTAAAGAGGTTGTTATGGAGGCACTAAAAGCAGCTACTCTTAATTTGCCTATTAATAAAAATCTTGGCTACGCCTATATAGTGCCATACAACAGCAAAGGAACAACAAGGCCTCAATTCCAAATCGGCTATAAGGGATATATCCAAATGGCACAAAGAAGCGGACAATATAAGGCCTTAAACGCTGGAATTTTGTACGAGGGTATGGAAGTTAAAAGAGACTTTTTAAGAGGCACCTTTGAAATAATCGGAGAGCCTAAGTCTGATAAAGTTATGGGTTACTTTGCTTACTTCCAACTCTTAAATGGATATGAAAAAGCTATTTATATGACAAAGGACGAAGTTACAGAACACGCTGAAAGATACTCTCAATCTTACGGAAGTAAATATAGCCCATGGAAAAAACAATTTGATGAAATGGGACAAAAAACAGTAATTAAAAAACTTTTGAGCAAGTATGGAGTTTTGACAACAGAGTTCCAGGATGCAGTTAAGGAAGAGGAAGACAGAGAAGTTTTAAGAGCCACAGAAAACAACGCTATGCTTGAAATGACAAATCCAGACGAGGAAGAAGAAACTATTGAAGTTAATCCAGAAACTGGAGAAATTATTGAAGATGATGTAAAGGCACCATTTTAAGGGGGAATAGAAAATGATAGTAAGTGGATCACTTGGAATTTTATTTAACCCTGATACAGTTTATGCACTAGAAAACTCCGATGGTAAATATGACATAATTGTGGAAAATAAAGACTACACAGTTACACTCTATGAAAATTTATCTAAGTCAAGCGTAGAAAATATTATGCGTAGGATAACTTTCCAAATCGAATGTCAGGTATTTAAAGATGAAGATTGAAGTCATAGCCAGTGGTAGTTCTGGCAACTGTTACAAGATAAGTAATGAGGATACTACACTCTTGATTGAGTGTGGTATCCCTTATAAAAAAATCCAGGAAGCACTTAATTTTAAGACTACGGATATTGACGGTGTTTTGGTAAGTCATGAGCATGGAGACCACTCAAAAGCTTGTAAGAATTTGATAAAGGCTGGAGTAAACATATATATGACTAAAGGTACAAAGGAAGCTTTGAAGCTTGATAGTCATAGAGTCAAGGGTTTTAAAAACTTTGGAGATTCTTATTTTGATGTAGATATTGGGAGTTTTATTGTCAAACCTTTCAAGACAATTCACGATGCTAAAGAGCCAGTGGGATTCTTAATTTGCGACATCTTAGCAAAAGAAGAGTTAGTTTTTATAACAGACACTCAATATTCTATTTATAGTTTTAGTCCAGATTATTTTATGATGGAAGTTAATTATGACAAAGAAACTATTAATGACAATCCAGGTTTAAATGACAAACTAAGAGAGAGAATTAAAAAGAATCATATGTCTTTAGACACCGCTATTAATTTGCTGGAAAGAAGTGATTTATCAAGGCTTAAAAAGATATATGTTTTGCATTTATCAGATGCTAATTCTGATGCGAAACTTATTAAAGAGAGACTGCAAGAACTTACAGGTGTAGCTGTAGAAATTTGCTAGGTGGTGATAAGTATGGCAAGCCAAGGCTGGATAAGTGTCCATAGAAAAATTGAAGATGATTGGCTTTGGAAAGACAAGCCTTTTTCTAGGGGACAAGCCTGGGTGGACTTGTTGCTTATGGCCAATCATGAAGATAGTAAAATACTATTTAACGGAGAATTGATAGAAGTTAAACGAGGCCAGCGTATAACCTCTATAAAAAAGCTATGTGACAGGTGGGGCTGGTCAAATAAAAAGGTAAAAAGGTTTCTTGAGTTGCTCCAAGAAGATGACAAGATAGGGCTAGAAATTGCACCACGAAAAGCGACTACTATAACCATTGTAAATTACAGCTTATATCAAGATGAGGCACCAGCAAAAGCATCACGGAAGCACCAGAGAAGCATCACGGAAGCATCACAGAGGCACATAAACAATAATGATAATAATGATAATAATGATAATAATGATGATGATATAGAAAAACGACTTAATAAAATTAATAACCTGGTGGATAAAAAAGTATCATCATCACAGATCAAGAAATTTTTGAAGTCTAATAGTCTTGATGATCTCGATAAGCTTATAGTGAAAATTAAAGAGAGCGATTATTTAAAGAAAAACATTGATTTTAACAAGCTGGGCAAGAAGTTTATAAAGAAAGTATTTGATGATGAATATAAAACTTACGAAGAAGTAAACAAGAATACTTTTAAGAATTTTGAGCAAATAACGGATAATTACACAAGTGATGAACTAGAAGACATGGCAATGAGAAAGCAAAAGGAAGGTTTTAAAAGATTGGGGGTTGAGATATGAGTAAAAACTTATTTGGAGAAGAGCAATCTGAAAAAGAAGTACAGGACTTGATAAGGTCAGCGATTGCTCCCTATGCATCGATTTATAATACTACGACTGGAGTTTTTAAAATTGGATATGGGAAAAATGCTAGATGGGTTCGTACATTCCCGAACGGAACTCCAGATCTTATTGGATTTAGAAAGAAAGACGGGAAGTTTGTTTCTATAGAGGTTAAAAATGCTAAAGGACAATTAAGCGAAGACCAAAAAGAATATTTCAGGATTTACAGAAAGTTTCCAATTTTGACTGGTGTTGCAAGGTCTGTTGAAGATGCCTTTAATATTTTGGAGATACCTCTTTGGGGTTAGGAGTTGGAAGATGAGACCAAAAGACTACTTATCGCAGGTTAGACACTTGGAAAATGAGATTGACAGCAAGCTGAAATTGAAGGAAGATTTGAGGGCACGTGCTTTAAGTATTGGGAGCTTGGACACTAAGGAGAGGGTCCAAAGCTCTGGTGGTCTCAATTTTTCAGACTGGGTAGATAAAATCACTGACATGGAAAGAGAGATAGACAAAAAGATTGATGAGTTGGTTGATTTAAAGAAAAGAATAAATTCACAGATTGATAAGGTAGAGAATCCAATTCACAGAATAGTCTTAGTCAATCATTATCTACGAGACATGAGCTTAATGGAGATAGCGGCAGACTACAACTATAATTATGGCTATATAAAAAACATACATGGCCATGCACTACTGGAGTTTAAGGCGAAGAATCCAGAGGTGTTTAAATGATTGAACATCCCGAACTATTAGTGTCTGCAATTATTAAGAGGGCAGTATACGATTATAAAAATTATCCTAAGATGAGAGCAGAGATAAAGAGATTTATTAAGTCAGAATATTTTGTATCGATTACGGATTTAGATCCTGACGCTCTTTTAGAGGAGTTAGAAAGGCAGTGTAAAAAGATGTGACCTTTTTGACCGTCAAGCTGTGATATAGTTTAAAGTGGAGATAGAAAGATAAGTAATCACCTCCTTATTATTAATATAGATTGCACGAGCGAACGGATTGCCATTTAAAATATTTCATGTTCTTATCTTTCTAAGGTTAACATATACTATGTTATGTGTTGGGAAACTACATACACTTGATTAGGCTAGGGTGGGAAGCTGGTATGTTAAAGAAACTTTGTAAGTGTGGGAAGGCAATTCCTATTACTGACAAGATGTGTAAGGATTGCATGAGTAAGTATCATAAGTCTTATGACAAGTACAGTCGTGATAACCACAGCGTGTACACTGATAAGCGTTGGAGTGTTGTTAAGGATGTGTGTAAGTCCAAGGCTAATGGTATTGACTTATGGATCTACTACAAGACTGGTAAGATTGTTGAGGGTAGGTTGGCACACCACATCATTGAGGTGGCTGATGATTTGTCCAGGGCTTATGATGTTGGTAATCTTTTTTGGCTGACGGATAGGAGTCATCAAGAGATACACGCACTATATAACAGAGATGAGGACACAAAAAAGAAAACTCAACAATTATTATTCGAAATAAATAAAAATGGCACGGGGGTGGGTCAGAAAGTTTTAGGCGAGGTCTCAAAGACCAGCGCCCGATTCTTCTCGCGAGAAAATGCCAGAAACTAAAAATTTTAAGCTGCTAAAAAATTAAATTATACATTACTAAAAGATAAACAATAAAATGGTTTATCTTTTTTTGTTTGAAACGAGAGCAATCGAAAGTAAACCAAATTAAAACAAAAATAGAATGGCTATATTTCAAGGGTTAAAACTTAAATAATCGTGTGAAATAACCATAAATAAACCATAAATAAACCAAAATTAAAACGAGATTAAAACGAGATAAATGGAAAATACCGGACTAAGAATTTTTATAGTCTGGTATTTTTGAAATAACCGGACTAAGTGTGAAAGGTGGTGAAATTATGGCGAGACCAAGAAAGACGACTGCAACATCGACTGGAAAAATTGGAAAAGAAAAAATAAAAGAGAGACAGGAACAAGAAAACAAAATTAAACTGGATAACAAAAATCTTAAAGCACCTGCCTATCTTTCAGAAACTGCAAAATTGGAATTTACACGAGTGGTAGAAGAAGCAAGTAAAATTGATACACTTGATAACCTTGACCTATCCATACTTGCCATATACTGCAACGCTTATTCACAGTATTTGGAAGTTACAGAGGAGATCCAAAAAGCTGAGGAGTCATACAGGTATGTCACTGAAGACAATAAAATATCTCCTCTCATAAATGCTCAGGATAAGATCATCAAGCAAATAATGACTTGCTCCAGTAAGTTAGGACTTGCGACAACTGATAGACTTAAATTAATTGTCCCTAAGAAAGAAGAAAGCGAGACTAACAAGTACCTCAGGTATTTAGATGGATAGAGTTACAGAATATGCCAAGCTAGTAGTCAGCGGTAAAGTCTTAAAGGGACAAGCTGAAATTGACTGCTGTAAAAGGCACTTAAGGGACCTAGAGAGAAAAGATTTTGACTATATTTGGGATGTCGAACTATCCGAAAGAGCCATAAACATAGCCAATGAACTCACTATCCTAGAGGGAATGGAACCTGCCAAGTTAAAAACAAGGGGTTTCCAAAATTTTATAATTGGATCCCTACACGGCTGGAGAAAAAAGCGAAGCAAGAAGTTAAGATTTAGAGAAGCCTATGTACAAATGGGCAGACAAAATGGCAAGTCCTTTTTGTCAGGAACTGAAATCAATAATCGTGCTACTTTCTCAGGTTACCAAAAGGGTAAAATCTACTGTGCAGCTACTAAGCAAGACCAAGCTAACATTGTTTGGGACGAAGTAGAAAAATTTATAATTGCAGACGAGGAACTAGCTGAGCTATACAGAATTAGACGACATGAAAGAACAATTACATCAAAGATAACAGGGACTGAAATCAAGTCAGTTGGTAGAGATACCAAGTCTGCGGATGGTTTTAGGTCAATCTTGGCCATAATCGATGAATACCATGCTCACCCTAACAATCAAATGTATAAGCTTATGCTTGATGGTCAAATAAGCGTGGGAAGTCCACTAACCTTAGCTATAACAACGGCAGGTTTTAATATCAATAGTCCTTGTTATGAACAATACGAGCTTGCAAAGAAAGTCCTATCTGGTGTAGTAGAAAAGGAATCCCTATTTATCTACATTGCAGAGATGGACGAAGATGATGACATCTGGGACTATAAGAACTGGGCAAAGGCCAATCCACTCTTACTATGGAATGAGGACAATACCTACAACATGGAAAAGGTTAAGGATATGTCTGAAAAGGCCATAGATGCCAAGGAAAAAGGCGGTCAAGAGTTAATAAACTTTTTGACCAAGTCCTTAAATGTTTGGGTTAAGTATTCTGGAGCAGGATATGTTGACTTAGATAAGTTTAAAGAGTGTGAATCCGACTTAACCCTAGAAGATTTTAAGGGTCAAGAGTGCATACTTGGAATCGATTTGTCATCTGGTGGAGACTTAACCTCAATAGCCTTAGTCTTTAAATTTGGAGACTATTACTATGTTTATTCTCACTCTTTCATGCCGATTTTAAGGCTAGAGGAACACGAGAAAACAGACGAAGCACCTTACAGAATGTGGGCAAGACAAGGTTACTTGACCTTAACTGAGGGTGTTTTTGGACTAAAAACAGACTATAAATATATAATCAGTCACTTAAAAAAGCTAATTGAGGACTATAACTTAGTAATAACAGCCTGTGGTTATGATGGCCATAATGCCAATGCCTTTTTAGCTGACTTAGACTTTTTAAACTGTGACTTAGTGGAGATAGTCCAATCTGCCAAGTCCTTAAATGATGCCACTGTGGACTTGCAACTATCTATCCAAGCCCTACAAGTTAAGTATTATAAGCATAATGACCTACTTAAATGGTCCTTTGCTAATGCCAAGACAACGCAAAACTCCTTTGGAGAAATTAAGGTCATGAAAGAGACTAACACAGCAAGGATTGACTGTGTAGATGCTGTCATAGATGCTTGGAAGTTAGCAATGGCGATAGATAATACTGAGAGATATAACGCAGAAACAGACATAGAAGAATGGCTTGAAATCATGAGAGTCGATGAGAAAGGCGGTGAAGAAGATGGGAATAATTAAAAACTTTGGAAGAGCAGTTAAAAACACCTTTAGTTGGAAAAATGAGTCTGATGGCTGGGAAACCATAAACATCAGCACAGGGGAAAACATCGAAAGTCTAATCACAAAGGCAAATACATCAGAAATAACTTATTACATTTGCCTAAAGATCCTTAGTGAGTCCATAGGTAAGTTATCAATCCACCTTAAGGATGGAGAGGGAATAAAAATTACTGATAGCGATATAAACTATCTCTTAAAAGTAAGACCTAATCCCTTTATGAGTCCCACAGACTTTAAAACGCTTATGGAATTTAACCGAAACCACTATGGAAATGCCTATGCATTGATAGAAACAAGGGACAATAAAAGAGTGGCACTCCATCCACTAGACCCTAGAAAGGTTAAAGTAGTTGTTGACGATGGACATATCATAAGTCAAGTGACCAAGTATTATTACAAATACACTGATAAGGGTAGAGACTACTACTATCAAGACAAGGAAATTATCCACTTAAAGGGTGGACTGTCACGAGATGGAATAGTGGGAACATCAATTGCAGAGGAACTTGCAGGGACTATAAGGGGATCCATAGAAGCACAAAAGTATCTCAATGACTTATACTCAAGAGGGCTTACTGCCAATGCAATCCTTGAATACACTGGGGAACTTAACAAGGAAAAGAAAAAGGAACTTGTAAGGACTATAACAGAATTTGTAAGGGATAAGGACAACGGGAACATAGTGCCAATACCACTAGGAATGAAACTTACTCCACTAGACATCAAACTTACAGATGCACAATTTTTTGAACTTAGGAAGTTTACAGGCTTACAAATAGCCGCCGCATTTGGAATAAAACCAAACCAATTAAATAACTATGACAAGTCAAGTTACAACTCATCAGAGATGCAAAACTTGACTTTTTTAATTGACACACTCCTAGTTATCCTCAAAAAATACGAAGAAGAATTTGACTACAAACTTTTATTTGAAGATGAAATCAATAAGGGAGTACACACTGAATTTAACGTAGCGACTATTCTAAGAGGAGACTTGAAATCACAAGCAGAGGCTCTGCAAAAGTATGTAAGTGGTGGAATTTATACTCCAAACGAAGCAAGGGCTTACTCTGGTATGCCAAAGATTGATGGTGGAGATGTCCTTATGGTTAATGGTACTTATGTGCCAATTGATGATATAGGAAAAGCTTACAAGAAAGGTGGTGAGAAAAGTGATTAAAGTTAGAAATGATGCAGACAAAACTACAATTTTTGTAAGTGGTGATATAGTTGACGATGCTTGGAAAGGTTGGTCTTGGGGTGATGAGGTAGAAACCTACCCACAGGATATAAGAGACCTTTTAAAAGATGCCAAGAAAAACATCGATGTAGTTATATCATCTGGTGGTGGTGATCTCTTTGCAGGTATGGCAATAAGCAACATGCTACAAAGACACGAGGGACACACAAAAGCCATCATAGATGGACTTGCAGCATCTGCCGCATCGATTATAGCCTTTGGATGTGACGAAATTGAAATTCCATCAAATGCTTACTTAATGATTCATAAGCCTATGGTTGGAATCATGGGTAATTCTGATGACCTTTTAAAATGGGCAGACACCTTAGACGAACTCCAAAAGGGGCTTGTAGAAACCTACATGAGTAAAGCTGTTGAAGGTAAGACAGAAGAAGATATAAACAATTTAATAAACAAAGAAACTTGGCTCACTGGCAAATCTGCAAGTGAGATTTTTAATATCCAGGTTACAAACGCATCAACTGTGAAAAATGACTTTGGAACATCCGTCTTAAACTACAAGCACACTCCAAAGGAATTGATTAAAAACACAGACGATGATGATGAAGAAGAAAGAAAGCTTAAAGAAATTGAAATCACTATGGCGATGAACTAAAGAAAAGAGGTAAAAAATGTTAAAAAGCGTAGAAATTAAAAACAAAATCGTAAATATCAAAAACGATATGAAAGCTCTACAAGAGCAAGGAAAAGTCGACGAAGCACACGCAAAAATCGAACTTTTAAATCAAGCAAGAAAAGAACTTGATCTAGCACTTGAAGAAGAAAAAGAAGAATTTAAAAACATCGTGGAAAATGGCAAAGAAGTAGGAACTCCTAAGGCTAAAATTGATGTAAACAAGGTATTTAACAAGCTTGTTATGGGCAAACCTGTAACAGATGCAGAAATGGAAGTATATAATCTTGCATCTACTGGTCAAATCGAACACAATCCAGAAAAAGGTGGATACTTAGTACCAGAAGAACAAGGAAAAACACTAAAGGAATTTAGAAGAAACAAGGTGTCTCTTAAAGACCTATGTAATGTAGTGCCAGTAACTACTATGTCTGGTAAATTTCCAGTAGCTAAAGACCAAAAAGGCAAGCTAGTTGAGTTTGACGAATTATCAGAAATCGGACAAACTGACCTTACATTTGCTCAACAATCTTGGGAAGTTAAGGACTACGGAGATATTATCCCAGTATCTAACACACTTTTAGAAGATACAACATTCCCACTTATTGAAATCATCGGAAACAACTTTACAACAAAATCTGTAAACACAGAAAATGCAAAAATCTTAGAACTTTTAAAGACTGCTAAGACTAAAGTTGCTGGTAAGGACTACAAGGACATCAAGACAATCCTAAATGTTAAGTTAGATCCTGCAATTGCTAACACAACAGTAATTGTTACAAATCAATCAGGTTTTGACTACCTTGACAAGTTAGAAGATGGCAACAAGAGACCAATCTTAACTACTGATTTGACACAACCTACTCAAAAGCTATTTAAAGGCAAGAGAATTGTTGTATTAGCTGATGAGTTACTACCACAAGATGCTAAGAAATACCCTTTCTACATCGGCGATTTTGCGGAATTTGTTAACTTCTACGACAGAAAGGGAGTAGAAATTGCAAGATCCACTGAAGCTGGATTTACAAAAAATGCAACTCTACTAAGAGCAATTGAAAGATTTGACGTAAAAGTAGTTGACGACGAAGCAGTTATCTACCTAACAATCCCAGAAACTACAGTTGCCTAAGCAAAAAGGGGGTAAATTATGACCCTTGAAGATGTAAAAAATTATCTGCGAGTGACTTACGATGATGATGACGGCTATCTGACTAACTTAATGCAGGTAGCCGAAGATTATCTCGTAGCTGGAGTAACTGATTATCTCAAGAAAAAGGAAAATGACCACTTTAAAGCGAGGGCTGAAATAGTCAAGCTTGTAATCATACAAAATCTATATGATGAGAGGTATATGATGGGGCAAAACCTTGAAATGAATTACATCGTAAGAAGTATGATAACTCAATTAGAGTATGGTGATGCAAATGTATAACCCAGGAAGAAACCGAGTAAAAGTTGAATTTTATGACAGGTCAGAAACGGAAGATGTCTTAAACTATGTAGGAGAATATGAACAAAAACCTAAGCTTATATGCAAGGATTGGGTGGAACTCATACCTACAACCGGAAGAGAATTTTTGCAGAACAGAAAATCTGAAAGTGAAATGACTTATAGATTTAAGATGCGAAAGAGAAATGACATCGAGGTTAATGACTATGTAGAATTTAACGGAATTAGGGCAGAAATCATCTACATCGCACCCTTTATTGAGCCTACTATCCAAAATAGGTATATGGAAGTGGTGGTCCTATGGCACAGTTAACAGAAATTAAAGGACTGGATAAGTTTGCGGACAAATTAAAACTCTTAGAGAAAAAAGCACCAGGCTTAATCATAGATAGGTATGACAAGCTTGGAAGAAAAGTTGTAAAAGAGTTAAAGTCCGCCACTCCAGTATCTAACATTGCCAAAAAACCTAGTCAAAGGTTAAAAGGCAAGTGGACTGCTGAGCCAACCACTAAAGAACAAGGGGTCTACGTCAAAAGAATTAGGAACAAGTCACCTATTTTTGGAGTAGTGGAAAGAGGACACCGAGTCGGAAGACGAGGCAATCCAAAAGAGAAAAAAGGCAAGGACTATGTAGAGGGTAAATTTTTCTACAAGAAGAAGATGGACCAGTTAGGTCCAGAAATAATCGCAGACCAAGAAAAAATGATAGACGAACTCTTTGACGAGGTGTTTGGATGATAAAAGGAAAAGACCTCAAAAGAGGTATCACAAAGAAGATCCACGAGAATTTTAAGGAAAAAGTATTAAATAGTGAGGCACAACAAGACTTTAAAGAGTCTTATTTTTTTGTCTACTTTGAAACTTTTGAGAGGGAATCCTACTCAAATACTAACGATTATGTCAACTATGGAGTAGTAGTCCAGTACCAAAAGGCAGACAAAAACTCACTTATGGAAATAGGGGATAAACTCTCTGAAATCTTTAATTACAGCTTAAAAATTAATGATCTATACCTACTAATTACCAATAACTCTTGGTATATAGAGGACAATGCCCTATTTTTCACTTTTGAACTTGGATTTTATGTGGATAAATTGAAAAAAGACATTAATTACGAATTAATGCAAGAACTATATATGAAATATGAAAGGAGAGATATAAATGGCTAAATTAGGCTTACCATATCTACACATACGCTTTATTGAACAAGGAACTGCCAGAATTGGTAGAAGTGTAAGAGGTATTGTTGCTCTAGTCCTCCAAGAAAAGCAAATGAAGGGGACTTATGACATCTATACGGCATCTGACATACCTAAGGACCTATCTGAAAAGAACAGAGAACAAGTTGAGTTGGCACTTATGGGATATCAAAAAACACCTAAAAAACTAATTGTCGTAGTAGAACAATCTGAAACTGCTGACAAACCTAAGTTTGACGTAACAACAGAAGCATTTAAAATGCTTGAAACACTAAGATGGGACTATCTTGCAGTGCCTTTTGCAGATGAGACTGACAGTGAAAAGATTGCAACTTGGATAAAGACACTTAATGACAATAAGGATAAGAGATGTAAATTTGTTGCAGCTAACGTCAACGCTGACAACAAGAAAATCATCAACTTTACAATGCCAAGTGTTAGCACTAGAGAAAAAGAATATAAGACAAATGAGTACACATCAAGAATTGCAGGTCTTATAGCAGGTACACCAATGCAAATTGCTTGTACTTATGCACCACTACCAGAACTAAAGGCTTGTACTCACTACACACAAGAAGAGATAGGTCAAAGGATTGGCAAGGGTGAATTTGTACTTTTAAATGACGGCGAAAAAATCAAGGTAGCAAGAGGAGTTAACTCTCTTGTAACTACAAGCCAAATCGAGGGAGAATCCTTTAGAAAAATCAAGATTGTAGACATCATGGATGCTATGGCTGACGATATCCAATGGGCGGCACAAGACTCTTATATTGGTAAGTATCCCAATGACATTGACAGCAAGACAAGACTTTTATCCGCAATTAAGGGCTATATGGAAGTCCTTGAAAATGATGGGTTACTAGCTAAAGGCTCATCTCACGTAGAAATCAACATCGAAGCACAAAAAGCTTTCTTGAAGTCAATAGCTTACGAAACTGTTGATGGAAGAAATGTTGATGAAATGGATCTTAAGGAAATCAAGGAAGCCGACACTAAAGATAAGGTATTTATCAAGGCTTACTGTAAAATCCTTGATGCCATCGAAGAAATCGAACTTGATGTAGTAATTTAAGGGGTGGAAATATGATAAGAGATATACAAGACGAACAAGTCATCAATGGTACTTTTGGGGAAGTATGGATAGATGACACTTACCTAGCTACCCTTACAAAGTTTGAAGCTAAGGTAGCTATGACAAATGGCGATATTTTAAGACCTAGAGACCTTTGGAAGGGGAAAAAACTCCTAGAACTTGAAGGCTCTGGATCACTTACAATGGGAAAATACTCATCAATTGGGATCCAACTAATGCACACTAAGTTGTCACAAGGTAGAACACCAGTTGTAAAAATTATGGGTAAATTAGATGACCCAACTGCTTTAGGTGCAGAAAGAATAATGCTTAAAAATGTAACATTTACAGAATTGACATTATTTGACTTCGAACATGCTAAGGCTTTGGAAGAAACTATCCCATTTAACTTTAGACACTACGAACTATATGACTTTATAGAGGAGTGATGAGATGAACGCAGTAGAAAAATTAATGCAATTTGATGCTGGCAAGGTGCAAATGCCAAGAGGCGAAAAGAAAATAAGACTAAATAAATTGGGTGGGGAAGAATTTATTTTCCCTATCCAAGCCTTAGATCCTGCCCTTGCAGGAGAAATCTCTGAAAACATGATGGATATAACAATGCGTAAGGGCAATAGTGCCAAGGTTAATCTTATTAAATACCAAGCACAATTAAGAACTATTGTAGAGGGTTGTCCTGATGTATTTAAAAACCAAGACCTACAAAAGAGGTTTGGGGCAAAAACACCTAATGAACTTGTAGAAAAGCTTATGCTATCAGGCGAAATGGACACTCTATCTGAAGCAATAGAAGATTTATCTGGATATGAGGATGAAGAAAGTAAAGTAAAAAACTCATAGACTCCAATCCACACGTGCAGACTGCTTATTGGCTGTACAAAGAAAAGGGTTGGAGTCCCTATAAATACCTTAAGATGCCCTATGGAGAAAAAATAATCACTAGGGCATTTTTTCTAAGGGAGATAGAAGAGTTAGAAAAAGAACAAAAGGAATTGGAGGACTTATATGGCAAAAAGTAGAATATTTGATGCAACTTTGCGACTTGTAGACAAGTTTTCCAAGCCTCTTGAAGTTATGGAAGGGCATCTAAATAAGTTTCAAAAACACTATAAACAAACTGCTGAAGGGTTGTGGGCGACAGGTAAAAGCCTTAATAGCCTTGGAAAAACCATGACTAAGTATGTTACTGCTCCCATAGTTGCAGTTGGTGCCTTAAGTACAAAAGCATGGAAAGAAGTAGACGATGCACTTGACACCATAGCAACAAAAACTGGTGCAACTGGGAAAGACATGAAAGCCTTTGAGGGGACTTTTAAAAACTTAGCCAATAAGGTGCCAGCAGACCTCCAAGAAATAGGAGATGCAGTTGGGGAAGTAAATACCCAATTTGGACTTACAGGCAAAGCCTTAGAGGGTGCCTCTGAATATATGATTAAGTTTGCTAAAATCAACGGGCAGGATATCACACAAGCATCAGTCCAAGCTAAGCAAGCTATGGATTCCTATGGACTTGAAGCTAAAGACTTAAACAAGGTCCTAGATGCAGTTACAGCAACTGCTCAGGCTACTGGGCAAGGAACAGATAAGTTATTTGAATCATTGACTAAGTCGGCACCTCAATTAAAGGCTATGGGAATAGGAGTCGAACAAGCAACAGCTTTACTTGGTGGGTTAGAAAAGGCAGGTATTGACACCAGCAAGACTATGTCCTATATGTCGAGGGCTCAGGTTGCCTTTGCAAAAGATGGACTTAGCATGAATGAGGGGTTAAAGAAATTACAAAAAGAACTCCAAGGGGCTAAATCTGAAACGGATAAAGTAAACATCGCCTCGGAATATTTTGGAAGGCGAGGAGCAACCTTTATGCTTGATGCAATAAACAGAGGTGCTTTAGATTTTGACTCTTTCGCTGATGCGGTTAAAAATGCCCAGGGAGTTGTGGGGAGAACCTTTGACGAAACCCAAGACCCAATAGACAACTTTAAAAAATTATTTAATGGTTTGAAAATGGCAGGGGCTGACCTCTTTAATGCCTCAGCAGGTATCTGGGGACCACTCCTAGAAAAAGCCATTGGCAAGGTACAAAAGCTTACTGATTGGTTTACAAATCTATCTGACACACAAAAACAAAATATTGTTAAGTGGCTAGGTATGGCGGCGGCAGTTGGTCCTATAATACTTGGGTTTAGCAAGGTGTTTTTTATAGCAGGTAAAATAAATTATAGACTTCTTGATTTTTCCAAAGCGGTTAGTAAAGCGGGAAGCATAACTAAGTGGTTCGGTCAAAGTGGTTTTGGAATAATGTTTAAAAGCTTTGGCAAGTTTGGAAAAGTGCTAGGCAAAGGAGCCTTAGGACTTGGTAAATTTGTCATAGGACTTGGACCAGTAGGCTGGGCAATAATGGCTGTTGTTGCGGCAATAGCGTTATTAATTGCCAACTGGAAAAAGGTTAAACCAGTAGTTACCAAGGTTATAAATGCAGTAGTGCAAAGTTTTAATCACTTTAAAGAGGTCGCAGGTAACGTATTTAATCACGTTGTAGAAGTCATAAAAGGATTTATTGATGGTGCAAAGAACCTATTTAATAGCATCATCTCTTTTATAACTGGTACTTTTCTAGGTGCTTGGAACAGTGCTTGGACTGGTGTAGTTGGTGCTTTTAAAACTATCTTTGGTGGAGTTAAAAGTTTTGTAAAAACTGTCATGAGTGGAGTTATAGATTTTATCAACCGTGGTATTGGTGGACTTAATAAAATCCAAGTGCCTGACTGGGTACCTATAGCAGGTGGTAAGGGAATCAATATCCCTCTAATACCTCAACTAGCGAAAGGTACTAACTTCTGGAAGGGCGGACTTGTACAAGTCCACGAAAGAGGCGGAGAAATTGTTGACTTGCCAAGAGGCTCTAGGGTAATGCCACATGATAAGTCAGTGGCAGAAGCCTACAAGATGGGCAATACCAAGAACAACAATGTCAACATAACAATCCCTAAGATAGCTGACCAAGTTGTAGTAAGGGAAGATGCCGACATAGACAGGATAGTTAATGGAATAGCAAATAAATTAAAAATTGCTAAACAAAATAGGATTGGGGGCTTAACTTAATATGGAAGTATGGTTAACACATCAAGGTGAGAGGTTGAGGCTCCCAATCACTCCCTTTTATAACATCGAGGAGCCGCAAAATAATAATACCGAGACCTTAAACGAGGTAGGAACTGTAAATCTCAAAGGTAAAAAAGGTCTTAGAAGTCTTACGATTGAGAGTTTTTTCCCAAGTAAAGAATATGATTTTTTGGAGTCTAGTGACGTTGTCCTAGACCCATTTTATTATGACGACAAAATCAGAAATTGGGCAAACTCTGACGAGCCTATAAGACTAATAATCACAGAAACACCACACAATTTTGAAGTCTTAATTGATAGCTATACCAGTGGAGAGCAAGACGGAACAGGGGATGTCTATTACAGCCTTGCACTTAGTGAGTATGTAAGAATAGAAGCCACAGAGTATGAGCCACCAGAAATTAAAAGGACAATAAAGGCAAATGACATTAAAAGATTTGCTGGAGTAGTAGCACCGACTGCGGCACTTTTGACAATTGGGAAATACGACACAGTTTGGTCTCTAGGTAAAAAAATCACTGGTAATGGTAAAAATGGCAAGCAACTCCTAAAACAAAGTGGTCTTAAAAAATTAATTGCTGGGAAAGGTATCAAGCTATGAAACTAATACTTAATGGCAAGGATATTTCCCAATTTTATAACGAGATCACTTGGGGTGGAGATAAAGGACAAGCTGCAAGACAATTAGACTTTGGAGTTGTCGTAAGTGGCACGGACAAAAACCTACCAAAAATCACAGTCCCGATGAACGAAAAGGTCCAACTTATTAATAACGACGGAAAGGTACTCTTTGACGGATTTGTTTTTAGCAAAGAAAAATCTATAGACAATAACATTATGTCTGTAACCTGTCTTGATAAGCTGATACTTGCTAACAAGAGCAAGGGAACTTTTAACTTTGAGAAAAAAACACCTGATGCCATAGCAAGAGAAGCTTTTGGATCCATAGGACTTAGTGTAGGCAAGGCAGAAAGTGGAAGCCCAATAGACAGGAAATTTGACCTTGAAACAATCTATAATATAGTCTTTACAGCCTACAAGATGGAAAATGAAAAGACAGGCAAGCCTTATATGATACGCATGAATAACGGAGCAGTTGACATAGTAGAGCAAGGTAAAATTGTTGCCAAGTATGTCCTTGATGGAAAAAGCAATCTCTATAATGCAACATACGGAGAAAACTCTGAAAATGTGGTTTCTAAAGTCAAAATGTTTGACACGGAAGGAAAACAAATAGGCGAGGTTACTAATGATGTGGAAGGTGGAATTGTAGAAGTCTACCGCCAAGAAAAAGACGAGGACCCAGAAGCAAGAGCCAAGGGAATGTTAAAGGACATTGAAAGGACTGCAAGTGTAAGAGTCAAAGGGGACTTTGACCTTATAACAGGTAATGCAGTCATCATCAAAGAGCCTTTTACAGGTCTTAATGGTAAATTTTACATCATATCCGATAAGCACACCTTTGCAAATAACTATCATGTAGTGGATTTGGAACTATCCTATGACAATGTTATGGAGGACATCGACACGTCCCAAGAATCTGAAGAAGATGTGACAGAAAGTGCATCAAGTGTAAAAGTTAGTGGATCCACAGGACAAAAAGCAATCCAAATAGGAGAGTCAATCAAAGGAACTCACTATAAGTGGGGTGGAACGAACCCTAAGACTGGAGTGGATTGCTCTGGTTTCGTAACATGGGCATATAATAAAGCAGGGGCAAATCTACCAAGTAGAATTACATCGGCAGGAATAAGGAGTAACCCTAAGGCTTTAGGCTTTAAAGAGATACCTTTTAACGAGCGACAGCCTGGGGACGTCCTCTGGCAAAAAGGACACGTAGCCATGCAGTATGATGCCACAAGGATAATAGAGTCTGGTGGAGTTAGCAAAAGGATTCTGGGATATAGTGGAGTATGTATAAGTAATCAAAAAGGCAGGACCTTTTCCAAGGCTTATAGATATGTAGGGGGTTAAGATGCAGGAAAAACAAAATGGTGCACAAGAAATTGTAAATTTATTTGACCCTAGTCCCGAAATAGAGGTTTTACCCTACTGTGAGACTGGAGAGGTCATAAGTCCACTACCTGACTTAGTAGTTAAGGTTAGGGACATCGACTACAAGAAAAACAACATCAAACTTGACGAATATTGGGTTAAGGGTCATACAAGGGAAATAGAGATCCCTATGACTCAACTAACTGGCAGTGACAGCAGGGGAGATTCCCACGTGCAAGGTAGCTTTCCAAAGGCAAAAATCATCTTTAAGGACGAGTTAAAAGCTGGGGACTTGGTAGCTTGCTTACAGTCCAAGGACAAGCAAACCCTCTATGTAATTTATAAGATAGCGAGGTGGTAAGTATGGCAGATTTTTATCCTTTTATGGATCCACAGCTAGTCAAAGAAAATTTTATAGAAGTGCCAATAGCTAAGGAATATGCTTACGATATGGACACAGCAAGTTTTAAGACAAAGGACGGGAAGATGTACTTTGTCTATGAAAACGAGGCTTTAAAGGTTAAACTTTGGAAACTCTTTATGAGTGAGAGGTATCGTTGGGTAGTCTTTCCATGGTCCTATGGCCATGAGTTAGAAACCTTAATAGGTCAAGCCTATACTCAAGGGTATGTAAATTCAGAGGCAGAAAGATTTGTAAAAGAAGCAATCAAAAGAGCCTTGGAAGATTACATCATAAGGCTGGAAGAATTTAGAGTTAAGTTTGAGGAAGGAACTCTATATATAGATTTTAGAGCCATAACAATTTATGGAAAATTAGAAATAAACAATCTAAGTATTAGGAGGTGAGTAAATGCAAGAAAAAACGCAAGAAGAATTTTTACAATCGATGCTTAGTAATCTAAGTAACACTGAGGACAAGACTCCTAATAGCTTTTCTTATGACATCTTATCGGCGGCGGCTATTGTTTTTGAGGACTTCCAAAGGGTTATCCTGGAACTATTTAAAAAGTTTGACGTTATGAATCTCGAGGACGAGGAACTTGATGCAAGGGTCTTACAGATAGCAGGTATCAAAAGGAAACAAGCCACACAGTCCATTGGGGAAGTAACAGTAACTGGAACCCCTAATACTGTCATACCAAAAGACACGGTATTTTTAGCAGGTGGTATCGAATTTACAATTGACCAAGACTATACAATACCTGATACAGGTAACATCACGGTTAAGGTTAAGTCTGTAACTTATGGTGGAGATGCCAATGTCTTACCTAATGCCATAGATAAATCCGATCCTCAAATAGTGGGAGTGGACAACATATCAAATGCCAAGGAAATTATGAACGGCTACGACCAAGAAACTGACGATGACTTAAGAGAAAGATACCTGGAGAAATTACTCCACCCACCAAAGGCTGGCAATCCTGCCCACTATAAACTATGGGCAACGGAAGTTGACGGAATTTGGAACGCTAAGGTCTTTAGGACTTGGCAAGGTGGCGGAACTGTCAAGGTCGTTGTGATTGGTCTTGATAGAAAAGCTGTGGGAAGTGATCTCATAGAAAAGGTCAAGAAGCATATCCTGGAAGAAGCTCCTATAAGATATGAGAGCCTAACGGTTGAGAGTGCGACGACTAAAAAAGTAAAAGTCGATGTAAAAATTAAACTCACTCAAAACGCAAACCTAATTGAGGTTAAGGAAGAAATAAAAAACAGGATAGAGAAATACTTTTATAGTATATCCTTTAAGGAAAATAAAATTTCTTATGCCAAGGTGGGAGCTGAAATACTTAAAGTCCCTGGAGTTGCTGACTATGACAACTTAAAGCTTAATGGCAGTATGGGAAATGTAGTTATGAAAGAAACTGAAGTGCCAGAAATAGAAAGCTTGGGGGTGACAACAAATGAATAATATGCAAATGGTTGAAAAGAATAGGGTCTTAAAAGAAAGTCTTATAACAAGGAAAGTCTACTGTGCCTTAGAAAACACAGAGGAAGTTAAAGCAGGATCTTATAAGAGGGTTGCTGTATCTTTTACAGAGCCGTCCAATGGGCAAGTGCAAAACTCTAAGGATATTGAATTTCCCATTGCCCAAGAGGACTGGGGCAACATAACAAAGATTAGTCTCTATGATGCTCTAAGTGGTGGTAACAAGATTTGGGAGGGGATTCCCGAAGTAGTTAAGTCCATAGGGGTAGCAAGTCAGTACAAGATACCTAGAGGCTATATGATTATAAGGTTGAGATAGTATGAGCAAGATAATTTTTGAGTCCTCTTATGGGACAGTCAAAAAAAGGACCTGGTCTAGTTTAAGGGGTAACCAGTGGCAAGACTTTGCCCTGGTACTTATGGAGATGGATCAGGAATTAGAAGCCAAGGGAATAAAAGTTGATAGAGGTAAGGTTGGAATGGAGACAGACACAGAAATGAGTGATGTCTCTATTTTAGTGTCAGAACTTATGACCAAGACCTTAGTGCTTGAAGAAGAAACGGACATGCAGGTAGCGATTTTTGTATCTGCTATTAATTTCTTTGAAATGCTAATCTACTTTTTACCTTGGTATGACAAGATAAATCCAACTTTTATAAATCTTTGCAAGGTCCTTGATGTATCTTACCGATACATGGAAGAGCAAGTAGCAAGGGTTGACAGAAATCTTGATCTTGATAGTGCCATAGAGATGCTACCTTACTTTGAGGAGCGACTTGGTATAAGGACAGACCCTGACATATCCTACAAGCAAAGGAGAAGGCAGATACAGGCAGTCCTAAATCTTATGCACAAACAGACAGACGAGGAAGCTATAAAAGGCTTATGTAGTGCCTTTTCTAATAATGATGCAGGGGTTGAGGTTTTAAAAACAGAAAATCCTTATGTCTTTGAAATACGCTTTGTGGCAAATGGCTTACCTAATAATCTTGATGAGTTTGAGAGGATGCTTAGAATTAATATGCCAGCAGACCTGGACTGGAAATTTACTTACACTCAAAGGACTTGGAAGGAAGCTACAAAAGATATAAGATGGCGAGATTTAGAGCCAATAAGTTGGAACAAATTTAATGAGTACAAGGGGTGATATAGGTGCAAAAAACAAAAAATTATAATTTAAACAAGCCAGATCCAGATGATTATGTAATCGTAGGTGACTTGAACTTCAACATGGACGAGATTGACAAGCTGATAAAGGCTGTCAACGATGCCCTTGATGTATTGAATACAGACGGGGTCAACTTGATGGATCTTTTAAAGAAAAAGGCAGACCTTGACGACAAGGGTAAAGTCCTTGTAAGTCAACTACCTGACCTTGATATCTACAAAGATGTCTTGATGTATGGGGCAAGAGGTAATTTCCCATCTACTGGGAATGTCAAAAAACTCTATGTTGATAAATCTGGAAGTAAGATTTACAGATGGACTGGGTCTACTTATGTGGAGATATCTCCTCAACTTAAGATAGGAGAGGTCAAGGACACCGCCTTTGATGGTGCCAGGGGCAAGGCTTTAGAAGATGCCATGAAACAGAGATACACAAAAAAAGAAGTTGATAGCCTCTTAGATGCTTATAAAAAACAAATAATAGAAGAAATACACAGTGACATTATAGAGCAAATACTTGCTTTTAGTTAAGGAGTGATAATATGAAATATAAAAGAGCGATAAACTTATCTTTAACAGAACACGAAACAGTAACAGTCCCAGACGACGAAATTTGGAGTGTTGTAATTTTTAAACCCGCAAAAGGAGACAATATATGGGGAAATTTTAAAATAATATCAGATGCCTTTGACCAGACTAATAATCTTACAAGTGCAGCAGGCACACCGTTTAGAATGGGGGGGGGGACAGTTTTTAAGTTATATTCTGGTGGGCCTGTACCAGTTGTTGGGTTGGCTTTTAGCATCAAATAAAAACTCAGCTAAGGAGGTGTCCTTAGCATGAAACTAAAAAGAACAATTGCAGCAGCGATGAAAAAAAATGAAAAAATAAAAGTACCAGACGGAGAATTATGGGTCGGATACCTTGATAACAACATGATAGTAGAGATTGTAGGGGCAGGAACACCGGGAGTTGCTCACCATGGATATGGTTTCGAATTAGCAAACGTAGGAGCGTTGGTTAATAAGGAAGGAAAGCCCGATATTGGCAGAACTAAAAGGTTTTATGCAACTCCTGGGTCTCAAATTACTGCATATTACTACAATTCTTATTCCGGAACATTTGCCTTTACTTGCCTGGTATTTGATATTTCTGAGGAGGTAAAGAATGTATAAAATCATACAAAGTGGTTGTGAAATATTATGGGAGCCACTAGATAAAAATTTAGGTTTTAAAATCGTGGAAGAAGTTACAGGCAAAAAGGGAACTGTTGAAAATCCTGTAATAGTAACGGAAGAAGAAAGGGAAGAAATTAACAGGTTATACGCTGAAAGAAACAACGACCCAGTAGAGAAACCTAAAGAGGAAGATGAGCCAGATGCAGCAAAAAAGATTGAAAAAGAATTAGAAGAATTTAAAATTCAATCCGCCATGGCACAAGCTGAAATTTATGAAAAATTAGAAAGTGATAAACTTGCAGTTATGACTGCACTTGCAGAAACTTATGAAGCAAATTTAGGAGGTAAATAAGATGGTAGCAGTATATGTATATCTAATCAAAATGGGAAAAAGAACAATCGACCAAGTACCAACAATTTTAAGAGAAGAAGTTGAAAAGGCTCTTGAAAATGAAAAATAAAATAGGCTTAGTAGTAGCACTCTTTGGGAGTGTTTTTTTAATACTAAAATTTATGTGGAGAGGGGGTGTAGAAATGGACGTAGTATATGCAACACTAATCATTCATGGCAAAAGAACTTTTGCACAAGTGCCTATGTGCCTAAAAGAAAGAACTAGAAAGTGTCTTGAAGATTTAGGAATGGGAGAACTTGCAAAGGAAGAAGCATAATAATTTGGGAGGCTTAGTCCTCCCTTAAATTTTTGTAAAAGAGGGTGACATATGGAGTATAAGACAATAGAAGAACTTTATACATCTTTAGGGGTTGCAGGAGCCATTATCGTGGTTTTCCTCGGAGTCTTTGTGTATACAATTGTACAAAACGACAAGAGAAGAAGCCAAGAAATGAAGGAAATAACTGACACTCTGAAACAACTAATACTGGACAATCAAATACTAAACACTGCAATAGATAAACTATCTGAAGCTACAAAAGAAGTTGCAACAACTAACAGAATTGTAGCTGATACAGTTAGTAAGGTTGATTATTACAACCGAGAACTCCACAAAAAACTAGATAAACATGACGATAAAGCAGATAAAATTTTAGATGAATTAAGAAAGTAAGGCGG
Source organism: Peptoniphilus grossensis ph5 (assembly GCF_000311825.1). Classification (GTDB taxonomy): domain Bacteria; phylum Bacillota; class Clostridia; order Tissierellales; family Peptoniphilaceae; genus Peptoniphilus_A; species Peptoniphilus_A hominis. The sequence goes on along the minus strand of NZ_HE978568.1, from coordinate 134,369 downwards.
CTTTAGAAGCTGCCTTTTATTATGTAATAAAGGAGTTGATAAAATGATAAAAATAATGCTAGACCCTGGACATGGCGGTGGACCTGCACATAACAGAGGTTTTAAACAGGTTGATAATCTACCCTATTGTAATGAGGGAGATTGCAACTTTATCTATGCTAGGGATTTTTTAAAGCCTGCACTTGAGAAGTATGGTTTTAAAGTTGATATGACTAGAAGCGATATCTGGCAAAATCCAAGTCTTAAAACCAGAGGATTTATGGCAAGAGGTTATGACTTGCTTTTATCAGTCCACAGTAATGCGGCTGGAGGCAATGTAAGAGGTGTGGAAGTCTGGGACTCTACAAACCCTAAGGAGTCTTGCAAGGTCCTTGGGGATAAGATTTGTGCTTATGTGTCTAGTGCTTTAGGTACTCCAAATCGTGGCACAAAATACAGGCGAAATAACAATGGATCTAATTATTATGGAATATTAAGACTTGGTTATGCTAAGAAAAATATGATAGTTGAGCATGTTTTTCATGACAATTTACAAGATGCGACTATTTATCGTAAAAATCTTGATAAGACAGCAAATGCAGTAGCAAAAGCCATAGCAGAGTTTTACGGACTTGCAGAAAAAACTGGAGAAGTTAAAAATCCACCAGTTGAACTTACTGAAGAAAAATTTATCCAGTCTATAGTTGATAGCCTTAAAGGACAAAAACTTAATATTTTGCCGTCTGTGACTATTGCACAAGCTATCTTAGAAAGTAACTGGGGTAAGTCCTCACTTGCGAAGGAAGCATGTAATTTATTTGGAATTAAGGCATCTAAGGACTGGACTGGGGAAGTCTACAAGAAACAAACCAAGGAACAAAAACCAAATGGAGAGGTCTATACAATTACCGCTGTCTTTAGAAAGTATGGATCCTTTTTAGAATCTATTAAAGATCACGATAAGTTTTTTGTATCAACACCTTGGAGAAGGGAAAATTATAGAAAAGTCTTAGAAGCTAAAAATTATAAAACGCAAGCACTTGCTCTTAGAGAGTGTGGATATGCTACAGATTTAAATTATGGCCATAAATTAATTCAACTTATAGAGAGATTAGGCTTGCAACAATACGACAAAGGAGTGGGAAAAATCGTGACTAGAGATAACACAGTCCCATCAGATTGGGCTAAGGAAGACTGGGAATGGGGCAAGGAAAAAGGAATTACTGACGGAAGTAACCCTGGTGGTGTTTGTACCCGTGAACAGGTTATATCAATGATAAGAAGATATGATAAGCAAAGAGAGGTGGAAAAATGAAGAAAGAAGACCTTTTAAGGAAGTTAGGAAGTCGTAAGTTTTGGGCATGCATTAGTGCAGTTGTTATTGCTTTAATTGCATTTACAAATGCTGCACCAGAAACGACAGAGAGAGTAGTAGCTTTAGTTTCAGCAGTTGGAGGTCTATGTATTTATATGTTGTCTGAAGGTATGGCAGATAGTAAGCCAACTGATATCACTAATGTAATTAATACAGAGGACTATAAAGAAGATTAAATTTTAGTACGTATGTAACTTTTAATAAAATAGTAGAATTAAATTATGTTTTTAAATACAAGAAGCCTAGGAAGTTGATTCCTAGGCTATTTTTTATTGAAAATATTTAAAAAATTTTTAAAAACTCTTGACTTTATCTATAACGGGGTATATAATATAAGTAAAGAAAGAGAGGTGAGGGGATGAATGATTTAGAAGATAAAATAAAAAAGCTGCGTGAAATAGTTCAGCAAATCACGCAGCTAGTCTTAGAAATCGGAACGTTGATTACAGTAATCAAAATGATTCTAAGGCAATAGAGATAGAGAGGTAAACCTCTCTTCTCTATAAAATTTTATCCTAAAACATTCATAAAATCAAATGTTAAAAGAATTATGTAAGCTAATATTTAGATTGTTAGAGTTGGCAGTTGTTATAGCTGGCTTAATTTTGATAATAGGGAGATGATAATTTGAAAGATTTAAAAACATCTGAAGCACAAAGAAGGGCAATAGATAACTGGGCTAAAAAAAATCCAGATGCTAGAAGGTATCACAGAAATAAGGGCAATGCCAGAACTTATGCTAGAAAGTATGCAAAAACCTTAGAAGAGGTAGAAGAGTTGGTGGAAATTTTTAAAAACGAAAATCCAAATTATAAAAAATAATTAAAAAAACTTTTTAAAAACACTTGACTTAATCTATATCGGGATATATAATAAATATAGGAAGTAAGGAAATAACAAATTAAAAAAACAAAGGAGATAAGAAAAATGAAGGAAATTAAAGTAAACGTAGAATTGGAAGAAATTTTAGAATTTGTAAGAGAAGAGAAAGATTGCAAGATTGAAATTGACTACGACCAAAACGACGGATCTTACGATGCATACGTCCTACCAGTAGATGCAGCAGGATTTGAAGAAAAAGTTGATAAACAAGTTGTTGAAGCTTACGACTACCAAGAATTTGACGGAGATGAAGAAGCATATATTGACTGGCTTACAGGCTGCTATGATAGACCTTACGAAGTTGAGGACTACTCAATAAAAATTAATTTTGTAAAATAACAAAAACATTAAACAAATAAAAAAAGATAGTCGGTTACAAGTTTGGCGACTCAACCGACTATCCAGAGTAACCACTCCGCTAGAAGTGATTGCTCCTATTATAACAAATTTTAGGAGGATAAAAAATGAAATTAAGAAATTTTGGAAAAATTAAGGTATCAGAAGGCGAAACTAATAGAATTTATGTAAATGCAGATATTTATTCTGGAGAAGGGATAGTGTTCTCTCACAAGTTTATGCATGGTTATAGAAGAGATTACAAAACTATAGGTTATATAGACATAGAAATGGAATCTTGGTTAAGTGACTGGTATCAATCAGAACCAGTAAACTACTGGGGAAACTTCGAAGAAATGGCCATTGATTATATGGTAGAAAAAGGATACGCTTGTATAGGAGTGTATGGAGGGATAGTATTAATAGATTAATAAAATGAAAAAAGAGCTGTGAAGATGCAGCTCTTTCTTTGACATATTAGCTATGTCTTTTTATATTTTCTTTTTCAATCCACTCAGTACAACTGATATTAATTTAATAATATCACTAATTAAATAATTTTCAAGAATAATAGATCTAATTATGGATCTATTATTTTTTTGCGTAAATTTCTGATTTTGTAGTTTTTAAAAATATTGTATTAAAATCACGCCTCTCCATTGTGTACGCGGGTGCGTGGATTGAAATTCTACATCATCAGCTAGGATGCAATCAGGTTTTTCTGGTCGCACCCCTCGTGGGTGCGTGGATTGAAATTCTTCTTCTGATGCTTCTTTTGTGACGCCTGCCGCGTCGCACCCCTCGTGGGTGCGTGGATTGAAATCACTCTGGCATCGGAATTTATCTCGTATTTCTTGGTCGCACCCCTCGTGGGTGCGTGGATTGAAATGTATCGTCGAAGTTCGCTTACGAAACGGCACATTTGTCGCACCCCTCGTGGGTGCGTGGATTGAAATCTTGTAGGCATTTCTTATAGCCTCGTCAACTGTCTTGTCGCACCCCTCGTGGGTGCGTGGATTGAAATGCATTATCTAGGCATGTATAATTTTTCAAACCTCGTCGCACCCCTCGTGGGTGCGTGGATTGAAATAAATTGGACAATAAACAAATCAGAAAAGGAACAGGTCGCACCCCTCGTGGG
>NZ_HE978568.1:127930-130351 GCF_000311825.1 Peptoniphilus grossensis ph5 | reverse complement strand
TGCGTGGATTGAAATGCTACGGCTCTTATTACTTTCAACTGACTGCAAAGTCGCACCCCTCGTGGGTGCGTGGATTGAAATTACTGTACCGCTGCTTGACTTGCCGCCTGGTTTAGTCGCACCCCTCGTGGGTGCGTGGATTGAAATCATGCCCTCGTAATAGACTCTGATATTATTATTGGTCGCACCCCTCGTGGGTGCGTGGATTGAAATAGTCTTTATTAAATCTTGGTTATGATTTAAAAGATGTCGCACCCCTCGTGGGTGCGTGGATTGAAATGGATTTCTATCCATTTCAAATGGAACCTTAACTCCGTCGCACCCCTCGTGGGTGCGTGGATTGAAATTCTATAAAAAGAATTTTTATCAGCTTGTTTAGCATGTCGCACCCCTCGTGGGTGCGTGGATTGAAATTGGACTTACTGGGACACCCTTGCCATACTTAAGGTCAAGTCGCACCCCTCGTGGGTGCGTGGATTGAAATTACAGCTACCCCTGTAAGTTCTTGCAGTTTCTCTTTGTCGCACCCCTCGTGGGTGCGTGGATTGAAATTCAGATTGATAAAATGGAAAATCCTCTTTATAGGGTCGCACCCCTCGTGGGTGCGTGGATTGAAATAGATGGTTTTTGTGCTAAATGTAAAGTTGCAGCCGTCGCACCCCTCGTGGGTGCGTGGATTGAAATCTTGATTGACTCCCCTATTTGGATTGCCTTTTGTGTCGCACCCCTCGTGGGTGCGTGGATTGAAATAAAAAATCCCTGGCATAAATATAGTTGCAGTCCCCGTCGCACCCCTCGTGGGTGCGTGGATTGAAATCTACCAGCTTGTGGCAAAAAAGAAGATGCAGCCAACGTCGCACCCCTCGTGGGTGCGTGGATTGAAATAAGGTTAACATATACTATGTTATGTGTTGGGTAACGTCGCACCCCTCGTGGGTGCGTGGATTGAAATATTATAGCTAAAAGCACCCTCGCCGATGGATGTAGTCGCACCCCTCGTGGGTGCGTGGATTGAAATCACAGAAAGTGGCGGTGGAGATTACACATCAACAGGTCGCACCCCTCGTGGGTGCGTGGATTGAAATTCTTGTGCTTTTATGTTTGCCAAAGGTCTTTGTAGTCGCACCCTTCGTGGGTGCGTGGATTGAAATAGCAGAATAATAATTAATAGTAGTAAAGGTAAAACGTCGCACCCTTCGTGGGTGCGTGGATTGAAATAAAGGTTGATTCTAATATTGCTTTTGAGGATATTGTCGCACCCTTCGTGGGTGCGTGGATTGAAATAAATCCTATTATTCCCGCCATTTTGGTTGTAGGACCGTCGCACCCTTCGTGGGTGCGTGGATTGAAATAGGTATTAACTCATTTAGTTCTTTTGAAAAACTAGTCGCACCCTTCGTGGGTGCGTGGATTGAAATTGTGTATTTGCTTTATTTATACTATTATTTATCTCGTCGCACCCTTCGTGGGTGCGTGGATTGAAATTGAGCCATGTACTAACAATTCTTGACATTTAACCACCGTCGCACCCCTCGTGGGTGCGTGGATTGAAATTAAACATATCCTTTTCTATGGCATCAGACCCTAAGTCGCACCCCTCGTGGGTGCGTGGATTGAAATGGTAATGTGATGGGTTATTGTACTCTGTCATCTAAGGTCGCACCCCTCGTGGGTGCGTGGATTGAAATTGAAATTCATTTAAAGAGGATTTCAACAAGTCACACAAGTCGCACCCCTCGTGGGTGCGTGGATTGAAATTAAACATATCCTTTTCTATGGCATCAGACCCTAAGTCGCACCCCTCGTAGGTGCGTGGATTGAAATATTAGAAAAAGCTATTGATGCAGTAACTTACAGAACGTCGCACCCCTCGTGGGTGCGTGGATTGAAATATCGAATTTAACATTGAATATATAAGTGTCTCGTCGCACCCCTCGTGGGTGCGTGGATTGAAATTAGGACTGCATCTCTCCAAATCTTTGGCACTTGTCTAAGTCGCACCCCCCGTGGGTGCGTGGATTGAAATTACACGGCGAAATGCGACTGCTGCAAGAGGGTGCGTGGATTGAAATGTAACCCAAGCCGCCCTTGTCCAGGCTCTCAAAGTGTCGCACCCCCCCCCCGGTGGGTGCGTGGATTGAAATCTATAACTTCTCCGTACTGGTCGTAAACTTCACCGTCGCACCCTTCACGGGTGAGTGGATTGAAATTCTATTTTTAGCTAACTGCTCAGGGCTTGTTTTATATTTAGTTATTGCAATCACTCACTTTTTATGGTATAATTAGACAAAATAGTTGAGATGTGCAACTTAATGCACGCTCCCAAAGATTACTATTAATAACTGATATATTGTTATTATTATTGTTAGGATGTCGGCTAAAACACTAACAATTGTTATAACTGTATCAGTTATTTTTTTT
>NZ_HE978568.1:110072-126864 GCF_000311825.1 Peptoniphilus grossensis ph5 | reverse complement strand
GCCTTTTTTTTATAATCTTTACTATCCATCTTTTCATCACCTCGTCGCACCAATCGTGGGTGCGTGGATTGTAATGCAAAAAAGTGTCATTTGCTGTGATGGTAAACTTGCCCAAACTTTAAGAAGTTTTTGATTTAAGATATTTTGTTAGTCTATCTGGGAGATGATTGATATTATTGAAAATATTAAGGATTTAGAAAGTAAATATGTAGAAATATTTGGAGATATGTTTCCAAATATTGGAATTTCAGAAGAAGACGAAAGAGAGATTATATTGGAATGTTTAGCCCAAGCTAAAGATGCTTATGAGCTAGGTTTTTTTAATTTTGAAGATTGCTATTAAAGGGAAAAATTATATAATAATTTTTCAACTTGCTTTGATTAATGATTTTTACATAAGCGATTAATTTAGATTTTTGTAAAACATTTTAGTTCATTTAATACATATTTTGAATTAATTCTTTTTATCTCATGATTTCAAGCCTTAAATTGATTTTATAGGCGATTTCAGTTATAATTATTTTAATTATGATAGATTTTAATCGGAATTTTGACAGATTTTGCCAAGACCTTATCCCCGGGGATTGGGTTTTTTTATGGAGGTTTTATGAGCAATAAAAAATTTTATGTTACAACGCCAATTTATTATCCAAGTGACAATCTTCACATTGGTCATACTTACTGCACTGTGGCAGTTGATTGTGTTAAGAGATTTAAAAAAATGCAAGGCTATGATGTTTTCTTTACTACTGGCACTGATGAACATGGTCAAAAGATAGAGGCCAAGGCTAAGGAATTTGGCATGAAGCCAAAGGATTATGTTGATGGCATTGTCAAAAATATCAAAAAGCTTTGGGAAACTATGGACATTGACTATGATTATTTTGTCAGATCTACTGATGAGGATCACGAAGAAGATGTTAGAAATATTTTCCAAGAGCTTTACGACAAGGGTGACATCTACAAGGGCGAATATGAAGGCTTTTATTGTACTCCTTGTGAAGCTTTTTGGACTGAGGCACAAGTTGGCGAAGACCACACTTGTCCTGACTGTGGAAGACCAACTCAGCTTACTCATGAGGAATCTTATTTCTTTAGGCTTTCTAAGTACAAGGACAGACTTTTAAAGTATTATGAAGACAACCCTGAGTTTATTGAGCCTGCTTTTAGAAAAAATGAAATGGTTAAAAACTTTTTCGAGGGCAAGGACGGTCTTGAAGATCTTTCTGTTTCTAGGTCTACTTTTGATTGGGGAGTTAAGGTTCCCTTTGATGACAAGCATGTTGTTTATGTTTGGATAGATGCTCTTGCTTGCTACTTAACTGCTATTGGTTATGGCACTGACAAGGAAAAGTTTAATTCTTATTGGCCAGCTGGCGTTCACTTTGTTGGCAAGGAAATTATTAGGTTCCATGTTATTATTTGGCCTGCTATTTTAATGGCACTTGATTTGCCTCTTCCTGACAAGGTTTTTGGTCACGGCTGGATTTTATTTGACAACGACAAGATGAGTAAGTCCAAGGGAAATGTTATTTATCCTGAGCCAATTATCAAGCTTTATGGTGTTGATGCTCTTAAGTATTTCTTGCTAAGGGAATTTTCTTTTGGCTCTGACGGGTCCTTTAATATTGAAAAGTTCATGCAAAGACTTAATTCTGATTTAGCCAACGACCTTGGCAATCTTCTTTCAAGAACTGTCTCCATGATTTCTAAATATAATGATGGAGTCATTGAAGATATGGGCGCAAGAGAAGATGTTGATGATGATCTTGAAAATCTTGCTGTTTCTGTAATTGACGAAGTGGAAGATGCAATGGAACACTACCAATTTTCTGTTGCCCTAGAAGCAATTTGGAAGTTAATCAGAAGATCCAATAAATATGTTGATGAAACTGAACCTTGGAAGCTTGCAAAGGACGATGACAAGAAGGACCGACTTAACACTGTTTTATACAACTTGGCAGAAAGTTTAAGAATTGTTTCTGTTTTAATTTATCCATTTATCAAGGACACTTCTCTAAAGATTAGAGAGCAACTTGGTGTAAGCGGCGAAATTAATTGGGAAGATGCAAGAACTTTTGGTTTAATAGAAGATGGCACTAAGGTAAATAAGGGCGAAGTTATTTTCCCAAGACTTGACATTGAAGCTGAAATTGATAGATTTAACGAAGAAAACACTGCTCTTTTAAATTCTAGAATTATGGCAGAAGCTCATAAAGAAGTTGAAGAAGATATAAAAAAGGAAATTAATATAGAAGATTTTGCAAAACTTGATATTAGAGTTGCAGAAATTGTTGGCGTAGAAGATCATCCTAATGCTGATAAGCTTTATGTCCTAAAATTAAAAATTGGGGACATGGATAGGCAAATTGTCTCTGGCATAAAGGAATACTACAAGAAAAATGAATTAATTGGCAAAAAAATCCTCATGATTTTAAATTTAAAGCCAATTAAATTAAGAGGCGTTGAGTCCAATGGCATGCTTCTTGCTGCAGAAGATGATGAAGGGAATTTAAGTCTTGCATCAACTTTAGCTGACATTAAATCTGGAGCAAAAATTAGTTAGGAGAGACTATGATAGATTCACATGTGCACTTAGACGACGAGGCCTTTAAGGAAGACCGCGAGGACATAATAAAAAGTTTAGGTGAAAATGGAATAGAACTTGTTATAAATAATTCTTCTGACCTCCCTTCATCAGAGAGGTCAGTGGAGCTTGCCAATAAATACGAAAATATTTACGCAGCTATTGGAGTCCATCCTCATGAGGCAAGGACTTATGATGATGAAGTCGAAAAGAGACTTATTGAACTTTCAGGGGACAAAAAAGTCCTGGCAATAGGAGAAATTGGTCTTGACTATTATTACGACAACTCTCCAAGAGATGTGCAAAAGGAAGTTTTTAAGAGGCAAATTGAGTTGGCAGCCAAGCTAAAGAAAAATATTGTAATTCATTCTCGCGACGCAGCCAAGGACACCTTTGACATCTTAAAGGAAGCTCACGAGAAATATGATTTTACAGCTTTAATTCACTGCTTCTCCCAATCTGTGGACATGATGAGAGAATATTTAAAGATGGGCGACTACATCGCTCTTGGTGGCGCAGTTACCTTTAAAAACGCAAAGACTCCCAAGGAAGTTGCCAAGGCAGTTGACCTTGATAGACTCCTTCTCGAAACAGACTGTCCCTACATGACACCTGTTCCCTATAGGGGCAAGAGAAATGAGCCAAAGCTTGTGAAGTTTACCTGCCAATACATTGCAGATTTGAGGCAAATGGATGCCTTAGAGCTTGAAAAAATTACTGGAGAAAATACAAAGAGGTTTTTTGGAATATGAAAATGACAATTAAAGAAGTAATTGTCGCTGAGGGTCGTGACGACGAGATTGCCATAAAAAAGGCAGTGGATGCAGAGGTTATTACCACTCACGGCTTTGCCTTTGGCAGAAATTTAATAAATCTTTTAAAAGAAATGGACAAGAAAAAGGGCATAATCATCTTCACAGATTCAGACTATATGGGCTCTCAAATAAGAAAGAGAATTGCTGATGAAATTCCAAATGCTAAACACGCCTACCTTTCTCAAAGTGTTTCCACAAAACATGGTGACATTGGCGTGGAAAATGCCTCTGCCGAAGAAATTTTAAAGGCACTAAAGGCAGCACGAGCTACAAAAACTGATGCCATAAGTGAATACACTATGGATGATTTAATAGAAAACAGACTTATAAATTCTGAAGATGCAAGTGCGAGACGCGAAAAACTTTCAGAAATCCTAAAAATAGGATATGGAAATGGAAAAAAGACCCTTCATAAATTAAATTCCTTTGGCATTAGCAGGGAAGAATTTGAAGAGGCTATGAAGGAAGTGAATTCCCATAGATAGATTATATAAACCAAGCAAACTTTCAGAGATCCTTACTAAGTATGGATTTAGATTTACAAAATCCTTGGGGCAAAACTTTTTAATCGACGGAAATATTGTGAGAAAAATTGCCGACGCAGCTGAAATAAGTGAAGAGGACAATGTCCTTGAAATTGGTCCTGGAGTTGGAACCTTAACAGAAGAATTGGCTCTCAGAGCAAAAAAAGTTCTTGCAGTTGAAATTGACGAAAAGTTAAGAGACCTTCACAAGGAAACTCTTGCCCTAGATAATGTTAAAGTAGTTTATGGAGATTTTTTGGACTTAGACTTAAAAAAACTTTGCCAAGAAGAATTTGGCGACGAAGGCTTTAAGGTGGTTGCAAATCTTCCCTACTATGTGACAACGCCAATAATTGAAAAATTAATTTTGGCTCAGGTAAATTTAATTTCCATTACAGTTATGGTGCAAAAGGAAGTTGCAAAGAGACTTGCAGCAGAGCCAGGAAGTAAAGATTATGGCTCCTTATCTGTCTTTATAAATTATTACACAGATTGTAAGTACAAATTTCAAGTGCCAAGTTCAGTTTTTATGCCAAAGCCCAATGTTGACTCGGCAGTTGTGAACTTGAAGATGAAAAAGAGAGAAGAAGTTGACACAGACTTTTTATTTAAAGTTGTTCGTGCAGCTTTTACAACTAGGAGAAAGACTATTTTAAATTCTCTTTCCAATTCAAAATTAAATTACACAAAAGATGATATAAAAAGAGCCCTTGAACTAAGTGACATTGACGAGAGCAGAAGAGCTGAAACTCTAAAGCTTGAAGAATTTATTGTTTTAAGTGTAAATTTTAAAAGTGTGGGGTAACAAAAATGAAGGATAAATATATAGACGAAATCTCAAAAAAAGTTGAAAAAGATATTTCTGACTTCAACAAGGAAGAAGACTTAATAGAAATACTTTCTCAAATATTTAAAGCCCTATCTGATCCTACAAGGATAAAGATTATTTATGCGCTGATGAATGGACCACTATGCGTATCTGATATTTCAGTCTTGCTTGACATGAGTCAGTCTTCCATATCACATCAGCTTGCACTTTTAAGAAATCAAAACTTAATAAAGGTAAAGAGAATAGGCAGAAGAGCCTACTATTCCCTAGACGACGAGCACGTCCTATGTATATTTAAAGACGGAATAGAACACGCAAAACACAAGTTGTAAAAATATTAGGCATAAAAAGCTTAAAGAATTTGCTTCACTTATACTAATGGAGTATAATAAAAGCAAGTAATTAGGAGGAATAAAATGAGTAAAGTAACAGTATATACAAGTAACACTTGCCCTTATTGCACAATGGCAAAGGATTATTTAAAGGAAAGAGAAGTAGACTTCGAAGAAAAGAACGTTCAAACTGACAAAGAAGCAAGAAACGAACTAATGGCAATGGGATACACTGGTGTGCCAGTAATCTGCATTGACGACGAACAAATCGTTGGCTTCGACAAAAATAGATTAGACGAATTATTAAAATAATTTTAAAAATTAGAAGAGAAATAGATGCTATGGGGGCATCTATTTTTTTGGGAGTGAAGATGAATTTAATATCAGTATTTTTTATTGGAGTGGGACTTTCCATGGACGCCTTTGCGGCAGCTATATGTAAGGGCCTCTCCATTAGAAAAAATTTTTTAGAAAAATCCTTTGTCATTGCGCTATTTTTTGGAGTCTTCCAAGCAGTGATGCCCTATATAGGTTATCTCTTGGGCTCAATTTTTGCAGAGAAGCTTCAAGCAGTGGACCACTGGATAGCCTTTGTCCTCTTGTCAATTATTGGGGTGAACATGATAAGAGAATCAAGGGACAAAACTTGCACAATTGAAGAAGATAGGCTTGATCTTAAAAACTTATTTATGCTTGCCATAGCCACATCAATAGATGCCCTTGCAGTGGGAGTGTCCTTTGCCTTCTTGAAGATAAAAATATCTCTTGCAGTATTTGTAATTGGACTTACAACTTTTGTCATTTCCTTTTTGGGAGTGAGAATAGGAAGGGCCTTTGGCATTGCCTTAAAGGACAAGGCACAGGTGGCAGGAGGCTTAATTTTAATTTTTCTAGGACTAAAAATTTTAGTTGAACATTTAGGACTATTAGCCTTTTAATTTAATAATATTAGAACTCTCCTCCTTAAGGCTGGAGAGTTTTTTATTGGAAAAATTTAGCTGAAAATAATTTTTAATCAGATAAAAATTTTTAAGCAAATTTTACAAAGAGGGGCAAAGAATTTCTAGTAGAATAAAAAAATTAAAGTTTCATTTAGTCAAAGATTTCCCATGAAAAATAAATTTTTCTAAAAAAATAATTCATAATTAAATCTTTTTTTAACAAATGTAATTAATATTAAAATTTTCATAAAATTTGTTTATTTGACAAAAAATTGCAAAAAGGCTTTCCTTTATTTTACTCATATTTTCATGTATAATTAGTTTGCAAAAGATTTAGATTAATTAATCATACATAGAGATTTTAATTGAATTAATCATAGGTCTTTGTTATAATATTCTTAAAAGCTGGAATGGATTCCGTAATATGAAACCACATTGGGAGGTGTGATAATGTTAGGAGATGTTACTCTTACCATGGGAGAGGCCTTTGGTGTAGCATTGACAGGACTATGCGTAGTTTTCTTGGCCCTTGTATCTTTACTAATAGCAATTCTAATTATTACTAAAGTAGTTGGAGGTATTCAGGGTAAGTCTGACGCTGGAAAGTCAAATCAAGTAGCGGCGCCTGCTAAGGCAGCACCAAAGAAAGTAGCGGCTGATAATTCAATGGACCCTGCACTTTTAGCAGCAATAGTTGGAGCAATTAGCATGCAAGAAAGATCAAGAGTTGAAAGTTTTAGAATTGTTTCTATAAACGAAAAAAAATAAATTATTTTAAATTATTCTATTATTTATGAAAAGGAGAAATTAATGAAATATCAAGTTAAAGTAGATGGAAAAGTTTTTGAAGTAGAAGTTGAAAAAGTTGGCGGAGGATACCAATCTCTTACTCCAACATCACTTACAGCAGCACCAGTTGCAGCTCCAGTAGCACCACAAGCAGCACCTGCACCAGCAGCACCTGCACCAGCACCAGCTCCTGCAGCACCAGCTCCAGCAGCAGCACCTGCAGCAGCAGCACCTGCAGCATCAGGCGGAGCAGGAGATGTAATCTCACCAATGCCAGGAACTGTTCTTAGACTTAATGTTAATAATGGAGACACAGTAGCATCTGGAGATGTTATTCTTATTCTTGAAGCTATGAAGATGGAAAACGAAATCGTAGCTCCATGTGCAGGAAAAGTAACTCTTAAAGTAACAGCTGGAGAAACAGTAGATACTGACGCATTACTAGCAGTTGTAGAATAATAGGAGGTCGGAACATGTTATTAGAAACATTACAGGGGATTCTAGGTGAATCGGGATTTGCATCATTACAATGGCAAAATGTGGTAATGTTTATTATATCCTTCATTCTTATTTATCTAGCGATTAAAAAAGAATTTGAACCACTATTACTTCTTCCAATTGCCTTTGGTATGCTTTTAAGAAACTTGCCAATGACAGGTCTTATGGAAGTTGGAGATCCATGGCAAACTTCTGGAGTTTTGGCAATCATGTATAATGGTGTTAAGTCAAACTTATTCCCTTGCCTAATTTTTATGGGTGTAGGAGCTATGACTGACTTTGGACCACTTATTGCCAACCCAATCTCATTACTTCTTGGTTCAGCAGCACAATTTGGTATTTATGTTGCCTTTATCGTTGCTGTTAAACTTGGATTTACTGGACCAGAAGCAGCATCAATTGGTATTATCGGTGGAGCAGACGGCCCTACAGCTATATTTACAACATCACAACTTGCACCACACCTATTGGCACCAATTGCAGTAGCAGCTTATTCATACATGGCACTTATCCCAATGATTCAACCGCCAATTATGAAGGCACTTACTACTGAAAAAGAAAGAACAACAGTTATGACATCACTAAGAAAAGTATCTAAACTAGAAAAGATTATTTTCCCAGTTGTAGTTGTACTTTTCACAGCACTACTTCTTCCAGATGTAGCACCACTTCTTGGTATGCTTATGCTTGGAAACCTATTTAAGGAATCTGGAGTAGTTAATAGATTATCTGACACTGTACAAAACGCCCTAATGAACATTGTAACTATTATGCTAGGAACAACAGTTGGAGCAACTGCAGACGGAGCAACTTTCCTACAACCTGCAACTATTAAAATTATTGTTCTTGGACTAATGGCATTTTGCTTTGCAACAGCAGGCGGAGTTATTTTTGGTAAAATTTTGTACATTGTAACAGGTGGAAAGATAAATCCACTTATTGGTTCAGCTGGTGTATCAGCAGTTCCAATGGCAGCTCGTGTATCACAAGTTGAAGGTAGAAAATATAATCCTACTAACTTCTTACTAATGCACGCAATGGGACCTAACGTTGCGGGAGTTATTGGCTCAGCCGTAGCAGCAGGTGTATTCTTAATATTATTCGGTCATTAATTCATTCAGCTCCATAGTGAGCTGAATATTTATGCAATCAAGTTATATTTAACAAAAGGAGGTTTTAACTTGAGTAAAGTAATGAAACTTAAAGACGCCATAGCAAAATATGTAGAAGATGGCGATGTAATTTCACTAGGGGGATTTACAACTAACAGAAAACCTTACGCAGCAGTAAATGAAATTTTGCGTCAAGGTCAAAAAGATTTTATCGTTGAAGCAGGACCTGCAGGGGGAGACTGGGACACACTAATTGGAGCTGGCAGAGTTAAGGCATACATAAATTGCTATACTGCTAACTCAGGATATACAAATGTTTCAAGAAGATTTAGAGCAGCAATTGAAAAGGGAGAACTTCTTATGGAAGACTACTCTCAAGATGTTGAAATGCAAAGAATTCACGCAGCTGCACTAGGACTACCTTACCTACCAGTTAGACTTATGATGGGTTCAAGTTTAGTTGACGAATGGGGAATCTCTAAAGAAGAAAGAGAAAAAATTGACAAACTTCCAAATGACAAATTTATATATGTAGAAAATCCATTCAAAAAGGGAGAAAAACTTGTTGCAGCACCAGTTCCTGAAATTGACACTGCAATAATCCACGTTCAAATGGCTTCTCCAGACGGAACTACAAGAATTCTTGGAAATACATTCCACGATGTTGATATTGCAATTGCAGCTAAAAAAGTTATCGTAACTTGCGAAGAACTTGTAAGCAACGAATACATCAAAAACTTTGATGCAGCTGACAACAAAATCCCTGGATTCTGTGTTGATGCAGTAGTTCATGCACCATTTGGAGCTCACCCTTCACAATGTTATGACTATTATGATTATGATGCTGATTTCTACAAAATGTACAATGTTAAATCTAAGACAGAAGAAGATTTCAATGCTTTCTTAGATGAATGGGTATATGGAGTTGAAGATCATGAAGCATACCTTAACAAGCTTGGAGCTACAAGACTAATTGGTCTTAGAAATGTTCCAGGATTTGGTTACGCAACAGACGTACTAATGAAGGGAGAAGATAAATAATGGCTAGATATGATAATTATACAAATAAAGAAATGCAAGCAGTTACAATTGCTAGACAAATTAAGAATGGTCAAATAGCAATTGTAGGAACAGGACTACCTCTAATTGGTGCTTCTCTTGCAAAAGCAGTTTACGCTCCTGATTGTTATCTAATTGTAGAATCAGGACTTATGGACTGTGACCCAATTGAAGTTCCAAGATCAGTTGGTGACAACAGATTTATGGCACACTGTGGAGTTCACTGGACAAATGCAACTTATGTTGGTTTCCAAGCTAACGAATGGAGACACGACAAGAAGAGAATGATCGCATTTATCGGTGGAGCTCAAATTGACCCATACGGAAATGTTAACTCTACAGTAATCGGCGACTACCACCACCCTAAGACAAGATTTACAGGATCTGGTGGAGCTAATGGTATTGCAACTTATGTAAATACTATTATTATGATGCAACACGAAAAGAGAAGATTTATAGATAAGGTCGACTATATAACTTCTCCAGGTTGGATCGATGGTCCTGGCGGAAGAACTAGAGTAGGTATTCCTGAAAATGTTGGACCACAAATGGTTGTAACTGACAAGGGTATCTTGAAGTTTGACGAAGATACTAAGAGAATGTATCTTGCTGGATATTATCCTTCTTCTTCACCTGAAGATGTTATCGAAAACACAGGATTTGACATTGATGTATCTCGTGCTGTTAAACTTGAAGAACCAGATGAAGATGTAATTAAACTAATAAGAGAAGAAATAGATCCAGGCGAAGCTTTCATTAAGAGACCTGTAGAAGAATAAGGAGGACACATGACTCAATATTCACTTGCTTCATATTTCCAAAATATGAAGACAATTGGAAAGCCTTTAAGAGAAGTTGATGAAGAAAACTTCAATCAATTAAGAGAAATTGAAGAAGAAATTAGAGTTTTTGCTGAAAAAGCTCTAGCTGCTGGTAAACCAGATGAAAAAGTAAATGAACGTGGAGAAATGACAGCACTTCAAAGAATTGCTGAACTTATCGACGAAGGAACTTGGTGCCCACTTAACACAATTTACAACCCTGGCGATAATGACCATGGTACAACAGGTGTTGTTAAGGGACTTGCAAAAGTTGACGACAGATGGGTTTACATTGTTGCATCTGACAACAAAAAACTTGCAGGTGCATGGATTGCTGGACAAGCTGATGACCTTCTAAGAGCATCAGACACTGCTGAAAGACTTAGAATTCCACTAGTTTATATACTAAATTGTTCAGGTGTTAAACTTGACGAACAAGAAAAAGTTTATCCAAATAGACGTGGAGGCGGTACTCCATTCTACAGAAACTCAAGACTTAACCAATGTGGAGTTCCTGTAATAGTTGGTATTTATGGTACTAACCCAGCTGGTGGTGGATACCACTCAATTTCACCTACAATTATAGTTGCTCATAAGGATGCAAACATGGCTGTTGGTGGAGCTGGAATCCTTGGCGGTATGAATCCTAAGGGATATATCGACGAAGAAGGAGCTAACCAAATTGCAGACCAAGCTGCACACGCTAAGAAAACTACTCCTCCAGGAGCAGTTGGCGTTCACTTCGCACAAACTGGTTTCATGAGAGAAGTTTATGTTGAAGAAGAAGGAGTACTTGAAGGAATTAGAAAATATCTTTCAATGCTTCCAAAGTTCCAAAGAGAATTCTTTAGAGTTGATGATCCAAAGAATCCACTATTCGACCCTAACGACATGTATTCACTTATTCCACTTAACGGCAAAAAGGCTTACGATATATATGATGTTATTTCAAGACTTTTTGACGGTTCAGAATTTATGGAATACAAAAAGGGATATGGTAGAGAAATGGTAACTGGACTTGCAAAAGTTAATGGACTTCTAGTTGGTGTTGTAGCTAACGTTCAAGGTCTATTTATGGGCTATCCAGAATACTACAATGATCCAAAACACATCTCTATTGGTGGAAAACTTTATAGACAAGGTCTAATTAAGATGAATGAATTTGTTACACTTTGTGCTAGAGACAGACTTCCTATTATCTGGCTACAAGATACAACAGGTATCGATGTAGGTGACGATGCAGAAAGAGCTGAACTACTTGGACTTGGTCAATCACTAATTTATTCAATCCAAAACTCTGACCTTCCACAAATGGAAATTACAATGAGAAAGGGAACTGCAGCTGCCCACTATGTACTTGGTGGACCACAAGGAAACGACACTAATGCCTTTTCACTTGGTTCTGCAGCAACTGAAATCAACGTAATGAATGGAGAAACTGCTGCTACTGCAATGTACTCAAGAAGACTTGCAAAGGATAAAAAGGCAGGAAAAGATCTTCAACCTACAATTGACAAGATGAACGACTTGATTCAAGATTACAATGATAAATCAAGACCATTCTCTTGTGCAAAATATGGTCTAGTAGATGAAGTAGTAAACATGAACCTATGGAGAAATTACATTATTGCCTTCACTGAAAGTGCATACCAAGACCCAGCTTCAATTTGTCCAGTTCATCAAATGCTTACTCCAAGAATTATCAGAGACTACGACAGAATAAATAATATTAAATAATATAAAATATGACAACTTATTGGATAATCTTAAAAAGGATTATCCAATATTTTTGTATATTCCTTATTTACTTACTATAAGTAAAATATACTTTTTAAAAGCAATAAATAGTAAATCATAAAAGCTCTAAAACCCTTGTAATTTCAAGTATCTTGGCTTGTGATTTTTGACAAAGATACATAAGTATAGTAAAATTAAGAAGAGTAAGATATTAATTTTAAACCAAAGAGGAGATTGTATGGCAGAAGCTATTTATACAATGGGAGTTGATATTGGTTCAACTGCCTCAAAGAGTATTATTTTAAAGGATGGCAAAGAAATTATTTCAACTTCAGTTATTGATGTTGGAGCAGGAACTAGCGGTCCATCAAGAACAATTAGTGAGACTCTAAAAAATGCTAACATGAAAAAGGAAGACATTTCTTATGTAATGGCTACTGGCTATGGTAGGACAGCTCTTGAAGAAGCTGACTTTCAAATGTCTGAACTTTCTTGTCACGCTAAGGGAGCTTACTTCTTATTCCCAAATGTTCGCACAATTATTGATATAGGCGGACAAGATGCCAAAGCTCTTAAAATCGGAGACAATGGCATGCTTGAAAACTTTGTTATGAATGATAAGTGTGCTGCAGGTACAGGAAGATTCTTAGATGTAATCGCAAAGGTTCTTGAAGTTGATGTTTCTAAGCTTGAAGAGTTAGATAAATTATCTACAAAAGATGTAAGTATTTCTTCTACTTGCACAGTTTTTGCTGAATCAGAAGTTATTTCACAACTTGCAAGTGGATCGAAGATTGAAGATATAGTTAAGGGGATTCACGACTCCATAGCTGCAAGAGTTGGTTCTCTTGCCAAGAGAGTTGGACTTAATGATGATGTTGTATTTACTGGTGGCGTTGCTCTTAATAAGGGTATGGTTAGAGCCCTCGAAGAAAACACTGGACATAAAATACACACTTCACCACTATGTCAACTAAATGGTGCCCTAGGAGCTGCACTATTTGGTTATCAAAAATGTAAATTGGAAAAGTTAAAAGCTAATAAAAAAGCTAATGCATAATTTATTTTAGGAGGTAAACTATGGCTGAAATTCAAAAAATACCTGGTAAAAAACCAAGACCAATCGAAGGACATATTCCTGCTGCTCAAGCTCTAAGAAATGTAGTAGATAGAGTTTATGGGGCAGCATGGGATGCAAAGAAAAGAGGAGAACTAGTTGGATGGTCATCATCTAAATTCCCTATTGAACTTGCAAAGGCATTTGGACTACACGCTGTATATCCAGAAAACCACGCAGCTACAACTGCAGCTAAAAAAGACGGTTTAAGACTTTGTCAAACAGCTGAAGATATGGGATATGATAACGACATTTGTGGTTACGCAAGAATTTCTCTTGCTTACGCAGCTGGAGAACCAACTGACTCAAGAAAGATGCCACAACCAGACTTCGTTCTTTGCTGTAACAACATCTGTAACATGATGACTAAATGGTACGAAAACATTGCAAGAATGCATGACATTCCAATGATCATGATTGACATTCCTTTCCAAAACACTGTTGATGTACCTGAAGAAAAAGTTGATTACTTAATGGGACAATTCGAATATGCTATTCACCAACTTGAAAAATTAACTGGCAAGAAATTTGATGAAAAGAAATTCGAAGAAGCTTGTCAAATTGCAAACAGAACTGCTGCTGCATGGCTTAAAGCTTGTTCTTACATGGCTTATGAACCATCTCCACTTTCTGGATTTGACCTATTTAACCACATGGCAGACATCGTTGCTGCAAGATGTGAAATTGACGCAGCTGAAGGTTTTGAACTTCTAGCAGCTGAATATGAACAATCAGTTAGAGAAGGAACTTCTACTTGGGAATATCCAGAAGAACACAGAATTCTATTTGAAGGAATTCCTTGCTGGCCAGGACTAAGACACTTGTTTGAACCACTAAAACAAAATGGCGTTAACGTAACTGCTGTTGTTTACGCACCAGCCTTTGGTTTCCAATATACAACTGTTAGAGAAATGGCTGCAGCTTACTGTAAAGCACCTTGTTCAGTATGTATCGAAGACGGCGTTGAATGGAGAGAAACAATGGCTAAAGAAAACGGAGTTTCTGGAGCACTTGTTAACTACAACAGATCATGTAAACCATGGTCAGGAGCAATGCCTGAAATCGAAAGAAGATGGAGAGAAGACCTTGACATTCCAGTAGTTCACTTTGACGGTGACCAAGCTGACGAAAGAAACTTCTCACAAGAACAATATAAGACTAGAGTTCAAGGTTTAGTAGAAATTATGAATGAAAGAAAAGCAGACAGAATCGCTAAGGGCGAAGAAATCTACACTAATTTCGAAAACACTAAAGAAACTGACTGGTCTAAGACTACAATTTAATAGAGGTGCAAAATGACTGATATAAAAGAATTATTAAAAGAATTTAAACATATAGCAGAAAATGGAAGAGAACAAATTGACAAATACATTGCTGAAGGCAAAAAAGTTGTCGGTGTATTCCCTTACTATGCACCTGAAGAAATAATCTATGCAGGTGGACTTGTTCCTTACGGAGTATGGGGCGGACAAGGACCTATTGACAAGGCAAAAGAATATTTCCCAACATTCTACTATTCACTAGCTTTAAGATGTTTGGAAATGGGTCTTGACGGATCTCTTGACGGACTTAGCGCATCAATGGTAACTACTCTTGATGACACTCTAAGACCATTCTCTCAAAACTATAAAGTTTCTGTTGGTAGAAAAATTCCTATGGTATTTTTAAACCACGCACAACATAGAAAAGAAGATTTTGGTAAAACTTACAATGCAAAAATCTTTAAACAAGCTGCTGAAAGATTAGAAGAAGTTTGTGATGTTAAAATCACTGACGAAAACCTAAAGAAAGCTTTCGAAGTTTATAACGAAAACAGAGCTCTTAAGAGAGAATTTGTTAAATTATGTGGAGATTATTCAAAGACAATTAAAGCATCTGATAGATGTAATGTACTAAAGGCTTCTTTCCACATGCTTAAAGATGAACACAACAAGATGCTTAAAGAATTAATCGAAGCATTAAAGGCAATGCCAAAAGAAGAATGCTCAGGACCAAGAGTTGTAACATCTGGTATCATAACTGACAACCCAGCACTTCTTGAAGTTCTTGACAACTTTAACATTTGCGTAGTAGCAGATGACGTTGCAAGTGAATCAAGAGGATTTAAAGTTGATGTAGATACTTCAATTGAAGATCCATATATGGCTCTAGCTGATCAATTTGCAAGAATGGACGAAGACCCAATTCTTTACGATCCAGATATTTGGAAGAGACCAAAATATGTTGTTGACCTAGCACTTGATAACGATGCTGACGGATGTCTATTATTCATGATGACATTTAACGACACAGAAGAAATGGAATATCCATCACTAAAGAAAGCTTACGAAAAAGCTGGTATTCCACTAATTAAGATGGGTTATGACCAACAAATGACTGACTTCGGTCAAGTTAAGACTCAACTTGAAACATTTAACGAAATGGTTCAACTTAATAGAATGTAATAAATTTAAAAATAAATTTTAAGGCGCCGAGAGATCGGTGTCTTTTTTTGTAGAGATTTAAGAGTAAAGTCGTCTATGTAAAAGGAAGTCTATGTGATAGAATTAAATTAAATTCATTAAAGGAATAAGCTATGGAGAAAATATCTACAAGAGATTACAATTTAGATTTAATAAAATTTTTTGCAATTATTGCAACTATTTCAATACATGTACTTGCCCCAGGAGCAAGTTATGAAGTGGGCTCAAGTTCCTCAGTCTTTTTTATACTTGCAGGAAGTTTTTTTAGATTTTGCGTGCCAGTTTTTTCCATGGCAAGCGGATATCTTCTCTACACCAGAGATGACATTAATACAGAAAAGATCTTAAGAGATATTTTTAAATTTCTCTTGTTTTTTATTCTGGCAGAAATTTTTTATAGGTTCCTTTCCTGCCTCTACATAAAGTTTTACTATCACAGCCAAATTGATTTCCTTGCCATGAAAAATGATTTAATGGAGGGAAACACTAAGACTCATCTCTACTACATTTTTATAATAATTTTAATATATGTTTTTGCTCCAGTGGGAAATTTTTTAGTCAGAAGGGAAAATGGCGAGCTTAAATACTTATTAAAGGCTTGGATTTTTCTTGCCCTTAGCCTAGTATTTTTGGTAAACCTATTTGATTTAAAGGGTCTAAAAATTATAAAGTCCTATGAGCTAAGAGGCCATTATTCCTATGTATTCTATGCCCTACTAGGTGCCTACTTTAAAAAATATAAGAGGGAAACAAGTCAAAAAAATATAATTTTTTACCTTGGGGTCTTTCTTCTTTCCTATATTTTACTTGTCCTAACAATATTCATGACAAGTCATGAGGAAATAAATTTATTTACTTGGCACAGCAACAATATTTTAATATTTGGCTTGGCATATGGAATTTTTGGAACGGGAATGAAGATATATTTAAAAAATGAAAAGTTTAAAGGCTTTTTAAAATTAGTTTCCCAAAATATTTTTGTCATCTATATAATTCATGTGGCTTTTTTAGATTTTCTTAGCATCCACAAATTGACCTACATTAACTTTCAGGGACCCGAAAAAGTTTTTATTGCACTGGGAGAAATTATTTTAATATTTATAATTTCACTTATGACATCAATAAGCTTAAGATTTATTAAAAATAAAATTTTTGCAAAATAAAAAGGC
>NZ_HE978568.1:106594-108908 GCF_000311825.1 Peptoniphilus grossensis ph5 | reverse complement strand
AATAAAAAGACTGCTGCATCAAGCAACAGTCTTTTGTCATTTTTTTATTAGTCTCTTTTTACAACAACATTTTCTTCAAATGCTCTTTCGTCAAATTTTTTCATTCCAGCTGGTACATGAGCTTCAGTGATATTATTTTTTCTGAAAGCATACATGTCAATTTCCTCAATATTTTCTGGTAAGTTAATTTCTGTAAGTTTGTTTTTGTAGAAAGCACTTACTCCAATAAATTTAACTGTTTCAGGAATTTCAATTTCGCCAATTTCATTTAATGAGAAAGCATTGTCGCCAATGTATTCTAATTCTTCAGGCATTTTAACATCAGTTAATTTGTTTCTGTAGAATGCGTAAGCATCTAATTTTTTTACTGAATCTGGAATTTCAACTTCAGTTAAGTTGTTAACGCCAAAAGCTTCGTACCTAATTTCTTCAACAGTTTCAGGAATTACAACTGAGTTAAGTTTTCTTCTGAAGAAGCATTGTTCTCCAATAACTCTTATTTTAGTTCCATCTGGTCCTTCAGCAGGCACTACCATATCAAATAATTCTTCATTTTTGATTTTGTCTTTGCCCTTTCTTGTCATTCCCTTTAGCACATCGCCATCAAATATAAAATCGTCAAACTCCCAAGGTTTTTCCATAATATGTATGTCCTCCCCCTACATAAATTTTTTCTTACTTACATTATAACATAGTAGCTGAGATTAATAAAGGAAGGTTGTAAAATAGAGAAAGGATGAACACTTTTTTTAAATAAAAAGAACTTTGTTACTAAAAGTTTGAATTAAGAAAAATATGTTACTAAATATAAATAATAATTGCTTTATTTGGGTATTATTATAATACAAAAATATTTTAGAACAAAAATAAGTAACAGATGGGTAATAATTTTGTAAAATTTAAATTATTTTACAGGAAAAGGTAGTCATTATTTGACCTGGAGGACTTTTGTCGTTATAATCTAGTAAAGCAAAATATTGAAGACAAATTTTAGTTGAAAGGAATTAAAAGGAGGAAAAAATGGAAAATAAAAACTTTTTTGAAGATATGATGGAAATGCAAAAAAATATTTTTGAAAATCAAAAGGAAGCTTATAGTAAATTTATGGAATCTTTTAAGTTTGGAGATTTCAATCCCTTTGCTGGGAATATGTTTGTAAACAACTTTAAAAACCCAATGGACTTTTTCAAGAACTACAGAGAAATCAATGAAAATTTTGAAAATAATTTTAAAGATTTCTTCGCACAAGTTCCTGGTTACAAGGAATCTTTGGATTCTTACAACAAAAATATGGAATTTTTGAACAAACTTTACCTTGCTTATGGCGATTTTTATAAGGACTTAGATCTTGTTTCAGCTCAAAATAAATTAATTGAGTTATTTGAACTTTATAGCGACGAGTTAGTTGAAATGTCTAAAAAATATTTCTACAAGAGAATTCCAGATAGCTATTACAGAGTTCTTGAAAACTTTAATTTAGAAAAATTTATAAGACCTGCCATAGAAAATTCAAAGAAGTCTATTGATTTTTATGAAAAAGCAATACAAAATAGACCAGAATTATTAGTTGCAGATGTAAAAGAATTTTACCAAGGAATTTTGGACAAGATTTTTGAAATGCCAACTATAGGTGTAAGTCCAGAAGATAAGGAAAAAACAAGGAGAGAACTACAAAATTATCTTGACCTTGAACTTAAACTTTTAGATTTCAATTTATTCCTTGAAAAGAAAAATCAAGAAACAGCATTAAAGGCTCAAAGAGCTTACATCAATGGACTTGAATCTGAAGCTTCACTAGAAGATTTCGCAGATTTCTTCAAATTCTACATGAGTAATTTTGAAAAAGCTTATAGAGAACTTGTAAACTCTAATGAATACAAGGAAAAAGTTCAAGAAATTTTAGATATTGTAGAAAAAAATAAAGAATCTTACATGGAAAAAGTTGCAGAAAGATTAAAAGATTTTCCAATTGCAACTGCTAGCGATGCAGAAAAATTCATGGGTGAAGTCGAAGGACTTACTAAGGGACTTGACGATGCAAAGAAAGCTAAAACAAGCCTTGACAGAAAAGTTAACAAGATAAAGAGCGATTCTGAAAAAGAAATTAAGGCTCTTAAGGAAGAAGTTGCAAAACTAAAAGAAGAAAAAGCAAAAGTTGAAGTTGATGCAGCTCTTAAGAAAGAAATTGAAGAAATGAAGAAAGAACTTGCTGCTTTAAAGGCACAAGTTAAGGCAAAATAAAACATAAGAATCTTCTCCTAAAAAGGTCTGTGGGTTTTCCTGCAGACTTTTTTTATGCCTTAAATTATTTTTG
>NZ_HE978568.1:66445-105270 GCF_000311825.1 Peptoniphilus grossensis ph5 | reverse complement strand
GCCTATTTTTGTCGACAATTTAAATTGTAAGAATAAAAATTTACGCCCACTGTAATTTATTGATAAACGATAAATATTTATTGCAACTCATTAAATAAAGTGATATACTCCTAGAAAAGGGAGGTTATTATGAAATCATTACGAGTAAAATTTATTGGCGGGCTCCTCTTCATTGCCCTATTTATTTTGGCGGGAGGCTCTTATGGACTGATAAAAATGTCTAGCTTCATGGCAAAAATTTATCCAATGTTCATGAACATGAAGTATCCCATGCTAGTTTTGTGTCAGGGAATAATCCTAGCCTTAATTCTTGCCCTTCTATTTGGACTTTTTGCCCTAAAAAAATATGGCGATGACAAAATTTTTGAGAGAGGAATGTTACTTGACCTTCAAGTCATAGCTCTCTCCTTTATAGGAATTTTTTTCTTGGCAATTCTTTCAATAATTTACACAAATTTCAACCTAGATGGGTCAATTACCAACCTAATTTTTATAGGTGGAGCAATTGTTGCCATGCTAATCGCGCAAATTTTTCTTCTCCTATGCGATTTGATCAAAGAAGGAATCGCCCTAAAAGAAGAAAATGATCTGACGATTTGAGGTGGACCATGGGAAAAATAATTGTTGATTTAGATGTGGAACTTGCAAAAAATAAAATGTCTTTGACAGAATTATCTGAGCAAGTTGGCATAACCATAGCCAATCTTTCGATTTTAAAGACAAATAAGGCCAAGGCCATAAGATTTTCCACACTTTCAGAAATTTGCAGAGTTTTAAATTGTGATGTTGGCGATATTTTAAGGTACCAAGGTGATGAAGATGAGTGATAAAAAATTTAAAAGAGTTTTAATTATAATGTCCATAATTTTTCTGGCATCCATTCCACTTTTATTTTTACTTTCAGATAGTAGGGACCAGTCAGTAAAAGAAGTGGAAAATAAATTTGGCATAAGCTTTCCTAAAAGCGTGAAGAGAGTAAGAGAGCTTTATAAAGAGCCAGACTTTCACGGAGACGGCGAGGCTGCAGTTTTATTTTCTGTAGACAAAGCTGATATAAAAGAGATAGAAAATGACCTTGAAGACTATAAGGTGAAAAGGGATGACAATAAAATTTCTCAAATCAATACTTGCCTTTTTGCAGTAAGAGAAAGGGGCTTTGACACTTCTATTGATTTGAATAATGAAGTTTACTTTAAAGCAACATCTGACAATGTCTTTCATAATATGTATGGGAATTTTATCGCCATAATAATAGATGAGGAAAAGGGCGAGATCTTATTCTTGCAGTGGGACACTTAAGAGAAGAGCCTTGAAGCTAAAAAAATTAAAAGTAAATAAATTAAAAGCATGACGTGGAGGACTTGTCCTTGGCGTCATATTTTTTTAGAAAATTTTATAATTTGAAAAAATTTGCCGCCGAGAATTATAAAAAATTCTTATAAACTAAAAAAAGGCAAAAAAAATTGCCGAGCATATCTCGGCGTGTAAAAGGAAATTAATTAAAAAAGTGTATTAAATAATCTGTTATAAGTTTAGCATAATAAATTCATAAATACAATAAAAAAATAAAAAAAATTCACGGAAAAAATAAAAATTTTTAAAAAAATATAAAAAAAATGAAAAAAACCACCAAAAGAATGATGAAAAACTAAAAAAAGGCAAAAAATTTATAAAAAACTGAAAAAATTCATAAAAAAACTGATAAAAACAGAAAAAAATGGAAAAATTTCCGTAAAAAATTACAAATTCACAAAAAAATAAAAAAATTTACTAGATTTACACTTTAATTTAATTTAAAAGTCAAAGATGATACAATAGAGAAAGAGAGAATACAAACGAATGAGGAAATAAATGTCAAGACTAATAGATTTCGATCTTTATCCAATAAAGCTGACGCTGAAAAAACTTTTACAGGATAAGACCACTAAAAAAAATATAATATGGGCGACAAATACCTTCGAGCACTTTGGCAGAGAATTTGACGACAAAAGCGAAATAACAGAGATAATTTTCCAAAGCGGCTTTCGACTTATGCCAAGAGTCCTAAAGAGCCAAGAGGCACAGCTTGACAGGACGAGAAAAAAGGCTGAGGTCTTCACTCCAGGCTGGATAGTAAATGAAATGAATAACTACCTGGACCAAGAGTGGTTCCAAAGAAAAGATGTCTTCAACATAGAAAAGGGCGAGACCTGGGAAGCAGTGAGAGAAAAAATAAATTTCCCAGAGGGCAAAAGTTGGGAAAAATATATTTTATCAAGACGGCTAGAGATAACCTGTGGCGAGGCGCCCTATCTAGTTTCAAGATACGATGTTTCCACTGGAGAAAAAATTGACCTAATAAATCGAATTGGAATACTAGATAGGAAACTGAGAGTCGTAAATGAAAACACATGGACCAAAGATGAATGGATCAAGTGGGCGACAAGGGCAATAGAAAGCACCTATGGCTTTGAATATCAGGGGGACAACCTCTTAATTGCCAGGGTCAATATCCTAATGACCTTTGTTGAATATTTTGAAGACAGGTGGAAGGAAGAAGTAGACAAAAAAACCTTACTTCATCTTGCCAATATTATTTCTTGGAATATTTGGCAAATGGACGGACTGACGGACATGGTTCCCTTTGGGGCAGCCAAGGAAGATATAAGGCAGATGAACTTTTTTGACCTCTTAAGTGGAGGACTGGAAGAAGAGGATGGAGAAGAGACAACTTATTGTAGGATAAAAGATTGGAGAGGGAATAAATCTTATTTATTTATAGATTATAAGGAGAAAGAAATGAAAAAATTTGATTTTGTAATTGGCAATCCACCTTATCAAGAAGATTCAAAGGGGGACAATGAAAGTGATAAATCCTTATATCATTATTTTTATGATTCATCTTTTAAAATAGCTGATAGAGTAGAACTTATAACACCTGCTAGATTTTTATTTAATGCAGGTTATACTCCAAAAAAATGGAATGAAAAGATGTTAAATGATGATAGTTTTAAAGTTTTATATTATACACCTGATAGTGCATCCATTTTTCCTGGAAAAGATATAAAAGGTGGAATAGCTATAACATATAGGGATTCAAATAAAAATTATGGAGCTATAAAAAACTTTACACCATTTGAAGAATTAAATTCTATTATGAAAAAAGTAGGTAGACTTAAAGAAGAAAGCTTAAGTGAAGTTGTAAGTAATCGTGGAATATATAAGTATTCAAAAAAAGCTTATGAAGAAGAACCAGACGAATTAAAAAAGACTGCTGATGCTCGTATAGCACCAAGTTCATTTGAAAGAATGCCTGAGCTGTTTAAAGATGAAGATCCATTGGATGGTCATCAATATGTTCAAATTTATGGATTACTTAACTCTAAGAGAGTTTATAAATGGTTTAGAATAGATTATATAAAGGATGTTGACAACCTCCATAAGTATAAAGTTATGATACCAAAAGCAAATGGTAGTGGTACTTTTGGGGAAGTTTTAAGTATGCCTATAATAGGAAGTCCACTTATTGGATTTACTGAAACATTTATATCAATTGGAGAAACTGATTCGAAAGAGGAAGCAGAATATACATTAAAGTATATTAAAACTAAATTTGCACGAACTATGCTAGGTGTATTAAAGGTTACTCAGAATAATGCAAAACCAACTTGGAAGTATGTCCCAATGCAAGATTTTACTAATAAGTCTGACATTGACTGGTCTAAGTCTATTCCTGAAATCGACAGGCAACTCTATGCTAAATATAATTTAAGCCAGGAAGAAATTGATTTTATTGAAAAAAATGTTAAGGAGATGGAATAGGTATGATTAATGTTAAAACTACTAGAGAAGTTATTCCTCAATGTTACGCCTATACCACTCCTTGCATTTCCTACCACGAGGGTTGGACTAAAATTGGCTTTACTGAAAGAGATGTGGAGACGAGAATTAGGGAGCAGACTCAAACTGCTGGCATTAAGTACGATTTGAAGTGGCACAAGAATGCACTCTATGAGGGAAGTTATGAGACTTTTACCGACAAGGACTTCCACGGTTACTTAAATAAGCTTGGCGTAAAGAGACAGACTGGTACTGAATGGTTCGAGATTGATCCCAATCTTGCCAAAAATTATTTTAATGATTTTAGGGAGAACAAGGGGATCCTTGAGTCCAATGAGGACCCAATACCCTATGCACTGCGCAAAGAGCAAGATGATGCTGTAGAAAAGACAATTGAATATTTTAAAAATAATTTGCATGGGGAATTTTTGTGGAATGCCAAGCCAAGGTTTGGCAAGACTATTTCCGCCTATGACTTGTGCATGAAGATGGGGTTCAAAAATATTTTGATTGTCACTAACAGACCTGCCATTGCCAATTCTTGGTACGAAGATTATCTCAAATTTGTTGGGGCAAATTCTGGCTATTATTTTGTCAGCCATGTTGCTGCTCTTGATGGCAAAAAGCATGTCATCACAAGGGAAGAATTTTTGGACCTAGACATAGACAAGGTTAGGGGTTCTATTGAATTTGTCAGCCTTCAAGACATCAAGGGTTCTAAATATTTTGGCGGCGACCCTAACCTAGACAAGCTAAAGGAACTTAGCAACAGGCGAGATGAAAAGGGAAATAGGATTGGTATTTTGTGGGATATTTTAATTATTGATGAAGCCCACGAAGGTGTTGATACTTATAAGAGTGATATTGCCTTTGATAATATTGACAGAAATTATACACTCCATCTTTCTGGCACGCCTTTTAAGGCTCTTGCCAATGACAAGTTCCCTCAAGATGCTATTTACAACTGGACCTATGCTGATGAGCAAAGGTCAAAGAGGGATTGGGACCTTGCCAGTGAAGAGGAAAATCCTTACTATCCTCTTCCAAAGTTAAATCTTTTTACTTACCAGATGTCAGAAATTGTTAGGGATAATATAAAAGAGGGCATAGAAATTGATGGCGAGTGGGAAAATTATGCCTTTGACCTAAATGAATTTTTCAAAACTCGCGAAAACGGCAAGTTTTATTATGAAGATGATGTTGATAAATTTTTAGATGCCTTGACTTCTATGGAGAAGTTCCCATTCTCTACGCCTGAACTTAGGAAGGAATTAAAGCATACTTTTTGGCTCATGGATAGGGTTGATTCTGCCAAGGCTATGGGCAAAAAGCTTAGGGAAAATCCTGTCTTTAGCGATTATGAAATTGTAATTGCTGCTGGTGATGGAAAACTTGATGACGATGAAGAGTTTGAAAAGTCTTATGACAAGGTTGTAAAGGCTATAAGGGAAAATGACAAGACTATTACTCTTTCTGTTGGTCAACTTACTACTGGCATCACAATTCCAGAGTGGACTGGTGTTTTAATGCTTAGCAATGTGAAGAGTCCTTCTCTATACATGCAGGCTGCCTTTAGGTCCCAAAACCCATGCCTTTTTGTGGAAGATGGAAAGGCTCTCAGAAAGGAAAATGCCTATGTCTTTGACTTTGATCCAGCGAGAACTTTAACTATTTTCGAAGAGTTTGCCAATGATCTTTCTTCTGAAACTTCAAGGGGCAGAGGTGATTCTGATAGGAGAAAATCACAAGTTAAGGAACTCTTGAACTTCTTCCCAGTTTATGGGGAAGATGAAGATGGGGAGATGATTCCTCTTGATGCAGAAAAAGTTTTAATTACTCCAAGAAGGATTTATGCCAAGGAAGTTGTAAACTGTGGGTTTATGTCAAACTTCCTATTTAAAAACATCTCAAATATTTTTGGTGCTCCAGAGGCTGTCAAAAATATTATCGACAGGATGGACAAGGGTCGTGACTTTAAACCTGTTAGCATTGACGAAAATACTGCCAGTGACCTAGACCTTGATGAAAATGGAGAAGTAAATATTCCTGATGAAAAAATTATTGGCAGGTCAAAGGAAATTTTTGGCAAGAAGATTTTTGATGATGTAAAAGAAACTATTGGCGATGTTAAATTTGGTCCTATTCATGAAGGGTCTTTGTCCTATAAAGATGAAAAGAAGGATATTGAAATCTTAAAGAAGACTTTTGCTGAGCCAAGAAATAGTATTTTAATAGACGCCGTAAAGGCTGATTATGGAAATGAAATCAAAAAGTCCACTGTGAGAAGCATTGAAAACAAGTTAAATGATTCAACGGAAAAAATAATCCAAAAGGAATACAGCAATTGGAAAATTGAGGACAGCTTAATTAATTCAGAAAAAGATGAAAAAATTAAAGAGGCTAAAAGTTCTGCTGAAGTTACAAAAATAAATGAAGAGTATGAAAAAAAGATTGAATTAAACAATGAAAAAATGTTAGATGAAATTAAAAAGAAAATGGCAGATGCAGACTTGTTAAGTGGCTCTACTGAAACTATTACTCGTGAAGTGGAAACTGAAAAGAAGAGAGAGGAAAAGAAGGGCAAGGAAGATGAAATTAGGGATAATCTTAGAGGATTTGCCAGAACAATTCCATCTTTTCTCATGGCTTATGGTTCCAGTGAAATTAATCTTATGAATTTTGATAAAATAATTCCAGATGATGTTTTTAAAGAAGTTACAAGTATTTCTCTCCATGAATTTAGGTTTTTGCGTGACGGTGGAAAATATTTTAACGAGGCAAGTGGCAAGGAAGAGGATTTTGAGGGCAAGCTATTTGATGAAATAGTTTTTGATGACGCTGTTAAAGAGTTTTTGAACAAGAAGAGAGAGCTTGCAAATTATTTTGACGAGAATAATAAAAAAGATATCTTCGACTACATTCCACCTCAAAAAACTAATCAAATTTTTACTCCAAAGAAAATTGTAATTGAAATGGTGGATTATTTGGAAAAGGAAAATCCTGGCTGCTTTGACGATCCAGACAAGACTTTTATAGATTTATACATGAAGAGTGGTCTTTATATTACTGAAATAGTGAAGAGGCTTTATAGAAGTGAAAGGATGAAGGAAATTTATCCAGAAGCTAGTGATAGGCTTAATCATATTTTTGCAAAGCAAGTCTATGGTCTTGCGCCTACAGAAATTATTTATAGGATAGCGACAAATTATATTTTGGGATTTAATGATGACCTTAAAATAGAAAAGAATAATTTGAAAAAATTAGATTCTCTAAAATATGCTAAAGAGGGAAATTTGGAAAAGAAATTGGACGAAATATTTGAATAAGTTTTAGACTGTCAGTTAATTCTGGCAGTTTTTTTATAAAAATTTTTAAAAATAATTAGCAGACTACTTGCAAGAGTGCTAATGATGTTGTATAATTAAATAGTCAAAGATAGTCAAAGAAAATTTGAGGGCTTTGACGTAGTTTTTGATTTTTGAAATTTTGCCCAGCAAGCTGAAGTAGAGATTGAGATTGAAGTCGAAGTCGAAGTCGAAGTCGAAGTCGAAGTCGAATGCGAATGCGAAGTCGAATGCGAATGCGAATGCGAAGTCGAAGTCGAATGCGAATGCGAATGCAAAGGCAAAGCAAAATTTTAATAACAATATTAATAATAAAATTAGTCAAATTATTATTTTTATAAGCAAATTTTTAATAAAATAAATTAAGGAAATTTGGATATAATTATAGAGAGTAATTTGATTTTAAATATATTTATGAGGAGGTTACAGTTTGAAATACAAAGATTATTATGAAATCCTTGGAGTTTCTAAAGATGCAGATGAAAAGGAGATAAAGAGCGCCTATAGAAAGCTTGCGAAAAAATATCACCCTGATGTAAATCAAGGCAATGAAGCTGCGGCAGAAAAGTTTAAGGAAGTTTCTGAGGCTTACGAGGTTCTATCTGATGCTGATAAGAGAAAAAAATACGATACTTTTGGCTCTAATTATGATTTTTCTTCCGGCTACGATTTTGACCCTTCTCAATATGGTTACACTTACACTACTGGAGGAAGCGGAGCAGATTTTTCTGACTTCTTCGAAACTATTTTCGGCTCATCAAGGTCTGGCGGGGGAGGAAATTTCTCTGGCGGCTTTAATATAAATGACCTTTTTGGTGATTTGTCTGGCAAGGGAAGAGGCAAGTCTTCCAACAAGTCCAGAAACAAGTTCGAGTCCGAGCTATCCATCTCCATTAGGGATGCCTACGAGGGTACAACTAAAAATGTTAGCCTTAGCTACAACAGGAAGGAATATGATGTTGCTGTAAAGATTCCAAAGGGAATCACTCGTGGCAAAAAAATCAAGGTAAAGGGTGAAAAGTTTGGTCTTCCTGGAGATATTCTCTTCAAGATCAACATTCGCGACGAAAAGGACCTTGTCCTTGATGGTCTTGATATTATTAAGACTGAAAATATTTATCCGTGGGATGCGGCTCTTGGATCCAGCAAAACTATGGAAACTTTAAGTGGCAAATTAAAATTAAAAATCCCAGAAAATTTTGTGGGAGGAAATAAAATGAGGATTCCTTCCAAGGGTTTCAAAGATTTAAAGGGCAATGTGGGCGATCTATACATTATCTTTAATATTGTAAATCCAAAGAATTTATCTGAGGAAGAATTAGATTTATATAAAAAATTACAAAATTTAAGTAAATAATTAATAAATGAGGTGTTTTTATGAATTTTGAAAAATTTACTCAAAAATCCCTTGAAGCCGTTCAAGGCGCATATAATATTGCGAAGGAATACGGCAATCCTGAGGTAAAAGAAATTCACATAAATTACGCACTTTTAGACGACAAAGAAGGACTTATACCAAGGGTCTTAACTTATATGGAAAAAAATCCTGACATGATAAAAAGTGATGTCTTAAAGGTTATTGAAAGACTTCCTAAACAATCAGGTGCTGAAGTTTATGCCGACTCTTCCTATAGAGAGCTTTTCCAAAAGGCAGAGGACTTTATGAAAAAAATGGGCGACGAATATCTTTCTGTTGAGCATATTTATCTTGGCCTTTTAAACATGAAGGGCACTGATTCTTCTTCTGTCTTTAACAAGCACAAAATTGATGCTGATGGATTTTTAAATTCTCTTAAAAAAATTAGGGGCAACCAACATGTGACTACAGATAATCCTGAGGGAACTTATGACGCCCTAAAGAAATACGGACAAGATTTAACTGAACTTGCTCGTGATGGCAAGCTAGACCCTGTAATTGGTCGTGACGAAGAAGTTCGTAATGTTATAAGAATTCTTTCGCGTAGGACTAAGAACAACCCAGTTCTAATTGGTCCTCCTGGAGTTGGTAAAACTGCCATAGCTGGCGGACTTGCCCAAAGAATTGTCTCTGAAGATGTGCCTGAAGGACTAAAAAATAAAACTGTCTTCTCCCTAGACATGGGAGCTCTTATAGCAGGTGCAAAATATCGTGGTGAATTTGAGGAAAGACTAAAGGCTGTCCTTAATGAAGTGAAAAAATCTGAAGGCGACATAATTTTATTCATCGACGAAATCCACAACATAGTTGGTGCAGGAAAAACTGATGGCGCCATGGACGCATCAAACCTTTTAAAGCCAATGCTTGCTCGTGGTGAGCTTCACGCTATTGGTGCTACAACCCTTGATGAGTACAGAAAATATATTGAAAAGGATCCAGCACTTGAAAGAAGATTCCAAAAGGTTATGGTCAAAGAGCCTAGTGTTGAAGATACAATTGCCATCCTTCGTGGTTTAAAGGACAAGTACGAAATTTATCACGGCATTAGAATTTCTGACTCTGCAGTAATTGCTGCTGCGACTTTATCTGACAGATATATCACAGACAGATTTTTGCCAGACAAGGCAATTGATTTAATGGACGAAGCCTGCGCAATGCTAAGGACAGAAATCGACTCCATGCCTACAGAAATTGATGAAGTTAGAAGAAAAATTTTGCAACTTGAAATTGAAAACCAAGCCCTTAAAAAGGAAACTGACGAGGCAAGTGCTGAAAGGCTTAAAAAACTTCAAGCTGAACTTTCTGAAGAAAAGGCAGAATTTGATAGATTAAAATCAAAATGGGAAACTGAAAAGAAAGAACTTGACTCCACAAAGGAAATCAAGAAAAAGATTGAAGATACAAACCACGCCATAGAAGAAGCTGAAAGAAATTACGACTTAGAAAGGCTTTCTGAGTTAAAATATGGCACTCTTCCAAAATTAAAGGAGGAACTTGCCAAGAGAGAATCAGAAAAGAAGGACGAGTCTTCTATGGTTAAGGAAGAAGTTACAGAAGACGAAATTGCCTATGTTGTAAGCAGGTGGACTGGCATCCCTGTTGAAAAATTAAATAAAACTGAAAGAGACAAACTTCTCAACTTAGAAGATATTCTTCACAAGAGAGTTATTGGTCAAGATAGGGCCATTGAAGTTGTATCTGACGCAGTCCTAAGGGCGAGAGCAGGACTTAAGGACAGGAACAAACCTATTGGGTCCTTCATCTTCTTGGGACCAACTGGTGTTGGTAAGACTGAAACTGCCAAGGCACTTACAGAAACACTTTTCGATGATGAGAGAAACTTAATTAGAATTGACATGTCTGAATACATGGAAAAACACTCTGTGTCAAGACTTGTGGGTTCTCCTCCAGGATATGTTGGCTACGATGAAGGCGGACAACTTACTGAAGCTGTAAGGAGAAAACCCTATTCAGTAATTTTATTTGACGAAATCGAAAAGGCTCACCCAGATGTATTTAACATTCTTCTTCAAGTTCTTGACGACGGTAGACTAACTGACAACCAAGGAAGAACTGTAGACTTTAAAAATACAGTTATAATTATGACATCAAATATTGGGTCACACTTCCTTATTGATGGAATTGGTGCTGACGGACAAATAACTGAAGCTGCAAGAGAAGAAGTAATGCGCGACCTTAGAAGTACCTTTAGACCTGAATTTTTAAACAGGGTGGACGAAGTAGTTTTATTTAAACCTCTTCAAAGAGATGAAGTTTATGACATCATCAAAGAAAGCATTAAAGAAGTTGAAAGAAAACTTGAAGATAGAGAAATTAAAATTGAAGTTACAGATTCTGCTCTTGAATTTATCCTAAACGCATCCTTTAGCCCACAATATGGGGCAAGACCAGTTAAGAGATACATTGGTCACACTCTTGAAACTAAAATTTCAAAGATGATTATTAGGGGCGATGTAATGGATGGCGACACAATTTTGGTTGATGTCTATGCCGATGATTTGTCTGTTAAAGTTAAGTAATTAAAGATAAGGACTTGCCTAGCGAGTCCTTTTTTATGTCTTTTGTGTTACAAAATGTTAAAAAAACATTAAAAAGGTCAAATATTAGCTACTTATCACTTTTTTATCACAAAAGAGATATAAACTCAGTAGCGTAGTATGAAATAGATTTATATTTTATTAGGAGGAAATAATGAAACCATATAGTAAGAAATATTTAACACTTGCACTAGCAGGCGTGCTTGTGACATCAATGCCAGCTTCTATTTTTGCATCAAGTGGAAAAGATTTATTAAAGGATGCACAAAATGAAACGGAATATAGAAAAGACAATAATTCAAAGAAAGATAAAGATGATGACGAAAAAACTACTGAAGCTGACAGAAGTAGGGTGAGAGATAGAAGGAAAACTCTAGAAAAAGATAAAAGATATAACATTGAGGATGTAATAGACCTTCCTAGAGGGGCTAGAATAGTTGAAGGGGAAACATCATTTAAATACGAAGAAACAGGAAAACATACTGAGTATGTTACAATAAGATTTGAAGATGGATCTGAAAAGAAAATAAAACTTACTTTTGATGTAGAAAAGAAAAATGGTCGTTACGATGATGTTGACATTTCAAATGTAAAATACAATGGAAGAGAAATCACAGGTAAGACAGAACCTTATGCAGATATTTATATCGAAAGAAGTAAAAAAGATGACAGATATATTGGAGAAGCAGATAGAGATGGACGTTTTTCAATAAAATATGATATTTTAAAAGATGAAACTGTTTATGTTTATGCAGAAAAAAGTGGAGACAGATCTAAAAGAGTAAAAGTTTCTGGAGAAGAAGATGATTATATTAAAGGATCAAAGGTTGAAGCAAATAGCCTTAGCTTAATGGGAAAAACTTTGACAGGATTTATTAGAAACCATCCATATGAAAATATAAAAGTTTATTATGATGGAGAACTTTATGGAACTTTTAGGACTGATAAAAACTCATATTTTACAGTTAATTTGAGAGATGATATTTCAAAAAAAGATCTTGATGATTTAAAATTCTACACAGATAAAAAGACAGCAGAAAATGATAAATTGACTATTACTGAAGCTAAAGAAGGACAAAAACTTGTAAAAGGTAAAGCAAATGCAAAAGACACAATTACTGTTTATGATGCAAGTAATAGAAAATTAGGTAGCATCGAAGTAAATAACTCTGGGGTATTTACAGTTTTCTTAGATAGGGAATTAATTGCTGGGGAAACTATAAAAGTTGAAGCAAAAACAGATGATGACGATGTAGAAAAACTTGACTACAAAGTTACTAAGAAGGCTATTCAAGAAGAAAGAGTAATCGCATATATTGAAGGATACCCAGATGAAACGTTTAAACCACAAAATAATGTTACAAGAGCAGAAGCAGCTCAAATGTTTGCTACACTTATAAATGGTGGAAGCAGTTTTGGATTAGGAGACAAGACAAAATTTTCTGATGCAAATGATGAATGGTATTCAGCTGCAGTAAATTATGTTGTTGAAAAGAATCTTATAAATGGTTATCCTAATGGAACATTTAAGCCAAATGAAAGCATTACAAGAGCAGAATTTGCACAAATGATTTCTGGATATATTAAAACAGAAAAGACAATTAAATCTGATTTTAATGACATACAAGATCATTGGGCAAAGGATGCAATCGATAAATTAAATGGCAACAAAAATGTTTCAGGTTACCCTGATGGATCCTTTAAGCCAAATGCAAAAATCACAAGAGCAGAAGCTGTTACTATTTTAAACTCTGTTTTCGATAGAAACACAAGTGCACTTTCACTTAACAATGTAAACAAATCAGCTTTAAATAAATTCTCAGATGTTAATGAAGGCTTCTGGGCTTACTACAACATCATTGATGCAGCAAACTCTCACGACAGAGAAAGACTAAACTCATCTTCAGATGTTGATATTTGGAAATAAATTTAATGCTATAGGGCTCCTAAGTGGAGCCTTATTTTTTATGTAAAAATTTTTGGCAGCCTCAAAATTTTTTGCAGCTTGAGAATATGAATAAGTTATAAATTTTAGGGAAAAAGTTAAAAAATTAAAGAAAAATAAAAAATTAAAGAAAAATAAGAGAATTTAAAGAAAAATAAAAAAATCCTTGACTTTTATAATTCTCCTATATATAATTGATGAAACAATTAAATACATTGTATTGAAAAATACGATAGAGGAGCGGACTTTATCAGTAATCTTTTGGAGCAAGACCATGCGACGAAGAAAGATGAAAGGAAATTTCGCCGAAGTGTATTAATGGTAAGTTAATATGCTGGGCATGCAAACAATATTTGCATGACTGTCACAAATATGTGGGGAGCTATCTAAAGTTAAATACTTTGTCTTATATTTAGACATCTTTAACAGTTTGGTTTTCCAGACTGTTTTTTTTATTACTTTTTATAGCCACCGAGAATTTTACGGAGGTATATCATGAATTTAAGAAAGAATGTAGCAAAAGTTTTAGTAGTAGGTGCTTTAGCCAGCACAATGTTTTTAACAGCTTGTAATCCAAAGGGCGATGGAGGTTCAGCAGCTTCGCCAGCAGATTCTGACACTTTAAAAGTTGGAATGGAATGTGACTATGCACCTTTTAACTGGACACAAACTGGTGAGGAACATGGCTATGCAATTTCAACTGGCGGATACGCTGGTGGATACGATGTTGAAATCGCAAAGAAAATTGCTGAGTCCATGGACAAGAAACTTGAAATTGTAAAAACTGAATGGAATGGTCTTACTCCTGCCCTAACTTCTGGCAAGATTGATTTAATTATTGCAGGTATGAGTCCAACTGCTGAGAGAAAAGAAACTATTGACTTCTCCAACACTTATTACACATCAGACCTTGTAATTGTTGTTAAAAAGGATTCTCCTTATGCCAATGCAAAATCAATCCAAGATTTTAAGGGAGCAAACATCACTGGACAACTTAACACTTTCCACTATGATGTAATTGACCAAATCGAAGGTGTAAATAAGTCAACAGCTCTTGAAACTTTCCCAGCAATGATAGTTGCTCTTAGAAGTGGAAAGATCGACGGCTATGTTTCTGAAAGACCAGGCGCACTTTCTGCTACTTCTGCAAACAATGATTTAACTTTTGTAGAATTTGAAGAAGGCAAGGGCTTTGAAGCTTCAACTGAAGACACTTCTATTTCAGTTGGCGTTAAAAAGGGTAATCAAGAACTTTTAGATAAAGTTAACGACGCACTTTCAAAAATTTCTGAAGATGAAAGACAAAGCATAATGGAAGAAGCTGTGGCTAATCAACCACTTAGCGAATAAAGTATAGGAGAAAAAAGATGCCAGAAAGTTTTTTTGGATGGATTGGATTTTTAATAAAGGAATATGGTTCCCTCTTTCTTGAGGGAACTCTTAATACCATTATAATTGCCGTTATAGGCACCTTAATTGGTTTTTTAATAGGTCTTTTAATTGCAATTATAAGGACTATAAAAGTAAATAAAAAATCTTCAGCCTTTAAGAGGGGACTTCTAAAAGTTGTAAATGCCATAATTACAGTTTACATTCAAGTTATTAGGGGAACGCCAATGATGGTACAAGCCATGATGTTTTACTACGGCTCTCTACAATATTTTAACTTAAATATGGCAGCCATGCCTTCAGCCCTTATTATTGTATCTGTAAACACAGGTGCTTACATGGCTGAAATCATAAGAGGTGGAATTATTTCTGTTGACAAGGGTCAAACTGAAGGAGCCTTATCCATAGGCATGACTCATTGGCAAACTATGACAGAAGTTGTGCTTCCTCAAGCTGTAAGAAATATTATCCCGTCTGTGGGCAATGAATTTATCGTAAACATAAAGGATTCTTCTGTTTTAAATGTAATTTCTGTTTCAGAATTATTCTTTATTTCAAAATCAGCAGCAGGAACTTATCTAAGATACTTCGAAGTTTTCTTTATCACAGCCTTAATTTATTTAGTGCTTACTATAACAGTGAGCCAAGCTATGAAGCTTATTGAAAAGAAAATGGATGGCGACGGAACTTACAAGATTTACGGTTCTCAATCTACAGCAGAAGTTATTGAAGTAAAGGAAGAGGTGTGACATGGAATACATTTTTGAAATAGAAAATTTGGAAAAAAGCTTTGGCGCAAATGAAGTTTTAAAGGACATAAATTTTAAAGTCAAAAAGGGCGAAGTTGTTTCAATAATTGGTTCCTCTGGCTCAGGCAAGTCAACCCTTCTTAGGTGTATAAATCTCTTGGAAGAGCCCAATGGTGGCAAGATAAAATATCATGGAGAAAATATTTTAGATGACATTTCTATAAATAATTACAGGACTAAGGTTGGCATGGTTTTTCAATCCTTTAACCTCTTTAACAACATGAGCGTTCTTGAAAATTGTGTAATAGGACAAGTTAAGGTCTTGAAAAAATCTCGCCAAGAGGCAGTAAAGCTTGCAGAAGAATTTTTGCAAAAGGTTGGCATGTATCCCTTTAAGGATGCAAAACCCACATCCCTATCTGGTGGACAAAAGCAAAGAGTTGCCATAGCAAGATCACTTGCCATGAATCCAGAAGTTCTTCTCTTTGACGAACCAACATCAGCTCTTGACCCAGAAATGGTAAATGAAGTTTTAAATGTCATGCGTGATTTGGCAGAAGAGGGACTTACCATGCTTGTGGTAACTCATGAAATGGGCTTTGCAAGAGATGTGTCTAACAGAGTTCTCTTCATGGACAAGGGAGTCATAGCAGAAGATGAGGACTCCAAGGAATTTTTCGCAAATCCAAAAACTAAGAGGGCAAAGGAATTTTTGTCCATGGTTTTATAAATTTATTAAAGGTAAAAGCTCGAGAGGGCTTTTATTTTTTTTTATCTTTCTAGGGAAGCAATAAAATTTCTAGAGCTGTAATAATTTTTTAAGTGCAAAAATATTAAGAGATAGAAAAAATTTTTTTCGGATTGTAAAATGTTAAGAGATGAAGAAAGATTAATAGATAGAAAAAAATTGTGTAAGGGCAAAATTTTAGTAAGGATAATAATTTTCTACCATGTAAAACTTTGTTAAAAAAATAATATAGGTTTTAAATAAATTACGGGGGGTATTTCTTATATAGAAGCTTTTTATGATGTATTAAATAGAGATAAGGAGTGTATTATGACTAAACCAAAAATTAATCTTGATAAAAAATACGACCTATTTATTGGCGGAGAATTTGTTGAAGGCGAAAGTGGCGAAACACTTGATGTTTATTGCCCAGCCGATGGAGAAGTTTTAGCAAAAATCACACAAGCATCTGAAAAAGATGTTGACAGAGCTGTTGAAGCTGCTTGGGAAGGCTTCAAGGCCTACAAGAAGACAAATAGATATGAAAGGGCAAAAATTTTAAATAAAATTGCCGACATAATTGACGAAAATGCAGAACACCTTGCCATGGTAGAAACTCTAGACAATGGCAAGCCAATTAGAGAAACAAGAAATGTTGATATTCCCCTAGCATCTGAACACTTTAGATACTTTGCAGGAGCAATTTTATCTGAAGAAGGCACTGCCAATGCCATTGACGAAAACACTTTATCAATTGTACTTCGTGAACCTCTTGGAGTTGTTGGTCAAATTATTCCATGGAACTTCCCATTCTTAATGGCAGCATGGAAATTATCACCAGCCCTAGCAGCAGGCGATGCTGTTGTAATTAAACCATCTTCAACTACTTCACTATCCCTTCTTGAACTTATGAAGCTTATTAAAGATGTAGTGCCAAAGGGAGTTATCAATGTAGTAACTGGCTCTGGCTCAAAATCTGGTGAATATTTACAACACCATGAAGGTCTATCAAAACTTGCCTTCACTGGTTCAACAGAAGTTGGCTACAAGATTGCAAGCGCTGCAGCAGACAAATTAATCCCTGCTACACTAGAGCTTGGCGGCAAGTCAGCAAATATTTTCTTTGATGACTGCGACATGGAACTTGCCCTAGATGGACTTGCCATGGGAATTTTATTTAACCAAGGTCAAGTATGCTGTGCAGGCTCAAGAGTTTTCGTTCAAGAAGACATTTACGATGAATTTATAGAAAAGGCAATTAAAAAGTTTGAAGGAATTAAAGTTGGACTTCCTTGGGAAGAAGACACTCAAGTTGGTGCCCAAGTAAATAGATCACAAACTGAAAAAGTTCTTGGCTATGTAGAAGTTGCTAAAAAAGAAGGAGCGACAATTGCAGTTGGTGGCGAAAAAGCTACAAAGAATGGCACAGAAAATGGCTACTTCACAATGCCAACTCTTATTACAAATGCAAACAACGACATGAAAGTTGCAAGAGAAGAAATCTTTGGACCAGTTGCTGTTGTAATTAAGTTCAAAGATGAAGAAGATGTTATAAAAATGGCAAACGACTCTGACTACGGTCTAGCAGGTGCAGTTTGGACAAGAGACATCAACATGGCAATAAGAGTTGCAAGAGGCGTTGAAACTGGAAGAATGTGGGTTAACACTTATAACCAACTACCTGCAGGAGCACCTTTCGGCGGCTATAAGACATCTGGTATAGGTAGAGAAAACCACAAGATGATGCTTGATGCATATTCACAAGTTAAAAATATTTTTATCAACACTTCTGAAAAACCATCAGGACTATACTAAAAACTAAAAAAAATAGAATAATTTAAAAAGAGGGCTGTAGTAAAAACTATAGCCCTTTTAAAATCTTCAAAATTTTATTAAATTTTACATACCTGCGCCCATTTTTGTTGCTATATCCAAGAAGGTTGTAATAATAAAGGCATTTGTAAGATTTGAAATAAATCCACCAATTACTGGCACAACGAAGAAGGCAAGCTTTGAGTATCTGTACTTGTCGCAGACAGTCTTCATTGTAGTCATTGAAACTGGTACGGCACCTGTAGAGAAACCAAGGTGACCTACTGCCATTACTGCTGAGTCGTAATTCTTGCCTAGAAGTCTGAAAGTTAAGAAGTAAGTGAATACTAGTACAAGAACAATTTGAGCAAGAAGAAGGACAATAAGTTGAGGTCCTAGGTCTGCTAGTTGCCACAATTTCATTGTTACAATTGACATTGAAACAAAGAGTGCAAGGGAAAAGTCTCCCACTGTGTCAATTGCTTCTAATAGAGAGTCCTTTGCTCTGCCAGTTTTGTCTAAGAAGACTCTCACAAGGATACCGCCAAGCATACAGTTTACATGAATTGGAATATTAATGTCATAGTGTTGCCATACTAAGAAAAATAATTCACCAATACCACAGGCAAGAACTAGCATATTTACTGCTGAGATTACATTATTTTTGTTCATCATAACAGTTTTTGCAGTGTCAACTATTGTGTTTTGCTGATTGTCTAGTTCTGGATCTTGAAAGCCAAATCTTTTTACCAAAAAGTTACCGTAAGGTCCACCAATTAGTGAACCGGCAATAAGTCCAAAGGTAGCAGATGCTATTGCAACTTCCATAGCAGCTTTTTGTCCTGCCTTAACAGCTATTGGCGCAAAACTTGCTGCGTTTCCATGACCACCAGTCATAGGTATTGAGCCAGTCATCATAGAGATAAGTGGATGAACATGAAGTAAATGACCTACTCCAAGAGCTACAGTGTTTTGACAAATGGCAAGTAAGGCTGCCAAAAAAGCAAATATAACTACCAGTTTTCCACCTTGCTTTAAAAGTGAAAGGCTGGCTGCTGCACCACTTGCAGCAAAAAATAAGCAATAAAATAAAGTGTTAACAGTTTTAAAGTCGAAGTCTGGCTCTATAATTCCTGCATAGTATAAGATCATTGTAATTATTGAAATTATAGTTCCTCCTACTACTGCTGATGGCAAGCAATATTTAACAAGAATAGGGAATTTCTTTCTTAGAAAATCTCCTAGATAAATACCAAGTATAGCAAGAAGTAAAACTTCGAACATTCCAAATTCTACATTAATTCTTTCCATTTTTTTCCTCCCAAAAAAAAATTCATTGAGACCATAATGAATATTATTCTCAACTTTGTAATTATAAAATAAAAAAGAACTAGAGTCAAAAAAAATTAATGAAATTACTAGAAATTTTTTAAAGTTTGAATTTATAAGCTAATTGCAAGAAAAAATACTTTCCTTTAATACTAGACAAAAGTACAAAAAGTAAAGATTATGTGATAAAATAAAATCAATAAGAAATTATAAATTATAAAAAATAGGAGTGATATCATGAGTATAGTGAAACCTTCAACTCTTCCAGGAT
Organism: Peptoniphilus grossensis ph5; assembly: GCF_000311825.1. Classification (GTDB taxonomy): domain Bacteria; phylum Bacillota; class Clostridia; order Tissierellales; family Peptoniphilaceae; genus Peptoniphilus_A; species Peptoniphilus_A hominis. The sequence goes on along the minus strand of NZ_HE978568.1, from coordinate 85,910 downwards.
TTATGGAACTGCTACCAAAGGAACAAATTCTCTTTAACGAGATGAGAGACATAATTAGAGACAATTTTGAAAAACATGGTTTCTTGCCAATAGATACACCAGTTATAGAAAAATCTGAAGTGCTACTCGCAAAGGGCGGCGGAGAAACTGAAAAGCAAATTTACAGATTTTCTAAGGGCGACACAGACATGTCCCTTAGATTTGACTTAACAGTTCCTCTAGCAAGATACACTGTAGAGCACATGAACGACCTATCCTTCCCTTTTAAGAGATATCAAATAGGAAAGGTGTATAGGGGCGAAAAGGCTCAAAAGGGTCGCTTTAGAGAGTTTTATCAATGTGACATCGACACAATTGGCATGGGGGAACTTTCCCTAGTAAATGACGCAGAATTTCCAGTTGTAATTTATCACACTTTTAAAGATTTAGGCTTTACAGATTTTACAATTCACCTAAACAATAGAAAAATTTTAAAGGGATTTTTCGGCTCTCTTGGCATTGAGGATTCAATGAATGTTTTGAGAACTGTAGATAAAATAGACAAAATTGGCGAAGAAAATGTCTTGTCTGAGCTTGCTGAACTTGGCGTTACAAAGGAAGCTGGCGAAAAGATTCTTGAATTTATTAAAATCAAGGGCAGTACAGATGAAATTATTAAAGCCCTAAATGATCTTAAAATTGAAAATGAAGTTTTCCTTGAAGGCCTTGACGAAATAAGTCAAGTTGTTGGATACATGAGGGACTTTGGCATAGACGAAAATTGTTTTGATATTGATTTAAAAATTGCAAGAGGACTAGATTATTACACAGGCACAGTTTATGAAACTACCCTTGATAATTATCCAAATATTGGCTCAGTTTGCTCTGGCGGAAGATACGAAGACCTTGCAAGTTATTACACAGATAAAGTTCTTCCAGGTGTTGGAATTTCCATTGGTCTTTCAAGACTTTTCTATCAATTAAATGAAGCAAAGATTATTTCTAGTGAAGAAAAATCTCTTGTTGATTTGTTGATTATCCCAATGGACGACTGTCTACACGACGGCATAAAACTTTTAAGTGAACTTAGGGAAAAGGGAGTGAAAGTTTCTGTCTACACTGAATTTGCCAAGTTAAAGAAAAAATTTAAGTATGCAGACCAAACTAAGGTTGACTATGTAATTGTCCTTGGTGAAGAAGAAGTTAAGAGCAGAAAATATTCTTTGAAGAATATGAGAAGTGGAGATCAAGAGGAAGTAACTTTTGACGAATTAGTAGAAAAATTTAGTAAATAGGTGCGACTCCTTTGAAAAATTAGTTGAAAATGTATATATTTTAATGGTAAAACCTTAAAAAATACAAGAAATCGTGCAACTTATGTTGCACTTTTTTTTATTTAAGCTTAAAATAGGATAGAAGTTTGAAGAAATGAGATGAGATTTTGAAAAGAGAAGATATTAGAAATATAGCAATCATTGCCCATGTCGATCATGGCAAGACGACACTAGTAGATGCACTACTTAGACAATCAGGTATTTTTAGAGATAATCAACAAGTTAACGAGAGAGTTATGGACTCCAACGACATTGAAAGAGAAAGAGGTATTACAATTCTTTCCAAAAACACTGCCGTAAACCACAATGGTGTTAAGATCAACATCATTGACACGCCAGGACACGCTGACTTCGGAGGAGAAGTTGAACGTGTGCTTAAAATGGTAAATGGCGTTGTATTACTTGTTGATGCCTTTGAAGGTCCAATGCCTCAAACAAAATTTGTTTTGAAAAAATCATTTGAGCTAAACCTTCCTGTTATTGTCTGCATAAATAAGGTAGACAGACCGGAAGCCAGACCTCTTGAAGTTGTAGACGAAGTTCTCGATTTATTTATTGAACTTGGCGCAGATGACGAAATTTTGGAATGTCCTTTTGTCTTTGCATCAGCAAAACAAGGTATAGCTGCCCTTGATTTAGATGATAAGATGGAATCCATGGATCCACTTTTTGAAACTATTATTAAGTACATCCCTGCACCAGAAAATAGAGACGACGAACCTTTTAAACTTTTGATTTCAACAATTGACTACAACGACTATGTTGGAAGAATTGGTATTGGCAAAATTGAACAAGGTATTATTCAAGAAAACGACAAACTTGTAAGGGTAAATAAATTAAAACCTGACTTTAAAGAAAATATTAAAATTGCACAAATTTATGAATTTGAAGGTCTTAATAGGGTTGAAGTTGACTCATCAAGATCAGGGTCTATTGTTGCAGTTACAGGCATCGAAGACATCAACATTGGAGATACTATTACATCAACTGAAGACACTGAAGGTCTTGAATTTGTAAAAATTTCTGAGCCAACAATTTCCATGAACTTTTCTGTAAATGATTCACCCTTTGCAGGTAGAGTTGGCAAGTTCTTGACATCAAGACAAATCAAAGCAAGACTTAATAGAGAACTACAAACTGATGTTGGGCTAAGAGTTGAAGAAACTGACACTACTGATTCTTTTAAGGTGTCTGGTAGAGGAGAACTTCACCTTTCTGTTTTAATCGAAAACATGAGGCGTGAAGGCTACGAATTCCAAGTTTCTAAGCCACAAGTTTTATACAAGTTTGACGAAAATGGCAAAAGACTTGAGCCAACTGAAAGAGTTACAATTGATGTTGACAGTGTTTACGCAGGTTCTGTCATAGAAAAACTTGGCAGAAGAAAGGGCGAACTTGTAAACATAGTTGAACCTAATGGTGGTTACCAAAGACTTGAATTTATCATTCCTTCAAGGGGACTTATTGGTTACAGAACTGAATTTATGACTGACACTAAGGGCAGCGGAATTTTAAATTCCATCTTCGAAGCCTATGTGCCATATAAGGGCGAAATCCCAAGAAGAGTTAATGCTTCTATTGTTTCCTTTGACACAGGCGTGGCATCAACTTATGGACTTAACAATGCACAAGAGAGAGGAACTCTTTTTGTTGAACCAGGGGAAGATGTTTACGAAGGTCAAGTTGTAGGGGAATCTCCAAAGGGAGTTGAAATCGAAGTTTCTGTCACTAAGGCAAAGAAGCAAACCAATGTCAGAGCTTCTGGTTCAGACGAAGCCTTGAGACTTTCTCCTGTTAGAAAGATGAGCCTTGAAGAAGCTCTTGAATTTATTGAAGATGACGAACTTATAGAAATTACTCCAAATGAATTTAGGCTTAGAAAGAAAATCCTAGATTCACAACAAAGATATAAATCAAAGAAAAATAAATAATAAAATTTTAACTAGAGGTGCACAATGTTTAATGACTATTTTGGAATGTTTAAAAACTTTGCCCAAGTTTATTCCTTCCTATTTATTGCAAATGTATTAATTTCAGCTTTTATAATTTTATTTGACAACAAAAAACCAATATCCACCCTACTTTGGGTAATGGCTATAAATTTTTTGCCAGTAATAGGATTTATACTCTACATTTTTATAGGTCAAGATATTTCGAAATCAAGGATATTTGACGGAAAAAACAGAGCTGATAAAATTTTAAAAAAAGAATCAAAAACACAACTTATTGAAATAAAAAATGACGAATTTGTCTACTCCAACGAGAGAACTAAAGATTATGTTCACATGGTTGAAATGTTTAATAAAGCAGAAGATGAACTACTTTACACAAATAATAAAGTAAAAATTTTCAATGATGGAAAAGACAAATTCAAAGAATTGTTTGAAGATTTAAGAAATGCAAAAAATACAATTTATGTCCAATATTATATTTATAAATCTGATGAATTGTCCACAGAATTTACGAATATTTTAATTGAAAAGGCAAATGAAGGTCTTGATGTATATCTTTTAATAGATGGAATGGGTATTAGGAACATGAAAATAAAAGATAGGAAGAGACTGACAGAGGCTGGAGTAAAATTCGGAGTATTTTTCCCTGGAATAATTGACAAATTAAACACACACATAAATTTTAGAAATCACAGGAAGATTGTAGTTATAGATAAGCGAATTGGCTATGTTGGTGGCTTTAATGTTGGAGATGAATATGTTTCAAAGGGAAAGATGGGATTTTGGAGAGATACTCATCTAAAAATAGAAGGCCCTGCAGTTAATGGACTAGCCTGGAGATTTTTCTTGGACTTTAAATTTGCTTCAAATGAACACACCAAAGGATTTACAACAGAAATTTTCCCAGAAATAGAAGATGGAATTGACATAAATATTGTCACAAGTGGGCCAGATACAAAGGCAGACTCCATAAGAAATGGCTATGAAAAACTTATAACATCTGCCAGAAAAGAAGTCTATGTTCAAACACCTTACTTCGTTCCAGATGAAGGACTTCTAAAGGCATTAAAGGTTGCAGCCCTATCTGGAGTTGAAGTTCACTTGATGTTTCCAAAAAAGAGAGACCATGTCTTTGTTCACTGGGCATCCCTTTCCTTTATGGGAGAACTTTTAAAGTGGGGGGCTCATGTTTACCAATATGAAGGCGGCTTTCTCCATACAAAAGTAGTGATATCAGACGACTACTTATCAAGTGTCGGCACAGCAAACTTTGATATAAGGTCTTTTGAACTAAACTTTGAAGTTAATGCCTTTATATATGACGAAGAGATAAATAAAAAATTAAAGGAAGACTTTATGGAAGACTTGAAGTCCTGCACAGAGATAACTCCAGAAATCTACAACAATAGGTCTAAGTTTACAAAATTTAGAGAGTCCATCTCAAGACTATTGTCACCACTTTTATAAAATGGAAATAGAAATAAATAGAAAAAAGGTAAAAAACCTTCGAATAAAGGTAGAAGATGGTATAATAAAGGTGTCGGCACCCACAAGAACAAGTGAAAGAGAAATAAAGAGGATCCTAGAAAACAACAGAGACACTATTGAAAGACTAAAAGAAGAGGACCTAAGGAAAAGACGATACAAAAATCACTTGTTTGGCGAAAAATTAGAAATCACATCGGAAAAAGAACTAGAAAAAATTTATAGGGCTGAATTAAAAAAAGCTTTAGATGAAATTTTTGAAAAATACGAAAATCTTACGGGGCTTTCGCCAAAATCTGTTGAGATAAGAAAGATGAAGGTGAGATGGGGCACTTGCTATCCACAAAGTGGTGCCATAAAAATAAATCTTTATCTGGCAGAGAGACCCAGAGAAGAGATCGAGGCAGTGGTCCTACACGAGCTTGTCCACTTAAAATATTTTTACCATGACAAGAAATTTTTGGAAGAATGCAAAAAGTATATGCCAAATTACGAAGAAATTGAAAGAAAATTAAAGAGATAGGTGATGAAATGAAAAAAGCATTAAAAATAATAGGAATAATCGCCCTAGTGGTAATTCTCATGAAACTTTTTAATATTTCAATATTTGTTGGGAATCAAAAAATTGATAGACAGCTAATTATTCAAGGAATAAGAAATTTTAACCTTGGAGATCTCTATGACAAAGTAACAAATTTCTTCAACGAACTTGTAGGTGGAATAAAAAGGGCAGTAGGCAGTTTATAAATTATAAATATGTAAAAAATTAGCACGCTTAGCGTGCTTTTTTTGGTGGAGTAAAAATTTTAAACTTTATGTTATAATAAAAAGCAGGTGAGAAAATGAACATGACTTTTATTATCCTGGGCTGTATAGTGCCAGGACTTATGACTGGGGTTGGCGCAATCCCCATATTTTTTGCAAAAGATGTAAGCCAAAAGGCGCTAGATGTACTTCTTGCAGCAGCGGCAGGTGTAATGCTTGCTGCAACTTGCTTTTCCCTTATTATACCAAGCCTTGAAGCAGGCGAAGGAAGACTAGGAGTTCTAGTAACGGGGCTGGGAATTTTTTGCGGCGCACTTATGCTTGACTTAATAGACAGATATGCACCCCATGAACATTTAATAGATAAGAAACATGAGGGAGTAAATACAGAAAACCTATCTAAAATTTGGCTCTTTGTAATAGCCATAGCAATTCACAACTTTCCAGAGGGACTTGCCACAGGAGTTGGCTTTGGCGGAGACAATATGTCCAATGGACTTTCCGTTGCCTTTGGTATCGCCCTTCAAAACATGCCAGAAGGACTAGCTGTTGCCCTTGCCCTTGTGAGAGAAGGTTATACTCGCAGTAAGGCCTTCGCAGTGGCAACTTTGACTGGGCTCGTTGAACCCATTGGAGCCTTTTTGGGAGTTTGGCTTGTGTCAATTTTTTCTTCCACACTTGGCTTTATCCTTGCCCTGGCAGGAGGAGCCATGCTCTTTGTAATTAGCGACGAAATAATACCAGAGACCCACAACAACGGCTACGAAAGAGCAGCAACTTATGGCGTCATCTTTGGCTTTATCCTCATGATGTTTTTAGATGCTTTAATTTAAGACCCAAAAATACCTCACAACTTTTTTAAGTCATGAGGTATTTTTTTATTTTATCCTTGCATTTATATTTATTTCAAAGGAGTTTTCATCGAGAAAATCTTCCCGCATCTCCACAGCTTCTGTGAAATAAATTTCTGCCTCATCTAAAAAATAAATTGGGTGGATGCCGTCTGCTAACTTCAAGTCAGCATTTGTCCTCACATGGCCATAGGAAATTATTTCGCCAACTGCGTGATATTTTAATATTAAGTTGTTGCCAAGTTTTTTCATGTAGCTTGGCTTTTTGTAGTCTATAGACATTTCAGCCAAGGTGGAAATTATTTTTTCACCTAAAATTAAATCATCCACTGCCTTTAATTTTTTCATAAATTCTTCTGTCTTGTAAGTATTTACATTTATCATGTAAGAGTCAAAAGAAAAAATCATTTTACCACCTCAAAATACAAGGACCTGGTAGCCCTCTTCAAGATATTTTTTCATGCCGGCATGTCCCTTCATGTCATCTAAGAAAGTAAGACCAAGTCTTTCATTGTCCTCATAGGCGCCTAAAATCTTTGAACAAGCCTTGCAGACACCGACAATTATGCCCTCATCCAAAAGCTTTTTGTAGAGGGGATTTTTTTCTCCCTCTAAAACTTTTGGAAGGGTAACAGACTTGCCCTCTAAAATTATTTTTACCTGGTTGTCAGCTTCCATAAGGGCTTCTGCATTTAGCATGGCGTGCATAAAGCACATTTTTTCGCCCTGCATTACATAAAAAAGTATTTTTTTCATAAAATCATTCCAATTCTTCTAAATCATCATAGATAAGTTCTGCCTCATTGTTGTAGTAAATTTCAAGAGAGCAGTCTTGCCACTGATTTTCATCATCAAAGCCTGTCACTATCCCTGAAAATCTCATGTAGCCATAGCCAAAGGACTCATTTATTATTTCAAAATCAAGTTTTAAAAATTCATCAAGAGAAATTTTCTTGTAAGTTCCATCTTTATAGAGATTTATTTCTACTCCGTGACCAAAGTCATCATCAAGGTCATTAAGTCCATCATCAAGATCAAAGTCAGGGTCAAAGGCGTGAATCAGTCCACCAATAATTTCTCCAAGCTCTTCCTTAGTAAAGCTGGTGTCAGTTTTATGAAGGATCAGCCTTGGCTTTGTCATCATATAATCTTTCTGGTCCTCTCCATTTTTTTCAAAATAAAGACCCTGGTCAAAGGACAAAATTGTCTTGTCAGGTAAATTTTCAATATTTGTAAGATGAAAATCGTGAAAGGAAAAAACTTGATTTAGTAAATCTAATTTCATAATAACCTCACTTGTGGTAGGGGTGATTATTTATTATCCTAAAGGCCCTGTAGATTTGCTCCATTAAAATAACCCTCATTAGTTTGTGGGGGAAGGTCATCTTTGAGAAGCTTAGTTTGTAGTCTGCCCTTGACAAAACCTCATCGGATAGTCCAAGGCTTCCTCCAATGATAAAAGTTATATTTGAGTAGCCGTCAATCATGAGGTCATTGATTTTATCTGCAAAGGCGACAGAGTCAATGCTCTTTCCCTCAATGGCAAGGGCAATGACATAGGCGCCATCTTTTATCTTTGATAAAATCTTCTCGCCCTCAATATTTTTTACCCTTTCCATGTCCTTTTCCGATAAATTTTCAGGGCAGGGCTCGTCCATAATTTCAAAAATGCTTAAATCGGCATAGGACTTAAGCATTTTTTTGTACTCATTTATTGAATCTTTAAAATAATTTTCCTTGATTTTGCCAAGTACGATTAAATTAATATTTATCATTTTAATTTTTTAACTTCTTCAAGAGCCTTTTCAAAGTTAACATCGTGAGTTACTTCAGGAACATATTCAACGTATTGAACCTTTCCGTCTCTGTCAACAATTACAACTCCACGAGCAAGTAGTTGTAATTCTTCAATCATGAAACCGAATTTTTTACCAAATTCCTTGTATCTGTAGTCAGAAACTATATCTGCGTTTTCGATTCCCTTAACTGAACAGAATCTTTCTTGTGCAAAAGGAAGGTCAACTGTTACAGTTACGATTTTTACATCATCAGATAATTTTGTAGCTTCTTCGTTAAAAGTTGTTGCTTGGATTGCACAAACTGGTGTGTCAATTGATGGTGCAACTGAATAAACTACGATTTTGCCCTTAAGGTCTTCTGAATTAAAATCAGATAAATCTCTTTTTACTGCCTTAAAAGATGGAGCCATATCTCCAACTTTGATTTCTTTACCTTCTAAGTTTACTTTATTTCCGCCAAATGTTATATCCATTGTAATTACCTCCAAAAAAATATTTACTTTAATTTACACTACATTTATATCCAATTATGATGAATTTTAACAAGGGATTGCAATAAAATTTGATTTTAACTAAAATGGATGTAGGAATTATTTTTCAAGTGAGAGAAATAAAAGGAGTTACATATGAAAAAAATTTTTAAAACTTTATTTTTAATTTTTGTTGGTGGAATAATCTTTACAGGATGCACAGGCAAGGATGATCTTCTTCCAGATAAAAAAATTAGCGATGTCACTTGGACTTTGGAAAGCATGACAAAAACAGACAACGGAGAAAAGATAACTAACGACGTGGCTATTAAATTTGACGAGAAAAATTTTGTCATGACTGATAGGTCTAATGCCATAGACTATAGTGGAACTTATGAATTAAAAAAGGCTGGCACAGGCTACCAAGTAATAATGAAGTTTGATGACTTTGAAGAACCTGTGATTGCTGGTTATGGCATGAAAACTGAGAAGGACAAGGACCCTGTGCCAAATTTAGTTTTTGAAGAAAGAGGAAGGACCTATTCTTTTATTGAGGAAGAGGAAAAATAAGCAAATAAAAGAGGTATTTATGAAAAAAATTTTTAAAATTTTGCTTTTAATTTTTATAGTTGCAATGTGTGGGACTTTTTTGTCAGCTTGCCAAGGAGACAGTGAACTTCTTCCAGACAAAAAAATTTATGATGTCAATTGGACTTTGGAAAGCATGACAAATACAGACGACGGAAAAAAGTTAAGTAACGACATAGCTATAAAGTTTGACGAGAAAAATTTTGTCATGACTGATAGGACTAATGCTATGGACATAACTGGAACCTATAAATTAAAAAAAGCAGGTGCAGGCTATGAAGTCATAATGAAATTTGACGACTTAAAGGAGCCTGTGACGGGGATATATGGCATGAGAACTTATAAGGATAAAGACCCTAAGCCTGATTTAGTATTTGACCACTGGGACACAAGATATTCTTTTATCGGTGAGTACAAGGATAAATAAAAAAAGAACTGTTGGATTTGTTTTTCCAACAGTTTTTTCATGTCTATTAATTTTTCAAAATTATTTTTCTTTAAAAATTTTTAACATTATCTTTGTGGAGATGTAGAAGAGTATTAGGACTGCAAAAACTCCAGCCAGGCCCCAAATTGCAACTTCTACTCCCTGCATAAATACATTTGTGTCCATTTTATCACCTCTATATAAACATTGGCACGAGGGCCAAGATCATTGAACCTGCAACTACTGAGCCAAGTTGACCTGCCACATTGGCTGACATGGCTTGCATAAGGACAAAGTTAGTTGGGTCTTCCTTAGCCGCCATCATTTGCACAACTCTACCAGACATAGGGAAGGCTGAGATACCTGCTGCACCAATCATTGGGTTTACCTTTGTCTTTAAAAATAAGTTTAAAAACTTCGCAAAGAGAACGCCGCCTGCTGTGTCAAAGATAAAGGCAACAAGTCCCATGGCAAGAATCATAAGTGTGTGGATGTTTAAAAAGGCATCGGCAGACATAGTGCCACCAATAGTTATGCCCAGCAAAATTGTAACTAGGTTTGAAAGTTCATTTTGGGCAGAAATTGAAAGCCTTTCAAGAACTCCGCAGACTCTAATTAAATTTCCAAACATGAGAGCGCCAATAAGGGCAACAGACATTGGTGCAATAATTCCAGCTATTACTGTTATGACAATTGGGAAGAGAATTTCAACCTTTTTTGGCACATGAACAGTGGTGTACTTCATTCTAATTTTTCTTTCCTTTTCAGTTGTTAGAAGTTTAATAACTGGTGGCTGAATAATTGGCACCAGAGACATATAGGAGTAGGCAGCTACAGAAATTGGTCCAAGATAATTTGGCGCAAAGACCTTGGCAACATAAATTGAAGTAGGGCCATCTGCCGCACCAATTATGCCAATTGATGCTGCTTCTGGTAGGGTAAATTTACCCGTTGAAATTGCAAAAAGCATTGTGGCAAAAATTCCAAACTGCGCCGCTGCTCCAAAGAAGAGCATAAAGGGCGATGCAATAAGTGGTTTAAAGTCGATCATGGCGCCCACGCCGATGAAGATTAAAACGGGGAAGAGCTCAGTGGCAATCCCTGCCTTATATAAAATCGTCAAAAAACCCTCTTCGCCTACGGCTGATGATAGGGGAATGTTAGAAATAATTGCTCCAAAACCAATGGGAAGAAGAAGTGAGGGTTCGTATTGTTTTTCGATGGCAAGGTAAATTAAAATTCCGCCAATGACAAACATAATTAAGTGTTTAACTTCGAGATTTAAAATCCCAGATAAAAGTGTTTCCATTTGACCTCCTAAATATTTTTACATGCAAAGTAATATAACATAAAAGAGCCTAATATTCAATTCTTGTAAAATAAAAGCCCACATTTTTATGTGAGCTATTTTGAAATTTGATTCAAATTTATTAAGGTTAAGAATTTATTTTTTGAATAAGTTCTTTTATATTTAATATAACTTCTTCAAAACTAATATTAAAGTAGTTTATTTGATTTTTTATATAATTATTCCACCTAAGTAAAATATTTTCGTTAGAGGAAATTAAATCAATTGTATTTAAAAGCTCATCAACATTGAAGACATTCCCCCTATAAGAAAAAGTGTTTATGCAGGCATTTTTTAGAATATCAAAATTTATTTCTTCATTTTTCAGTAAGTAAATTATATAAACATCAAAAAAATCTTTGCTTCTACTGTTAAAAACTCCTCTTGAGTAAATAGTTTCAATTTTTTCTGAGAGAATAGTTTCAATATTGTAAGCCTTTAAATTAAAGTTTTCTTCAGTAAAAATGCTTTTGTAATTGTAGTTCACTTCTTTTGGAGTTATAGGATCTCCAGTTGCTATGTCGATGTGAATTTTTTCTTTAATATTTTCTAATTTACACATTATTTCAACTCTGTATCCGCCGTAAAGATCATCGTCTTTTATGCTTTTTAAATCAATAAGGTCAAAAGAAATATCATTGCCATCTTCCCTTAATATTATTTCGAACTTTTCTCTAAGAATTTCTTCTTCCAAAGAAAAATTTCTTATTGAAAAATCAATATCTCTAGTTGTCCTCTCCTCGAGACCTATAATATTGGACAACAAAAATCCACCCTTAAAAATAAAATCAGAGGAAAAGTCACTGTCAGCAATTTGCTTTAGTATTCTTTCCAAAAAATAATAGGTTTGAATGGAATTGTAACTTAAGCCTGATTTTTGAGATACTTGTAAACAAAGGGCTCTCAACTTATTTTTATTCATAGATAACCTCGATTATTTCGCTTACTTCTCTTTCGATTTGCATTTTCCTTGCATAGTCATAAAGTTTATTCAAATCTTTATTCTTATCCTTAATGTAATTATTTATGGTTTTGGAAAAAAGTTCACTGTCTATTTCCTTTCGACTTTTTACAAAATCACAAAAAGTTCGTTCTTTATTATAGGCTTTAACCATATTTCCATACTTAGTTTTTATTTTAGTAATTCCAAGCCCATAAAGGTCCCTACTTACATAATGAACAATTACATTTTTATCAATTCTGTGAGCATTGTAGCCTCTATACACTGTTACTTCCATCTTCTGGGGGATAAAATCTGTGACATCATGAAGGTATAGAGAAGATGTATAAGAAAAAATAGGCACATCATATCTGTTTGAAAAAAAATAGTATTCATCGTGATCGCCGTCCTTTGAGATATAAACGCCTCTATCAACTCTTTCTAGAAATCCATCTTTAACCATTCGATGAAGATAAATAGTAGGTATGTTATTTTTTGCAAGTTCCCTATTAGTTATTATCCCCTGGTTTTCTTTTATTTTATTTTCAATAATTTCTATATAATTCAAAATATCACCTCGGTTTTGTTGCTTTTGTGCTTACATTTTATCAATTTGTACGCACAAATACAACAAAAATTATTTTAATTAAAATTATTTATCTTAATTCATAAGCTTAAAATTGATTTATAATAATGTATATGATATTTTTTAGTAAAATAGAGATAAGTAAATGCCTTTAGTAATATTATAAGATGTAAAGGGGAAATTAAAAGTTAGGAGGCTACTTTGAAAAAATATATAAATTTTATAATTGTGATTTTTCTTTTCCCAATTTTAAACCTAATCAGTCTAAAAATTTTTGGATACATAAATAGTAAAATCCAAGCTACTTTTGATATAAAATACATGCTTATCTTAGCTCTTCTTAAAATTATAATGATTTTATTTTTGGGCTTTATGCTTGCCTATTTTTTTAATTTTGCAAGTAAGTTATCAAAAAAATCTGCTGGAATACTTTTCTTAATTGAAATTTTTATACTGGCAATTTATATGGTAACAAAAAAATATTATTTACCTGAAAATTTTTCATACCTCAATGATTTCAATGTCCTGTATTTTTTCTTGCTCCTAGGGGAAAATATATTTTTACTTTTTAATAAAAAGTCATGAGTTTTTTAAAATTCATAGACAAATAAAACAACAATAAAAGGCTCTTCTCGCAAAGAAAAGAGCCTAATTTTTTGTCTTTAAATTTTAATTATTTTTCACAAAATCTTTTACATCAACTTTGATACATTTCTTGCATAGGCGATGGGGTCTTTTATGTCTAGGCCTGCTACAAGTCTTGCGCCGTCGTAAAGTAATTCTGTGTAAGTTTTAAATTCTTCTGAGTCCTTGTCCATGTCCTTTAATTTTTTAACAGCAGGGTGGTTTGGATTTATTTCCAAAACCTTGTCTGCCTTAAAGGCTTCGTTATTTGGCATGTGGCTAAGGGTTTTTTCCATTTCTATGGAGATTTCACCCCTACTTGATAGATAAGCTGCGTCATCTTTTAGCTTTGGATTTTCCTTTATTGATGAAACTTCGCCAGATAAAAGGTCCTTCATCTTCTTTACATAGTCACCAAGATTTTTTTCGTCTTCTTCCTTAACTTCTGTTTCAGAAATTGACTTGAATTTCTTGCCATCGTACTCGTCAAGCATCTTGATGACAAATTCGTCTATTGGGTCAGTTAGGGCAAGGACTTCAATGCCCTCTTCCATGAAGTGTTTTATTTGTGGAAGGTCCTTGATGGCATCAAGAGATGTGCCATTGGCGTAATAGATGAAGTCTTGGTCTGGTCCCATGTCCTTTCTATACTCATTAAATGTCACATTTGCTCTCTTTGTCGTGTCGTAGATAAATAGGTCCTTTAGCTTGTCCTTGTCGGCACCAAAGTTTTCGTAGGCACCAGATTTTAAGCTTACGCCAAAGTTTTTAAAGAATTCAGCATATTTTTCCCTGTCATTTTTAAGAATTTTCCCAAGTTCTTCTAGGATTTTCTTTTCTATGTTTTTCTTTATAAGTTGAAGCTCGCGAGTTTTTTGGAGCATTTCACGAGAGATATTTAGGGAAATGTCTTCTGAATCAACTACACCCTTGACGAAGTTCAAATAATCTGGAAGTAGGTCTTCGCATTTTTCCGTGATTAAGACTCCGTTGGAGTAAAGTTCAAGTCCGCCCTTTCTATCTGGACTCAAGAAGTCAAAAGGTCTTCTTGATGGAATGTATAGGATTGCCTTAAAAGAAATCATGCCTTCCACGCTGATGTGAAGGTGGGCAAGGGGATCTTCAAAGCCAAAGTGTCTTTGCCTAAAGAAGTTGTTGTAGTCTTCCTCCTTCAATTCATTTTTATTTTTTCTCCACATTGGAACAGAGGAGTTGAGAACATCATCTTCTCTATAGGATTCAAATTTTGGATCCTCTTCTGTGGAGTCAGCTGCTGGTCTTTTCTTTTCCACTTCCATCTTTATTGGATAGGAGATGTAGTTGGAGTAGTGGCTGACAAGTTCTCTTATTTGGTATTCGTCAAGGTACTTGTCGTAGTCCTCGTCTTTTGTGTTTTCATTTAAGTGGAGAGTCACTATTGTGCCGTGGCCATCCTTTTCTGCGTCAGAAATTGTGTAGCCCTTGGCGCCCTTGGAATTCCAAAGGTGAGCCCCATCTTCCTTATAGGATCTTGTGAGGACATTAATTTCATCGGCAACCATAAAGGCAGAGTAAAAACCCACGCCAAATTGTCCAATTATTTCGTGGTCCTCATTTTTTTCATTTAGGTTTTTAAAATCAAGGGAGCCAGACTTTGCTATTGTGCCCAAGTTTGTAACAAGTTCATCTTCAGTCATGCCTATGCCGTTATCTTCAATGCTAATAGTTCTCTTTTCCTTGTCAGGTCTAATTCTTATAAAATAATCTTCGTGGTTGAATTTCACCTTGTCGTCGTTAAGGGCGATGTAGTACATCTTGTCCATGGCGTCAGAGGCATTTGAAATTAACTCGCGCAAAAATATTTCTTTATTTGTGTAAATGGAGTTAATCATTAAGTCCATTAGTCTTTCGGTTTCAGCATTGTATTTTTTATTTTTCATTTAATCACCTTTCTTCAATTTTATTTTTCTCAAATTTTTTCAAAATTATTAGCACTCGACAAGTGCATCTGCTAATAATATATATCTTTTCATATAAATAGTCAAATTTTTATGGAATTTTTATTTTTTACATAAAAATTTTCCTAAAAAAATATTTTTTCGCCCTAAATTTAAAATTTCCAAAAAATTTTTTACCGGCAAAAATTTATTTTTAAGAAAAATATATTAATTTTGTGAAATTTTTTTAAGCTCTAAAATAAGCTAATCCATAAAAATATTTTTAAGAAGACAAAAAATTTTTATGGGGAGAAATTAAATAAAATGAAATAATTAATTTAAAATAAACCTGCAATTGTTTTCAAAAGTTTTCAATTGATGTATAATATAGTTGGTGTTTTAGAAGGGAGGAGAAATGTTTACTGAAGTAGAAACAGGCAATAGGATAAAAATCATTACAGGACACTTTGGCAGTGGAAAGACAGAGTTTGCAATTAACTATGCCTTGTACCTTAGAAGGTACTTTGACAAGGTTGCAGCAGTTGATCTTGATATTATTAATACATACTTTAGACTGAGAGAGAAAATGGATTTTTTAAGCGAGCACGGCGTGGAATCCTTTTCATCTAGTATGCGTGAAAAAAATGCCTTGGATATACCAGCAGTTGATGCAGCAATTTTAAAACCACTTGAAAATAAAAACTACAGAGCTGTATTAGATGTTGGCGGCAATCCTAAGGGTTCACTTTCTCTTGGCAGGTATAGAGATATTTTAAAAAGAGAGGGCTACGACCACTACTTTGTCATCAATAGAAATAGACCAGAGACTAAGGACTTTCAGTCTGTGAGAGATTTCATTGGACAAGTGGAAGGTCATTCACAAACCAAGGTGACGGGAATAATTAACACTACTCACTTTTTGAAGGAGACTACTGCAGATGATCTCTTGTATGGCGATGAGCTTGCCAGAGAAGTTTCAGAGAAGTTAAATCTTCCCTATGTCTATGCAGTCTGCCTAAGAAGCATTGAGAAGGAAGTTAGGGCTTTAAATTTAGCAGCAGAAGTTTTTCCAATAGACTTATATTTTAGAGAAGATTGGATGTTATAGGAGGTAAATAATGGCTAAAGGAAGAGTTGAGTTTGAAAGCGACAGATGTAAGGGTTGTGGACTATGCGTAACTGTATGTCCTAAAAATGTAATTGAAATTGATGTGGACACTATTAACAAAAAGGGTTATGCACCTGCAATGGCAAAGAGACCAGAAGATTGTATTGCATGCCAAAACTGTGCAATAACTTGTCCTGATTCAATTATTACAGTTTATAAAATTTCTTAAGGGGTGTTTACATGACAAAAGTACTTATGAAGGGAAACGAAGCAGTTGGTGCAGCAGCTATAGAAGCTGGTTGTAAATATTTTTTCGGTTATCCTATTACTCCTCAATCTGAAATTCCTGAATACTTATCAAGGGAACTTCCAAAGGTTGACGGATGTTTTTTACAAGCTGAGTCTGAAGTTGCAGCTATAAATATGCTTTATGGTGCTGCAGGAGCTGGAGCAAGAGTTATGACTTCATCTTCTTCTCCTGGAGTTTCACTAATGCAAGAAGGTATTTCTTATATGGCAGGGGCAGAACTTCCTTGCGTAATCGTAAATATGATGAGAGGTGGTCCAGGACTTGGATCTATTCAACCTTCTCAAACTGATTATTTCCAATCAACAAGAGGCGGCGGAAATGGTGACTACAGAACAATTACCCTAGCACCATCTTCTGTGCAAGAACTTGTAAATTTAATTGAACTTGGCTTTGACCTAGCAGACAAGTACAGAAATCCTGTCGTTATCATGAGTGACGGTGTACTTGGACAAATGATGGAACCAGTTGAATTTGGCATGCAAGAAAAAATGGATCTCCCTGAAAAAACTTGGGCAACAAGAGGCAAGGGAAAGAATCATGGCGAAAGAAATATTATAAACTCAATTTATCTTTCTGCTGATGAACTTGAAGAACACAACAAGCACTTAATTGAAAAATATAGACAAGTTACAGAAAATGAAATTAGAGTAGAAGTTGATGGAATTGAAGATGCTGATTTAGTTATCAGTGCCTATGGAACTACTGCTAGAATTGCAAAGAGTGCAATTGAACACTTAAGAAAAGAAGGTCACAAAGTTGGTCTTATCCGTCCAATAACTTGTTGGCCATATCCTTATGAAGCTTTCAAGGGAATAAATCCAAATTGCAAAGACATTTTAGTTTGCGAAATGAACCAAGGTCAAATGACTGACGATGTCAAGATTGCAGTTGAAGGTAGACAAAAGGTTCACTTCTTTGGAAGACAAGGTGGCGTAATTCCAAATGTGGAAGAAATTAAAGAAGCTGCTTTTGAAGTTTTAGGAGGTCTCAAATAATGGAAAAAACTAATGAACAAGTTTTATATAAATATTCAGTTGGTTTGACTAGAAATGAAACTCACTATTGTCCAGGATGTACTCACGGAGTTATCCACAAATTAGTGGCAGAATCCTTAGTTGAACTAGGAGTTTTAGACGATGCAATTGGAGTTGCACCAGTTGGTTGTGCAGTTCTTGCTTACAAATATTTTAACTGCGACATGCACGAAGCAGCTCACGGTAGAGCTCCTGCTGTTGCAACAGGCATAAAGAGAGTTCACCCAGACAATTTAGTATTCACTTACCAAGGCGATGGCGACTTGGCTTCTATTGGTACTGCAGAAATCGTTCAAGCAGCTCACAGAGGAGAAAATATTTCAACAATTTTCGTCAACAACGCAATTTATGGTATGACTGGTGGACAAATGGCACCAACAACCTTAGTTGGTCAAGTTACAACAACTTCCCCTTACGGAAGAGACGAAGCTTGGTGTGGTAAGCCAATTAAAGTATCTGAAATGCTTGCTACTATTGACGGAGCAAAATTTGTTGAAAGAGTTTCTGTTGACACTCCAGCAAATATTAGAAAGGCAAAGAAAGCTATTAAAGAATGTTTCAAATATCAACTTGAAGGCAAGGGCTTTGGAATTGTAGAAGTTTTATCATCTTGCCCAACAAACTGGGGACTTCCTCCTGCAGATGCACTTGCATGGCTTAGAGATAATATGATTCCATACTATCCACTTGGTAATTTTAGGAGGGGTGAATAATGGCTACTAGAGATATTATTGCTGCTGGATTTGGCGGACAAGGTATTATGGCAATGGGTCAACTTATAACTTATTCAGGAATGCTTGAAAACAAATTTGTTTCTTGGCTACCAAGTTATGGACCAGAAATGCGTGGAGGTTCTGCAAACTGCTCAGTTGTAGTTTCTGATGAACCTGTTGGCTCTCCAGTAATTTCACAAGCGACAGATGTAGTAGTTATGAACGAACCATCACTAGAAAAATTTGAACAATATGTTGCACCTGGCGGAAATTTATTCATAAACTCTTCCCTTGTTAAAAAAGCATCAACAAGAGATGACATAAATGTATTTTCTATTCCAGTAAATGACTTGGCAAATGAACTTGGAAACGCAAAAGTTGCCAACATGGTAATGCTTGGAGCCTTTTTGCAAGTAACTGAAACTGTAAAAGTTGAATCAGTTATAAAGGCCTTCACAAAAGTTTATGGCGACTCAAAGAAAAAACTACTTCCAATAAATGAAAGAGCAATAGCGACTGGACAAGAAGCAATTAAGGGAGCAGGCTGCGTTGGTGGAATTTGTCAAATCCTTCCAGAAAAGACTAATTCACAGGTTAAGAGCCACTACTCAAGACAAACTGCAGCAAGTGTTGAACTTAGCGGAACAGATCTTGAAAACATCGAATACCTAAAGACTATCAAAAAATATTCAGCAGAAGATGACGAAAAGATTTTCGACAACGAAATGTCAATTGTTGAAGAAGCACTTTCCATTGAAACAGAATCTATTAAGTTCTGCGACAAGGCTGCTGAAATGTTAAAGGGAGACGATGCAGGAGAAATCTTCGCATCACTTTCTCATCAATCAGAAGAACACATCTCTTATCTAAAGGGACTTAAGGAAACATTAAAATCTAAAGAAGATACTTCTCTTGCCGACAAGATCAAGGCAAAACTTACTAAGAGAGAAGATTACGATTGGGGCAAGGTTGACCCAGAAAAGGCAAGACTTGCACTCAATGTATTTGCAATAGCTAAGGACATCAAAAATTCTTCTATAGCTTTCTATGCTAAGGCTAAGGAAAAATCTACAGATGCAAATGCAAAGAAACTTTACGATGAACTTGAATATTGGGAAAACTTCCAACTAGAACAAATTGCTGGTCAGTACGAAATTTACAAGGAAGAATGGTGGGCTGACCAAATGTTCTCAAAAATGTAATAAAATTTTTAAGAGGCACCTCAGGTGCTTCTTT
>NZ_HE978568.1:59169-65192 GCF_000311825.1 Peptoniphilus grossensis ph5 | reverse complement strand
GGTTTTTTTATGAGAAAAATTTAAGATAAAAGAAAGATAAATGTTGAGAAATCTTATTTATGTTTTAGGATAAAATAATTTTTTCAAGCAACTTCTCCTAAAGGATTTAAGAATAAATTAAATACTTTTGGAGGAGTTTTTTTAAAATGTAAAAAAATTAATTTGCCTAAGTGAATTTTAAAGTAGCGGTTGAGAAATAAAGTTGCAGAAATAAATTTTTGTAAAAAAAGAAATTGTTTTCAAAATTATATTTAAACTTAAAAATAATAGTATTTTCCTTGAGAAAAGCCAAAGATACTAAAAAATATAAAAAAAATCTCAAAAAAAAATTTATGAAAATGTTATTTTACTATTGTAATCTAATAAAGAGTATGAGATAATTCACATAGAAACGGAAATACGAATTAGTTCCTAAATACGAAATCAAAGAAAAGGAGGAGATAATAAAATTAATTTAGCATCTGGGAAATTTGTACACCGTTAATATCTAAAGAAAAGAGGTTATCTTGTGAATAAAGATAAAGGGATATTTAAAAAACTTTTAGATGATTTTATTGAATTATTGTCATCACTATTTTTGCCATTTATTAACCTGATGATATCAACAGGTATTATAAAAGGTATAATTTCATTGCTATTAGCAACAAATGTTATCGATCAAACATCATCTACATATGAAATTCTAAACGCTATCGGTGATGCTTTCTTCTATTTCATTCCTGTGTTTCTAGCAATAACAGCAGCGAAAAGGTTTGAGGTTGAAACATTTACCGCAGCCCTAATAGGGTGTATATTACTTCACCCATCAATGACAAATTTAATGAGCTCAGATGGAGCAGTAACTTTCTTTAATATAGAAGTTCCAAAAGTAATATATTCTAGTTCTGTTATTCCAATAATATTGGCAATTTATTTTACTAAATATGTTCAAAACTTCTGTTATAAAGTTATACCAGAAACTTTTAGAGGTTTATTTACGCCACCAATCTGTTTATTAATTGTTACACCTATAATCTTATTTGTGTTCGGACCGATTGGTAAGGTTGCAGGATCTTGGTTAGCTAGTGGATATGAAAGCATCTATAATTTGAGTCCACTTGTAGCTGGAGTAATTGTAGGTAGTTTACAACCATTTATGGTTATGTTTGGATTGCACTGGGGACTATTCACAGTAGCAATTAACAATATATCATTAATAGGATATGATACAATTTTAGCTTTATTTGGTGCCCCAATATTTGCTCAAGGTGGAGCAGCATTAGCAATAGCATTTAAAACAAAGGATAAAAAGTTTAGGTCACAAGCAATTTCTGCTGGATTAACAACATTGTTAGGTATTACAGAACCAGCAATGTACGGAGTTAATCTAAAACTTAAAAGACCAATGGTATGCGCTTGTATTGCAGGTGGTGTTGGTGGAGCAGTTGCAGGAATGTTTGGATGTAGAGCAACATCTTTTGCATTACCAGCATTGACAACTCTACCAGTATTTATGAGTAATGCTTTTGTACAATTCTTAGTATCTTTGGTAGTAGCATTTGGATTAGCATTTGTATTAGCTTTATTTTCTTATAATAAAGATTTAGAAAAATTAGAAAATGAAGACAAGAAAGAAAATTAATGTTTGTTTAAGATTTTATTATTAAAATAAAAATTATGGAGGAAACGATTATGAAAAAAATTGACGCACACGCACACATCTTTGAAAGTATTAGAAGTTTTGGTAAGAATGGTGAATTTAGACCACTAGGCAATGGACTTTGTCGTTGGGCTAATGGAGATGAAATGGCAATAATTCCAAAAGGATATGGAGATAAAGAGTTTGTTGCTGAGTCATTATTAAGCATTATGGATGAAAACGAAGTTGAAAGAGCAATTCTATTACAAGGAAGTCTTTATGGATTCCAAAACGAATATGCTATAGAAACAGCTAATAAATATCCAGACAGATTTAAGGCAGCTGTAACATTAGATCCACATTGCAAAGAAGTAGATTCAATTTTAGATAGACTAATAAACGATCTAAAAGCTAAGATATTTAAATTTGAAATTAGTGTTGGCGGAGGAATGATGGGTTATCACAACAACTTTATTATCGATGATCCAATGATGACTAAGATTTATGACAGAATTGCTAAAGAAGAAAACATGACTTTAGTATTAGATATTGGAAGCCCTTCAATGGCAAGCTGTCAACCAGAAGCAGTATATAGAATTGCAAAGAAATATAAAAATCTAAACATTGTAATCTGTCACTTATTGGCTCCTACATTAGAAGATGGAGATTATTTAGAAAAAGCATTACCACTTCTAAAGCATGATAATGTTTGGATTGACCTTAGTGCATTACCTTGGAACGTTGCTCCTGAAAAATATCCTTTCCCAACAGCTCTTGAATATATAAAATTAGCAAAAGATATTTTAGGAACTGAAAAGATTCTTTGGGGAACTGACACACCTACTGTAATGACTAAGTTCTCATACGAAGACCTATATAAATTTATAACAGAATCAGATGTGTTCACTGAAAAAGAACTTGAAGATGTATTTTACAACAACGCATTAGACGCATACTATTTAAAATAATTTATAAAAAGTATAAAATAAATTTATAGACTAGAAAGACTGACAATCCCGTCGCCTATTGAGGCGAGGGGATGTCTTACTTAAAAATAGTAAAACATTGAAAGGATTACGATGGAAGCAAAAATAATAACACCAACTGTTACAATCTTTGATGATCATGGAAACATT
This sequence comes from Peptoniphilus grossensis ph5, assembly GCF_000311825.1. Taxonomy (GTDB): domain Bacteria; phylum Bacillota; class Clostridia; order Tissierellales; family Peptoniphilaceae; genus Peptoniphilus_A; species Peptoniphilus_A hominis. The sequence continues at coordinate 62,438 of NZ_HE978568.1, read as the reverse complement.
GATCTAGAAGGGAATAAGTTGTTAATTAAACACCTAATAGATAATGGAGTAAATGGAGCAGTACCACTAGGAAGTAGTGGAGAATTTACTAAGCTATCTTTAGATGAAAAGAAAAAGTTAATAAAACTTTATGTAGACGAATCTCAAGGAAAACTTGAATTAATTCCTGGAACAAGCTCTCTTAATGTAGAAGAATGTATAGAACTGTCTAATTATGCTATCTCATTAGGAGTCAAGGGAGTTTTAATACTTCCTCCATTTTATTATGGGATAAGTCAAGAGGAAGCTTTTCATTATTATGATGTACTTGCTCAAAAAATAGATGGAAATATCTATATTTATAATTTCTCCGCAAGAACAGGGTTTGACATGAGTGCTGAAACAACTTTTAATCTTGCTAAAAAACATAAAAACATTAAAGGAATGAAGGATTCAACAGCAAATCTAACACACACAAAAGAAGTTATTTTGAAAGTTAAAGAAATAAGAGATGACTTTGAGGTATATTCAGGATTTGACGATCACTTTGTTCCAAACATTATAGCAGGAGGAAGTGGATGCATAGCAGCAATGTCAAACTTTGAACCTAAATTATGGTCAAATTGGGTAAAGGCAATAAATAATGGAAATTTTGAAGAAGTTAAAAAAATTGGCAATATGATAGATAAACTTATGCCTTTGTATAATGTTGAAAAGAATTTTTCACATATATTTAAAAAGTTTTTAATAGATGGCGGACTTAATATAAGCGAATACACTATATTCCCATTTGAAGAATTAAGTGATAAGGACTATGAGTTTGCAAAAAATTTAAGAAATAAAGTTATGACTAGGAGGTAATAATGAAATACGCTCTTAAAGTTGATGATAAAGATAATGTAGTTACAGTATTAAGCCAAGTAGAAAAAGGTGAAACTGTAAACTATTTAGATAATGGAGATACCAAGGAAGTTGTAGCACAAAATGATATTCCTATATATCATAAAATAGCAATAAGAGACATAAAAATGGATGAGGATATTGTAAAATATGGTGAACATATAGGAAGAGCTAGCCAAGATATTATTAAAGGATCTCATGTGCATACACATAATATTAAAGATCATAGAGAAAATCTTGAAGAAAAAGAATGAGGTGATATAGTGAGAACTTTTTGGGGTTATAAAAGAGAAGATGGAAGAGTAGGAATTAGAAATCATGTTTTAATATTACCAGCAAGTGTATGTGCATCAGATACAACTAGGATAATTTCACAAGGAGTACAAGGCACAGTAACATTTAACTTACAACTTGGTTGTTCACAAGTAGGTGCAGACCTTGAATTAACATTAGATACTCTTGCAGGTTATGGAGCAAATCCAAATGTTTATAGCGTAATAGTTGTAGGTCTTGGCTGTGAATCAGCTCAAGCTGATATTGTTAAAGAAAGAATATTAGAAAGAACTAACAAACAAGTAGAAACTCTAATTATTCAAGAGGAAGGCGGAACACTAAAGACTATAGAAAAAGCTCAAAGGCTTGCAAAGAAAATGGTTGGAGAAGCTGCATTAATGAGAAGAGAAGAATTCCCAATTTCAGAACTTATACTTGGAACAAACTGTGGCGGTTCTGATACAACATCAGGTCTTGCAGCAAACCCAACAATTGGTAAGGTTAGTGATAAATTAGTAGAAATGGGCGGAACTTCTGTATTATGTGAAACAACTGAATTTATTGGAGCAGAACACATTCTTGCTAGACGAGCAAAAACTAAAGAAATTCATGATAAAATTTATCAAATTATTAAAAATTATGAAAAGAAAATAAAGAATGATACAGGATTAGATGTTCGTGATGGTAATCCTTCACCAGGAAATAAAGAAGGTGGACTTACAACATTAGAAGAAAAGTCACTTGGTTGTATCCATAAAGGTGGTTCTTCTAGTATTAACAACCTTTACGAATATTCTCAACAGATTAAAGGTAAAGAAGGGCTTGTTATTATGGACACACCAGGAAATGATGCATCATCTGTTGGAGGTATAATTGCTGGTGGATGTCAATTAGTTGTATTTTCTACTGGTAGAGGAACTCCAACTGGACATGCTATAGCTCCCGTATTAAAAATAACTGGAAATAGCGAAACATATGCTAAAATGAGTGACAATATAGATTATGATGCAAGTGGAATAATTACTGAAAACAAACCTATTGAACAAGCAAGTGAAGAATTGTTAGATTTAATTGTAGAAGTTTGTAATGGAAAACAAGTTCAAGCTGAACTTCTAGGATATACAGAAACAGCAATTCAAAGAGCTTCTGCCTTCGTTTAATTATTATATTAAGAGCCTAAGGGCTCTTTTTTTTTGTGGTCAATTAATATATAATGGATGAAGTTAAAAAAGATTTGTAATGAAATTAAACTAATTTTTTAATATTAAATTTTTTATTCTTAGGAAGGAGTAAAGTATGCATAAACCAACAGAGAGAGTGCTCCAAATACTGTTGACTCTTGCTTCTGAAAAGGAGGATCTCACTTTAAGTGAGATTTCTGATAAGACTGATATTCCAAAAAGTACAATTTCGCCAATATTGACAACTATGGTTGAGCTAAAGTTTTTATCAAAAAAAGATAATATGAAGTATAGAATTGGAATTAATTCTTTTATAGTTGGTGAGTCTTATATTGATTCGACATCAATTCTTGAAATGATAAAAAATTATATGACAGAAGTTGTAAAGGAATGTAATGAGATTTGTCAACTTGGTATAGTTCAAAATAATAAGGTATTTTATATTGCAAAGAAAGAACCTAAGCAATCAATTCAACTTATGAGTTATGTTGGCAAGTTTTTGCCAATATATTCGACGGCTTTGGGAAAAGTGTTGATCTATAAAAATAGCCAAGATGAAATTAGAGAGTTGATTGGCGCTGATATGGAAGCTTTGACAAAATATACGATAACTAACATAGATGAGTTTATTGATGAGATTGAAAAGGTTAAGTCAAGAGGTTATTCTTATGACATTCAAGAAACAAGTTTAGATGCAAAATGCGTTGCTGTTCCAATAGAAAAAGATGGAAAAGTTATAGCTGCTATGAGTGTTTCTGTGCCGACTTTTAGAAGTAGCGAAGAGAAGTTAAAGGGTATTTTGGAGATATTGTTAAAATATAAAAAAGAAATAGAGAGCACTTTTGAATACACTATATTCAAAGATGAAGATTTAATATAAAAGGAAAACTCTTCTAATTTTTAAGTTAGAAGAGTTTTTGTTGTACGCTTTAGCTT
>NZ_HE978568.1:54613-58179 GCF_000311825.1 Peptoniphilus grossensis ph5 | reverse complement strand
AAAAAACTTTATTGAGGGATATATTTTTTATTTTCCTTGCCCATTACATATTGCGCCATAGTTGAAACCACTGTGTAGACTAAAATTGATGCCAAGTTAGCAGTTACAGAGTCGTGATCAAATCTTGGAGAAACTTCGCAAATGTCAAAGCTCATTGGTTTTCCAGTTGAAAAGACATGTTTTAAAAGTAAAATTACTTTTTCTGGGTCAACTCCAAGAGGTTGTGGAGCAGAGACACCTGGTGCAAAACTTGATGTAAAGCAGTCCATGCAAATTGTAATGTATAGGTGATCTTTTTCTGCCATATACTCGTCAAGATTTTGGGCAATGTCAAATAAATTGCCATTGATAAGATCTTTTCCCAATACATATTTAACGCCCAAGTCATCAGCTGTTCTAAAAAGTGCAAGAGTGTTGGAATGTTTTTGGATTCCCATTACATAGTAGGCATATTCAGTTCCCTTTTCACGAGTGTAGTCTGCAATTTGTCTAAACATTGTGCCGCTTGTTCCAGTTCCCTTTTCATAAGGACGAAGGTCAAAGTGAGCGTCAAAGTTTAGGATGCCAAGTTTATTGTCTTCATGGTCATCAAGGTAAGTGGAGAGACCCTTGTAGTGGCCAAAGGCAGTTTCGTGACCGCCACCTAAAACTAGGGGAAATAAATTTAATTCTAGAACTCTTTTTACAGCCTTTGCTAGTTCGTCTTGGCTGGCTTCAAGAGTTGTGTACTTACTTGTAACATTTCCGCAGTCGAAAATTTTAAGGTCCTTAGAAAATTGACATGGAAGCTTTGCAAGTTCCTTTCTAATAGCAGCAGGACCTGCAGCAGCACCAAATCTTCCCTTGTTAAGTTCAATACCTTGGTCTGATTCAAAACCTAGTATGCCAAAACCAAGTTTTCCGTCAAAGGGAGTCAAACTTTCGTCATTTAAATCAAGGGGCTTAACCCATTGATGCCATCTAAAGGATTCGTAATCATTTTCGTCGTCAATTCTACCTGACCATATTCCCATTTCTTGGGGACTGTAATAATTTATCATTTTACACCTCAGTTTACTTTATTTTTTGGAGTTTTTCCATTTTTAAAATCAATTAAATTGTCCTTTGCATTTTCGCCCATTTCAAGCCTTGCTTCAAAAGTTGCATTGCCAAGATGAGGAGCGAGAATTACATTAGAAAGATCCAAGAGTTTTTCATTAACTTTTGGTTCAAATTCATAGACATCAAGAGCAGCGCCTGCAATTTCCTTTGCAATAAGCGCATGGGCAAGAGCTTCTTCGTCAACAACTGGACCTCTTGACGCATTAATTAATATAGCAGATTTTTTCATCATTTCAAGTTCTTTTTTAGAAATCATGTGGTGAAGTTCTGGCACAAAGGCAGTGTGAAGACTTAAGAAGTCAGAATTTTTTATTACGTCATCCCTGTCCCTATATTCAATGCCAAATTCCTTTTCGAAATCTTCTTTTCTTGTTCGTGAATAATAAATTACCTTCATTTCAAAGGCCTTAGCTCTCTTTGCAAGGTTCTTTCCTATATTTCCAAGACCAATTATGCCAAGAGTCTTGCCCTTTAATTGGCTTCCAAGGTAAAAAGTAGGTCTCCAGCCATAAAAGCCGCCTTCTCTTGTAACCTTATCGCCAGATACAATTTTTCTTGCAGCAGCAAGCATAAGACCGAAGGCAAGTTCAGCAGTGGAGACAGCAGAGGCAGGGGCAGGTGCATTGCTAACAACAATTTCCTTTTCTCTTGCGTAAGCTATGTCAATGTTGTCAAAACCTGCGCCGTAGTTTGCAATAATTTTTAAGTCCCTTCCTGCATCAATTACATCCTTGTCGATTTTATCAGATAGAGGACACAAGAGGGCATCTTGACCCTTAATTTTTTCTATAATTTCTTCTTTTTTTAATGGTACATTGGAGTCGTGGTAGCTTATTTCAAAATTTTCCTTTAGTTCGTCGTAAATTTTTTCTGGAATATTACTTGTAATCAATAATTTCATAAAATCACCTCAAATTTATTCTATAATCATTCTATCACTTAATAAAAATTACTTAAAGTTTAGAAGTTTTTAAATTCCTTTAAAAAACTTAAAATCTCCTATATAATATATAATATATAAAGTTAAGGAGTGATTAGATGCAAAATAGTGAAAATAAATTGGGGACTATGTCAATCCCAAAACTTTTATTTCAAGTATCCTTTCCCATTGTAGTTTCCATGTTTATACAGTCCATGTACAACTTGGTTGACTCCTACTATATAGGAAAGATTAACGAAGAGGCTTTTACAGCAATTTCAATTGCCTTTCCCATCCAAAATATAATGATAGGAATTGCAGTGGGAACGGGCGTCGGTATGAACTCTTTGATATCAAGATACTTGGGAGAAAAAAATTATGAAAAATCAAATAGGACGGCAGAAACTGGTCTAGCCCTTGCCATAATTTATGGAATAATTTTATTAATTTTATCGAGATTTTTGCCAAGACCCTTTTTATCTGCACAAACTACTAATGAAAATATAATTGCCTATGGCATAGATTATCTTCAAATTGTTATGGGACTATCTATAGGAGTTTTTACACAAATTTTTCTCGAGAGGACCTTGCAGTCCACAGGCAGGTCAATTTTTACTATGCTGACACAGCTTATTGGAGCAGTATTAAATATTATCCTTGACCCAATATTTATCTTTGGATACTTTGGACTACCTGCCATGGGAGTTAAGGGTGCAGCAATTGCAACTGTAACGGGACAAATTATCGGGGCCCTCTTTGGATCTTTCTTTGAATATAAATTTAATAAAGAGATTACAATTAAAAAGCCTGTTTTAGATTTAGAAATAGTAAAGGGAATTTATGTAGTTGGAGTTCCTTCCATAATTACAATTACAATTCAGTCCTTTACAATTTATGTTTTAAATAAAATGTTATCTGCGATTTCAACCTCTGCCATTGCGGCGCTGGGTGCCTACTTCAAGGTTCAGTCCTTTGTCTTTATGCCAATCTTTGGCGTGAACAACGGCCTTGTGCCAATAGTCGCCTACAATTATGGAGCGAAGAATAAAGAAAGGATCATAAAAGCCATAAAGCTTGCCTTTATCACAGTAACTTTTATGATGATTTTTGTATCGGCTATAATTATGATTTTTCCAAGAGAACTGCTTGGCATTTTTTCTGCCAGTGGTAAGATGCTTGAAATAGGAATACCAATGCTAAGAATCTGTGCTCTATCCTATGTTTTTGCAGGCATATCAATTGTTGGTACAGCAGTTTTCCAAGCCTTTGGCAATGGAATTTTGACACTATTTGATTCTATTTTAAGACAAATTATTGTCCTTCTTCCCGTTGCCTATATTGCCATAAAATTTTTCACAGTCAATGAAATATGGTGGGGCTATGTAATTGCAGAATTTGCATCGACGCTTTTTGTAATTTATTTAATGAACACCTTTGTCAGAAAAAAATTAGAACTTATTTAATCCCTAAAAGTAGCGTAAATGTTGAAAAAATTTTGATTTTGATGTATTATGAACTTAATTTAAAATATCCTAGGAGGAATAGC
>NZ_HE978568.1:0-52749 GCF_000311825.1 Peptoniphilus grossensis ph5 | reverse complement strand
GCCTTTTTTTTAAATTTTTTGGGAAAAACTATAAAACTTCTCCTGCAATTTTCTTTTGAAAAGTCTATATGCTAAAATGAATTTACGGAGGTTTTATGAGCATATATAAAGGACTTAATAAATATAAAATTAGAATAATTGTTGTCATACTTCTTACCTTTGGCAATGCTCTAGGCGAACTTTTTTTGCCACGACTTATGAGCCTTGTCATTGATAGGGGTGTGGATTATGGTGACACAGCTTATGTGCTAAAAATTGGAGCCCTCATGATAGTCGTCGTGATTTTAACTGTCATGTGCAGGGCATCTGCTGCCTACAACTCTTCAAAGACCACTATGGCTTTTTCAAGAGACCTGAGGTACAAGCTCTTTAAGAAAATTAATTATCTTAGCTTTGACGATGTTGAGCACTTTTCTATTTCATCACTTATTACAAGGACTACGGACGATGTAAACCAAGTGGAGCAAATGGTTTTAATGGGACTTAGGCCCCTAATTAGAGGTCCCCTCATGTTTATCGGCGGACTCATTATGGCCCTTTCCACAAATGTAAAGCTGTCTCTTGTCTTTCCCCTTACCATTCCCTTTATTGGACTTGGAATTTTTTATGTCTTCAAAAGGGGTCTGCCCTACTTTCCGATTTTGCAGAGAAGGCTTGACAAGTTAAATGAACTTTTTAGAAGAAGGTTAACTGGTCTTCGCGTCATAAGAGCTTTTTCCAAGGATGACTACGAGGAAGAAATTTTTGACCAGGCAAATAGGTCTTATCAAGAGATGGCAAGTCTTGTGAATAAACTTCTTGTCAATGTGAGACCCATGCTTGGCACCATTTTAAATTTTGGAATTATTTTTGTCCTCTACTATGGGGCAAAGTTAGTAGATATTAGAGAAATGGGCATTGGCGAACTTATGGCTTTCATTCAGTACATCACCCAGGTTCTCATTGCCATGATCATGATGTCTTTTCTTTTAAGCCTTTTGCCAAGAGTTTTTGCATCTATGGAGAGGATTAATGAGGTTCTTGAGTATGAGGCGACAAAAACTGGTGGCGAAAAAATTTTATCAGAGGAAATTTTTGACATTGAGGCAAGAGTCCTGTCATTTTCCTATCCCGATGCCAGTTTAAAAGTCTTAAGAGACATAAATTTTCATGTGAAAAAGGGCGAGACCCTTGGAATAATTGGCGGGACTGGCTCTGGCAAGTCAACTCTTCTTAGACTTCTCTTGCAATTTTATGAGCCAGGTGAGGGAGAACTTTTCATTAACGGCATAGACATTAAGAGTCTAAAAAACCTTGAGCTTAGAGAGGAAATTTCCTATGTGCCACAGGAAAATTTCTTCTTCTCAAAAACTGTTGCTGAAAATTTATCCTACGCAAGGGAAGATGCTGAAAAAGAAATAATGCTGGAAGCAATAAAAAATGCTGATGCTATAGAATTTTTGGGTCAAGATCCACTTAATAAGGAAATAGCAAGAGGGGGCAAGAACCTTTCTGGCGGACAGAGACAGAGACTTGCCATAGCAAGGGCTCTCACTAGAGATGCCTCACTTTACCTCTTTGATGATTCTTTTTCAGCCCTAGATTATAAGACGGATTATGAGCTTAGGCAGATTTTAAAGGAAAAACTGCAGGACAAAATTGTCATTGTTGTGGCACAAAGAGTGGCAACGATTTTAAATGCCGACAAGATTTTAGTTTTGGAAGACGGTCAGCTGGCAGGCTATGGTAATCATGAAAGTCTCATGAGGACAAATGAAATTTATAGGGAAATCGCAGTGAGTCAGGGGCAAGCTTATGAAGAAGAATAACACAATTTTAAGGATAATTTCCTACTTAAAAAATTATAAGGGCCCTTTATTTCTTGCAATCTTCTTGACTATTGGCTCATCTATTTTTGAAATAATTTCGCCAAAGTTAATGGGAAATATTACCACGAGAATTTTTGAAAATGTGAAGATGAAGACCAGTATCGACTTTGACTTCGTCATAAAAATTTGCATAATTATGGCTATCGTTTATATTTTTCAAGCTGTATTTGAATTTTTTAGGGGCAGAATTTTAGTTGATGTGACTCAAGACTTAATTGCAAGCTTTAGAAGAGAAATCTCCGAAAAGGTCAAGTACATTCCAACTTCTTATTTTGACAAGAATAAGACTGGGGACCTTTTATCTAGGATGACTAACGATGTGGAGACTTTGGGAAAGAATTTGCAGCAGACAATTTCTTCAATCCTATCTTCTATTGTTTTAATTGTGGGCATACTCTTTGTAATGATAAAAATTTCTCCAAGCTTGACTTTGGTCTTTCTTTTTACACTTCCCATGACCTACTTTTCCACAAAATTTATTTCCAAAAAGTCTCAGGGATATTTTAGGAGGAAGTCAAAGGGACTGGGCTCTATGGTTGGCTTCGTCGAAGAAAACTTTTCTGGTTCTGAACTCATTAAGGCTTTTAACTATGAAGAAAGGGCAGAGAGGGAGTTTTTGGACATCAACGACAATCTCTACGAAGTGTCCTATCGTGCCTCCTTTATGACGGGGATTATGCTTCCAATTATGACTTTTATTTCAAACCTTGGCTATGTAATGCTTTCCATTGTAGGCGGACTTTTAGTTGTGTCTGGCAAATTATTTGTGGGAGACATTCAAGCAGTCATTCAATATGTGAGAAGGCTCTCCAACCCAATTGAGCAGTTGGCAGAGATGGCGTCAATTTTTCAAGCCTCAATTGCTGCTGCCGAAAGAGTTTTTGAATTTTTGGACCAAGAGCCTGAAGTTGAACTTGTAAAAGATGAAATAAAAAGACCAGTGGAAGATATTGAATTTAGGCATGTATATTTTTCCTACGACAAGGAAAAACCTGTCATCAATGACTTAAATCTTGCAGTTGAAAAAAACAAAACTGTTGCCATAGTTGGGTCAACGGGGGCAGGCAAGACTACTATTGTAAATCTCCTTATGAGGTTTTATGATATTGATAGGGGATCTATTAAGATAAATGACAAAGACATAAGAGATGTGTCGAGAAAAAACTTGCGCTCACTTTTTGGCATGGTTCTCCAAGATTCTTGGCTCTTTAGGGGTACAATTTATGAAAATATTTTGTATGGACGAGAAGATGCCACAAGAGAAGAAGTGATTGAGGCTGCAAAGAAGGCCTACTGTCACTCCTTTATAGAGAAACTGCCAAGGGGTTACGACACCATGTTAAATGAAGAGGCGTCAAATATTTCTCAGGGACAAAGGCAGCTTTTGACAATAGCAAGAGCCCTCTTGTCTGACCCAGAAATTTTAATTTTAGATGAGGCGACTTCTTCTGTGGATACAAGGACAGAGGCGCTAATACAAAAGGCCATGAAAAATCTACTTCACGAGAGGACAAACTTTGTAATCGCCCACAGACTTTCCACTATTGTAAATTCTGATGTGATTTTGGTTTTGGACAAGGGCGACATTGTTGAAAAGGGACATCACAGGGAACTTCTTGCAAGAAATGGAGTCTATGCAGAGCTATATAATTCACAATTTAAGGACTAGGAGGTCAATATGAAAGATTTTATTTTTGATGTTAGTACGAGAATTCTTTTTGGAAGGGACCAAATGAAAAATTTGGCTTCTGAAATAAAAAAATATGGAAGTAGAGTTTTGCTTTCCTATGGCGGAGGCTCCATTAAGAGAAGTGGACTTTATGACGAGATAATAAAAATACTTGAAGAAAATAATATTTTCTACAAGGAACTCTCTGGCATTGAGCCAAACCCAAGAGTTGAGTCAGCAAGAGAGGGCGTAAAAATTATTAGAGAAAATGATTTGGACTTCATCTTGGCAGTGGGCGGCGGCTCTGTAATTGACCTTTCAAAACTCGTTGCAGGAGCAGTTTATCTTCATTGCGACCCATGGGACATTGTAATTAGAAAGGCAAAGATTGAAAGGGCACTTCCTCTTGGTACAATTTTAACTCTTTCAGCAACGGGCTCTGAAATGGACAGGGGCGGAGTTATTACAAATCCCGAAACTACACAAAAACTTGGCTTCACATCAGCCTACACTCTTCCAAAATTCTCTATCCTAAATCCTGAACTAACTTACACAGTTAATGCCAAGCACACTGCAGCAGGAATTGCCGACATAATGAGTCACACTATGGAAAATTATTTCACACTGGGCGATGGAGCTTACATGGAAAATAGACTGGCTGAAGGAATTTTAAAAACTTGCATCCACTACGGACCTATTGCCATGAAAGAGCCAGAAAATTATGAGGCAAGGGCGAATATTATGTGGGCATCATCTTGGGCAATCAACGGACTACTTTCTACGGGCAAGGCAACAGGATGGTCAGTGCACGCCATGGAACACGAACTTTCTGCCTTCTATGACATAACTCACGGCATTGGTCTTGCAATTTTGACTCCAAGATTTTTAAGCCACATCTTAAATGATGACACAGTGGATATGATTAGGGATTTTGGCATAAATGTCTTTGGCATAAAGGCAAGTGAGGACAAGTTTAATGACGCCAAAAAAGCAATTGCTCAGCTTCACATCTTCTTTGAAGATGATATGAATATACCAATGACCCTTGGGGAAGTTGGCATTGACGACAAAAAGCTTGAAGCCATGGCAGAGGCTGCAGCAAGACATGCTGGCGGCTCAATAAAGGGCGTAGTGGAACTTAAAAAGGAAGACGTCTTAGAAATTTATAAGGCTTCTCTATAAGTTTTTAAAAAATTTTGAAAAAATAAAAATTTTGAAATAAAAATAGAATATGAAGGCACAAAAAAAAGACGGGGACAAAAATCCTCGTCTTTTTAAAATTTTATTCTTATTTTATTTTTAAGCTTCTACTGAATTTTCCCAAAGTCCGTGGATATTGCAATAGCTTAGTGCATAAACTTCTCCACCCTTGTCAGTTTTAACAGCTGTTTCAACGCAAGGTACTGTAAAGATTTCGCCTTCGCCATGTGCGCTAAATTCGTAAGAACCAACTTCAATTGGGAATTTTTCTCCTTCAGGTTTGAAGAATACTTTAATCCATGCAATGTGGTGTTCTAAAGTGTTTGGATGTTCGATTTCTTCTCCAACAAGAGCCTTAATCTTTAGAAGACCCTCAGTCTTTTCTACGTGAATTACAGGAACGTGTTTTTCAGATTTAAAATCAGCAGTTTGTACTGTTTCAGTTAATTTCATTTTTATTACCCCCAAAAAAATATATTTTTACTACATAAAAGTTATTACCCCATTTAAATTAATTAACTCATTAATTTTAAAATAAGGAAAAAAACTTTTATATTTAGTATAATAAATTAGAGGTGCAAAATGGAAAAAATAAAATTAATCGCCACTACAAATATGGGTCTTGAAGCAGTGACAAAGAGAGAGCTTATAGACCTTGGCTACGAAAATTTAAAAGTAAGTGACGGAAAAATTGAAATAGATTGTGATTTTAAGGACATTGCCATCCTAAATTTAAAGCTAAGGACGGCAGAGAGACTTTTACTCTTAGTTGACTCCTTTAAGGCAGAGACCTTTGAAGAACTTTTCGACAAGGTTTTTGAAATTCGCTGGTGGGACTATCTTGGCGAGGAAGATAATTTCATCATCCAAGGTAGAAGCAGGAAGTCAAAATTATTTTCTATTTCCGACTGCCAAAGGATTACTGAAAAGGCAATAATCGAAAAACTTAAGATGAAGTATAAAATTTCCTGGTTCGAAAAAACTGGTCCAAGAGTAAAAATTGAAGTTTCACTTTTAAATGATCTTGCAGAAATTACTATTGACACATCAGGCGAGGGACTTCACAAGAGAGGTTATAGGGAGGTAAACTACAAGGCTCCACTTTCAGAAACTATTGCGGCAAGTCTTGTTAAGCTAACTTTTTGGAAGAAGGACAGGATTTTAGCTGACCCCTTCTGCGGCTCAGGCACAATTCCCATTGAAGCAGCCATGATGGGAAAAAATATTGCGCCAGGACTTATGAGAAAATTTGATTTTGAAAATTTTAAATTTTTCGATCCAGAAATTTTTAAGGAAGAAAAGAAAAAAGCCTACTCTGAAATAAAATACGATGAAAAATTGGAAATTCTTGCATCAGATGTGTCCTATAAGGCCATTGAAATTGCCAAGTCAAATGCAGAGATCCTTGGACTAGAGGAAGACATCTCCTTCTTCCAAAAGGATATAAGAGATTTAGACCTACCTGATGACTATGGCGTCATCATAACAAATCCACCCTATGGTGAGAGAATTGGCAAGGAAGATGTTGACCAGTTAAATAAGGAGCTTGGCGAGCTTGCGAAAAGCTTAAAGACTTGGTCCTTTTATGTAATTACTGCAAATGAAAACTTCGAGAAAAATTTTGGCAAAAAAGCTGACAGAAATAGAAAATTATACAACGGCAGACTTAAGACCTACTACTACCAATATTATGGTCCAAAGCCAAAAAGATAATTGTTATGTGAATCTTAATTTGCTATACTGTAAACAATAAATAAAGGTGGTGAAACATGGAAGAATATTTAGCTGAAGAAAGAATAGAGGATAAAATAGACGACAAAATTGATTTTCAAGTTCTAAATGCCATTGCAGACTTAGTTCGCGTTTTGGACTACAATGAAAAAGTCGTCTTTGTCAACAAGGCAATGGAAGACCTCTTAGGTTATGACAGGGACAAAAAAGTTTGCATCTTGGGCGAAGATCTTTTTGATCCAGAGATAACTAGACGGGCACTTTTAAGCGGCGAAGTTATCCAAAGAGAAGAAAATATTGGCAGCATGGTTTTTTCCGTAAAGTGTTCACCAATTATAAATAAAAAGGGAGAAATCCTTGGCGTAGTTGAAGTTTTTAGAAATGTAACTATGGCACGAAAGCTGCAAAGGGAAATTATCGAGAAAAATAGGTTCATGACCAGTGAAACTATGGCAGCCTCACTAATCCAGCAGACAGTTTTGCCAGAGAGGGGCTTTATAAAAAATTTGAAGGTAAATTATATTTACAGACCTTCTACAATACTTAGCGGCGACATGTTTGATGTCTTTGAAATTGATGATGACCACATAGCCATCTACATAGCCGACTCTGTTGGTCACGGCTTTGCTGCCTCCATGGTTACCATGTTTATTAAGTCTGTTGTGAGGACTCTCAATAAGGATACTCTTCTTTCTCCTAAGAAAACTTTGGCACAGCTTTGTACAAGGTTTACTAGCCTAAGGCTTGAAATAGAAAATTATTTCACTTGCTTTTATGGAGTTTACAACACAAAAAAGAAGAAATTTGTTTTTTCCAATGCAGGCCACTTGCCTCTGCCAATAATGGTTAGGGACAGAGAATTTATGAATTTAGAATCAAAGGGCTATCCAATTTCAAGATTTTTTGCCAGACCTGATTATGAAGAGAAGGAAATAAAACTTTATTCAGGCGACTACATTTTGTTTATGACAGATGGAGTTGTGGAGGCTAGAAATTCAAAGAAGGAATCCTTTGGCTACGAGAGAGTCCACAATATTATCTTAGAAAATAATAAGGATATCCTAGAAATTTTAGATAACGAGTTAGAGGAATTTAACGACGGAGAACAGACCGACGACATCTCAATGCTTCTTATTAATGTTTGGTAAATAAAAAAGCTCACCAGTGGTGAGCTTAAGAATTATATTCAGGCAATTTTTCTTTTAAAGAAATTTCTGCCTGTTTTTTTATTGCAAAGGAAAGTGCCATTGCCACAGCGACATAGCCTATAATAATAAATTTAACAAAACTTACGGACCTAAAAGCCATATAGATCCTAAAAATTATAAAGGCAGAAAGTGCCATAACAGCCATGCTGAGTATGCTAAATAAGAAGACTGGAAAGTTTCTCTTAACTGCATCTTGGGGGTTTTCCCAATCAAGCTTTGGATATTTTATGCCGTAATAAATTCCAAAGGAAGATGAAGCATAAGACCCAAGGCAGGACCCTATTAGCATAGCCAAAATATATAGGCCATCAAAGCCTATGAGGTAGGCTAAAAATATTATTATTGGAAAAGTTGAGACAAATTGAAATAAACTTGACCCCAAAATTCTTCCCTTAATCTGATCTTCATAGGAGATTGGAAGAGTCTGCATGAGGAAAATATTTTTGCCCTCGCGAGTTATGCTTGTGATAGACAGTGGTGTCATAAAGGCTGCGTAGAAAAAGAGTCCTATTAATAGGGCAAAGAAGACATCAATTTTTCCAAAACCGAAAGACTCTGTATTGGCAAAAAATTCTTGAATGTATTTTATACTTTCGCCCTTTAAAAATCCAAAAATCATGAGGATTGGAAACATAAAAGCTCCACTTGCCAAGTTAAAAAAGTAAACTGGCGTCTTTATTACATTTGCAACGTCTTTTTTTGCAAGGGAAATTGCAATAGATGTGTTTTTATTTTCTCTCTTTCTCTTTGCCTTTGAGCCTGAAGCCTTTGCCCTTAAAACTCCAGCTATCATTAACTTTGAGAGTGGAAAGCTTAGGTCAAATAAAATTATAGCCATAAGAAGAAGTATTCCAAGGCTAATAAAAAAGCCTGGGATATTATTCATCACATAAATTTTATCCACTAGATAAACTTGTGGGAAGAGGTGCTTGATAAAGCCGATTATGTTTTTTTCTACCACTTCCTTTGAAAGATCTGACCTAGTGATAAGCTGTGGTGCCAAGGTCGCCCCAATTCCAAAAATAAAACCAAGAGCCTGAAGTAGATTTTTTAGTCCGCCTATGCCTGCAAAGGCCCTCATAAATAAAATCAGGATAATTGACAAAATCAAAACTGTAAAAATAATATTTGATAAATTCAAAAATATTACTGAGAAAAATTTTATAAGCTTTAAACTCCCATATTTAACCAGTGGAAAAATTAAGGGAATAAAAATTACAAGGCTAGTAAGGAAGGCTATGGCCACAGACCCCAAAATTTTTGAAATATAAATATTATTTTGTCTAAGGGGAAGGGGAAGTAGGAGTTCCACATCCCTAGAGTAATAAATTTTTGAAATAATTCCTGGGCTGGTAAAGACTATTGTGCCAACAGAGACAAAGCCAAAGAAGACCATTAGGACCAGGCTTTCCTTTCCAAGCTTTGCCATGGGAATTATGAAGCCAAGAATTAAGAAAAAATATAAAAAGGCAAGGTAGAAAAATAAAAAGACAAATCCCAAAACTGTTAGAACCCTAAAGTCACCACCATTTTTTGAGGGCTTCTTTAGGGGAGCTATAAGACTTAAGTATAAATCTTTTTTTAAAAGTGTTTTTAATTCAAAAAATCTATTCATAAAATCACTCCGTAAGCTCTAAAAATATTTTTTCAAGACTTCCCCTGTCCTTGGCAGTAGCCTTGATTTCATCGAGACTTCCCTCGGCAATTAATTTTCCCTTGTTTATAATTGCAATTTCGTCGCACATTTTTTCTGCAACTTCCATGACATGAGTGGAAAAGAAAACTGTGCCGCCGCCATCAGCCACTTCTCTCATAATATTTTTTAGCCTAAAGGAACTTTTTGCGTCAAGACCAACCATGGGCTCATCTAAAATTAAAAGCCTTGGCTCGTGAATTAGGGCCCCTATTAAAACTATTTTTTGCTTCATGCCATGAGATAGGGTAGAAATTGTTGCGTCTAAATTTTCTGTCATCTCAAAAATTTCCGCGTATTTTTTTATATTTTCATTTCTCTTTTCTAAGCTCATGGAGAAGACATCTGCCATAAAGTTTAGATACTGCCTAGCAGTCATGGTATCGTAGATGTCGGGGTTGTCTGGCACATAGGCAAATTTTTTCTTTGATCCAATGGGGTCCTCTAGGGTGTCAATGCCGTCGATTTCAATTTTGCCACTGTCCTGCCTGAGCATGCCCACAATCATTTTAATAGTTGTAGTTTTGCCTGCGCCATTGGGTCCCAAGAAGCCATAGACTACTCCATTAGGCACATCTAAAGTTAGGTCATTTACAGCAATTTTTGTGGCAAAAGTTTTTCTCAAGTTTTCTATTTTTATCATGTTGCCTCCAGTTATGAAAATTTTTATAAAATCCATATCTAAAATCTTTTAAACTCTTTAAATTTAAAATTATCTTATAATAAAAAATTTTACCTGTCAATTCTATTTTGAAAAGAATCTAAATAGCAAGATTCTAAAAATTTTTTCAAGTTTGCTCTAGTATTGTTACAAAATTATTAAATTTGTTAAAATTTCGTAAATTGTTAAACATTTTCATTGACTTTGGGTATAATAGAACCAAGGAAAATGTTTTAATATTGATGAATGGAATTTATCATAAGGAGGAGAGTTTATGAATAATAAAAAATTACTTAGTTTAGCGCTTGCGGGAGTAATGATTACCGCAATGCCATTTAATGTATTTGCTGATGAGAATGAAGGTAAAGGTGATAGTGAACCAGTAGTAACAACAGAAACACCGGAAACAGAACCTACAATAGGTGCACCTACTGAAAAAACAGGAAACGAAGAAGAAAATACAGCAGACAATAAAGAGAAAGAGGAAACAATAGATCCGGCTGACACAGAAAAATCAAAAGATCCAACACCAGCAGATTCAGTAGTAGAAGAATTCACAGTAAGATTTGATTCAGATGGTGGAACTGAAGTAGCTGATAGTAAAGTCGCTAAAGGTACAAAGTTAAAAGAACCTAGTGTAAAAAGAGATAGATATACTTTTAAAGGTTGGTATGATGGAACAAATAAAGTAACATTCCCTTATGAAGTTAAAAGAGATATTACTTTAACAGCAAAATGGGAAGCTGATAAACCAGCTGTACCAGTAACTAAAGACCTTTCTATTTCTGAAAGATACTATGATAATGGAAGATTTTATGGTAAGGTAACTGCTGATGGTGTAGCAGTTGAAGATGCAACAGTTACACTTTACGATTATGATGGAGATAAGACAGGTAAGTCTACTACAACTGATGAAAATGGATATTTTGATATTTATGTAGGTTATGATTATCGATATTATGATGACGATTATTATTATGATGATGGATATCGTTATTACAGAGATGGAGATGAGTGGTATTATTACGATTCTAATGGCAAGAAACATTGGACAAGTTATAGACCATATAGATACAATAGATCCAGACGTTATAGATACTATGATGGATATCTAAAGGCTGAAAAGAGTGGATATAATTCAGCTAAATACACATTGGATTATTATGATGGATACTACAGAAATTACAGATATGATAGATTTGACAGATATTATAGAGATGACTATGACAAGAGAGTTTATCCAACTGATATTTCTAGAACTAGCTATTCAACAAAGGGATATTTGAAGGGATATAGAAATACAACAGTATATGTTTATGACGGCAACGATTATCTTGGAAGGGACACAACTGATAGTGATGGATATTTCAAAGTAACATGGGATAGTCCTTCTATTTCTACTTCAAGAAATTTAGAATACTATGTATATGGTAGTAAATACAGTACAAATAATGAATATTCAGGAGCACCTACTATTAACGCAGTTTCTGCTGGAGCAAAATTCGTAAGAGGTAATGCAGATGCGAATGCAAGTATAACTGTATATGATTCAAATGGAAATTCTCTTGGAAGCACAACTGCAGGCGACACTGGTATTTATAATGTTTCTTTAAGTAGAGCTCTAAGAGCTGGCGAAACTATTAAAGTTGAATCTAAGGAATCAGGAAAAGTTGCTAGAACTACTGAATACACTGTTGGGGGTGTAGCTGTGTCTACGGAAAAAGTTAATCAACCTGCATATATAGCAGGATTCCCTGATGGAACATTTAAACCAGGCAAAGAAGTTACTAGAGCTGAAGCTGTAAGAATGTTTGATAAACTTGTAAATAATGGTGCAGAACTCCCTAAGAACCCAACTACAAGCTTCAAGGATGCCAACAACGCTTGGTATTCTGATGAAATTAACTATGCAGTAGCTAAGGGATTCATCAAGGGATACTCTGATGGAACATTTAAACCAAACCAAGCTATCACAAGAGCTGAATTTGCTCAAATGATTTCTACCTTTGTTAAAAATGGTTATCCAGGAACTGGAAGCTTTAAGGATGTAAAGGGTCACTGGGCATCTGATGCAATAAGTGCACTTTACGGCAACAAGAACATCAAGGGATACTCTGATGGCACATTTAAACCTGATCAAAAACTTACTAGAGCTGAAGCTGTTACAATTTTGAACTCTGTATTTGGTAGAAATACTAAGTCAAATTCCTTCGCAAATGTAAGTGAAGCTGGACTAAGAAGATTTTCTGATGTATCTAAGAGCCACTGGGCATACTATGAAATCTTAGATGCTTCTAACGGACACAATGCAGCTAAGATTGAAGGCATGGACCAAGTAAGTATTTGGCAATAAGAGATGATCTTAACTTTATAAAAGTTAATATGTAATATGAATGAAGGCGGCAAGGAAACTTGTCGTCTTTATTTTATTTGTAGAAATTTTGGCTCTATAATATCTGTTGGGGAGTAAATCTCTAACAGATATTTTTATGTTACAAAGTGTGGCTCTTGGGAAGGGGAAGTTTTGAAAGATTTTTTTGAAGGATAAGGGGGAAGAATTAAAGACAGTAAATTAATTTAGACCGATAATAAAATTAAGGCCATAAAAAAATTAAAGCGATAAAAAAACTAAGACGAAAAAAAATTACAGACCATAAATAAATCTAAGACCCATAAAATTTTGCAAAGAAAAAAACCTGCCACAGTGACAGGTTTTCTTCTTTCTATTTAAGTGAGTGAAGATTATTAAAAATTTATGGCTACTTAAAATTTAAGCCCTTGCAAGCTCCCTTGCCCTTAGACACTTTAGGGAAATTAAAATTACTGCAAGGGTGATTAGGATGTGTCCAATGCCTGATACTGAAATCATGCCAATTCTCACAGGGTTTAGGGGAGAATATCCGTCTACCAAACCGTGAAGGAACATTGTAGTAAAGCTAAAATAAATTCCCAAGTTGTAGAGTCTAAATAATTTTTCCAACTTTTCATTTGAAATATCTAAATTTTTAAGGACAAGATAAAAAATTGCAGGAAGGGCAAAGCCAAGGACAATTAGGTGAGTGTGAACCAAAGCCATTTTTACTTCCACTGGATAAATTTTTCCAAGCTCACGATAAACTGCACCTGCTAATATGCCTGAGAACAAGTAGGCTACTGCAAATTCCATAATATCCCTTTTGACAAAATCTTTTTTTAGGTTCTTGTAAAGTTTAAGGACAATTAATACATACATGACAGTCTTTGGCATCATTAGTGCGCCAATGCTTGGATTAACTTTTTTAAACAAGACCACTGGCACATAGAATAAAAAGCTAAAGAAGACATAGATGTATAAATTTTTAAAGTCCTCTCTATTTTTATCTTTATATAGAAGAAAGATGTCAATTAGACCCATTAAGACAAAGGGGACATTTGAGATGAGGTCCATTTTCTCACTGTGGTTAAAGCTAATAAGAACACCTGCAAGTCTAAGGGCAAATAAAAGTATCATTGCCAAGTCAAGTCCCTTGTCCTGTGACTTTTTTGCCTTCTTGATGTAAAAATAAAATAATAGATAAAAAACTGACATAGTAATAGCTGAGACTCTCGTTCCTAAAAACAGTCCAAAGCTGTTTACTAGAAAGCCATTACTTTCTACATTTGCAATAATTCTAGGTATTAGGTGAAAGGAATCGCCAAGACCAAGAAGTAAAGTCATGGAACCTAAAATTCTGCTGTCCTTATCTTCTATTAAAAGCATTCTTATGCCGAGAAAAATTACTAGACTGAGATATAGCCCGTCGAAAAAAATTTCAAATTGATTCATTATTTATTCCCCCTAACAAGCAATTTATATATAGGTTACAAACTTCCAAAAACTTTTCCTTGTCGTAGTCCGAAGTGATGCTCTCCTTGATGAGTTCGTGAAAGACTGCCATAATGAAAGTCATTTTGTGGTAGAAGTCACTGGAGAACTGCTGACGCAAAAAGTTTTTGCCGTGGAGCATAAAAGAATTTTCAAAGATAAAAAATTTTGGTCTGTAAAGGGCCTTTAAATTCTTGTCGTAAAGTTCTGTGGCTAAAAAATCTCTATAAGCCTTTAAAGTTTTTTCCATGTCCTCCTCATTTTCCTTGTAGAGGTTAAAAAACTTGTGGTGAATTCCCCCCGTCTCTCTCTTAAGGACAGTGAAGTAAGAGTCCTCCAAGTCCTCAAAGTATTGGTAGAAGGAACCTCTTGCTATGCCAAGTTTTTTTACTATGCCAGAGACATTTATATCCTTCAAATCTTCTTCCTCAAAAAATTCCTTTAGGCTGTCATAAATTTTTTCTTTCTTATCCTTGTCTAAGTTTTCAAAAGTATTTTTTGCCATATTACCTCCAAAGTGACACTGTGTCATTTTCTTTATAATAAATCTTTTAAGGAGCCTTGTCAAATTTATTTTAAAAATATTTTTGAAAATAATTTAAAGGCAAAGAAATTTTAAAGTTATTACTGTAACTTTATAAAGAATTACAAGGCTATTTTAAAAGTATTTCTTTTGGGGTATAATTAAAACAGAAGATAATAGAAATTTGAACTTATTTATAGGAGGTAAAGATGAAAATATTAGTACCAATTGATGGATCAAAGTCTTCAAAAAAATCAATCGAAGTTGCAAGAGACATGGGAGAAAAATTAGGAGCAGATCTTTTAATTTTGACAGTTACTCCAGAAACTTCAATTTTTGAACAATATCCAGCAAACTTTAATTTTACTCTTGAAATAGACAAGGCTAATGTTGAAAGAGCAGAAATGATACTTAAGGACGCAGAAACAGATTTAAGCGGATATCCAAACAAGGTTGAAACTTTTTATACTTCAGGAAATCCTGGCGAACAAATCTGCAAATTTGCTGACGAAAAAGATGTAGACTTTATTGTAATGGGCAACAGAGGACTTGGTGCCTTCTCAAGAACACTTCTTGGCTCTGTTTCCAACAAGGTTATCAACCATTCAAAGAAATCTGTACTTGTAGTTAAGGCAGATATTTAATAAGGGGCGGGTCACCGCCTTTTTATTTTGTAAAAATTTTGTGATTTTTTGAGGCTTTATTGAGTTTTAAAGTAAATTTATTTTATCTTGTGTAAATTTTTATAAAAACCTTATCCTAATTTAAAATAAATTAAAAATTTGGCAGAGGATTTAATACTTTTAGTTAATTAAAAAGTAGAAATTCTTTATTAATTTTGCCTTTGTAGAAGAATTTTTTACTTTAATTTCAATTTCAAAGTTATGGCAAATTTATTTTTCTAGTGACTTTTTAAGCAAATAAAACCTTGAAAAACAAGTGCATAATGATATAATAGAAATAACGTATGTTAATTAAATAACATTCTTTATAATAATTGTTAGGGGGATTTTAAATGGATTTTAGAATGGACAAGGAACATCTATTGTTACAACAAATGTATCGCGCATTTGCTGAAACTGAAGTAGAACCTGTTGCCGCTGATGTTGATGCGACAGAAGAAGTTCCTATGGAAAATGTTAAAAAAATGGCCAGATATGGTTTCTTTGGAATACCATTTCCTAAAGAATACGGTGGACAAGGTGCAGACTATGTAGCTTACGCTATGGCAGTAGAAGAACTTTCTAAGAAATGTGCTACTACTGGTGTTATTGTTTCTGCTCACACTTCACTATGCTGTGCTCCAATTTATGAAAATGGAACAGAAGAACAAAAGAAAAAATATTTACCAGATCTACTAGCAGGTAGAAAAATCGGTGCTTTCGGTCTTACTGAACCAGGTGCTGGTACTGACGCAAGTGGTCAAAGAACAACTGCTGTACTTGATGGTGACGAATACGTACTTAACGGATCAAAAATATTTATTACAAACGCAGGATTTGCTGATGTATTTGTAATTATAGCAATGACTGATAGATCTAAGGGAAATCACGGAATTTCTGCTTTCATAGTTGAAAGAGGAACTCCAGGATTTACTGTTGGTGAACCAGAAGACAAGATGGGTATCAGAGGCTCTTCTACTTGTGAACTTATCTTTGAAGATTGTAGAATTCCTAAAGAAAATCTTCTTGGAAGAGAAGGTAAGGGCTTCAAACTTGCAATGAAGACTCTTGATGGTGGTAGAATTGGTATCGCATCTCAAGCTCTTGGTATTGCAGAAGGTGCAATTGACGAAACTGTTAAATACACTTCTGAAAGAAAACAATTTGGTAGAAGAATTTCTCAATTCCAAAACACCCAATTTGAACTTGCAGATATGAAAACTACTGCTGAAGCAGCTCAACTATTAGTTTACAGAGCAGCTGATGCAAAGGGTAATGGCGAAGCTTACGGACACTATGCAGCTATGGCTAAATTATTTGCAGCAGATGCAGCAAGTGATATTACTAGAAGATGTCTACAATTATTCGGTGGATACGGATACACTCGTGACTATCCAATTGAAAGAATGATGAGAGACGCTAAGATCACTGAAATTTACGAAGGTACATCTGAAGTAATGAAGATGGTTGTATCTGGCTGGATGGGCGTTAAATAATCGGAAGGAGTATTATAGATGAATATAGTAGTATGTATTAAACAAGTACCTGATACTAATGAAGTTAGACTTGACCCTGTTACTAACACTCTTATTAGAGATGGTGTGCCAAGTATTATAAACCCTGATGATAAATCAGGTCTTGAAGTAGCACTTAGACTTAAAGATGAAAATCCAGATATCCATGTAACAGTTTTATCAATGGGACCTCCACAAGCTGAAGCTGCTCTAAGAGAAGCTCTAGCAATGGGAGCAGACGATGCAATTCTAGTTTCTGACAGAGCATTTGGTGGAGCTGACACTTGGGCTACATCTTGTACAATCACTGCAGCTCTTGAACACTTAGATTTCGATCTAATTGTTTGTGGTAGACAAGCTATCGACGGTGATACTGCACAAGTTGGACCACAAATTGCTGAACACATTGGAGTTCCACAAGTTTCTTATGTTGAAGAACTTGAACTAGACAAAGACATGAAGGGTATAACTGTTAAGAGACAATTCGAAGACAGATACCACACAATTAATGCTAAATTCCCATGCTTAATCACTGCAATTGCAGAATTAGCAGAACCTAGATATATGACAATTGGTAAAGTTTTTGAAGCTTACCAAAAAGAAATCAAAGTTTGGGGTCTTGAAGATATTAAAGACAAACTTGATATGGCAAACATAGGACTTAAGGGATCACCTACAAAGGTTAAAAAATCTTTCCCTAAACAAGGTAAGGGCAAGGGCGTTCTTTTAACTGATCTTACTGCTGACGAAGCAGCTCAAGCTATCGTTGCTAAACTTCAAGAAAAGTATATTATCTAATTGGGGGTTTAAAAATGAGTAAAGATGTATTTGTATTTATAGAACAAAGAGACAATAAACTTGAAAAAGTTGGTATAGAACTTTTGGGAAAGGCAAGAGAACTTGCCGACGCTCTTGGACAAGATGTTGTTGCAATGTTGCTTGGCGAAAAAGTTAAGGACCACGCACAAACTCTTATTAGACACGGAGCTGACAAAGTTCTTGTAGTAGAAGATGAAATGCTTAAAGAATATGTTACTGAACCATATGCTAAGGCAATCACTCAAATTATAAAAGAAAAAGATCCTGAAATCGTAATTTACGGTGCATCATCAATAGGTCGTGACCTTGCTCCAAGACTAGCAGCAAGAATTCACACAGGACTTACTGCTGACTGTACAAAACTAGAAATAGATGAAGAATCTAAAAACCTTATGATGACAAGACCTGCTTTCGGTGGTAACCTAATGGCAACTATCCTTTGCGAAGACTTTAGACCACAAATGGCAACAGTTAGACCTGGAGTTATGCAAGCACTTGATTCTGACGATTCAAGAAAGGGCGAAGTTGAAGAAATTAAAGTTGACTTCACTGACGCTGACATGAATGTTAAGGTACTTGACATTGCTAAACAAGAATCTCACAAGAAAGATATCACAGAAGCTAAGATCTTAGTATCTGGTGGTCGTGGAATCGGTGGACCAGAAGGATTTAAACCTCTTCAAGAACTTGCTGACAAACTAGAAGCAGAAATTTCTGCATCAAGAGCATCAGTAGATTCAGGTTGGATAACTAAGGATCACCAAGTTGGACAAACTGGTAAGACAGTTAGACCAGAACTTTACTTCGCAATGGGTATCTCTGGAGCAATCCAACACGTTGCAGGTATGGAAGAATCTGACCTTATCATAGCTGTTAACAAAGACCCTGAAGCAGCAATTTTTGAAATTGCAGACCTTGGAGTTGTTGGTGACATCAACGCAGTTGTTCCAAAACTAATTGAAGCAATTGAAAGAGAACAAAAAATTAAAGCTGAAATTTAATTTTAATAAAATTTTATTTAAAGAGGTTACAAGATTGTAGCCTCTTTTTTCTTGGAAATTTTTATTTTTGCAGTTGATAAATTTTTATAGGGCAAGTTATAAAATAAAATTGGACACAAATAAATACAGGAGATATTGTAATGCAGCTTGCCAGAGAAGGCTTGGCATTGAATGCGTGGAAAAATCAATTGCAAGGACTGAGCTTTATAATACAGATGAAGTTTTCTTCTCAGGAACTGCCATGGAAGTTGCACCAGTAGGTGAAGTTGACGACATAAAAGTTGCCGATGGAAGGCCAGGCGAGCTCACAATGAAGTTAAAAGAACTTTTCCATGACTTGACTCATGGCAAGAATGAAAAGTACAAGGACTCACTTAGACCAGTTTATGGCAAATAATTTTTAATTTAATAGAAGTTATAAATTTTTATAAAAAGTATAAGGTCGGCAGGAAAAATCCTGTCGATTTTTTGTTGTCAAAAATTTTAGGGAAATATAAATTAAAAATAGATGAAGTTAAAAGATTTTTAAAATAAAAATTTTTTTGTTTATTTTTTGGCAAGATTCTGCATAAAAAACCAAAGTTTCAAGCTAGATTGATAAAAATTTTATTGTATTGCTTTATTTTTTGAGTTAAACAAGACAAATCATATTAAGCTAATATTAAATATTTGTAAATTGGTGAAAATTTGCTTGAAAAATAATACGCTTTGTGTTTAAATAGGGGAACTAAAAGGTATACATTGTTATATATCAGGTTAATGATACCGTTTAATAATACCGTAATTTAAATCCGAGAAGTTTAAATTTAAATTAATCTCGGATTTTTTGACGACTTAAAACAAGACTGGCATTAAATTAAAAATCTTATGCCTTAAGTGTAGAAGTTAATATTTTATTTTAAAGGAGTAGAAAAAGATGAACCCAATTAAGAATGGTAAAGAGGTTTTTGCCGTACTTTCTATGGCGACAGTGATGTCAATATCAATGTCTGTAAAAGTAGATGCGGCATCAGAAATTGACGCGGCTGCAGAATCAGCAGCTACGGCAGTTGTCCAAAGTGAAAACAAAAACCATGCAAGTAGTTTTAAAGAAGTAGTTGCAAATTCAGAAGAAAGTTCTGAAAAAAAGGAAGAAATTTCTGCTATTGATTCAAAAGAATCTAGCACAGGAGAAAATGTTGCTGTAGTGGAATCGGCTAATTCTCCTGAAGTATCAGGGGATAAGAAAAGTGAATCACTTCCTTCTCAAAATCCTAGTACAGAAAGCGAAAATGTTGAAGGAGCTAATGCTTCAGACCCTAGTGAAGCTACAGAAGAAGCTTCAGCTGTAGATGAAAAAGCGTCTACAGAAAAAATAGCTAGTGAAGCAAATGCTGAAGATGAAAAGGCAAGTGAAAATTTAGAGACATCAGAAGAAAAAGTTGAAGCACCTCTTAGAGATGGGCAAGAAGCCACTGAGCCGAACTATGCCGAAGATGAAAAGAAGATCCAAAACTATAGCGAAGAGGAACGCTATCGTTCTACCGAGATGGAACAGGGCAATGGCACAAGTTATTCCACGGTAGACACACCTAGCATGGATTTCAAAGATGGATTCAGATATGATACCTTAGAACCATCTGCAACAAGCGAAGATAAGACCCAATGGGGTCTCGAGATGGAATTCGACAAGGAAAAGGGTCAAAGAACCTACACTGACTTTGGATTTACCAACTCTGGGAACCAAGCGGGTGTCCTTGATCCCGGAAATATTTCTGCCAATGAGGTAGGAGATAAGCTTTCGGAAAAGGGAAACTTCAATGATCCTACTTATAAAGCAAAAGCAGAAGTCGAGATTACTGGCTCTAGAGTTCAAAGGAACGAAAATCTTTATTCAACGAAAGAGGATCTAGAGCATATCAACAGTGTCAATACCAAAGATCCTACCATTATAGCTTGGGAAGGAAAGTATAAAAAAGACAATGCTAACGGTCTCAAAGCCACTCAAGGGCCCAATTCCAGTTTTACCTTCTCGGTAAACCCATGGCCAAATGAAAACGACAAGCTTGACTTAATTAAGCTTAACGGCAGTCATGACCAAAAGGAATTTGTCCAAGGTCAAACCATTACGACCAATGTAATAGTAGACAATTTAGATGACAGCGCCAGAGAAAGATTAGTCGGCCAAGTCTACCATCCTCTTACAGGAGAAGTTGTTCCGGGAGCTAAGGCTTATATAAATGATGAAGGCAAAGTAGTCGTTGAAATGCCTGATGGAACAATCAATGCAGATGGTTCTATTAACGAAAATTCCATCTTCTACAAGGATGCCAAATATAAGGGCATCCAAAACCTGGAAGTTAAATTCTTTGCTCGTCCAAGAACGGCAGGTGAATTTAAAGCCATTGTTGAGAACAATGGTGGCTATGGCTATTACACAGAAACAGGTGCCGGCACAAAGAAGATTAACCACGATGGTAAAGAAGTTGAAGTTGATCTCCAAGGCATTGACCGTTACGACCACTACAATCTAATCGGCGGCTTTAAACTAAACCTCGACGACACACGTTATTACGACCAATCTTTTATAGATGGAAATAATGAAGATACTTCAAAAAACACATCATCAGGGGTTAAGCCTGGCGAACCTTTTGAAGTAAAAATCTATGAACCAAAAGATAGCCTTAGCCCTTATATAAAATCTGGAGATGATATGAACCAAGCCAAGAAAAATGGGGAAGCTTTCGGCGAAGTAATCTTAGATTTTGTCAACAAGGCAAATGAAGGTAAGGAAGATAAGGACCAATGGAAGGTAACTCTAACTGACGGAGATATTGGCAGATTTTCCATCACACCACCAAAATCTGCTAAAGCAGGAGACTTTGTGGCAGTACCTGTGGAATACACTTACACAAATGGATCAAAAGATACACATTGGTTCCACTTTGTAGTTCAAGAATCTGATAACTATAGACCAGAATACCATGCAAAAATCGGCTTTAAGGGAGATAAATTAACAAGCACTCCGGATCCTATTCCAGAAGATACAAAGAAAAACAAACCTTTATCCTACGAAATAGTCCCAGGCACATATAAGGACAGCGCAGGTCATGTTTGGGATAATATTACTGTAGACAAAGAAACAGGCGTTGTAACTGCAGTTGTACCAGAAGGCGCAGATATCAAAGGTGGAGAAAATCTTTTTGTTGATGTAAAAGTTAATTATGAAGACGAATTTGGAGTTAAAAAAGAAGAAACTGTCAAAGCTCAATTTATCGCCCGTCCTAAATACAAAGCAGAAGTAGCAAAGGAATATGAAACTAAGATTCCTTATAAAACAAATGTAGTCTATGATTATACTTTGGAAGCAGGAAAGGTTATTGAAAGACCAGGCACTGAAGGAAAACAAAAATTAACTTTCAAACAAGTTGTCATCAATGGCGAAAAGGGAATTATTGATGAGAATGGAATTTTCCAAAAGGACAAGGAAGCTGTAACTACTGAGACAATCACATCAGCCGTTGATGGCGAAGTTAGAATTGGTACAAAACCTGCTACAACTGAAGTTGCAATTCCAAGAGGTCTAGAATATGAGCTTGACTACACAAGAAAAGATGGCGAACCAGAAGTAGTAGAAGAAGGAAACGATGGTCTTGTAACTATCACGACAACTAGAGACCCTAACACAGGTGAAATCAAGGTAACTAAAGCAACAACTAAAGAAGCTAAAAACAAGAAGATCAAAATCCCTGCAGGAACAGAAGGAAAAGTTGTCGACACAGACGAGATTCCATTTGGCTATACAGTTGAATTTGACCCAGACTTCTATAAAAACTATCCAGACGCAAAAGACAACTACAAGATTGTAAAAGATGGAGTAGCTGGTACAAATAAAAAGACTTGGACAATTGAAAACTCTAAAATTGTCGGAGACTATAAACTTGAAAAAACTGATCCTATCAATGCAGTAATCAGGGTAGGACAAAAAGATTACACTGGTTCAGTTAAAAATACAGTTACAAAAGATGTACCATTCACTGTAAAAATTGTTGAAAATCCAGACCTTGCAGCAGGCACAACAAATGTTAAGCAAGAAGGTAAGGTTGGATCTAGAACTTACGAATACAGCGGAGAAATTGTAAACGGTCAGCTAAAAGAGGGTGCAAACTTCACTGAAAAAGAGCTTACTGATAAGTATGTAGAACCAATTGAACATATTATTGAAATTGGTACAAAACCAGTTGAAAATTCTAAAGATGTTGAAAATGAAGTTGGCGTAGATGTTGAATGGGTTTTTGATGAAAATAAAGGTTTGGGTACTATTGAAGTTTCTGACCTAACTCCAGGAAAGGTAATTACAAGAACTAAAAACAAATACAATCCTGCAACGGGTCAAATTGAAACAATCCAAGAGACAGTTGTAGTGAAAGGTAAGAGAAAAGTTATTGTAGGTATGCAGAATTACAACGGCGAATTTGAAGAGGTAAAAAATAACATCATACCATTTGAAACAGAAATAGTCTTTGATAACACTCTTAAAGCTGGAGAAAAAGTAATTGATCAAGCAGGAGAAAATGGCCAAACAGTGACTAAAACAAAGAGACATATCGAAAATGGAAAAGTTGTAAGTAGTGATGAGCCAGTTGTAGAAAAAACAAAAGATGTTAAAAATCAAGTTATTAGAGTCGGTACAATGACTGAAGGGCCTCACTCCCATACAGAAGTTCTACCATTTGAAACTAAGGTTGAAGTAAATCCAGACCTTAAAAAAGGCGAATGGAGATACAAGACTGTTGACGGAGTTGAACAAAAAGGAAAGCTGGGCTCTAGGAAAACTGAATGGACGATAGTAAATTCAAAAGTTCAAGATGAAAAGAAGGTTACTGAAGAAAAACCTGTCGATGCTATTATCGAAGTAGGCTCAGCAGATTTTTCAGGCGAAGTAAAACACAAAGAAACTTTCGAAATACCATTTGAAGTTGAAGTTAGATACAATAATGAACTTCCAGCTGGCACAAACAATGAAATACAAAAAGGTGTTAAGGGTTCTTATGATATAGAATACAAACAAGACTTTAAGAATGGAGAAGTTGTTGGTGAAATGACAAAGACTGAATCCAACAGAAAAGATTCTGTAAAACACATTATTGAAATTGGAACAAAAGTCGAAACACCAGAAAACAACTATTCTAAAGATGTTGAAGTAAAAATCGAATATGTTTACGATAATACCAAAAACAAGGGAGTAGTTGAAACTGGTACACTTACCCCAGGTAAGGTAGAAACAAGAGTCATTGACAAGTACAACCCAGAAACTGGTAAAGTTGAACAAACAACTGAAGAAGTCGTAACTAATGCAGTACAAAAAGTAATTGTAGGCACTAAGGACTTCACAGGAACTTATGAATACAAGAAAACTTGCCCTCTTCCTTATGAAGTTGAAGTTAGAGAAGATCCGACTCTTTCTAAAGGCGAAAAGAAAATAGAACAACAAGGTGTGGCAGGGTCTAAGACTACAAGTTATGAACAAGCTATTAAAAATGGTCAATCAGACGGCGAAGCTAAACAAATCGGTGAACCAATAATTGTAGAAGCAACTAAACACATTGTCCTAGTAGGCACAAAACCACTTGAAGGAAAAAGGGAAACTCCTGTCGAAAAAGCAATTCCTTACGAAACAAAAGTAATCTATGATGATAAGCTTGAAGCAGGTACTAGAGTTGTAGACAACGAAGGTAAAGACGGCAAGGAAATAGTAACAACAACTATAACTACTAAAGATGGTGATATAACAGTTGATTCAGCGGGAAAAGTTATCGAAGAAAAAGAAGATAGAGTTGTAAGAGTTGGTATCAAGCCAGTTGTTAAGGAAGAAAATATTCCACAAGAAACAACATACAATCACAATCCTGAGCTAAAAGCAGGAACAGTTAACAAGATTTCTGAGGGAACTCCAGGTAAGGTAACTATTACAACCTCCTTCAACAAGGAAACAGGAAAGCTTGAAACTAAGGTTGAAAGAATTGAACCAACTAATGCAGTTTATGAATATGGTTCTCTAACTGAAGGAAGCTTTAAAGTAGAATCTGAAATACCATATAAGGTTCAAGTCATTGAAGACAATACTTTAGATGCAGGAACTTATGTTGTTGAAAAAGAAGGTGCAACTGGTAAGAAAGAAACTACAGTTAAGGTTAAAAACAGCAAAGAAGAATCAAGAGAAGATAAAGTAATCACTGTAGCTGTAGATAAGATTATCAGAGTTGGCACAAAACCTACGGAAAATATGTGCCCAGATCCAGGAAATCCAACAGATCCGACAAAACCAAATAATCCAGGCAATTCAGGTGGAGAAACTCCTGACAAACCAAACACTACAGGCACACCAGATAATCATGACATAAGTCCTAACAAACCAGTTGATCCTGAAAAACCAGTTGAGCCAAATAAGCCAGTTGAACCTGGAAAGGTTACTGAAGGAAAAACTCCAGAAGAAAAAACTCCAGAAGGAAAGAATCCTGAGGACAAAAACTTTGAAGGGGAAAATAAAATTTCTGATTCTGAAAAATCTGAAGAAGTAAATAAAACTGAAAATGCAGAAAAGTCTCAAGACCAAAAGAAAATCTCAATCCAAGAAAATTCTCAAGCAGATAAAGTAATGTCAAGTGAAGCTGCAAAGGCACAAGCTAAAAATGATGACAGAGCTCCTAAGACAGCAGACGCTGGACTAGTTGCTGAGACTGCATCAGCAGGACTTGCATCAGGTCTATTACTTCTACTTGGAAGATTCAAGAAAAGGGAAAAGGAAGAAGAAAACAAAAAAATAAATAAGTAAAATTATTTGAATAAGAGCTGCCAAGGGGCGGCTTTTATTTTTTTAAAAATTTTGAACAAAATAGGCTTAAACTTATTATTTATTGAAAAAGTCTAGCTTTAAATGGTATCATATAGAAGGTGATAATATGAAAAAAGCAATACTCGCTGTGACTTTGGGAAGTCTTTTGATTCTTTCTGCTTGCGGCGACAAAAATGTAAATAAAAATGCAAATGTAAGTGAAAATAAAAATGCCATTGAGGCAGAGCAAAAGCCGGTTGCAAAAGAAATCTCAAGAGATGGTGAAAAGAGCGAAATTGAATTTTACGACACTTTTGACACAGTGGTTCACATTGCAATTTATACTGATGACGAAAGTTTTGCCAGTGAAAATTTGACTTATGCCAAGGAAAGGTTTGAAGACCTGCACAAACTTTTTGACAACTACAGAAACTATGATGGCTATGTAAATGTCAAGTCAATTAATGATGAGGCTGGAGTAAAGCCTGTTGTTGTGGATGATACTTTATTTAAGCTAATAAAGGATTCTGTGGATTACAATAAAAATATTTCACACAAGACAAATATTGCCCTTGGTCCTGTTACAAAGCTTTGGAATGAGTACAGAGAACTTTATGAATCTGGAAAAACTGAGGAAGAAGTTATTGCCCTAAAGGGTCAGGCTCTACCAAGTGATGAAGAATTAGAAAAGCTCCGTCCTTTTACAAATATTGAAAATGTAAAATTAGATGAAGGGAAAAAATCTGTTGAAATAGATAGGGGCATGGAGCTTGATTTGGGTGCAACTGCCAAGGGTTTTGCAACAGAACTTGTAGCTAGAGAGCTTGAAGAAAGAGGAGTTAAATCCTCAGTAATTTCTGCTGGCGGCAATGTTAGAATTATTGGAAAGCCAGTAGATGGTCGTGACAATTTTAAAATTGGCATTCAAAATCCCGATCTTGAAAGTCAGGATCCAATTCTTGCTGCAGTAAATGTTGCTAACACATCTATAGTTACAAGTGGCGACTACCAAAGGTACTTCGACCTTGACGGCGTGAGGTACTGCCACATAATCGACCCAGATACCTTAAAGCCTTCTGAAAATGTAAAGTCTATCACAATTATTAAAGAGGATTCAGGCCTTTGTGACTTTTTATCTACTGCTGCCTTTAATTCCACTGACGATGAGATAAATGCCCTTGCAGATAAAACTGATTCTGCAATTATTTGGGTTG
This sequence comes from Peptoniphilus grossensis ph5, assembly GCF_000311825.1. GTDB lineage: Bacteria > Bacillota > Clostridia > Tissierellales > Peptoniphilaceae > Peptoniphilus_A > Peptoniphilus_A hominis. Next base: position 26,328 of record NZ_HE978568.1, on the reverse strand, counting down.
ACAAGGACATGAAGATAAAACTATCAGGAAAAGCCCAAAATTTCTTGGATAAATAGGAGTGCAAATGAGAAATAATACTAGAGGATTAATTTTTCACATCTTAATAGTTTTTATAACCTTTGCCATTTCAGCTCTCATAAATTTAAGTACCAACATGAGAAATTTGGTCTATGGAAATATTTTTTTCAAAATTATTTTAGTTGCAGTCATAATAGTCCTCTACTATAACTTTGGAAAAATGCTCTCAAAGAGAAATGCAAGGAGCCTTGATTTTTTTGCAGGCAATTTAATTTTTTTAATTGGCTTAATTTTATTTGCCCTTGGATTTTTGGGTTTGGGTAAAGAATTTTTTACTGGCTCAGTTGGTGGATCCTATTGGAAGTTTCCCATGGAATTCTTTTTGATGCCAGAGGTTTATGCAATTAAGGTTCTGGGCGTAAATTACAATGCCCTAAGTCTTTTTGTTGCTACACTTATTCCTGGATTTATTTATGGCATTAGCATAAAAATTTCTAGGGCAAAGATCATGAAGAGAAATAGAGCGAGAATTAGAATTAGAAAAAAATAGGAGGATTTGTGAAAGATATACTTTATAAATACGACAGCCAGGAGCTTTATGAGCATACTGTTAAAAGATTACAGGATTTTGGAGTTGAGTTAATTGAAATTGCAAAGCTCGTTCAAGAGCTTCAAGGCGAATACATCAAAGATCTTGATATAGATAGATGCCTAGAAAGTGTTGAAAGCGTAATAAAAAAGAGGGAGTCAATTCACGCCATCTTGACAGGCCTTGCCCTTGACGACTTGGCAAATGAAGGCAAGCTCCCTGAGCCAATTCAATCAATTATCCATGACGACGAAGGTCTCTATGGCATTGACGAGATTTTAACTCTCGGCATTGTAAATATGTATGGCACAATTGGACTTACCAACTTTGGCTATCTGGACAAGAAAAAAATTGGCATAATAAAAGAACTTGATGAAAAGAAAAAAGTTGAGAGGGTAACTACTTTTGCAGACGACTTGGTGGCAGCAATTGCCGCAGCAGCATCTGCAAGAATAGCCCATCAAAATAGATAATAAAATTTAATAAAATTATAAAATTCGGAAGGTCTTATTGTGGTAATCAATGAGGCCTTCTTTTTTTAGTTTTGAAAGCTCACGAGAAAGTGAAGACCTGTTTAAATTTAAGTATTGTGCTAACTCTGTAATGTTGAAGTCAAGGGTAAAATATTTTGAGCCTTTTTTTCTTGCTTCATTGGACAAGTAGTACAAAATTTTTGTGCGGGCTGTGGGAAGGGTGAGAAGGTTTAATTTGTCGCGCATAAATAAATTTTTGCCAGCAAGGATTTTTATAAGGTTGTCCTTAACTTTTTCCTTTGACTTTAAATTTTTGCCAAGAAAAGAATTGTAGTCGAAGAAAATTATTTCTGCGTCACCACTTGCAACTACAGATAGGGGAATTTCCTTCACTCCACTTATTAAGACGGATTCAGCAAAAAGTGCTGGCGCAGTTAATTTTGAGAGAATAGTTTTGTTGCCAAAGTCATCGTCAACTTCAAGCTCAACTTGCCCACTTAATAAAATTCCAAAATTTTTTATGTCGTCGCCAACATTAAAGATAGTGGTCTTGTTTTTATAAACTTTTATGTCAGATAAAAAGTTTTTCACTTCTTCAAGCTCTAAGTCATTTAAATTGTTAAATAATTTTAAGTTTTTTAGCGTCTTTGAAAGTTCCATATAACACCTCACCTATATTATAACATTATTAATAATAATATTATAAAAAACTATAATGATGATTGAAGAAGTAAATTTTAAATGTTAAACTATCAGTATAGAGTGAAGAGGAGGACATATGAAAGTTACTATTTGCATGGGTGCGAGATGCACTCTTATGGGAGCTAACGCTATTTACGACGCAGTAGAGTACTTACAAGATCATTTGTGCGGACCAGAATCCGAACTTTGTTCTGCAGAAAATTTGGAAATTGAATTTGCACACTGCTTAAATTATTGCAAAATTCACAACAACGAAGCATCGCCAGTTGTAATTGTAGACGACGAAATTATGCTAAAGGCTACTGCTCAAGAAGTAAGCGCGAAAATTATTGATAAATTAAGGATATAAGGGGAAAAGATGAAAGAAACTTATGGAACACTTGTCGACATAAGAAGAAAAGTTTTTGCTGAAGTTGCAAGAATTGCCTATAATGATTTAGATATTTCTGCCCTTGAGGAGTCCAGCTACAAGATTGTGCCTGGCGAAGTGGCGAGATATAGAAGTGATATCTTTAGAGAGAGGGCAGTTGTCGACGAAAGACTTAGACTAGCCATGGGGCTAGATGTTAGAGAGATTGGCGTATTTAAAAATGTAACTGACGGATTTGATAAGGTAGACATAGACACCAATGCCTATGAAAAACCACTGATAAATGTAATAAAATTTGGCTGCGAAGCTTGTCCAACTAAGGCTTATTATACAACGGACAATTGCAGAAAGTGCCTTGCCCATCCATGTATAAATGTATGCCCAGTAAATGCCATTTCCATGGGCAAAGACAGGACTATAATTGACAAGGACAAGTGCGTAAGATGTGGCAGATGTCACGATGCCTGTCCATATTCAGCAATTGTAAAATACGAAAGACCATGTGCTGCTGCTTGTGGCGTCAATGCCATTGGATCAGATGAGTATGGCAGAGCAGACATTGACCACGACAAGTGTGTTGCTTGCGGAAGATGTATTGCAGAATGTCCTTTTGGAGCAATATCAGACAAGACACAAATTTTCCAACTAATAAAGGCAATAAAGTCTGGCAAAAAAGTTTATGGAGCCATTGCACCTTCCTACATAGGACAATTTGGTGCCAACACAAGTGCAAAACAAATTATAGAAGCGATAAAACAACTTGGCTTTGAAGATGTGCTTGAAGTTGCTCTTGGAGCAGACCTTACAACTCTTCACGAAGCAAAGGAATACCTTGAGAGAGTGCCCGAAGACATACCATTCATGGGCACAAGCTGTTGTTTCTCTTGGACTCTCATGATCAGAAATGAGTTCCCAGAATTTTTCGAACAAGTTTCTGACTCAGGCTCTCCAATGAGATACACTGCAAATCACATAAAGGAAAAGGACCCGGATGCAGTTGTTGTATTTATTGGACCTTGTACTTCTAAAAAACTAGAAGCTATTGACACAAAGGTAAAATCTGATGTTGACTTTGTAATAACCTTTGAAGAATTAATGGGCATGTTTGTAGCCAAAGACATTGAACCATCAGAAATAAAAGTAGAAGAAGATGTAGAAGACGGCTCTGCCCTTGGTAGAGGTTATCCAATTGCAGGTGGCGTTGCTGAATCTGTAAAAATTGTGGCAGAAAAAATGAATCCAGACAAGGACATCCACATTCAAGGAGCACATACTCTTTCAGAATGTATGAAGATGTTAAAAATTGCAAAGGCAGGTAAGCTTGACGGATATCTACTTGAAGGTATGGCTTGTCCTGGCGGCTGTATAGCAGGCGTAGGAACTATTGCATCTGTAAATAGAGTCAAGAAGCAAATAGAAAAATTCAAGAAGGAATCAATTTATCCTACTCCACTTGAAAATGTAAATATAGAAAAAGAAAGAGAAAGCATATAAAAATCACTGACGAAAAAAAGTGAAAATAATATAAAAAAATTTCCCATAAATATTGACAAAAAAGGCTATCTAGTCTAAAATATAGGTCATGTTTAAAAAGCCCCGGAATAATTTTTAAACTATTTAGGAGGAAAATTCATTGAAAAGCTACATGGCTAAAGCAAATGAAGTTGAAAGAAAATGGTATGTAATAGATGCTGAAGGCAAAGTCCTTGGTAGATTAGCATCTGAAATTGCAAGTGTTTTAAGAGGAAAGAGAAAACCTATCTTTACACCACATGTGGACTGTGGAGATTTTGTCATCGTTATTAACGCAGACAAAGTTGTATTGACAGGCGATAAACTAAACCAAAAAATTCACGCATATCACACTGGATATCCAGGCGGAAGAAAAGAAGTTGTCTATGCTGAAATGATGGCGAAGAGACCAGAAAAAGTTATTGAATTAGCTGTTAAGGGTATGCTTCCAAAATCAAGACTAGGCAGACAAATGATTAAGAAACTAAAGGTTTATGCAGGACCAGAACATCCACACGCTGCACAATCACCTGAAGTATATGAATTTTAATTGGAGGTAAGAATGGATACAATACAATACAGAGGTACTGGAAGAAGAAAAAAATCCATCGCTCAAGTTAGACTTCTACCTGGCAATGGAAAATTTACAGTTAACGGAAAAGATATCGAAGAATACTTTGATTATGAAACTCTAAGAACAGTTGCAAAGGAACCGCTAGAACTTACTGATACAGAAGCATCCTTTGATGTAATCGTAAAAGTAGTTGGTGGCGGATACTCAGGACAAGCTGGCGCTGTTAGACACGGCGTTGCAAGAGCACTTCTTGAAGTTGATCCTGAATACAGATCAGTTCTTAAAAAAGCAGGTTTCTTAACAAGAGATCCGAGAATGAAGGAAAGAAAGAAATACGGTCTTAAAAAAGCAAGAAGATCTCCACAATTCTCAAAAAGATAATTATATATTATTTTTACAAGAGCCTTGGCAACAGGGCTCTATTATTTTGCCTAAAAAAGTTTGCGAAGCAAATTGCTGGTAGGTCAGCTGCAATTCTTAATAGGAGAAAGACCGTAGCGAACTTCGATTCGTAGCAAATGTCTGCTCTTGACCTAAAAAAGTTTGTGGAGAAATTCGCGGTAAGTCAGTGGCAACCATCTTCCAAAGAGAAGAAGGAGAGGGAACTTTGATTTTTAGCAGTTGTCTGCCCTTGACCTAAAAATTAATCAATTGACAAAAAGTTAAACAATGTTTATACTAACCTTAGGTGATATTATGAATATAACTATAAAAAAATGGGGAAATTCGCAAGGAATTATCCTACCTAAGTTAGTTTTAGATTCTCTTGGATTCGGCATAGATGATAATTTGGACCTAGAAATTCAAAATAATAAAATTGTTTTGTCTAAAGTTCGAGAAAATTTTGATGATTTTTCTGATTTAATTCTTGAAGATTTAATAAAGGAAGGCTATGAGGGCGACGAACTTTTAAGGGAATTTAAAAGAATAAAAAATAATTTTCCTGAAGCCAGAAAAAATCTTCGCAAAGATTTATTAGAAGAATATGAGTCTGGAGAAATGCTAGACTACGAGGAATTTTTCAATGACTAAGCTTTTACTTTCAAAATCCAGTCAAAAATTCATAAAAAAATTAAAGGACAAGAATTTAAAAAATAAAATTAAAGAGGGCTAGACAAAATAAAAGATGATTACACTGTAGGGCAAAGAAAAATAGGCGACTTAAAAAATTTTTGGTCTTTGGATATTTTTTACAACAAGACTAATTATGAGATTTGCTATGAACTTATAGAAGATGATGGTCTCATAATAATTGTTGTAATGATTGGTACGAGAGAAAATTTTTATAAAGAATTAAAAAGATATATTAAAGATTGATTTTAAAATTAAATAATGGAAACTTTAGGGACTCGCAGAGGTCTCTTTTGCTTGACCTAACCCAATTTGCGAAGCAAATTGCTGGTAGGTCAGCTGCAATTTTTAATAGGAGAAAGACCGTAGCGAACTTCGATTCGTAGCAAATGTCTGCTCTTGCCTAACTTAGTGTACGAAGAAATTAATGGTAGGTCAAGCAGGTCTGCCATTGACCTAAATCGACATGTAAAGCAAGCTATTGTAAGTTAAATAAAAATTTTATAATAATATAAGCTTAATCTTAGAGACTCATTTTTGGGTCTTTTTTTTCTTACTTCTACACTTTACTTCATATTTGATGTATAATATGTAAAACTAAAAGGGAGGAAAACATGAAAAAGTTTAAGAGAATTTTAGTAGCAAATCGTGGTGAGATTGCAATTAGAATATTTAGAGCAGCTAGAGAAATGGGGATTCGCTCTGTTGCAATTTATTCTGAAGAAGATAGACTTGCCCTTTTTAGGACTAAGGCAGACGAGTCCTACTTAATTGGCAAGGGGAAATCGCCTCTTGATGCCTATCTTGATATTGACGAAATAATTAGTCTTGCCAAGAAAAAGGGCGTTGATGCAATTCATCCAGGCTATGGATTTTTGTCTGAAAATCCAGAATTTGCAAGAAAGTGTGAAGAAGAGGGAATAACTTTTATTGGTCCCAAGTCTGAAGTCATGGAAAAGCTTGGCGACAAAATAACTTCAAAAATCGTTGCAAAAGAAGCAGGAGTTGCCACTATTCCTGGAATTGAAAAGCCGATTAAAAATGAAGAAGAGGCTCTCTTATTTGCAAAATCTTGCGGCTATCCTGTAATGATAAAAGCTGCTGCTGGTGGTGGCGGTAGAGGAATGAGAATTGCTGAAGGCGAAGATGAACTTTTAGAAAAATTTGAATCTGCAAAAAATGAAGCAAAAAAAGCCTTTGGCGATGATTCAATGTTCATTGAAAAATATCTTCACAAGCCAAAACATATTGAAGTGCAAATTTTAGGCGACGAGTATGGAAACATCGTCCATCTTTACGAAAGGGACTGCTCAATTCAAAGGCGTCACCAAAAGGTAATTGAATACACTCCAGCCTTCTCTCTTCCAAAGGAACTCAGGGAAGAAATTTGCCAAGATGCTCTAAAGATTGCCAGGTCCATTGGCTATTCTAATGCAGGCACTGTGGAATTTTTAGTTGATTCCAAGGGCGACCACTTCTTTATAGAAGTAAATCCTAGAGTGCAAGTGGAACACACTGTAACAGAAATGTGCACAGACATTGACATTGTGCAGTCACAAATTTTAATTGCCATGGGCTACAAGCTTGACAGTGATGAAATCGGCATCAAGAGTCAAGATTCCATTGAACACAGAGGTTTTTCTATTCAATGTCGTGTGACAACTGAAGATCCTCTAAATAATTTTATGCCTGACACTGGTCAAATTAATTTATATAGGTCATCTTCAGGCTTTGGTGTAAGGCTTGACGGTGGCAACGGCTTTACTGGTGCTGTCATCTCTCCTTATTACGACTCACTTCTTGTCAAGGTCATCACCGAAGCAAGGACTTGGAAGGACACAATTAGAAAGGCAAAGAGGTCTTTATCTGAACTTAAGGTAGGCGGAGTAAAAACTAATATTGGATTTTTGTTAAATGTTTTAAATACAAAAGAATTTCAAGAGGGAACTTGCGACACTGGCTTTATAGAAGAACATCCAGAATTATTTGAAATAAAATCATCTAAGGACAAAGAGTTAAGGCTAATGAAAATTATTGGCGAAAAAGTTGTCAACGACTCTAAGGCTTTGGAAAAGAATTTTGATGTGCCACAGGTGCCAGACTTTGAAAGGAAAAGTTTTGAAGGCTACAAGCAAATTTTTGACAAGCTTGGTGGAGAAGGCTTAAAGAAACATATTTTGGAAGAGAAAAAACTTCTCTTGACAGATACAACTATGCGTGACGCTCACCAATCTCTCATGGCTACAAGAATGAGAACTATTGACCTTGTAAAGATTGCTGAAGCTTTAAACTACAACATGGATAAGTTGTTCTCTGTGGAAATGTGGGGCGGCGCAACTTTTGATGTTGCCTACAGATTTTTGCACGAAGATCCCTGGGAAAGATTAAAAATTTTGCGTGAAAAAATGCCAAATATGCTTTTGCAAATGTTAATTCGCGGCAACAACACTGTTGGCTACAAAAATTATCCCGACAATGTTGTTGTAAAATTCATAAAAGAATCTTCAAAAAATGGAATTGATTTGTTTAGGGTTTTTGACTCCCTAAACTGGCTACCAGGCATGCAACTTTCCATTGACGAGGTTCTTAAAAATGACAAGATTGCAGAGGCAACTATGTGCTACACTGGCGACATCTTAGACGAATACAGGGACAAGTATTCTATAAAATATTATGTAGACTTTGCCAAGGAACTTGAAAAGACTGGTGCCCACATCATTGGCATAAAGGATATGTCTGGACTACTAAAGCCTTATGCAGCCAAGAAATTAATTAAAAACTTGAAGGAAGAAATTGGCCTACCAATTCACCTTCACACTCACGACACTACAGGTAACGGCGTTGCAACAATTTTGCAAGCCGAAGAAGCTGGCGTTGACATTGTTGATACAGCAGTAAACTCTATGAGTGGACTAACTTCACAGCCTGCCCTAAATTCTGTTGTGGCTGCCCTTAAAAATACTGACAGGGACACAGAAATTGATCTCGATAAGGCTGAAGACATTTCAAAATATTGGGCAGCAGTAAGACCTGTCTATGCAAACTTTGAATCTGATTTAAAATCTGGAACTACAGAAATTTATAAGTATGAAATTCCTGGTGGACAATATTCAAACTTAAAGCCACAAGTAGAATCCTTTGGACTTGGACACAAGTTTAAGGATGTAAAGGAAATGTATAAGCGCGTCAACGAAATGGTTGGCGACATAGTTAAGGTTACTCCTTCCTCAAAAATGGTAGGCGACTTTGCAATTTTCATGGTGCAAAATGAACTTACTCCAGAAAATATTTTAGATAAGGGCAAAAATCTTGACTATCCAGATTCTGTAATGACTTACTTTAGGGGCATGATGGGTCAACCTTACGGCGGCTTCCCAAAAGATTTGCAAGATATGATTTTAAAGGGAGAAAAGCCTATTACAAAAAGACCTGGCCAGCTTCTTCCTGATGAAGACTTTGATGCAATAAAAAAACATTTGGAAGACAAGGGCATAGAGCCAAGTGAAGAGGACTTAATTTCTTCTGCCCTTTATCCAAAGGTCTTTGACGACTACATCGACTATATAAAAGAAAATGGAGAAGTTACAAGAATTGGCTCTGATGTATTTTTCCACGGACTAATGGAAGGGGAATCCACAGAAATTTCCATTGAAGAGGGAAAAACTTTAATCGTCACATTAATTGAAGTTGGAAAACTTTTGGAAAATGGCACAAGGAATTTAACTTTCGAAATAAATGGCTCAAGAAGAACTATTAACATCAAGGACGAAACTGTTAAGAGCGGAGAAATTTCTAGTGAGGAAAAAATTTATGCAGATCCAAAAAATGAAAGGGAAGTTGGCTCTTCTATTCCAGGAAAGATCGTAAAGGTCCTTGTAAGTGAAGGTGAAAAAGTCAAAAAGGGCGACAAATTATTTATAGCTGAGGCCATGAAGATGGAGACAAATATTGTGGCAAACATTGACGGAAAAGTTAAGGATATCTTTGTAAGAGAAGGCGACATGGTGGAAAGTGGCGAGCTACTTTTGTCCTTTGAATAAAAACTTTCATCTTGGGTAAAATTTTTGTGAATAGATTTTATTTTAAAGTCAAAGGAAGTGTGAAATGAAGAAACTTTATAGGTCACGAAAGGATAGAGTCTTGGCAGGCGTTTGTGGTGGCATAGCTGAATATTTGGGCATTGACTCTACAATTGTTAGGCTGATTACCTTTTTGTTAATAGTGCCTGGCGGACTTAGCATTTGGGTTTACATTGCCCTTGCCATTATCATTCCATCTGAGCCCTATGGCAATAGGATAGATGATAGCTACGGCGAAAAGTTCAAAGAGCCTCATGAAAGAGTAAAAGACTACGAAGAAAATTACAGAGATATTTATGAAGAACAAAAGAAAAAATCTGATGAAGATTTTTATTGAGAAGGGGTCCAGGAGGACCTCTTTTTTAGTGGAAAAAATTTTTAAAAAGTTATAAAAATTTTTGAGAATCCTATAAGATTTTAGCCTAAATTATTTTCTGTATTTAATTCTAATTTATTGATACAATAAAGGCGAGGTGTTGTAATTGATTACTCTTGAAGGAATTGTGGAGAGAATTATTTTTAGAAATGAAGAAAATGGATACACTGTTGCCAAGATAACTTCAACTGATGGTGACCTTGTCATAGTGGGCTCTGCTACAATTTTTAAGACAAATTTAAAATACAAATTCACAGGAGATTTTACATATCACAATAAATACGGCGAGCAGTTTGCCTTTGTGGAAATGGAAGAAGTCATGCCCGAGGGCGAAGCTGCCATTATCTCCTACCTTTCAAGTGCAAATATACCTCATGTTGGCGAAAAAATGGCAGAGCGAATTGTAAATAAATTTAAGGACGAAACTCTTGATGTAATAGAAAAAAATCCCGAGAAACTTTTGTCTGTGGAAGGCATTGGGAAAAAGAAATATAGGGATATAAAGGAAGCCCTGGACAAGCAATATGCCATGAGAAAAATTTTTCTTTATTTTTCTAGGTACAACCTGCCTGCCTCTGTGATTTTAAAAATTTACAAGGAGTATGGCGAAGAGTCCATAGAGATTGTAAGGAGAAATCCCTACGATTTAATTGGTAGTGTTAGAGGCATTGGTTTTAAAAAGGCTGATGAGATTGCAGAAAGCCTTGGCATAGAAAAGGATTCTGATTTTAGAAAAATTGCAGGCCTAAAGTATGCCCTCATGCTTGCCAATAGAGATGGGCACACCTATCTTCCTCTGGATAAATTAGTTAGGGCATCGGAAAAAATTTTGGGCTTAAATTTTGAAGATAGAGATGACCTTGCAAGGACCCTAAGTCTTGAGAAAAATTTTTTTGTGGAAAGAGATGGCGAAAATTACAACTGCTACATTGCAAGATATCTGGCTGCAGAAAATTATGTGGCAGGAAAATTAAATGATTTAAATATTTCCTTTGAGGAAGAAATTGACATAGACAAAAAAATTTCTGATACAGAAAAATTTAGGGAGATTGAGCTTTCAAAGACTCAGAGAAGGGCTGTTAAAGAGGCAATAAATAGAGGAGTCTTTGTCATAACTGGTGGACCTGGTACGGGAAAGACTACCACCCTAAAGGTCTTAATCGACATCTTTGAGTCCATGAATAAAGTCATAAAGCTTGCTGCACCTACAGGCAGGGCTGCCAAGAGGATGAAAGAGCAAACTGGTCGTGATGCCTTTACCATTCACAAGCTTCTTGAAATTGGCTTTGCAGGAGACCTGGGCTTTTCAAATATTGAAGAGCTTGAATGCGATGTTTTGATCCTTGATGAAGTGTCCATGGTGGATATCCTTCTCATGGAAACACTTTTAAAGTCCATTGAAAGCCCAACAAGACTTATTTTAGTTGGCGACAAGGATCAACTGCCTTCTGTTGGGGCAGGAAATGTCCTTGCAGATATTTTAAAGTCTGGCGTAATTGAGTCTGTGAACCTGGAAGAAATTTTCAGGCAGTCAGAGGAGTCCATGATTGTAAAAAATGCTCACCTAATAAATAAGGGCGAGATGCCTATTTTAAATGTGGGCGACTTCTTTATGATTGCTGAAAGAGGAGAGGTTAAGGGTCTTGAAATTATTAAGGATTTAGTAAAGACTAGACTTCCCAATTATTTTAATGTAAGTGAAAGTGAAGTCCAGGTTTTGACGCCAACTAAAAAGGGAAATCACGGCACTATCAATCTCAATAAGGTTCTCCAAGAGCACTTAAATAAAAATGAAGACTGCATAGAAGTCCTAGGCAAAAAATTTAAGCTTGGCGACAGAGTTCTTCAGACGAAAAATAATTATGAGCTTGAGTCAAAGATTGAAAATGAATTTTATGAGGACAGACAAAAGGGAGTCTTCAATGGCGACCTAGGCTACATTTCAAAAATTGACAAGGAAAATAAAAAGCTTACAGTGGTCTTTGACGATGTGAGAAGCGTGGAATATTCAAGTGAGAACTTAGACGAGCTGGCACTTGCCTATGCCATGACTATCCACAAGTCTCAGGGCAGTGAATTTCCAGTAGTTGTAATTCCCCTTTACCGGGCAGCGCCAATGCTACTTACTAGGAATTTAATTTACACAGCCATAACTCGTGCATCAAAGGCAGTGGTCTTAGTTGGTCAAAGTGAGTACCTTGTGAAGATGATTGAAAATAATAAAACTGTTAAGAGATATTCTAACTTGGCAGAAAAATTGAGGAAGCAAAATGAAGTTAATGGAAAATAATTGCCCCCTCTGCGGAAAAATTGTAAAAAACTATGGACTTTGCCCTGCTTGTTATGAGCTTGTCAATAAAAACCCAACTTTTTACTATGACATAGATGGCCTTGACGATTTAATTGTCTCCTCAACTTATGCTGGCATAATGAGAAGGCTCATAATCGACTTTAAGTTCAAGGGTAAGCTCTCCTATGGAGAAATTATTTCTGAAATTATGATAGAAAAACTTTTGGAGAGAAATTTATCTGAAGTAGTTTTGACCTTTGTCCCCATGCACCCTCGCCGAGAGAGGGAAAGAGGCTACAATCAATCGAAAATTTTGGCAGAGACTATTGCAAAGAAACTTGATTTAAAGTGCCAAGAAGTCTTCGAGAAAGTTAAGGACACAAAATTTCAAGTAGGTCTAAAAAAAGACCAGCGTCAAGAAAACTTAAAAAATGCCTTTGTTGTAAAAAAGGCTCCAGAGGAAATAATAATTGTAGACGATGTAATAACTACAGGCACAACTATTTCTGAACTTGTAAAAGTTGCCAAGGCTGCAGGCATAAAAAAAGTGACTGCACTTATTGCAGCCACAGAAATTGCCTAATTATCAAAATTTTTAAAAATGGAATCATGTCTTGGCCAAATATTTAAAGACTTAAAATTTTTCATGGAGTAGAGAGTTGCATTTATCTCTGCCCCAATTAAAATAATTATTGAAAGTAAATAAAGCCAAATTAAAAAAATTATAATACCTCCAAGAGACCCATAGGTGATGGAGTAATTTCCAAAGTTTGACACATAGAATCCAAAGACTATGGAAACAATGATTACGCCCAATGTTGAAAAAATTGCACCAGGAAGGACTCCCTTAAAAGTCACCATGTTCTCCTTGCTATTTGATGGAGAAAACTTGTAGAGGAGCATAAAGGTAATTAACATATAGGCTAGGGGGATTATATTTTTTGCTATCCGCCACATCTTGTCGAAAAATTCATTGTCTATGTCCAAGTATTTTATAGCCGTTGCATAAATTATTTCGCCAAAGATTTGCGTTAGGATCAGCATAAAAAACATGGTGATAAGTGAAAGAGTGAAGAAGAGGGCAATGAGCCTTAGCTTAATAAAACCTCTCTTTTCAACAAAACCATAGGATGAATTTATTATTTTTATTAATTTAAAAACTGCAGTTGATGCAGTAAAAAGTCCTGCCACAAAGGAAATTGTGAAGAAAGATCCTGAAGATGAACTTTGAAGCTCTCTCAAAAAATCTGTGACAATGCTTTGGATTTCACTGGGAAGCACATCTAAGAGTGAAAAAATATATTCTGGGTCTAAAATCCCTGAAAAATTAATTGCATTTATTAATGAAATTAAAAAAGGAAAAATTGATAGAACTAAAAAATATGTGAGACTGCCTCCATAGGAGAGAGTGTCGTGATTTAATATTCTATAAATTAATTTGTCAAAAAAAGTAAAGGCTTTTTTGTCCTTTGATTTATCTATAAAATTATTTAAAAATTTCATTGAACACCTCTTGTGTATTATATATTAAATTTTATGTTATAACAATTCGTTACATGATAAAATAGAGTAAAGGATGATGATTATGGATTACAATATATTAGTTTGCGACGACGAGAGAGATATCTTAGACGCAATAGAAATTTATTTAAAGGCAGAAGGCTACAGCGTTTTTACTGCAGAAGACGGTGCCTCTGCTCTTGAAATACTAGAAAAAAAAGAAATACATCTTGCAATCATAGACATTATGATGCCCGTTATGGATGGCATAACTCTAATTATGAAAATGCGCGAAGTTACAAATATTCCTATCATTGTGCTTTCTGCAAAGAGTGAAGTTACAGATAAGATTGTGGGCTTAAATGTGGGGGCAGATGATTACATAACAAAACCCTTTAACGCAGTGGAGCTTACTGCAAGGGTAAACTCTCTTATAAGAAGGTATTTTTCCCTTGGTGCATCAGAAATTAAAAAGGGCGACATAAAAATTGGAAGAGTGAGTCTTTCTGATGAGTCAAAGGAAGTGAGAGTTGAGGGAGAAGTTGTAAGCCTTACTCCCTATGAATACAAAATTTTGTATCTTCTCTTAAAAAATCCTGGCAGAGTTTTTTCTTCCAATGAAATTTATGAAAGAGTTTGGGAAGACGAGGCAATTGATGTGAGAAAAATTATTTCTGTCCACATCTCTCACCTTCGCGACAAGGTGGAAATCAATCCAAGAAAACCTGATTTAATAAAATCTGTCTATGGAATGGGATATAAAATTGAGGCAAAGTAATGCTTTCTGATATAAAAGATTATTTTAAGGAAATTTTTGTAAATCTTTCAGATAAAATTTTTGTGGAAAATATTTTTGCCTCCTGCGTAATTATTTTCGAGCTCTTTAACATCAACAAACACTTTATCCTGGCTTGGATAGTTACTCTTCTTTTTGTCCTTATAAAAATCAAGAGAAGAAAATTATTGGACACAGTTTTTACCTATAACCTCTTTAAGTACAGACAGTTTAAAAATTTTAGGCTATTTGGCACCTTAAATGTGACCCTATTTATTTTATACATCTTATTTTACAGCCTACTTACCAAGGGCATAGTCCTTTTAAATGTCCTTCTCTTTATGATACTTCGTGCAGTCTTTATTGTTGAAGTTCAGTTTGCACAAAACACCCTATCCATTGAGCTAGTGGAGTCCATACTCTATGGCTACGACTTTGTCATTCCAGAGCCCTTTGAAAATGAGTACCTGGAAAAAATCACAGTCCTAATGGAAGACTTCAAAAAGCGTGACAGGAAGAGGCTGGAAGAAAACTTTAGGTCAGAGAAATTAAAGGTGGAGCTAATAACAAATATTTCCCACGACTTAAAGACGCCCCTCACTTCAATAATTAATTATGCCGACCTCTTGTCCAAGAAAGATGAATTAGACGAGGAGGCAAAAAAATTTATAGGCATTTTAAAGAGAAATTCCACAAGGCTAAGGGACCTAATTGTGGACCTAGTATTTGCATCAAAGACTAGCACCAGGGACATTGCTGTGGAGAGGTCCTTAGTTGAATTAAATGAAATGATTTTACAAATTTATGGCGACTATGATTCTCTCTTTAAGCAAAAGGACTTGGATTTTCTCTACAACTCAACTAGCGACGAAATTTTAATTTACACAGATGTAAATCTCTTTGTGAGAATCGTGGAAAATCTTCTTTCCAATGCGGCTAAACACTCAAGAGCTGGCACAAAGGTCCTTGCAGGTGTAATTGAAAGGGAGTCCAGCGTTGAATTTTATGTAAAAAATATTATGAATGAAAAATTAAATATGAATAGTGATGAACTCTTTGAAGAACTTTTAAAGGCAGACAGGTCCAGACACTCTGAAGGCTCAGGACTTGGACTTAACATTGTAAAAAATCTTTCAGAAATCCTGGGTGGCGATGTAAAAATTTCCATTCACGGTCAGTGGTTTGATGTCCATGTATTGCTTTCAAAGGATTCAGAGTGATTATATTTTATTGACAAGAAATAGAATTTGAAATAAAATAAAAAGAAACCACAGGTTTTTCATAATGGCAATTTTAATTAATTGTCATTTTTTTATTTTTCAAAAACTTTATGGGGGGAAACTTATGATCGAGGAATTCGGAATAAAAAGTTTTAATAAGAAAAAGATGAAGGAAGCACTTCCCTATCCAATTTATTTAAAGTGGAAGGATGCCTTAAGAAATGAAAAGGACTTGGACAGAGAGACTGCCGATGCCATTGCCCATGCCATGAAGGATTGGGCCTTAAGTAATGGTGCAACCCACTTTGCTCACTGGTTCTTGCCCCTAAGTGGTCACACTGCAAAAAAACACGAGGCCTTTATTTCAAGGACTTCTGATGGTGAACCAATAAATAGATTTTCCGGCAAGGAACTTGTAAAGGGCGAGCCAGATGCCTCATCCTTTCCAAGTGGTGGCATGAGGTCTACCTTTGAGGCTAGAGGCTACACTTATTGGGACCTTACAGCAAATTCTTTTATCATTGGAAATGTCCTTTACATCCCCACTATTTTCATGTCTTACAAGGGTGAAAAGCTTGACAAGAGAGGACCCCTCATTGATTCCACAAAAATTTTAAGTGCTGAAGGCGTAAAAATTGTAAATTTATTTAAGAAGGACGAATATGCCTACAGGATGAGGGTAAAGGTCGGTCTTGAACAAGAATTTTTCTTGGTTGACAAGGAAATTTATAAGAAGAGAAGCGACCTTAAAAATATTGGAAGAACTATAGTTGGAGCTCCATCTCCCAAGGGACAAGAGTTGTCTGACCACTATTTTGGTCAAATTCCTGCAAGAGTTGAAAAATTTTATAAGGATGTTGACGAAAAACTTTACCAGCTTGGAATTTATTCTGAGGCTGAGCACAATGAAGTTGCCCCAAATCAATTTGAAATGGCAATTTTATTTGAAAATGTAAATGTGGCAATTGACGACAACCAACTTCTCATGAACATTTTAAAGGAAACTGCCCTAGAAAATAATTTGGTCTGTCTCTTCCACGAAAAGCCCTTTGCCAGTGTAAATGGTTCTGGCAAGCACAACAATTATTCCATCGTCACAAATTATGGCTTAAATGTTTTTGATCCAGGCGAGGATCCCTACAACAACGACATATTTTTATTATTTGTGGCAGCACTAATTGAGGCAACAGACAAGTATCAAAGCCTCTTAAGAGTTAGCGCATCATCAACTTCAAATGACTTTAGACTTGGAGCAGACGAAGCGCCACCAGCTATAGTTTCATTATTTTTGGGAAGCGACCTAGAGGAACTCTTTAGAGACATAAAAGAAGAAGTAGAATATAAAAAGGAAGACGATAATACTTTTAGGGGCTACAATCTTTTAAGCGTGCCAAAGGATTCCAGCGACAGAAATAGAACTGCAGCCGTTGCCTTTACGGGAAATAAATTTGAATTTAGGATGCTTGGCTCATCAAAGACTGGCTCTGATTTAAATATTGCACTTAACTGCGCCATGACAGATTCTCTTTCAAGGATTTATGAAAGACTTGAGCCCTATAAGGATGACTACAAGAAACTAAGAAGGCTTGTCCTTGAAATAGTGAGGGAAATTATGATTTCTCACGACAGGGTAATTTGCGACGGAGATAATTATTCTCTTGAGTGGAGAGAAGAGGCAAAGAGAAGGGGGCTTGCAAATCACAAGACTTATTTTGATGCCTTAGTTGCCCTAAAGGATTTTGACTTTAATGATATTTTCTTAAAGAGGGGAATTTATACTGAAAAGGAAATAAGGGCAAGCTATGAAGTAAACCTAGAAGAAGTTGTAATCTATCACACTTTAGAGGCAAAGATAATGATGTCTATGCTTGAAAAGGACATAATCCCTATGGGTCTTGCCGAGCTAAGTGACCTGAGTCATGTTTTAAATTTTAAAAATAATGAATTGCTAAGCTCTAAGTATGATAAAATAGATAAGATGATTACAAAGTTAATGGAATGTGAAAGTGAAATTGAAGCCTTGCTTTTACATTCAAGCAAAATAGATGACATTTACAAAAAGGCAGAGTATGTTGAAAGAAATATTGCCACAAAACTTCGCGCCACAAGAGAAGTTGCCGATGACATGGAAAAATTAATTTCAAGAAAAAATATTACGCTGCCATCTTATGAAGATATTTTTAATTCACTAAGCTAGGAGGAAGTATGACTAAATTTATATTTGTTACAGGTGGAGTTGTTTCAGGAATTGGCAAGGGAATTTCTGCAGCAAGTATTGGAAGACTTTTAAAGGACAGAGGGCTCTCTGTATTTATGCAAAAGTTTGACCCCTACCTAAATGTGGACCCAGGCACTATGAGTCCCTACCAACATGGAGAAGTTTTTGTAACTAAGGACGGAGCAGAAACTGACCTTGACCTTGGCCACTATGAAAGATTTATCGACGAAGAACTAACTAAGGACGCATCAATTACAACTGGTAAAGTTTATTCAACTGTAATTGCCAAGGAAAGGCGTGGCGATTATGATGGAGCAACTGTGCAAGTAATTCCACACATCACCAACGAAATTAAAAATGCAGTTTATAAGGCTGCCAAAGAATCTAAGGCTGATGTTGTAATTACAGAAATTGGCGGAACAGTAGGAGACATTGAGTCCCTACCATTCTTAGAGGCAATAAGACAAATTCACTCAGAAAATAAAACATCAGATGTCTTATTTGTCCACACAGTTCTAGTGCCAAACATTCCAGGTTCTGACGAGCTAAAGACTAAGCCAACTCAACACTCCTTTAAGGAGCTTATGAGTAACGGAATTAAAACTGATGTAATTATTGTTAGGTCTAATGGAATTGTAACAAAGGATTTGAGAGAAAAAATTTCTCTATTCTGCGATGTGCCAGTGGAAGCAGTTATTCAATCAACTAATGTAGACTTAATTTATGAAGTGCCACTAGTTTTCCACGAACAACACTTAGACGACTACATCTTAAAGGAACTTGAACTTGAAGATATGCCAGCATCAAAGGGCAAGTGGAAAGAAATGGTTGAGAGATTTAAGGATGTCAAGGGCGAAGTTACAATTGGCCTTGTGGGTAAATATGTAAGCCTTCACGATGCCTACCTATCTGTAACCCAAGCACTTACTGATGCAGGTTGTGAAAATGGCTACAAGGTAAAGATTAAATGGATAGATTCTGAAGATATAGAAAAGGACGCTAGCATCTTAGAAGGGCTTGATGGAATAATTGTGCCAGGCGGCTTTGGCTCTCGTGGAACAGAAGGCATGATCATGGCTTCGAAGTACGCTCGCGAAAACAATGTGCCTTACTTTGGAATTTGCTACGGAATGCAAGTTGCCTTAATTGACATTGCCAGAAACAAACTTGGCTTAAAGGATGCCAACTCAACAGAAATAAATCCAGAGACAAATTATCCAATTATAGACCTTTTGGAAAATCAAAAGGATGTAAAAAATGTTGGCGGAACTCTTAGACTTGGAAATTATGACTGCACAATTGAAAAGGGAACTTTGACTTATGAGCTCTATGGCGAAGAAAAAATCAAGGAAAGACACAGACATAGATACGAATTTAACAACGACTATCGTGGAAAAATCAGATCAGCTGGCGTGACTTTTTCTGGCATCAACGAAGACAAGGACTTAGTTGAAATAATTGAAATGAAGGACAATGACTTCTTCCTTGCTTGTCAATTCCACCCAGAATTTAAGTCAAGACCAACAAAAGTTCATCCACTATTTAATGGCTTCATAAAGGCAGCAATAAAAAATAAAAACAAATAAAAAAATAAATCTCATCCATAAATTTTGGGTGAGATTTTTTATTCTTAGCAAGAGCTTTTATTATATTGCTTTAGCTTCATCACAAATAAATTAATAAGATCTGAAAATTTTTCAGAACTTATAGGAACTTGTCTTTTAAATTGTCCCAATAGGAATTACTTGAGAAGACGAGTTTTTTTATGGTCTTGTTTGATAGCCTAATGTTTACCCTGTGAAGGTTGTTGAAAAAATATTCGTTTCCGTCAACTAACAAAAGATTTGAATCCTTGTAGCGCTTTTCAACAACAAGAGAAATTGTGTGAGCTCCAGGAACGATTACTGATGAACCCAGGGAGCGGTAGGCAGCAGAATTCACTGGTGAAATTGGCGTCATCTGTAGAACATATAGGCTTGGAAAAACTATGGCGCCACCAGATGAAAAGTTGTAGGCAGTGGAGCCCGATGGTGTTGCAACTAAGATGCCGTCGCCAGAAAATTTTTCCACATGGTTTCTGTCTATAAAGACATTCATGTGTATGGTCTTTGAGTGAGCTGCCTTTAAGACAACTTCGTTTACTGAATAAAATTTATAGACCTTATTTTTTGTGTAGATGTCCGATCTTATTAGCTTTATGTCATCTACAATGTAGTTGCCGCTGTTGTAGTCCTTTACAAATTTTTCGATTTCGTCAGGCTTTATTTCTTGATAAAAGCCAAGGTGACCTGTATTTATTCCCACGAAGGGCATTTCTGGAAAGTCATTTTTGTGAATAGCCTTTATAAAGGAACCATCGCCGCCAATGCAAATGGAAAGCTCGGCATTTTTTTTGAAGCCGTTAAAGGGCTCGTAGCCATATCTTGTTAAAACTTTATGCAATTCTGTGGCAGTTTTTTTTGATTCGAAATTTGCATTTGTAAGTATATTTATAATTTTTGACAAGCTTAAACCCCCTTGATTTTTTTCTCTAATATTTATATTATAAACGAATAAAGTCTCCTTGACTAGAGGTGTAAAATGTATAGATTAAATTCAAAAGACTTTTTAAATTTCAGAGCTAGTGAAAAAATGAAGGTCAACGACTACTTAAAAGAGCGTGGAGTCTCTTCTCGCCTGATAAGAAAGTCTGTAAAAGATGGAAATATTTACTTAAATGGAAAGTTAATAGGAAAAAATAAAAGGTTAAAGATAAATGACATAATTTCTCTAAAATTTGAAGACGAAGAGCCCAATGGCAAGGTCCAAAAAAGACCTCTTGACATCTTATATGAAGATGATGACCTCCTTGTAATAAATAAGGAGCCACTAATGGTGACTCACACAGCAAAGGACGACAGCCAGGGCACTCTTTTAAATTATATCTTAGGATATTTTGAGGAAAATAATATTAAGAGAAAGGTTAGGTTTATTAATAGACTTGACAGAGACACATCGGGCATAGTCCTTGCCTGCAAAAACCCCTTTGCTCAAGATAAAATTTCTAGTGAATTTAGAGACAAGGTTGAGAAAAAATATTTGGCAATTTGCCAGGGGATCTTTGAAGATAAGGAAGGAATCATTGACGCACCCATAGCCACAAGTGAAGATGGAATTAGGCGAGAGGTAAATTATGTAATTGGCAAAAAGTCCATGACCTCTTATAAGGTCCTTAGTGAATATGACAATATGAGTCTAGTAATTTTAACTCTTCACACTGGAAGGACTCATCAAATTAGAGTCCACCTAAGTCACCTTGGTCACCCCATTATTGGCGATAGTCTCTACGGAGAAAAATCTGATTTAATAAGTAGGCAAGCCCTCCACTCTTATTCCATAAAATTAAAGCTTCCAAGGAAGGATGAGGAAATAGAAATTCTTGCAAATCTTCCTGAAGATTTTCATTTTTTTCCTTCGCTTTATTGAAAAAGTGATTTCATTGAGTTATAATTTAATTAGGTAAATTCTGCGATGTTCGAAAGAATCCTTTTTAATTCAACCGACAAATAGAACACGGGAAACTGTGTATGAGTGAGATATGACAAGCCGCCTTTGAGCGGAAGTCAGAAGACGCTATCAAGTTTTTAACCCACCATGAAAATGGGCGGGGTGAATTAATTAGGAAACGGCATTGCGGTTTTTACTATTATTAGACTTTAATTAATTGATTATTTTTATATAAATAGGGTAATAAATTAAGGAATCGGAAGAGATATTTTCAAAGAAAAAGGAGAGTTATTATGGGACTATTTGATTATTTAGAAGAAAAACGTAACGAAGCAGCTAGAAGAAGAAGACTTAAAGAAATTTCTAAGATTTCTACAGGTATTGCACTTGGAGCTCTTGGTGGAATTTTATTTGCACCACAAGAAGGCAAAAAAACTCGTGAAGACATTGCAAACAAGTCAAAGGAAGCTGCTAATCAAGCACTAAACGCAGCTAATGATGCTAAAGATACTATTCAATTTAAGGCATACCAAGCTGGCGAACAAGCTAAGAAAACTTATAGCGACTTGAGAGACAAGGCTGCTATTAAAAAATATGAATTTGACGAAGATGTGGAAGTAGCTAAGGCAAAGGCTAAAGCAATTGGCGAAGTTGTCAAGGCTGGAGCTGAAGATATCAAAAAAGATGTAAGAAACACAAGTGAAGAAGTTAAAGATACAGCAGAAGAAGTTAAGGGCGACTTAAAAGAAGGCGCAGAAGACATCAAGAGAGAAGCAAAAAAATCTTCTGAAAATGTAAAGGAAACTCTTGAAGAAACAAAAGAAAAGGCAGAAAAAGAAGCTAGAAAATAAGATAGGGGGCATAAAATGTTAGATCAAGCATTTACAATTGGTGGCCTACTAAGTTTCTTATTGTATGTAGCTGGCATAGCTGCACTAGTTGCACTATTTTTAGCGCTGCTAAATGTTATGAAAATCTTGAAAAATGTCAATGAAATTATTGAAAGAAACCAAGGTGATATTGATCACACTATAAAGACTGTTCCTTCAATAATGGACAATGCAAAGGACATTTCTACAAATGTAAATTCAATTTCAACTGATGCGACAAAGCTAGTCAATGATGTAAAACCAGAAATTGAAAAAGTTGTTGCCACAGTTGGTTCAGTTTCAGACACTGTTAATGGAATTACAAGAAAGGTCGATGATACTTCTTTAAGGGTATCAAACACAGTTATGAATGTTTCAGATGTTATTTCTGATACTGCTAAAACTATTTCGCTTAGTTCAAATAACGCCATCGACTATTTTTATATTTTAAGAGAAGTTGCAAAGACAGTTAAAGAAGTCTTTTTAAAATGATCTAGGGGACGGAGTTATTGCTTCGTCTTCTTTTATTTTCAAAATTAAGTCTTGACCAAGAGGAAGGATTGAGATTTAATTTACATAGTACGAGGAGTAGAATGAAGAGAGTTAAGATAATTGCAAACCCAAATTCGGGCAGAGGTGCAGCTCTTGGCAAAATTTTAGAATTAATTGAGCTAATGAGCCATGATAAATATGAAATTGAATTATTATTTACCCATGAGGAAGGCGACGGCAAAAATTTCGCTGCAAATTACACGGGAGAAGATTTTATAATATGTTCTGGTGGCGATGGCACAGTAAATGAAGTTGTAAATGGAATATATCTTTCAAAGAGAGATACTCCCCTTGCAATTCTTCAAAGTGGAACTGTAAACGACTTTGCCAATGCTCAGGGACTGCCAACTTCACCCTTTAAGTTTTATCAAATGATAAAAAATTACCATATAAAGACCATTGACCTTGGCCTTGCTGGTGATAGGGCCTTTATAAATGTAGCTGCAGGCGGAATGCTAACTGAAATTGCCTACACTGTCTCTGCTGAGAAAAAGGCAAGTCTTGGCAATATGGCATACTATCTTGAAGGCGCCAGGGAACTTTTGGAAAAGAGAATTTTTAAATATCAAAAGTCAATTAATTTAAAGGTAAAAAGCGACGAGATCGACGAAAGTGTAGACTCACTTTTATTTTTAATAACCAACTCAACTTCAGTGGGTGGTTTTAAAAGGATGTCGCCCTTTGCCGATGTATCTGATGGATATTTAGATGTTTTGATTTTTAAGAGAATAAAAATATCTGATGCGCCTGAACTTTTTGCTTCACTAATGGGAGGCAAGCACATAGATCACAACAAGGTAATTTACCTAAAGACAAAAAACATAAGTATAGAATCTGATGAAGAAGTGACAATAGATGTTGACGGAGAAAAGACTTCTACACTTCCTATGAATTTTAAAGTGTTGGAAAATAGGTTGAAAATAATAGTACCATAAGGAGGAAAGTATGGCATCTACAATTAAAGATGTAGCAAAAATGGCAGATGTGTCCATTTCTACAGTATCAAGGGTAATAAATGACTCAAAGCCCGTTAGCCCAGAGGCACGAAGAAGAGTATTGCACGCCATAGATGTTTTGGACTACAAGCCAAATGAAGTGGCTAGAAGTTTAGTTACAAAAAAATCTAATTTAATAGGTGTAATTGTAGAAGACATTGGGTCTAACTTTATTTCACAAATCCTAAGAGGAGTGGAAGAAGTTGGAAGAATGTATAAATACGACATACTTTTGTCAAGCTCCTATGGCGACCAAGAATCTGAAATGAAGTTTGCAAACTTGTTGGCACAAAAACAAGTGGAAGGAATAATTGTAATTTCAAACTTGCACAATCCTAAACTTGAATACAAGTTGGAAGAAAGCAAAATTCCTTACGTCATCATAAGCAATTTCTACGACATAGAAAAATTCTCTGCCACAATTGATTATGAAAAGGCATCCTATGACATGGTAAATCTTTTAATTGCTAAGGGACACAAAAATATTGCCTCTCTAGGAATTAGAAAGGACTATGACAGAACCTTTGAAAAGAAAAAAATCGAAGGCTACAACAGAGCCATGGAAGAACATGGTCTAAAGAAGATAAACTTATTTGTTGAAGGTCTTAATGCAGGGGATGTAGAAAATGAAGGAGAAGAAATAATAAAGACACTTAAAAAAGAAAAAATTACAGCCTTCTTCACATCCTACGACACAATTGCAATTCACCTAATGAACTTGCTTTTAGACAACAACTACAAGACACCTCAAGATATTTCTGTAACAGGCTTTGGTGGCTCTTACATTTCAGATATTTATAGACCAAAACTTACTACTGTCAAGATTCCTTATTATGACATTGGAGCAGTTTCCATTAGAAAGATTTTAAAGAAAATTGCCAAGGAAGATAGCGACTTTTCAGAAAACGTAGTGCTTCCATCAGAAATACTTGAAAGAGAAAGTGTAAAAAGTTTAAATGACTAGAATTGCCATTGAAACTAATTGTGAAATTATAAAGAGAGGACTTCAGAATATATTAAAGGATTATGA
This sequence comes from Peptoniphilus grossensis ph5, assembly GCF_000311825.1. Lineage (GTDB taxonomy): Bacteria > Bacillota > Clostridia > Tissierellales > Peptoniphilaceae > Peptoniphilus_A > Peptoniphilus_A hominis. Next base: position 1,629 of record NZ_HE978568.1, on the reverse strand, counting down.
AGTCCTTGATTTTTATGAATTGACAAGGGAAGACTTTGATCTCTTGATCTTTGAAGACAAAAACTTAGAAAATAGAAGAGAAGAAAAAATAAGGATAGTTGAAGATAGGGATCTTCCACTTAACATCGATTACTCCCTTTTAAGCCTTAAGTCATCAGAAGAAGAAATACTTGAAGCAGTGGATAAGACCTTAAGAGGGCATGTATATATAGAAGAAAGCTTAAAGGAAGCTAAGAGAAATAGGAACAAAAAGTTCGACAAGATAAAGACACTTACAAGGAGAGAAAAGTACTTATTAGAGGAAATAATAGCAGGCAAAACCAATAAGGACATCTCAAAGGAAATTTACATCAGTGAGAAGACAATAAAAAATAATCTAACAGTGCTTTACAAAAAATTAGAAGTAAGTGGAAGAAGAGAAGTCATAAAAAACTACAGTGAAATTTAATAATTTTATCAAATATGTTAGTAATCCTAACATATTTTTAAATTAAGAATAGAGGATTAAATGGAAAGATATTTTTTCTTGTACTTAATGTACTTTTTTATCTATGCCTTTATAGGCTGGGTTGTAGAAGTGAGCTTTCACGCAGTAACAGTTGGAAAGTTTATAAATAGAGGATTTTTATCAGGACCCTACTGTCCCATTTATGGCTTTGGCGCCATATCAGTAATATATTTTCTCACAGACATAGCAGGAAAAAACAAATTTGTCTTATTTTTAGGCTCAATTGTCATTGCAACGGCAATAGAATTTGTGGCAGGCTTTCTTTTGGAGAAGATATTCCACGAAAGATGGTGGGATTACACTGACAAAAAACTAAATATTGGCGGCTACATATGTATGGAATTTTCAGTAATATGGGGCTTGTTTTGCTTTTTATTATACGAAGCAGTTCACCCTGTAACAAAAAGTCTAGTGGACCTAATACCACTAAGGGCCTTAAAGTATTTGGATATTGGACTTGTAATAATTATGACCATTGACCTACTTGCAACAATTAATACAATTATAGGCATAAACAAGAAGATGAAGGCACTAGACAAAATTAGCGCAGACATAAGGAAGGTTTCAGACAGAATAGGAATAAAAGTTTACGACAAGACAATAGAAATAGAAAACAAACAACAAGAACTAAAGAAGAAGTCCGAAATAATAGAAATCGAAGAGAGAATAAGAGAACTGAAAGAGAAAAAAGATATATTGGGCGAAAAGAGACTATTAATGGCCTTTCCTAATTTGACCAATAGGCTAGAAGAAACTCAAAAAGACTTTGAAGAATTAAAAGAAAGAATAAAGGACCAATACGGTCAAGACTAAGGACTAATCTATTAGCTAATATTTTATGAATAAAAAATAAAAAAATTACAAAAAAATCATTGACATATAAAAATGAAAATAGTAAACTATAACAGTTGTCGAAAAAGACAGCTGTTATTTTAAAAAAACAAAAAATTAAAAAAACAGTTGACAAAACAACTTCATAATGATAACATATAGAAGTTGTCGATTTAGACAGCTTGGCTTTTGTAAAGGTCGAGTAAAAAACAATTTAAAAAATTGTAAAAAAAGCTTGACAAAAAGAATTTACAAGAGTACAATAAATAAGCTACTTCAAAAAGTAGCAA
>NZ_HE978567.1:585845-623469 GCF_000311825.1 Peptoniphilus grossensis ph5 | reverse complement strand
TCCCCGACCATTCGAGGATTTTATTCTAAATTTCACTATTAATTTTAAAATCTAATTTAATTTTCTTAAAATTTCTTCAACTCTCTCTTTTAAGTCAAATAAGTTTTCCCTTATTTCCTTTATTTCTCGATTTACGCGAAGGTCTGTAAAGATGTTGTCAAAAATTATATCTACAAAAAAATCATAAGTCGTGTCGCTAATTTCTTCATCTAAATTTATTCTCACATCGCCAAGTTCTTTTTTTGCAATTTCTAATTTTTCGCGAATAATTTCGAGGCCTGAGTTGATGTCCTTTATCTTTCCTCTTTTTACAAAGCCAACTAAACTTGAGTCTGCAAAAATGTCAAAGATGCCCCACCTACTTGCACTTTCTGTCTCTTTTATTACTGTGTCAATTTCTTCTCTTAGATCTAAAAGTGCCTCTCGGGCTTCCTTTATTTCCTTTAAGTCTGTCATCTTTCCTCCTATTCTGGATCTTCTATCTCATTGGATTCCTTAGATATAACTGCCCTGTCTCCTGGCTTTAAAATAGTATTGCCCCTTGGCACAATTATTTCTCCACTTGGAGTCTGTACCATAATTATGAGCTCATCTTTTCCAATGTGAATGTCTCTTACTCTCTTGTTTGCCCACTTATGTGTCTCAGAAATTTTTATTTCCAATAGGTCCTCTCCAGTTGCATCAAAATATCCTTCGCCGCCAAGAACAATTACATCGCCATCTCTAAGATAAGTGTCGCCCCTTGGGACAATGCTCTTGCCCTCTCTTTCTATTTTTGCAATTATTATGTTAAAGGCAATTTCTATGTCTGATATTTTTTTATTCACCCAAGGAGAAGTTTTTGATACATGAGTTTTTATAAATTCAAGATCTGTCTTGTCTGAATAATAGTTAAAGGTCCTAAGAACTGTGTCGTCTGGATCATACATGTCAAGCTTTTTCGTGGCAAAGGGCAGTGCTGTTCCCTGGATTAAAAGTGAAAATATACAAATTACAAAAACTATGTGGAAGATGTCAATAGATAAGTTTATATTCCTATTTACAACCATTATGGCAAAGGCAATGGCTGCTGCTCCCCTAAGTCCTGCCAAAGAAATTAGGGTTAGCTGATTTTTTTTCATCTTAAAGGGCGCCATAAGTCCAAAGACTGTAAGTGGCCTTGCCACTAAGAGCATGAAGATTGCAATGACAAAGCCTATTGGTAAAGCCTTTATTATTAAATTTATGTCTGATAAAAGTCCCAAGAGGAAGAACATTGCTATTTGGAAAATTGTTGAAAGTCCGTCGTAGAAAAATACTACATCTCTCTTCCTTCTAAACTCGTGGTTGCCAATGTAAATGCCAAGGATGTATAGTGCCAAGAATCCATTGCCGCCAGCTAGTGATGTAAGGGCATAGGTTCCTATCATCATTGTGGCTATAAAAACTGAAAAGAGTCCGTCTTCGTCAAGAGATAAAATTTCTATAAGTTTTATAAAAATAAAGCCCAGTAAAAATCCTCCAATTACTCCAAAAGCAACTTGTTGCAAAATTATTAATGAAACGGAGACGCTATAGCCTGATAGGAGTGACAAGAAGACCATAGTCATGGTATAGGCTGTAGGGTCGTTGGACCCACTTTCGATTTCAAGAAGTGGCGCAGTGGAATATTTTAGGTTTAGGTTTTTTGAAACTAAAATATTTGATACGGCTGCATAGTCAGTAGAAGCAACTACTGAACCAAGTAACATTGATTCTAAAAAATCAATTTTTAAAATGTAGTGGCAGAAAAGTCCCGTAAGTATAGCTGTGACAAAGACGCCCAAAGTTGCAAGGCTTATGGATTCTCTTGCAGTTGATCGACCCATAGTCCAGTTAGTACCAAAACCACCATAAAAAATTATTATCATAAGGGAAAGAGTTGCTATGTTTTCTGCAACTTTAAAATTGTTAAAATCATAGCCCAGGGCAGAAAAGATAACTCCCATTGCCAAGAACAAAAGCAGGGCAGGAAGACCTGATCTATTTGAAATTTTTGTGGCTATAATTGCTAGTAAGAGTACCACCGTTATAAGTAACAGATTCATTATTTCCCTTCTTTCTTTTAAAAAAGGAACTGTCTAAGACAGTCCCCATCCATCCTGATTATATTACATTTAAAATTAAAAGTTGAGAATAATCAAATTTTAAATTCTATTTGCTGTTTTAAAAATATAAAATAGAATACCTGTTAAGGCATAAAAACCAAGTAAAGTAAAAAATAATCCCTTGTTTTTGCTTATAGCTGCCATTATAAGTGTTAGCACAACTATTACAAGAGCAAGGACAATTTGAATCATCCTTAGGCTCTCATTTATTGCTCCTGCACTTGTCTTTATATATTGGTTGGCAAGAACTGAAATCATTACAAGAGTTACTAAAAAAATTATTATTTTTTCTAGTATTTTTATAATCTTATCTCTTTTCATTTTCACTATTATAGGCCTTAATGCCTTCTCTTAAAATTCTCATTGCCTTTCTCAAGGAATCAGCCTTAAGTACAAAGGCAAGTCTTATCATTTGCTTTCCTTCTTCTTTGTCTTTGAAAAATCCCTTAGCTGGTGCAAACATAAGAGTTTCACCGTCTATATCGAAGTTTTCAATCATCCAAACAGCAAATTTTTCTGTGTCATCTACAGGAAGTTTTGGCATTACATAAAAGGCTCCCTTTGGTTTTTTTACAGTTACACCAGGAATGTTAATTAGTTCTTCGTAGATTACATCTCTTCTCTTTTGATATTCCTTATTTACAGCTTCAAAATAGCTTTTGTCAATTTCATATAATTTTGCTGCAGCCACTTGTTCAATTGTTGATGAAGCAAGCCTGCAGTTGCAAAGCTTATTTATTCCGTCGTTAAATCTCTTGTTCTTTGATGCAACTGAGCCAATTCTTGCACCACAAGCACCAAATCTCTTGGAAATGGAGTCAATTAAAATTAAATTTTCTTCTAGTCCTTCCACTTCTCCAAAGGACTTATAAGTGTTGCCATCGTAGACAAATTCTCTATAGACTTCGTCTGCAATAATGTATAAGTCGTGCTTCTTTGCAAGATTTACAATTCTCAAAATTTCCTCTTCAGAATAAAGAGCTCCCGTTGGATTAGTTGGGTTGGAAAGCAAAATTGCAACTGTCTTATCTGTAATGTGCTTTTCAATTTCTTCTTCATCTGGGAGAGCAAATCCCTTGTCTGGATCAGTTTTAAAAGCTTCAAGCTCAATGCCCAGTTGTTCAAAAACTGTCATGTAATTTGTGTAGAAGGGGTCTGTTGTAAGAATAACATCGCCTTCATTGGCAATTACTTGGAAGGTAAATAAAATTGCTTCACTTGCACCGTTAGTGATGTAAATATCATCGGCATCAAATTTTATATTTCTCTTTTTATAATAATTTGCAGTGGCTTCTCTCAGCTCAAGAAGTCCTTGTGCGTAAGCGTAAGGAAGAGGTCCCCTCCTAAAATTTTGAAAAGTTTCATAATAAATATCTGGCACATCAATATCTGGTGCCCCAATATTTAGTTCATAAATCTTTTTCCCTTCTTTTTTTGCCTTGTCAGCATAAGGCATAAGCTTTCTTATTGCTGAATATTCTATTTTTTCAATTCTTTCTGATAGTTTCATCTTTTCTCCCTTCCTTGCCACCTAAGGTCCGGTCCAAAAAAACTAATTGGCACAAATTTTTGAAAAACTCTGGAGAAAACTCTGTCTGTGTAAGTTTCTGAAAGTTCCTTTGGCGATAAATTTGTGGAAATTAATGTTTTCTTGCCTCGCAAAAGTCTTGTGTTTATAATGTTAAAAATTTCTGAAGTTGTAAAAGAATTTACAAACTCAATGCCAAGATCATCTACGATTAAAAGATCGGACTCAAAGTACAAATCATACCTATCATCATCTATGTTCTTAAATTTTCTATCTTCAATTGTCTTTAAAACTTCATAGGCAGTTTGATAAATAACTATGACATCCTTATTTATCAGTTCAGCTGCTATACAGTTAAGTAAAAAGGTCTTGCCCTGACCAGTTGGTCCCCAAAGGAGCAAGTTCAAGTCATTCTTCTCATCAAAGGTCTTGATAAAATTCTTTGAAAGAGCCAGAATATTTCTCATGTTTTCTATTGGAGACATATTATATTTTTCATAAACTTTTTCAGAAAAAATATTTAAGTCAAACTTGTCAAAATTTTCCTTTTCCAGCATGTAAGAAATAGAGGACATGTCATATAGCTCTGAGACAATTAATTTCTTTAAGCAGTGACATTTCTCATTGTCTTCATTTATTCCTGTGTCGTGACAATCCTTGCAAGTGTATATCTCACTTAGATAGTCTCTAGGATAGCCCATTTTTTCTAAAAAGTCCATCTTTTTGAGCTTTAAATTGTAAATTTTTTCCGATTCCTCAAGGGACTTGTCCTGGTTTGGATTTTTAATCTGCTCAATTGATGCGCGAAGGGCAATATCTCTTATTAGTCCATCAATTTCTCTTATTTCAGGAATTTTTTTGTAAATTTCTTCCAATCTCTTTTCCTGAATTTCTGCATTTTCCCTTCTCAGGTTTTCGTAATAACTACTTATCTTTGCCGTCAGTTCCATAATCAACACCTAATTTTTTAAAGCCTTCACGCTGCTTTCTCATTGCCACATCAAAAAGTTCTTCTTCAGAATACTTGTCAGTAATCTGCTTAAAATTGTGAAAAGCAGTTGGCTTTCTCTTCTTTTTCTTTTGATCCTTCTCTTCGATTTCTTCTACAGAATTTATGCCAAGCTCCTTCCACTTCCTAAGTATGGCGTCAACATAGGCGACATTGGGCTTGGAAATCTTTGAAGTTTTGTTGCAGGCGGCAAGGATCAGGTCCTTTGAAAAATTAAATTCGTCAAACCAAGAATTAATAATATTAAAATCAGCTTGAGAGAATTTTTTGTCCACACCAATATAGCGCATGACCTTTTTATACCTGTAATATTTTAGGTCGTGCTCAATGTAGGACTTCTCCACATCTTCCATGGTCCTAATGTTGTCCTTGGACCAATTTCTCACCACTTGTTCAACATAGGAAATGTTGTAGATGCCCTTGATCTCTGTTGTGTAAAAAAATGCCTCTTCAATTAAATCTGCTGGCATATTGTAAGAAGTAATCCAATTTATTATGTCAATTTTTTTCATTGGAGCAATGGGCTCTCTCATTAAAAACTCAGCCCTTGTAAGTAAATTTGCATAGGTTGGATTTTCTACAATTTCTGAATAGCCCTTTTCTTCCTTTTTCTCTTCCTTTAAGTTGTAGACATTGTTGATGTAAAGTTCCTTTAAGTTTATAAACTTTACCTTGTCCCCTTCAAGCTCAACTATGCCCATCTTTTGCCAATACTGCCAAGCCCTATTGACATCAGACTCCAGTATGCCAAGGTAATCGGCGAGCTTTTCGTTAGTGATGTCTTCTCTATTTTCTCTGGCAAATTTGTAGCCTAAAATATAAACTTTTACAAATTCGCCATTGGCGCCAGGCATAAAATCATTTATAAAAATATTTTCTAGGGAAGTTTCTCCTAGGTCGTATTTATTTTTTTCTAGTAAAAACATATCTCACCAATCTCTTTCCAGGTCTAATTCCATTTTTATGGCATAGTTATAAGTTCTGTTAAAAATAATTTTAAAAGACTCCCTGTGCTCTTTAAAGTCGGGATTATTTTCGTCGTAATTGCCATTAGTAAAGCGCATGAGAAATTTATTTTTCTCCTTAAAGCCCAGGCTCTCATAAACTTTTATGGCTCTCTCATTATAAGTTGCGGCAAATAAAGCTATCTTTCTAAAGCCTCTCTTTTTTAGGTCATCTAAAAAGATCTTAAGAATTTTTTTGCCAATGCCCCTATTTATATAAGAGGGATCAAGAACTACTCCCAGCACTCCTCTTTTTATAAATTTGCTGATGTTTTTTAAAGACAGGTAGCCAATAATTTTTTCTTCAAGGAGAACTACATAGTATTCTGAGAAGGCCTTGTTGGTCTTCCACCTGTACCAGTCCTCAATATCTTTTTCTCTCTCTTCAAGAAAATTATATTCTAAAAATAAAATTGAGTCATGTCTTCCCCAATTTCTAAAAGTAAAAACATCCTCTAAAGTCATTTTTCTAAAAGTCAGAGCTGAAAAATTTTCCATAGGAGCCTCCTGCAAGTTATTATATACTATTTTCTCATCTCTATAAAGAAGTATCGCCTTTTTAAATTTTTTCCTGGCAATTTTTCTTTTTATATATAAAGTTTAATTTTATTTCATTTTTTTTAATTTATGTTAAAATAAAGTAAGGTAAATAAAAAAAATTATACAATTCGTAACGGGGAGAACTTTTATGAGAAAAAATGAAAATTTAGATGAAATTGATATCGAAATTTTGGAACTCTTGAGAAAAAACGGAAGGATGAGCCACGAAGATATTTCGAAAAAATTAAATCTTACAAGGCCTGCCATCCATAGAAGAATATATAAGATGGAAGACGCTGGTTTTATTAAGGGCTACAAGGTCCTAGTTGATTGGCAAAAAATCGGCTACAATGTAGACACTTATGTCCTTGCCAAGGTCAATACAAATGACTTCAAGGGACTCATATCCAAAATCATGGAAATAAAAGATGAAAAATTTAAAATTTTTGAATGTTATAGGGTTACAGGAGAGCACTGCATTATGCTTCGCATAAAAACTGTAAACACTTCCGACCTCACTAGGTTTTATGATATGATTTTAAAGATAGATGGAATACTTGACACGAAAACTCTATTGATTTTGTACTCAGAAAAGGGAAACGACGAAATTTTTACAAAAATTGATAAAGAATAAAGGATGGTTTTATGGAAGAGAAAATACTCGTAGTAGACGATGAATCTGCAATATCTGATATTATAAAATTTAATTTTGAAAAGGAAGGATACATCATTGACACTGCCGACAACGGCAAAAGTGCCATTGAACTTGCAGGTGAAAATAATTACGATTTAATTCTACTTGACATTATGATGCCAAAATTAAACGGCTTTGAAGCCCTAAGAGAAATTAGAAAGTCCTCTGATGTGCCTGTCATTATGTTGACGGCAAGAGAAGATGAAGTGGATAAGGTCCTCGGCCTTGAACTTGGGGCAGACGACTATGTGGTAAAGCCCTTCTCTATGAGAGAACTCCTTGCCAGAGTCAAGGCAGTACTAAGGCGCTTTGATGCCCAAGAAAAAAAGGAAGAGGACACAAGAGTTTTAAAGGTAATGGACCTTGAAATTGACTTAAATAAATACCAAGTTAGAAGAAAGGGCGAAAATATTGAGTTGACTCTTCGCGAGTTTGAACTTTTAAAATATTTAGCTTCACACCCAGGCGTAGTCTTTTCAAGAGAAGAACTCCTTGAAGAAGTTTGGGAATATGAATACTATGGCGATATAAGAACAGTGGATGTTACTGTGAGAAGACTCCGCGAAAAAATCGAAGATGAAAACAAAGACTTTAAATACATCAAGACTAAAAGAGGAGTTGGATACTTATTCGCATCAGATAATGGTGAAGGCTAATGAACCACTCTATTAAATCGAGATTTATTTTAATTTATGTTGTACTTGTTTTGATTTCCATGTTTATTGCATCTACCTTTATAATCGATAGGCTTGAAAATGTGCAAATCGAAACTGCAACTACTGCCATGGTAAAAACCATGGACACCCTTGCAACTACAACATCAGCTTTTTTTAAAGATAATAATTATAAAACACTACCCCAGCTTGACCAAACCCTAAAAGACTGGGGTATTTCCGGTGAAGAATCTGCCTACATTATCTCCTCTGATGAGGCACCAAAAATTCTTGCCTCCACAAAAAATATTTCACAAAAGGACTCCATGGATGCCTATTCCTTTAAGTCCATAGAGCCAAAACTTGTCATGGACGCACTAAAGGGCAAGACTCGCGAAAAAATTGTGGAATACAAAAACGAAGGCAATGTAGAAAAACATATTGCTAGACCAATTTTATCTGGCGACGGAAAAATTCTCGCCATTATTTATATGACGAGAAACCTAAATTCTATTTACTCTGTAATCGAAGACTCCAAGGTAATAATTACTTACGCAACAATAATTTCTCTTATCACAACTTCAATTTTGGGATATTTTATTGCCAACTCCATTACAGGTCCCATTCGTACTCTCACAAAAAAGGCAAAGGCCATGGCAAAGGGTAACTTTAACCAAAGCGTTGAAGTAAAAAGTGACGACGAAATTGGTGAACTTGGTCTCATGTTTAACTTCCTTACAAAGGAACTTCGCGAGACTATAGAAAAGATGGACCTTGAAAGGTCAAAGCTTGACACAATTTTTAATTACATGGCTGAAGGCGTAATTGCCATTGACAGAAACAACAAGCTCATTCACGCCAACTCCATTGCCAAGAAAATTTTAAATATTTCTGAAAAGGACTTTAACCGTGAAATAAATTTAAAGAGTATTAACCTCTACAACATTGACTACAAAAATGAGGAGAGCCTAAAGGGTGAAGAGCTGACAAAAATTTCTGACACCTTTTATAAAATCAAGTACGCACCCTACAAGTCCGATGCTCTTATAAATTCTGGGCTTATAATAGTCTTACAAGATGTCAACAAAGACCACATGCTTGACATTATGCGTAAAGAATTTGTGGCAAATGTAAGTCACGAGTTAAAGACTCCTATTACAACTATAAAATCCTACACAGAAACCCTTTTAGACAGCGACCTAGACAGGGAATCGGAAAAGAAATTCTTAAAGGTTATTGACAGAGAAAATTCAAGAATGTCTAGGATTGTAACAGACCTATTATCTCTATCAAACATTGACTACAACAAGGACAACTTGCATCTTGTTAAGTTTGACACCTACGAATTTATTGACGAGGCAATTGAGTCACAATCTCTACTCATTACGCAAAAAAATCACAAAATAGAACTAGACATAGACATGGATGTAAAAGACATTTATACCGACAGAAATGGGGCAGACCAAATTCTTACAAATATTATCTCCAACGCCTGCAAGTACACGCCAGAAAATGGAAAAATTTCCATCACTGCCAAAAATCTTGATGACTTTGTTGAGATAAGGGTAACTGACAACGGCATAGGCATACCTAAGGAAGACTTGCCGCGAATTACAGAGAGGTTTTACCGCGTTGAAAAAGGAAGAAGTAGGGAAATGGGCGGCACTGGTCTAGGCCTATCTATTGCCAATGAAATGATAAAATCCCTTGGTGGAAGTCTAAAGGTTGAATCAGTCTTTGGTCAGGGCACAAGCATTAGGCTCCTATTTAAAGCAGGTGATGAAGATGAAGAAATTTCATAAATCTTTATCCACCCTTGCCATAATTTTTTTGATCCTCCTCTTAGTTTTTCAATCGAAAAATCTTTGGCTCTCCTTTGACACAAGGGACGAAAGCGAAAAAACCATTGGCGATGTAAATGAATTTTTAAAGGAAATTTTAACTCCCCAAAGGGTTATTGCAAACTTTGGCGAGAGGGACCACTACATGACAACTGACCTGGGAGAATATTGGAAGGAAACTGCCGAAGACATTTCAGAAAAACTCCAAAGGGCAACTTCTGAAAATTTAAAATTAATTGACACTGAAGAGTATTTAAACCTTCAAAAGGAAAAATCTCTGGTCTTTAAATTTAATTCGCCTCTATCTGGCTCAGTTTTTGTAAATTTAATTGGTGATGACAGAAATTCCAACGACATAAACCTAAGTGTGGACTCCATTTATATATCTGACACTGGAGAAATTTACATCTCTGGCAGCAAAAGTTTTTACAAGCTTATGGACATCAAGGTGGACTTTCCCATTGAGGACATCTTAACTGAAGTAAAGGCCAAGGGTCTTCGTGCCATAAACTTTTATGAAGCCTATGGAATTAAAAAGGACATCTACATTCCCGACGAGGACTACCTCTCTCTCCAAGAGGTTTCCTATGTGTCTGGTCTCTATAATTTGGAAGAGGGCAAGAAGTCAACTCTTGCCGAAAGATTTTTAGATGTGCCCATTGACTACATCAGAGAAATAACTGTAGACGGCAAGAACACCTACATCTATGAAAATGAGTACCTCTCCCTTTCCTCTGAGGGCATAATAGAATATTCTCTTGAATCACTTTTTGATGTGAAGTCAAGAGACCTCAACAAGTGCCTAGACAGGGCTGTGGAATTTATTGCCCAAAAAACTGGCATAAGCTCTGGCATTTATCTTGAGAAGATTGAGCCCTGCGACTACAACGAAAACCTTGGCTACAGATTTTTCTTTAACCTAAAGGACGGACAAATACCTCTAGTTCTCCCTTCAAAGGACCACAGCTTTATAGAAATTGATGTCTACTCTGAATTTGTAAAAAATTATCGTGAGTATTACATCAGAAAGGACGACAACCCAATTTACAAGAGAGAAAAAATTTATCTGGAAGCCATTCACAGGATCATAAATAAAAATAGTGACCTCTTTGAGGACAAGAAGGCCATGGATGTCCTAGCTTCTGTGGATAATTTAAACCTTGTCTACCTAAGCTTTAGTAGCAAGGAGGCAGAGGCACCCATGCTTGTCTACGAGATGACTTATATGGGAAATATTTATTATTTTAACACTGAAAGTGGAAAGCTAATGATGGTAAGGTAGTATTATGGATTGGAAAAAAATTAAAAAAATTTTAATAATAGCCCTCTTAGTTGCCAATGCAATTTTATTTTGCTACTCAAATTACAATAATTTTAGGCTGAGAAATGAATCCACTAGAATAGATTTTGTAAGGGAAGTTAGTGACCTCTTGGCAGAAAAAAATATAAGCCTTGACACAAACATTCCAAGGCGAAGTAAAAAACTCCCATCAGTCTTAGTTTCCTTTGAAACATCATCAGAAGAAGACATCAATGACAGATACTTTAGGGGCAAAGGCAAGGTGGCAAGACCAAGTACAGACCTTGCAGAGATTTCTCTTGGCGACGAATATGTAAACCTCTTAAATGGCAGGAGGGTTTTCTATGAAAATAGGAACAAGGAAAATAAATATAAGCTAGATAGCCTTGAAGAGGCGCAAAATATTGCCCAAAAATTTTTATTGGACAAAAAATATGACACCAGAGACATTTATCTCTCCTACTACCAAATAGATGGCGACAAATATATTTTAAATTACACAAAAATTTTCGACTCCCTGCCAGTTGAGTCTTCCTACACAAATTTTGTCATTGACGCTAGAGGTGTCATGTCCATGGATAGACTTTGGCTTGATGTCTTAAATAAGTCTGAACAAAAAATACATCTGGCGCCAGCAGGTCGCGCCCTACTATCTCTTTTAAATAAGACAGAATACTACAACAAGACCATAGAAAAAATTTCCCCTTGCTTTTACTTTAACCCCGAAGACCAGGGCTATATAGAAGACATAACACGGGCAGTAAATGGTCGTGCCATACCTGCCTGGAAGGTGAAATTTACAGACGGAGAATACACTGTCCTCTCCAATTACTAAGCTTAACAAATCATAGAGCCTGTGATAAAATAAGCTTTGGAGGTTTTTATGAAATTTTGCTCTTTGGCAAGTGGCTCATCAGGCAACTGCCAATATATTGAATATAAAAATACAAAAATAATAATAGATGCTGGACTTTCTGGCAAAAAAATCGAAGAAAACTTGGAAGAAATTGGGGTAAAGGCAAGTGAACTTGACGCAATCTTTGTCACTCACGAGCACATTGACCACATAAAATCTGTGGGCGTCTTGTCAAGAAGACACAAGCTAAAAGTTTTCTCCAACATGATGACCCTAGATGCCATGTTGCCAACAGTGAAAAAGCTTGACCCAAAGAAGACCTTTATCTTTGAAAATGGCAAGAGCTTTACCTTTAAGGACTTAGAGATCATGCCAATATCCACCTTCCACGACTGTGCAAGTGGCTGTGGCTTTGTCATAAGTGGCGACAAAAAGATTTCTCTCTTGACAGACACAGGCTGGGTCAACGCCGATGCCATGGAAAAAATGGATGGGTCAGAACTTTTTTATCTTGAATCCAACCACGATGTGGACATGCTAATGCAGGGGACCTACCCCTACCAAACAAAGCAAAGGATCTTGTCCACTAAGGGCCACCTTTCCAACGAAAACGCAGGAGAAGTCCTATCAATGATCTTAAAAAAGAAAAAAGAAAAAATTCTCTTGGGCCACCTTTCAGCTGACAACAATTTGCCAGACCTTGCCCTAAAGACCATAAACGACCTGCTCTTGCAAGACCACAAGGAAGAAAGCGTGGACTACACCATAAATGTTGCACCAAGATTTTCGCCATCGGAAGTCTTTGAGCTTTAAAAATTTTTTTAAAGGGAGGAAAAATTTGAACATATTAGTTACTAATGACGACGGAATTAACGCCGAAGGCATAGAAGTCCTTGCAAAGGCACTGATAAAAGAAGGCCACAAAGTTACAATTGCGGCGCCAAATGTAGAAAACTCTGGCAAGTCTCATGCCATAACTTTTAAGAGCCCCCTAATAGTCCAAGACGCCAAGCTTGAAGGTCTTGAAGGCGTAAGAAGCCTATGCGTCTATGGGACGCCAGCTGACTGCGTAAGAGCAGCTGTGCATTTACTTGACGAAAAATTCGATTACTGCTTCTCTGGAATAAACTCTGGCTACAACACTGCCACAAATGTTCTCTACTCAGGCACAGTTTCAGCTGCCATTGAAGCAAATTTATTTAACATACCAGCAATTGCAGTGTCAGCTCAATGGGTGAAGGGTCACTCCAAGTTTAACTCAGCAGCAAAAGTTGCCATGGATGTCTTTAATAAACTTGAGGACTTTAAAAAGCTTCAGGTCCTAAATATAAATGTGCCCTACCTTGACTACGAAAACTTAAAGGGAATAGAAGTCTGCAAGGTTGGCGCCGATGTCATGTCCATCTACGACATATCTGAAGACGGCCAAGGCTACAACATGAAGCTAAAGGGCTTCCCCAAGGAGAACAACGGCAAGGACTCAGACATCTATTATCTGGGACAAGATTATGCAACAGTTAGCCCACTTCTTTACGATGTGACAAACCTAACTCTAATCAATGAGTTAAAGGAAATTTTAAAATAAGTTTGGAGAGAAAATCGTGAACTACAAATTTACTTTGATCTTTTTAATAATTTTAATTTTTGGAATAATTTTTAGAACTATTATGTAATGCGGAAAAAACATTGTAAGCTGCGAAAATAATATGTGAAGACTAATAAAAATATGTGAAGACTAATATAAGATGAGATTTAAAAAGTCCTGGCGACTTTTTATTTTTTTGCTATAATTTAGTAAAGAGGTGATAGTGTGAAAAAATTTATACCTATAATTTTTGCCCTGGTCTTAATATTTTCTTCTTGCAATAAAAAAGAAAAGAGCCTATATGACTTTAAGACAGATTTTGTGGGCGACAACACAAGGGTCTCACAAATAGTTTATAGACAGGACTATCCTAAAAATTTTGAGACAGGGGAAATAAAAATCCTATCAGATAAAGAGCCCTATGGCTTAAAAGTCTTCTGCAAAAATTTTGAAGGTCTAGAAAAAGAAGACCTATTTAAAAATGCAGCCACAACCTTTGCCCTAATAAAAAATTTGGACAATTTATCTTATGTAGATGCTGACGAAAAAGAAATATTTAGCTTTAGTCGAGCTGAAGTGGAAGAAGAACTTCAAAAAAATGATACAAGTCTTGACAAAATATCAGAAGGCCAAGAAAGCCTAGAAAATTTTATAAATAAATAAAGAACTCTCTCAGAAAACTGGGAGAGTTTTTGCTTGCAAATCTTTAGAAATTTATTTAGAAAATTATTTTAAATTTTTTGAAAATTATTTAGAAACTAATAAAAAAATGGGGGAGACCTCTAATAATTTCTCCTGCCAAAAATTTCCAATTAAGAAAAAATTCACAGAGGCAAAAATTTTGTCAGCAAAAAATTTTTTGAAGATATTTAAAAAGTGCAAAAATTTTTCAGCCTTTAAAATTTTTTAAATAAAAATATCTGTTAGATATTTACTCCCCAACAGATATTATAGAGCCATATTATAAAGCAAAAAAAGAGAAGGATTACTCCTTCTCTAATTTTTTTCTATCTAGGATTTCTTTGAAACTTAGCTTTAACAATTTCAAATCCATCTGTGTTGATGTTAAATTGATTGTTGTCTTCTTTAATCCAGTGTGCCCTGTAAAGATCCTTCTTGTATAAGAAAGTGTTGCTTGCACAAAGAATATCTTCGTAAGACCACATATCCTTCTTGACATCTTTGTAAGTTATTAGATTCTTGTCATTGTTTATAATATAAGTCTTGTCAAGAACCCTATTGAAAGCCTTGTTAGAAACTGCAGCAACTTCTTCTCTTGGGATGAACTTGTCGCCTTCATAAGTTGCAAGTCCGTCAGTGTAAATCTTTAGCCAGCCTTCCTTGTAAGCCGCTTCGATTTCAGCCATTGCCCAGTGACCATCTTTAAGCTTCATGTGGTTGCCACTAACATCTCCAAGTTCTTGGAATCTCTTTAGAGTTGCAATCCATTCATTTCTTGTAATCTTATCTTGTGGCTTGAAGTTGCCATCGTCATAACCAGCAAATACCTTTGCTTCAGTTACAATCTTGACAGCTCTAGTGTACCAAGCTTCTCCAATGTCCTTGTAAGGAAGTTTGAAGTTTGCGTTGTACTTGTAGCCGTCTTCAACAAGTGCGTTGGCAAGAATTTGCGCTGCTTCAGCACGAGTCAAACCATCCTTAGGTCTAAAGTCGCCCATAAAACCTTGCATATACCTTACTTCTTTAATATAAGCATTGTCAGCAATTGGTACAGGAACCTTAACAATCTTTTCTTGAACTATAGTCTCGTACCTAATTTCAGGATACCTTGGAATATAAGGTAAATCAGGATAGTTAGGATTCCATGGTTTTGGATCCCATGGATTTGGTTTATCAGGATTTGGCTTATCAGGGTCTGGTGTTGGTGGAGTAGTAGTCTTTTCCCATATAGCTGTCAATGTTACATTAGCTGTTACAGTAATTGTAGCTCCTGGTTGAACTATTTGTGTAGTATCTCCTACTTTCCAACCCTTGAAAGTATATCCATCATTTGTAAATCCATTTGCCTTTACAGTATAAGTTCCTCTTGCATCTGTATCCGCTGCCATTGTTCCTGTTGCAGTTGAGCTACCTGCTTTATAAGTTACAGTATATTTTTTTGCAGGTGCATTATACGTATTTGTTACAGTTAAATTATCTTCACTATAACTTGCTGTATAATTTGCAGGTACATTTTCTTCTACTGCATAGTAAGTGAATACTTTTCCGCTTGGGTCTTGTTTAGCAAGCTTTTCAAACTTGTGAGTTTGTGTATCATCACCCTTAGCTGTTGTAGTAAAGCTACCTACCTTTTCTTGGAATACTTTGCCATTTAATCCATAACCTGTTCTCCAAAGTTGGATTTCTGTGGCTGGCTTTTCTCCGCCAACCCAAACTTTTGTAACAGTTACATCAATGATGTTGTCATTTGTTTCATTTTCGCCAGGTATTTTATTCTTGTTAGTAACCGTAATAGAACCATTTGGATTTTCTTTTGTTAATGTTTCTTTAGTCTTTGAATATTCAGCTTTATAACCCTTAGTATCTGTTTCTTCAACTTTATAGTCACCATAAGCTAATTTATCTAAAGTCTTAGATTCATTGGCGGCTAATTCAAATGTTTCCTCATAACCATAAGGTCCAGTTACTTTAAACTTAAACTTCAATGGCTCGCTAGCTGCTGGTGCTGGTGCGCGCATCATTGAAAAAGCTTTTAATGCCACTGGTTCATTTTCTAATTTCTTAGTAATAGTTAATTTACCAACCTTATCTGTACCTGGATCTGTTGAATCGCCTTTAAGCTTGTTAGTTAAGTTTAAAGTGCCTTCTCCACTTACGGTCCAATTTTCTTTTTCAGCTGGGTTAGTAAATACTTCTTTTACAAAGTAAATATATTCAACTCCATTAGCATCATACTTATCAACTTTGCTAAATGTTACGCTGTTATTTTCCAATGCAGTTGCTTCTTTAACTATTTCTTCAGTGCCAGCTTGACCAGCCTTTCTCCAAAGCTCAAATTTAACTTCTGGAGTTGTGAAGTTTGGAGTGTTACCTTCTGCGTCTTGCCAAGCCTTTGTAGCTGTAATGTCAATTTTTTCTTGTTTTGGTATAAACTTCTTGTAGCTTGCAGTGAAGGTTTCAGTTTTTACATAGCCAGTTGTTGGTACTGCTGGTGTCCACTTGTCAAAAGTCTTTTCTTTATCAGCTACAGCATTTCCGTCTTCATCTTTTACAGGCACTGCCTTAATTTCATCAAGCTTAGCCTTAAGATCTGTATCTGTATAAGGAGTTCCCTTTAATACATCTATAACTTTCTTTTGTTCTCCGTCAGCAGTTCCAATTCTACCTGCATCTGTTGCATCAAAAGTCAATCTTACATAGCCATCTTCTGGAGTATTTGTTGTTGGATCTTCGATAATTTTATCATAATCTGTATAGGCTGCGTAGAAGGTTTCGTTAGCTGTAGATAATACTTTTGTACCTTCTACTGCTGTTCCTTCGCTTGCCTTGTCTTGCCATTCTTTAAATGTTGCTTTTTCCTTAATAGGTGTTGCTATTTTGGCTTTGGCATCGGCAAATGTTGCGATGTCTTTCAATACCCATACATCTTTTGCATCTTCCATTCCGATTTTTCCACCGTTTGCATTAAATGTTACTTTAATGTAGTCGGTATTCTTTGGATCTTCAGTTAGGACTTTGTCTTTTTCATTATACTGAGCTGTATGAGTTGTATCAACATCATAGTTAGTCTTAACTGGAGGAGCCCATTCAGTGAATGTGTATCCGCTGTTTGGAGTAACTTTTGGTGCCGGTACAGTGACATCGGTGTTCTTTAACACCCAATAAGTTGTTGTTCCTGTCAAAGTTCCTCTTGCAGGATCTTGTGTATCAACATCTGCTTTAAAGTCAACTTTTACATAGTTTGTTGTATCTTTTGGATCTTCTGTAAGAACTTTCTTCAAATATTTTGCTGTAATTGTTGTTTCTTTTTCTGTAAATTTGTCTGTTACAGATTCTAGTGTCTTAACTTCTTTGTCCACTGTTGCACTAGGAGTCAACTTGTAAGTCCAAGCCATGTGTTTGTAGTCAACATTTGCCGTAAGCTTTGGAGCATTTAGTGTAACTTCTTTTTCCGGATTTACCCAGAAGATATAAGTTTCAGTGTTTGCTATTGAGCCATGGTCGCCAGCTACAAATGTTACTTTTACAAAGTTATCTGGTACATTTGGTTTATCTTCGCCCGGTTTTTGTGGAACAACATCTTTTCCATTGTAAGTGTAAGATGCTACGTGTTTAGTGTCCTCAGTATATTTATCTTTAACTGCAGGTGTCCACTCTTTGAAAGCATAGTTTGTATCTTTTACTTCAATTTCCGGAGTAATCTTTGTCTTATCAATCGTTACGTCCTTTAGTACCCAAACTTCTGCAGAGCCGGTTTTAATACTTCCTTGTGCTGCCGGGTCGAAAGTAACTTTTACATAATCCTTGTCTTTTGGATCTTTTGTTTCAATTATCTTCTTATATTGAGCCTTGTGTTCTGTGTCTTGGCTATAAGAAGTTTTAACTGCTGGATCATATTTAATAAATTTCCAGCCAGGATTTGCTGTAACTGTTGGTACATCAAATTTCACTGGTGTGTCTTTTAGTACCCAGTAAGATTTTACTGTTTTATCTTCTGGCAACTTACCATTGCTTTCAGCATTGAATTTAACTTCTACATAAGCATCAGTATCTGTTGTCGGTTTTTCTTCAAGTACTTTCTTTAAATATTTTGCTGTAATTGTTGTTTCTTCAGCTGTGAAAGTATCTGTTACAGATTCAAGTGTATTAACTTCTTTTGTTCCGTAAGTCCAAGCTACATGTTTGTAGTCGTCGTTCGCTGTAACTGCTGGTGCTGTTACTGTAACTTTAACTTTTGGATTTACCCAGTAAGTTGTTGTTGCATCTGCCGCAAATTCACCATTAGCTCCTTTGTCAAATACTACTTTTACAAAGTCAGCTGGTACATCTGGTTTTTCTTCTCCAGGCTTTTGTGGAACTACATTTTCTCCTGTGTAGGCAAAAACTGCATTGTGAGTTGTGTCTTTACTATAAGAAGTTTGAACTGGTTCTTTCCATTCTTTGAAAGCGTAATTTGTCTTTGCTTCAACTGCAGGAGTTTTTAATTCTACTGTTTCATCTTTTAGAACCCAGTATTCTTTTGTTTCACCGTCTTTAATCTTGCCGTGGTCTTTAGCAACAAATTCAACTTTTACATATTCATTATCAGGATTAGTTGTTCCTGGTACATTTGGTTGGTCTGGTCCTGGAACTACTTTCTTCTTATATTGAGCTGTAATATCTGTATCTACAGCAAAAGTGTCCTTTACAGATGTTGTTGCATCTGCTCCACTTGTTGTCTTATTTTGGCTATTTACGCTGTAAGTCCAAGCTGTGTGTTTATAATCTGCATTTGCTGTAACAGCTGGTGCTGTTAGCGTTACTTCTTTATCTGGGTTTACCCAGTAAATAGTTGTTTGAGATGCAGAGATAAGACCGTGATCGCCTTCTTTAAAGGTTACCTTTACATAGTTGTCAGGAACTACCGGCTTATCTTCGCCAGGTCCTTGGGGAACAACATCTTTTGTAAATTTATATTGAGCAGTGTAAGTTAAATCTGTTTTGATTTGAGTTGTCTTATCTAATGCAACATCACTAGCATCTTTCCACTTAGGATCTGCTACTTCATAACCAGTATTTGCAGTCACTGTAGGTTCAGTGATGTCATTCATAGTTTTTACAGAATCTGCCTTTGGATTTACATAATACTTTGTTGTACCACCTAGAGTTCCATGATCACCAGGTAAAAACTTAACAGTTACATATCCGTCTGGCTTGTCAGTATCATCGTCTGGTGTTGTGTCTGGAATTATGTCATCAAGTCCTGTGTATTGTGCTGTGTATGTTAAATCCTTTGTGATTTGTGTAGCTGTATCTAATGCAGCATCATTAGCATCTTTCCACTTAGTATCAGCAACTTTAAATCCTTGGTTAGCCTTAATAGTTGGCTGAGTTATATCTGCCATAGTTTTAACAGGGTCTGCCTTTGGATTTACATAGTATTTTGTTTCACCATCTAATGTTCCATTAGTTCTAGGTTCGAAAGTAACTGTTACATAACCATCTGGCTTATCATTACCAGTGCTTGGAATAACATCAGGAAGTTTTTCGTAGTAAATCTTGATAGTTGCCTTGTTATCCATGGCGTATTTTCCGTCTTTAGGGTTTAGTTCAATTCTGTTGAACTTATAGCCTATAAGAGTAGGTGCTGTTTTTGCTGTAAATACATCAGATGCAATTTTTTCATCTAATGTGCCTTCTTTTTCTGTTGGATATTTTTTATCTAAAGTTAATTTATTTCCTTCTCCATCAACGTCTTTTCCGTCTTCAGTGGATATAAATTTAAACTTAGCATCAATTTCCTTGCCATCTAAGTCAAGATAGGAAATTAGGGCACTTGCTTTGCCATAGTGGGCATAGAAAGTATCTCCTGTTGGCTCATACGTTTGTGAATCCCAGCCTTTGAATTGAATTTCGTAATCATCGCCAACTGCTGAACCTTTATCTGCCTTGTCTTGCCATTCTTTAAAATCAAAGCCATCTTTTGTTGGGTTGCTGTATGCTTTTTCAAATTCATCCTTGACTTCTTTAAAAGTTACTTTTTCAACAGTAGCGTCGTTTCCGTTAAAGTATACATAGACAATTTTTTTATCTTTAGGGGCTGCTTCAAATTTACCTGTATTAGCATCAAAGATAACTGGGAAGTATACATTAGGATTTTTTGGGGTATCTGTTGTTACTTTCTTAAAGTAAGAGTACTTAACTGTATCTAGATTATCAGGATCTGATGGATCATTATAGTGTTTACCCTTAATAGAATCTCTACTACTAAAGATATATCCCTTAAAGTCAGGTCCTGGTTTAGGAAATTCTTCATCACGTGCCTCACTATTTAGTTTGCCTTCTTTTTTTGAAGGGTAGTCTACTCCGTCTTTATGATAGTCAGCACTAATTTCATTGCCATTTTCATCAACATATGCAATCTTAATTATGCCTTTTCCTTCTTTGTCATATTGGGCTGTAATTGTAGACGCTTCTGTGAATTGATGTCTATCGGCAAATTTGTATTCGGTATCTGTTCCATCAATTAGCCATTTAGTAAAGACATAGCCATCTGTTGCTGTCGGATCTGATCCTGGAATAACAACTTTTGCGTCTGGATTTACATAGTAGTAAGTCTTTTGTGGGTCTTTAGCTGTTGTTGTTGGATCTAGGGTTACTTTTACATATCTATCTGGAACGTAGAAAGGCTTGTCTGTCAAAGTCTTGGCTTCGTAAATATTTTTAATAACTTTTATAGGAATTTCTACTGTTTGGCTTGTACCATTTGCGTGAGTAACTTTTGCTGTTACAGTTTCTTGTCTACTAGGTTTATTGCCATCATCTTTTTCTTGTAACTTTCCATATAGATAATCTTTTGCTTCAGCATCTGTTTTATATTCATTTGTTCCATCAACTATTGCAAAAGTATCATCATTTGCTAATGCTTGTGGATCTCCATTTCCGTTTTTAATCTTCACTTGTTTCTTTAAAGTATCAAATGTAGGGATAAAGTCATTGACATAACCTGTTCCATCTTTAAAAGATTCTTTTACTTCAAGCTCTTCGGCAACGATGTCGTTATTGTCCCAAATTGCATAGAAAGTCTTTGCTTCTTTTATATTTTTAAAGACTTCATCCGTTACAGGAGTTTTTCCACCTTTTGTTTCTGACCAGCCCTTAAAAGTCTCTCTGTCCTTTGTGGGATTTTCAGCCTTGTCAGTTAAAGTGCCATCATAGTCAACTTCTTTTACGATCTTTGTGTCAGTATCAGGAGCTTCATAGTTTGCAAACTTACCGCCATTAGCATCAAAAGTCACAGGGATAACTTCTGTCATAGTAAGCTTTCCACCGTTGATGACATCATATTTGAAGTCGTATTTAAACTTATGGTCGACTGATTTAACAGTTTTATTTGCTGTATCAAAAGTCAAGCCTGTAGTAGTTTCATCAATTTTTACATCCGGAGTTTTTTCTAGATAATATGATATTACAAGATCAGGGTCAAACTCATTGTACCAGTCTCTTATAATTTTAGTATCTTTATCGTTCCTTGGTAATTCTACACTGACTGGAGAAACACCATCTCCTTCATCATCAAAAGCAAAATTAGCCTTCATGTCTGGTCTATCTGCTTCAACCACACCTGTATGCCATTCAGATTTAAACTTGGTAGATGCGATTTGTTGGTAAGTGAGTCCTAGTGTTATATTTGCAATTATCTCTCCGTCTGCATTTTCTGGTGAAAATGTTGGTGAAGATCCTTCGGTTCCAAAAATTACTTCAGTCAATAGTTTAACCTTATCTGAGACTCTCTCATCAATTCTTACTTCATATTTGTAAGGTTTCAAACTCTTGGAAAATAAAGGTAATTTAGTTGGATTACCTGCTCCATCAGACCAAGTATACTTTCCTCCTTTAGTAATTTGTAACATATAATATAAACCAGTATCTGTGCTTGATTCCTCATCCATTTGCCTAAAGATTATTTGGGCAGGGTTTGGATTTCCGTTTTCATCTACTCCAAATATTTCATTCCATTGGAAGTCATTTCCGTCAAGTCCTTTTAGATCTAGCTTTGCACTTACATTTCCAAAGTATTTTGGCTTATCCGCGTCCTTTGGTTCGTTGTTGTCTCCAAAATATGGTCCTGAACTAAATAAACTAGTTCCAATATTAATTGGCCCTTGCTTCCTGTTTTTAGCCGCAATCCTATTTAATTCGTTCATTATCTTTGCATCATAGCTTTTTCCATCTATCATACCGACTTTAACATATTTGTCTTGAGGAAGTTTTTTTTCTTCCTCAGCAAATATATTTTGTGGTATGAGAATTTGCAATATCATTATCAAAGCTAAGAACAAAGAAGTTATTCTCTTGCTCATTTCTTTTGTCATTTTACTATATACTCTCTTTCTTCAGACTTAATACCATCTTTAACTGCATAAATCTTAATTACATCATCTCTTTTTAATCCTCTACCTATTACTTTGTTTATATAGAAGATGTTCATACGTCCTCTTTTAGAAGCTTCGATTCTTGTATTATTTGGTATACCGTCTCCTGTTATTTCAAGATATCCCTTAGCTCCATCTGTCAATACACTAATGATAATGTTATTTGCTTTTGGCACTGGTCTACTTATTTGTATATCTGGTCTTTCTTTTTCTTCTTCGCCAATTATTGTATCTTGTTCAAATTTCCATTTACCATTTTCATATGTCCACTTATCATTTTCACCTTTTGTCATATCCCATGATTTAAACTCATAGTCATTAACTTCATCATTTTCTAAGGTTAATTTGTGAACAACTGGTGTGTCAATTTCTACATCTGTATTAGCTTTTACATAGAATTTGCTATCGCCAGTCATGAAGGCTTTGTCTTCTGGAACTTTAAATTGTACTAGAACCATACCCTCAGGTTTTTCTTCTTTAATTTGTTCTTCATCGGTAACTGCGGGATCTACTGGTATTACATCTGCTATTGGTTCGTATTGTGCGATGAACTCAATTTCTGCTCCTTCAAGTTTAAGTTCTTTGTCCCAACCGTATTTAGGTGCTTCGCCTTCTTGGTCTTGTTTTACCTTGTAGTATTTTGCTGGGGCAATTTCTGGGACTTCTAGTCCTGCTGCTTTTGCTTCTGCAAAGCTTAAATCTTTTGCAACTTTGTAAGTTACTGGACTTGTTTGTTCTGTGTCAGCAAGTTTTAATTTACCATGTTGACCTTCTTTGAAAGTTACTTTGATGAATTTTTCTGTATCAATAGTATCAGTATCAGTAATCTCTTCAACTGCATTTGTCCATTGTGCGTGTAAGACTAAATCTTTGTCGATAGCTGTGTTTTCAAAATCAAAGTATGTTGTGTCACTTGCATTTTCTTTCCAGCCTAAGAATACAAAGTTTTCTTTTGTAGGATCAGTAGTTGGCTTTGTTGCGTGTCCATTGTGTTCTACTTCTTGAGTTGTTGGAACTGGACTGCCACCATCTGTAACAAATTCTACCTTGTGTTTATCAGTTGTCCATTGTGCTGTTGCTGTTGTATTTTCATTTAATGTTACTTCATCGCCTGCTTGATAAGTTTTATCTCCTATCTTCCAACCAGCAAATGTCGCATTTTCTTTGCTTAGATTTTCTGGTCTTGCAAGTCTTACGCTTGTTCCATGGTCTACTGTAACTGCATTTGGAACTGTTCCTTCAGCTCCACCTGCATCATAGGTCAAGGTAATTTTTCCTAAGGTGAACTTTGCTACGTGTTCACGGTCACCCTTGATCGGATTAGTATAGTCAATTTCTTCAACCCAGCCGGTAAATCCGTAATTGTCATTTGCCTTTGCTTCTGGAACAATTAACTCATCCGTAGCGCCTTGTGTTGCCTTATCTTTATCAACTAGTTTGATATTTGCTTCGGGGTTAACGTAATAAGTTTTATTGCCGCCGACAACTTCGCCATTTTTTCCGGCGATAAATTTGACAGTGACGTAGCCTTCAGGCTTTTTCACATCGTCGCCTGTTTTTTCTACTATATCTTTTGACTTAACAAAGTTAAATTCGTAAGTTTTTTCTTCTGTAATCTTTTCAGATTTTATTTCTGGTGACCATGTTCCACCATTGGATGTATATCCAACACTTGGTTTTTTTGTAACAGCTTCTGCTTGGCTTGTCATATTAACTTCTACTTCAGGTGATACATAGTAAACTAGGTCGCCGGATAGACTTCCGCCTTCGCCTGCCTTGAAGATTACTTTTACATAATTTTCAAGTGCTTCTTCTGGTCTTGTGCCATCTGGTTTAGCAGGTACAACTGGTTCGTGTACTTTAACTTGAATTTCTACAGGCTTTTCATTTGTTCCTACACTTGAACCGTCAGTATATTCAACGATTACTTTAACCTTACTTTCTCCCGGTTCATCAACCTTTGGATTTTCAACTATTTTTACATTCTTAATAGTTTTTCCTCCAGGCGGAGTAATTTTATCTTTGATTTCATCTACTGTTGGAGTCTTGCCTTTTGGTGTGTGAACTTTATCTGCAGTAGGATCTATATCTTTTATTTCTTTAAAGTCTATAGAGTATATTGCAATGATTGTAGTATCTTTTTCAAATTTTCCTACTATCTTGTCTGTCCAAAATCTTGCTGTTTTTTCATTAGATTCCCACTTAGAGAAATTCATTGTATAATCAACAGTTCCCGGATATGCAGGGTCTGCTGCTACAGTTTTACCTGTTGGGTTTGTTACACCAATGGTTACATCTGCCGTCGGGTTCACCCAGAATGTTTTTTCAAAAGCTGTATCATCTGTAGCTTTATCTGTTGTTTTAACTATAACTTTTACATAATTGTCCGGTACTTTTGGCTTGTCTTCGCCTTGTTTTTGTTCTACTACATCCTTAGCATCACTTGGACTAATTACTGTATTTTCATTAAACTTGTGTCGCTTTCCAAAATCAAAGATTCCGTTTTCATTTTGGATATCTTTATCTGCTGTCCAATTGACAAATGTTGATGAGCCTTCCGTTTTAACTTCCGGAATTTCCACCCAGGCATTTTTATTTACATAGTAAATCTTGTCGTCTTTCGCATTAAAGTCTTTGCTTGCCTTGATTGTAACCATTACATAGTCGCCAGTTACATCTTTTAATCCACCGTCTTTAGCTTCTTTACTTTCAGCTTCCTTTAAGAATAGTGGTTTGTCGCCAGCCTTGTTTAGTGCTTCGTAAACATTTTTGTAAACTGTAATTGGTATAGTTAGTTCTTGTGGTTCTTTGCCGTCTTTGAAAGTAACCTTGGCCTTAATGTTTACTGTACGAACAAGCTCGTCCTTGTCGGCAGCTTTCTTTTCATTTACTAAATCATAAACTTGGTCATCTTTTGTTAGTTCATTGCCATCTGGGTCAAATAACTGTATTTTCGCTCCTTCAGGAAGATCTTTTACCTCGTCTTTTTCTCTCCACTCAAGTTGTTTCTTTAATTGATCAATAGTTGGAGCAAAGTCATTTGTCCAAGTGCCATTCGGATCTTTAAAAGCTTCTGTTCTTACTAGACCTTTTGCACTTAAGCCTGACCATTCAAAGTAGGCTGTAAATGTATGAGCTTCATTAATAATTGTATTTTTGTTTAATAATGGACTATTGTTCCACTTAGTAAATTTCTTGCCATCATCTGGTGTGATGTAGTGCTTTTCTGCATCTGCAGTTTCGCTTTCTGCTAATTCTTTTGGAACTGGAAGTAGGTCTGATTTTAGACCCTTTATTACATCGTAGTTAAGTTCTGTAATGTCTTTGCCATTGGCATCTTTACCAAAGGATCCACCCTTGTCAGCCTTAAAGGTTACTCTTACATAACCATCTGGTGTCTTTCCATCTTTCGGTACTTCGATTACTCTTACGTCTTTATAATAGAAGGTAATTTCATCCTTTCCTGTACCGTTGATGCCTAAGAATTCATTTGTTTTTTCATCAACGTCGAAGAATAATTGTTGTTGTGGTGGGCTTGTTAAAACCCAACCTGGGATTGGTCTATAGTTTCTTGCGTCATAGTGACGGTTACCATTAGTCACAAGTTCTTGGTCTATAATGGCTCCGGCTTTTTCGTTTTCTTTGCCTTTAAAGTTTTCGTCTATATAGTTGACCTTGTATTCTCTTTTTCTAAATGGGCGATAGAAGAATTTAAATATATTGTTTTCTGCCTTAGGATTATCTTCCATTTGACCAGTTTCTGTATTTAAAATCTTTTCTGGTTCAACACGGAATTGTTGGAAGAAGGTGTTGTCTCCCTTTACTCTGCCGTTATATTCTTCATATATATTCTTTAAATCCTCAGGTAATTTTTCCATAAGCTCATCATGAGGTGCAAGTATATATTCATCGTCTTGTCTGTCTCCAGTTGTAGCAACTAAATAGCCTGCACGTTTGTCTTCTAGTGTGTCTTCTAGTTTTTTAACTAGTTTATAATCCTTGTCCAACATATAGTGTTCAATTTTAATATCTACTCTTTGGTTAGGAACCCAAATTGCCTTTAGATAAATTGGAGATACAACATCGTTGCCGAAGGAGTAAAGTTCTGGAACTTTATAAGTTTCGCGGTAAGAGTTGTCAATTTCATCTGTATAGTCGCCTGTATTGGCATCCTTCTTATAGCGGATTACTTCCCAACCCATAAAGTCGTAGCCCTTCTTTTCAGGTACAAATTTTGGCTCTACTAGTTTTTGTCTTTGGATAACTGTAAAGACTTGCTTGTTGCCATCACTCTTTTCTTTTATCGGGAAGGTTTTTATTTCTTCTTGACCTTTGTCCCCTACTTGTATAGTTTTACGCTCTGTAGTTAAATTTTCTGCCTTTATTGTCCTTAATCTTCCTCCATCTGGGTCGAAAGTTACCTTCCATTGGTAGTCAGGTTCTCCCCACTTAGCGTAAAGGTTAAGAGCGTGAGTAGGCATTGTTTCCTTTGGATTTTCCCAGATAAGTTTTGTGCCGGCAGGGTCTAATGCCCAGCCCTTAAAGACCATTTGGTCTGAAAGGTTGTCTGGTCTTTTGACCTTGAGTTTGCCATCTTTTGGATCTGTGAAAACTAGGTCTTTTAGGCCTAATTGCTGTAAGTTTTCTGGATTATCCAATAAGTTTTTTGGACCTTCCTTTGTATCTACTTTCTTATACTCATCATTTGAATCTACATCAGGACTTAGGGCCTTGAGTGGGAATTCATAGAAGGTATCTAATTGATTTGTAGAATTAAAATAACTATCATCTCTAATAATTGATGGGTCGTAGTTAAACCTTAGTGGATACTTGTTACGTTTGTAATGGAATTGTAGGTATCCGTTTTCTGTAAATTCTTGACCACCTTCCTTTACGTCGCCATAGTCGTCGGAATCGCTAAAGAAGACTGGTATAAAATCTAGTTGACCTATAGGAAGTTTAACACCTTGGTTGTTATAGTATGTCCCACTAGTGTTAGTAGTTATTTCATCACGCTCATCGTTTAGGTCATTAATTTCTTCTTCATTTACACGTCCATTTTCCTCACTACCCTCACGGATTACCGGCCATGCACTTTGAGGATTACCAGGTTCATAGTCATGAGGGGTAAAGCCTTGTACTATTGGATATCTGTGGCCATAGTTCAGAGCGGCGGTGTCCGCCTTGGTTCTAACAAGGTCATAACGGATGATGGTTTCTCCATCCTTAAAGCCGTCCATCCAAAAGTCCATGTGGTGAGGAATAGAAGGATGATCCTGCTTTATACCGAAGGAAAGGGTCCTAAAGTCAAATTTATCTAAATCGATTGTTGTGCCGTCGCCCTTGTCTATATTCTTTGTATAGCCGGCCCAATTATCATAGTTATCCATGTCTAAAAACTCATTTGCATTTAGTCTGTATGGTGGCGTGTCTAAGTGAAGGGGCCAATTAGGTACTTTATAGTTTGGTCCCCAGCCGAAAGATTGGTAGCCCGGTGTGAAGCCCTTGGTTTGTTTGGCATCGTTAGGCCACTTATACATCATCTCATTGAATCTTGCCTTGTAGTGGTATGGCTTACCAGGACCGCCCAACATGACAGCTTCTCCTTTTGCCGGATCGTATCCCCAAATTTCAGGGTAGATGGTGTTTTTTTCAGGTTGTGCATTGGACTTAGTAAAGTATAGGTCGTATACTTGCCTGTCGTAGTAGATGTTGTAGACAGTCTTACCTGTTGCTTCTACAGATTTTACTAGGTTTACATCCTTAGGGTCCTTGTTTTGGTCATGAGTTAAATCTTGGTTATAGACATAGAACTTGTTTAGATAAAGATCATGTCTACGATTAAATTTTTCGCCATTCCATATCTTTTGTAAACGTGCTTGGTCTAAGTCAGGAAAGACTACGTCTGTTACAGGTTCATTATCGAGGTCTGGCCTCATACCTGTGTCTTGGTCTTTATAAACACGAGTGCCCATATAGTCGTACTTATCCATTAGACTTGCACCATCGGCGTGGTCTGCTTTTTCTACCCAGAATTGTACTGCATAGTCTGCCTTAGGTTTGTCTTGCCATACTGCTGTAAAGGTGATCTTGCTTGCTGGCATTTTTAGATTTACATCAAGATCATTAACAGGGTTGCTATGCTCTTCTTTATACTTAATTATTTCATCTGCCTTAAAAATTTTACCGTTGCCGTTTTTTAATTCAACTGATGGTTTCCAGCCTTGGAATATACATCCTTCTTTTTTAGGAATATCTGCTTCGGCAATTTTAGGAATAGTTTGTTCGTAGTAGAGGGTGCGGCTTGGAACTGGTGTTCCACCTTTTGTGTCAAAAACCACATCGTAGTGGGCACGGTTGTAGCGGTATTCCAAGATAAAGTTTTCAGCATTTTCTGGAACTTGCATAGTTATAAAAGGTGCTTCCGGAACAAAGCCCTTTCTATTAGGGTGTTTGTCTTCCAAGGGGCTTACTTCCATAGTGGAGCCGGTGTTTCCATTTTGAGTGGTAATAAGTTGTCCTTCTTCTCCAACAGTGCCATCGGGATTGGTGTACTTGGCAAAATCATGCAAGTCTTGGAAGACGTGCTTGATTGTAATGTCGTTGGCCTTAGCCTTGTAACGAAAGTCTTCGTTGGCTTGGTATCTTATTCCGTTAGTATCATTGCCTGTTTGACCTTTGCCATCAGCTGCGTCCTTCACCTTGTCGTAGGTGATTGTATATGAATCATCTAATTGTGACTTGTCGTAGCCTGTAAGGTCTGGAAGTTTAACTGTTTTATTGACCTTAGCTTTTTCCTCATCACTTGCAGCTTCACCTACACTTGCAATATAAGGTTGGTAGTCAACTTCATACTTCTCCCCTCTTTGCACCTTGTAGTCTGTGCGTAGGGTATAGATAGCTGGCTGGTCTGGATTCTTTATTAAATCCTCAACCTTTTGTCCTTCCTTTAATTTTGCAGGGTTAACAGGTGTTAGCTTGTTAATAATTTCTGCCTTATCCTTTGTTAAATCCTCATGATTCACCTGGGCAAAAGCTTGTAATGGAACCGACAATAACATTAGCAGAGCTAATATAAATGTCATGGTTCTCTTCAAATAATTCTTCATATCTTCACTCCTTTAACTTCCGAATTAATTATTTTGAAAATAAATTTTTATATAAAAATAATAATCTATACCTAAATTATACTATACATTTACCTAGAATAAAACCATGGAAATGTTTATTTTTCGATTTATTCCTGTATTTTTTTCATTTCTCACCATAAAGAAAAGAGAATGAAATTTTTTTCACTCTCTTTTCTTGTTTAGTTATGATTTGTAAAATTTTTTTAACTTTACATGCCAGTCTTTCTTTTGTTTTTATTTGGAAAATAAAATTAAAGGCTTGACAAATTTATTTGCCGGGGCTATAGTGTGGATATAAAGTATATACACTTTGAGATTTGTTTTACTTTTAAAAAGCTTTCGATTAAAAAATTTTTATGAATTGCAAATTTAACGGCGACACAAAAAAATTTGATGCCTAGTAAAAACAAAGGCGACACAAAAAATTTGCTAAGCTTTAATTTTAAAGTCACCACAAAATTTTAAAATTTATTAATTTTTTAAGCAAATTTCACGCAAATAATGTTAAGAATTTTTCCAAGGTTCTATGGTTTTTTGTAATAAGTTTTTAATTTGAAATGCTTTTTGATTTGTAATACAATGAAAAAAATAGGAGGTATTTATGAAAAAGAAAATTTTAGCTATTTTACTTGTACTTGTAGCTGCCATTACTCTTGGCGCTTGCAGTGCAAACACGACATCTTACCTAGACTCAGCCCAAAAGGTTGCAGACTGGAAGGGCTCAAAAGTTTCAGGAAAGCTTGAATACAATGTTGAAGTTAAGGATCCTGAAAGTGGAGAAACTGAAAAAATTAATTTCCCTGTGACTCTTACTGGCGAACAAATGGGAAGAGACAAGGCTCATGTTGTTATGAACATGGACTTCTCAAAGTTCAAAGAACTCATTGCTAAAAAGGCTGGTTCTGACGAAGAAATTGCAGGGCTTAACAAAGATGTGCCTGACAAAATTAAAATGGATATCTTTGTAAAAGACAACGAAGTTATTATGTCAAAGGACATCTTCGCCCTAGCTGGAGATGGACTTAAGGACATCAAGGAAGACTACATCTCAATTGCCAATGAAGAAAATGGTCTTTCACCAAAGGCTACTAAATATTTTAGCTCTGAAGAATTTAAAACTGATTTATTAGATTTAATGAACACTGCTTCTAAGGATATTAAGCAAGGAATTGACTACAAGGTTGAAGGCAACACTTACACACTAAACACTACAAGTGATGCTGTTATTGACGAATTCATCAAATATGCTGATAGCATTATGAAAAATTGGGACGCTGTTTCAACAAGTGCTCTTAAAATTGTTGACAAGGCTGGTCTTCCATTAGGTGAAGAAGAAAAGAAATCTTTCAAAGAACTTAACAAAGAATACAAGGCAGAAGATTTAAAGGAAGCTGCCAAGGGATTCAAAGAAACAATTAAGGGATCAAGCCTTTCTGAAAAAACTACTTTCGAAGAAAATAAATGCAAACAAGAACTTGCTCTTACATTTAACTTTGCTGATTTCGTAAAAGTTTCTGTTAAGGGAAATGTTGATACTCTTAAGGACGAAAATGTAAAAATTAACTTCCCAACTTCAGTTAAGAAATTAACTACAGAAGAGTATATGAAGTTAATAATGCCAGAAATGAATGCAAACTTTGTTACTGTTAGGGTAAATGGAGAAGACATCACTTTTGATGATATGGAGGCTCTTCCACAAATCATCAATGACAGAACTATGCTTGGAGCTCGTACTTTCTACGAAAAAATCGGCGCTAAAGTTGATTGGAATGGAAAGGACAAGGCTGTAACAGTTACTAAGGGTAGTGACAAGATTGTCCTTACAATTGGTGCTAACAAAGCTCTTGTAAATGGCAAAGAAGTTGCCCTTGATTCACCTGCAACTATTATTAAAGACAGAACTTACATCCCAGTAAGATTTGTTTCAGAAGCTTTTGGTTACAAGGTTAAATACGACAAAAACGAAGGAATGCCAATAGTTGACATCTTTAACATCACTGAAAAAGAACTTGCAGACAAGCTTCTTCAAATTGAAAAAGAAGAAAATTATAAGATGATTGCTTCTATGAAGTCTGACCTTAAAGACGAAGAAGTTGTAAAAACTTTAAAGGACCTTTATGAAGGTGAAGAGCTTGATAAAATTCTTGCAGCAAAGGCTGACCTTGACAAAAATCCTGAACTTTTAAAGAAATACCAAGACCTAGTTAAAAAGGAAATGGAAGAAGCTTTAGGTTCCGACAAGGAAGAAGCAAAAGAAGCTGACAAGAAGGAAGATAAAGAAGTTAAAGAAGAAAAAGTTGCTGAAAAGACAGAAAAATCTGCAGAAAAAGCAGCAAAAATTTTATTCTCAGTAATTAAATAAGTTTAAAGAAAAAATTATCCCAAGGGCACAGGCTCTTGGGATTTTTTTATGTAATTTTCCTCTTATAATTCTTATGTTGAGAAAATATTTCTCATGTTTAGAAAAATTTTTCATGGAAACAAAATTTTTTATATTTCAGAATTAGACTACTTATAAACTATTCTTTATGATAATATATAGTAGTATTTAATATGATATTATAAAAAATTATACTATATGGGGGATTCATGAAAATATTAAAAAGAGACAAGAGAGAGGTTACTTTTGACCATTTGAAGATAAAAAATGCCATTGAGAAGGCCTTTGATTCTGTAGGTAAGGTTTACGATGACAAGGTCATAAATAATTATGCTCTCGACATCAAAGATAGGCTTTTGGAAAATTATGATCCCAAGAATCCTCCCACTGTTGAGGAAATTCAGGATCTAGTTGAGCTAAAGCTAATCGACGAAAAGGAAATCGAAGTTGTAAAGGCCTACATCCTTTACAGAAATAGACATTCTGAAGAAAGACAAATTTTGGACAAGTTTGCTAATTTTATTACAGACGAAAATGTCCTCAAGATTTTAAAGTTTGTCAGAAAAAATTACGACCCAAAGAAATACGAGCTGGAAAATTTATACAAGAAGTTTGAATCTTTTGTGAAAAAGGATCAAAGTCAAGATGCCTATCTTTCTGAAATCATAAAGGCTGCCAGTGAACTAACTGACAAGGACTCACCTAAATGGGAGTTTATCGCTGCCCTATTTTTAAATTATGATTTGGAAAAGAAAATCGCAGAAAATTTGCGCGACATCAATATAAATAATTTCTACGAAAAAATTAAATTTTTAACTGAAAAAAATCTCTACGGAAAATATATTTTGGAAAATTATTCTCGCGAAGAAATTTTAGAGCTTGAAAATTATATTGATAATTCAAGAAATCAGCTTTTAAATTATTCTGGCTTAGACCTTTTAATTAAGAGATATGTCATAAGAAGTCATGACGGCAGGTTTGTGGAAAGCATCCAAGAGATGTTCATGGGCATAGCCATGCACCTTGCCATACCTGAAAAAAATAAAATTTACTGGGCAAAGAAATTTTACGACATCTATTCCACGCTTAAGGTCACAGTTGCAACTCCAACTATGTCCAATGCGAGAAAGCCTTACAACCAGCTTTCTTCTTGCTTTATCGACACAGTGCCAGACACTTTAAAGGGGATTTATCGCTCTATTGATAATTTTGCACAAATCTCAAAGCACGGTGGCGGCATGGGACTTTACTTTGGCAAGGTTCGTGCAACTGGCTCAGACATAAGGGGCTTTAAGGGTGTTGCTGGCGGCGTTATCAGGTGGATTAAACTTGCCAATGATACTGCTGTCGCTGTTGACCAATTAGGAGTTCGCCAAGGCTCTATTGCCTGCTATTTAGATGCTTGGCACAAGGACATTCCAGAATTTTTACAACTTAGGACCAATAATGGCGACGACAGAATGAAGGCACATGACATCTTCCCTGCCATTTGCTATCCAAATTTATTCTTTGAACTTGCAGAAAAGGACATCAACGCTACTTGGTATATGTTTGACCCTCACGAAGTTTTGGAAAAGAAGGGTTACTCCCTTGAAGACTTTTACGGCAAGGAATGGGAAGAAAAATATAGAGAATGTATTGCAGATAAATCTATATCCCGTCGTGAAATGTCAGTAAAGGACTTAGTGAGACTTATTATAAAATCTCTTACAGAAACGGGGACTCCTTTTGCCTTTTACAGGGACAATGTCAATGAAATGAACCCAAATAAGCACAAGGGCATGATTTATTCTTCCAACCTTTGCACAGAGATCATGCAAAATATGTCTGCCATAGAAACTCTTGACACAAGTATAGAAACTATTGAGGGTGAAGAAATTATTGTCACAAAGACAAGACCTGGCGACTTTGTTGTATGTAACCTTGCTTCCCTTGTCCTTGGCAATATTGATTTACAAGATGATGAGGGCTTAAGGGACATTGTTGCCACAACAGTAAGGGCCCTTGACAATGTAATCGACTTAAATTACTATCCAATACCTTATGCCAAGGTAACAAATAGGAAGTACAGGTCCATTGGGCTTGGCACATCTGGTTATCATCACGCCCTTGTAAAAGCTGGTATGGCATTTTCTGATATAGAAGACCACTTGAAGTGGGCAGATGATGTTTATGAGAGAATAAATTATCATGCCATCACTGCCTCTATGGAAATTGCCAAGGAAAAGGGCTCCTACGACTTCTTTGAAGGCTCTGATTGGCAAAGTGGCGAGTATTTTGACCTTAGGGACTACAAGGACGACAAGTGGAATAAACTTAGGGAAGATGTAAAAAATTATGGGCTTAGAAATGGTTATATAATGGCAATAGCTCCAACAGGTTCAACTTCAATTATATCTGCAACTACTGCTGGCGTTGACCCAGTTATGAATAGGTACTTCTTGGAAGAAAAGAAGGGCTCAATCCTACCTAGAGTTGCTCCAGATTTGACTCCACAAACTTTTTGGCTTTATGAAAATGCTCACGAGCTAGACCAAAATTTTGTAATTGAAGCTGCTGCCATTCGTCAAAGGCACATTGACCAGTCTCAATCAATTAATTTTTATATAACTACAGACTTTACAATGAGAAAAATTTTAAATCTCTACATCAAGGCCGCTAAGGAAAAGATAAAGTCAGTTTATTATGTTAGAAGTAAGTCGCTAGAAGTTGAAGATTGCGACTACTGTGCGTCATAAATTATAAGAGGAGGAATTATGAAACTTTCAAAGAGAGGTCTCTTTAACGAAAAGGGAGACATTGAAACATCTAAGAGAAGAGTTATTAACGGAAACACAACAAACTTAAATGATTTTAACAACCTTAAGTATAGCTGGACAAGTGACTGGTATCGCCAAGCCATGAATAATTTTTGGATACCGGAAGAAATTAATCTTTCACAGGATGTAAAAGACTATAGGCTTTTAGATGTCCATGAAAAGACTGCCTACGACAAAATTTTGT
Source organism: Peptoniphilus grossensis ph5 (assembly GCF_000311825.1). Classification (GTDB taxonomy): domain Bacteria; phylum Bacillota; class Clostridia; order Tissierellales; family Peptoniphilaceae; genus Peptoniphilus_A; species Peptoniphilus_A hominis. The sequence continues at coordinate 588,725 of NZ_HE978567.1, read as the reverse complement.
CTTTTCTAATTTATCTTGATTCACTACAAACTGCACAAATTCCAAAACTTCAATCCTATGTAACGGCAAATGAAATAAATTTGTGCCTATCAATCCAAGGTTATCAAGAGTCCATTCACTCTCAATCTTACTCTTATATTCTTGACACAATTTGTTCACCAGAAGAGAGAGAAGAAATTCTCTACCAATACAAGGACGATGAAGTTCTCTTAAAGAGAAATAAATTTATTGGCGACCAATACCAAGATTTTTATGAAGACGAAAATATTGACAACTTCATGAAGGCTCTTATTGCAAATTATATTTTGGAAGGAATTTATTTTTACTCAGGCTTCTCTTTCTTCTACAATCTTGGCAGAATGGGCAAGATGCCTGGCACAGTTTCTGAAATAAGATATATCAACAGAGACGAGAACACTCACCTTTGGCTCTTTAGAAGTATTATTCTTGAAATGAAAAAGGAAAATCCAGAAATATTTACTGATGAAAATATAAAAAGATATAAAGAAATGCTTAAAAAAGGTGTTGAAGAAGAAATCTCTTGGGGTAAGTATGTCATAGGCGATGAAATTAGAGGTCTAAATGAAAAAATGATCGAAGACTACATTATGTATCTAGGCAACTTGCGTTCAAGGAATTTAGGTTTCGGAAATCTATTTGAAGAAAACACTGAAGAGCCTGAATCTATGAAGTGGGTCAGCGAATACTCCGATCCAAATCAAATTAAGACAGACTTTTTTGAAGCAAAGCCATCTGCTTATTCAAAATCTTCTGTAATCGAAGACGACCTTTAATAGCAATAAATTTTAGCCGGATCTTGTATCCGGTTTTTTAATTAAAATTTTAGGCTACATAATTCATCCCAATATAATTAGGAGGATAATGATGGAAGATAGAGACAATAATAATAAGAGACCACAGTATAATTTGCTGAGATATTATTTAGTTGTCATCTTGGCAGTTTTTGCACTTAACTGGTTGATTCTTCCCATGCTTTCACAAAACAGCATGGAGAACGCAGCCTATTCCGACTTTAGAAGAAATTTGAGCCAGGGAAAAATTGAGGAAGTAAACTTTAGACAGGACCAAATTCTTTACACCCTAAAGGATGAAAAGAAAATTTACAAGACTGGAAAGATGGAAGACCCAGACCTTGTTAAAGATTTGGAAGAAAAAGATGTAAAATACTCTTCAGAAATTCCTGAAAAGCCAAGTTTATTTATGTCCTTTATAATGACTTGGGGAATTCCAATTTTGTTATTTTTCTTTTTACAAAGAGCCTTTGCCAAGAAAATGGCAGGCATGACTGGTGGTCCTGGAGGAATTTTTGGCGGCGGAAAGAAAATTGAAAAGTACGAACCCAATGGCGAAACTGTAAACTTTGACGATGTGGCAGGTCAAGAGGAGGCAGAGGAATCTCTCGTTGAAATTGTTGACTACCTAAAAAATCCTGGGAAGTACACAAAGATTGGGGCAAAGTGTCCAAAGGGAGCCCTACTTGTTGGACCTCCGGGAACTGGTAAGACCCTACTTGCCAGGGCAGTTGCTGGCGAAAGCCATGTGCCTTTCTTCTCCATAGCAGGTTCTGAATTTGTGGAAATGTTCGTTGGTCGTGGAGCTGCAAGAGTGAGAGAACTTTTTGAAGAAGCGAAGAAAAATGCTCCTTGCATTATTTTTATCGACGAAATCGACACAATTGGAAAGAAGAGAGACTCAGCAGGAATTTCTGGCAACGACGAGAGAGAGCAAACTCTAAACCAACTTTTGACTGAGATGGATGGTTTTGACGGCAACATTGGCATAGTAATGCTTGCAGCAACAAATAGACCAGAAATTTTAGACCCAGCCCTACTAAGACCAGGAAGATTTGATAGACAAATCAGAGTTGAACTTCCAACACTAAAGGACAGAATTGAAATATTAAAGGTTCACGCCAAGAGATATCAAATGGAAGATGACATTGACTATTCACTTATTGCAAGGTCAACTGCCGGTGCATCTGGTGCCCAACTTGCAAATATTTTAAACGAAGGCGCCCTTCGTGCAGTTAGAATGGGTCACGACAAGGTTCGTCAAGAGGACATTCAAGAGTCCATAGAAGTTGTAATTGCAGGCGCACAAAGAAAGCAAGACATCTTATCTCCAGAAGAAAAGAAGAGGGTATCCTACCATGAAATTGGTCACGCCCTTGTTGCTGCCCTTCAAACTGGCTCTGAACCTGTGGAAAAAATTACAATTATACCAAGGACTTCAGGAGCCCTTGGCTACACTATGCAGGTACCAAAGGATGAAAAAAATCTTTACACAAGAGAAGATCTTATAAACCACATCACGACACTTTGTGGTGGTCGTGCAGCAGAAGAAGTTATCTTTAACGAAGTCTCAACTGGCGCTGCCAACGACATTGAAAAGGCGACAGAAACTGCCAGGGCAATGATAACTCAATATGGCATGGCTGACGAGTTTGGCATGGTTAAGTTCCAAGACTCTGGCTCAAGATACATGGGCGACAATGGAAACATGAACTGCTCTGAAGAAACGCGAAAAGAAATTGACGACTTAATGGTTAAAATCGTCAAGAGCGCCCAAGAAAATGCAAGAAAATTAATTGCAGACAACAGAGATGCCATGAAAGAACTGGCAGAGTTCTTGCTTGAAGAAGAAACCATAACTGGCAAGCAGTTTATGGAAATTTTATCAAAATATAAAATTTTTGATGAGGAAAAATAATTTGATTAAGAAAAAAGGCTCTATGTCAAATATTGGGGAGACTCGTTAACTCGAGTCTCTCTTTTCATTTAAAAATCAATACTTAGACGCTAATAGAATATACAAAAACTAAAATAACTAAAAAATTACTAAAAATAGGTATAGACAAAA
>NZ_HE978567.1:568783-584618 GCF_000311825.1 Peptoniphilus grossensis ph5 | reverse complement strand
GCCAGAAAAAACAACTTGATTAAGAAGAAGGCGGCTGAGGCTGCCTTTTTTGTTTGCCAAAAAGGTCTAGGGGTAAGGATGAAATAAGTTAGCAAAAATTTTAGACAAATAATTAGAATATTTTAGAGAAAGAAAAGGAGATGAATATGGGATTATTAGTTGAAGGTAAATGGGTAGATCAGTGGTACGATACAGAGTCTACTGGCGGAAAATTTGTGAGAAAGGATTCTTCCTTTAGGGACTGGATAACAAGAGACGGAAAAATAGATGACGAGACCAGAAAGGCCTATCCTGCAGAAATCGGAAGGTACCACCTCTATGTTTCACTGGCTTGCCCTTGGGCAGCAAGGACCCTCATGGTGAGAAAACTAAAGGGACTAGAGGACATAGTTGGTCTTTCCATTGTAAGTCCACTTATGTATGACAAGGGTTGGAGTTTTGGAGACTATCCTGGCGCCACATAGGACAAGGTCCACGGCTTTAAGTACCTTCATGAACTTTACACTCACGCAAAGGCAGACTACACAGGAAGAGTTACAGTGCCAGTCTTATATGACACAGTTGAAGAAAAAATTGTAAACAACGAATCCTCAGAAATAATTAGGATTTTCAACCACGCCTTTGATGACTTAGGTGCAAAAGAGGGGGACTTCTATCCTGAAGAATTAAGGGCAGAGATAGATGAGATAAACGACTTCGTCTATGACAGGATCAACAACGGAGTTTACAAGGCAGGCTTTGCCACAAAGCAGGAAGTTTATGCTGAAGAGGCGAAAAATGTCTTTGCTGCCCTAGATAGGATCGAAGAAATTCTTTCAAAGCAAAAATATTTAGTTGGCGACAGGTTCACAGAGGCAGACATAAGACTTTTCACGACTCTAGTTCGCTTTGACGCAGTTTACTTTTCTCACTTCAAGTGCAACCTAAGACCTCTCACTTCCTATGAAAATATTTGGAAATACACTAGACTTATTTATAACATGGAAGGAGTGGCTGAGACAGTGAACTTAGACCACATAAAGACTCACTACTACAAGTCTCACGACATGATAAACCCAAATCAAATAGTGCCTCTAGGTCCAGAAATTGACTTCTCCCTTTGAGAGTTAAATTTTTATAAAAATTTATACAAAAAGAATCCTAGGTTTTTACGCCTAGGATTTTTTAAAGGAAACCATATAATTACTATAACAAATTTTTACATAAACCATTTTTTTCTAGTTCAAGAATGTAATCTTCTAATCTTTTTGTAAGGTTTATTACTACATCTTTAGGATCCCTTTGACTGACTAAATATATTGTTCTATATATACTATTTAATCCATTAATTTTAGAAAGATTATTATTATATTTATTTAAATAATTATAAACACAAACTGGCATAACAGCCCAAGTATTTTTAGATTTAAGGAATTCATATACTAATTCTGCGGAATCAACTGAAATTTTTGGTTTTGAGGCTGCACTCCAAAAATTCTGATGCCATATTTCATAATCAGGTCCCCAATCAAGATGGATTTCATCTTCTTTTTTTAACTCTGTTTCATTCTTAACACTTGAGTAATCGGAATAATTATTATTATAAACTATGTATAGTTCTTCTTTAAAAAGTTCTTTAGTTTTTAAATGTCTAGAACCAAAAGGTCGAGAAACCAGACCTAAATCTAGCTCATAAGTATTTATTAGAGTATAAATATTATAATTCCAGTGTGAGCTGATGTATAATTTTACTTTATTAGAATTAGTAAAACTCCTATAAAAAGAATTTAATAAAAAACTATTTAAACTGTGAGGACCTCCAATTTTTAATTCTATTCTTTCAGAATCATTTATTTTCCAGTCTTCAATATCATCAATTAATGATAAATATTTTTTAGCAAATCCAACAAAACTAATACCTCTTTCAGTTAAACTAACTCCTCTAGATCCATGTCCCCTAGTAAACAAATCGAATCCTAATTCTTCTTCAAGTTTTGTAATTCTATCAGATAGAGTTGACTGACTAATAAAAAGTGCATTTGAAGCTTTTGTCATGCTACCCAACTCTATTGTCTTTAGAAAAGATTCTATTTGCAGATAATTCATAAATTAACTCCTTGTCATCGATTTTTCCGATTGAAAAAAACGTTTTTATGTATTTTTTTAAAAATAAAATGATTGATATAATTAAACTACCGTTAAAACTATACTATAACAACGCAATAAAGTAAATAGGAGGTTTGTATTATGATATCAACATTGAGTTTGAAAATTGCTTGGATATTTTATGGATTTATGAGTATATTTCCATTTTTTTATTTAAGACATAAAAACAAAAAATAAAAATTTAAGTATTTTAGGAGGGAAATAAAATGGCAAAAGAAACAATTTATATTAGTATTGTTATCTTATTTATGGTTGGATTAGGAGTTTTGGGATTATTAATTGGTAGATCCATAAAAGATCCAGATGATTGGGTTGCAGCAAGTCAAAGTTTAGGTATTATACCTTTATCGGGTACATATTTTGCAACAATAGTAAGTGCAACATCGATAGTTAGTTATACGGGTTATTATTATTTAAACGGATGGCCAGGAATGTGGAATTTTGGCGGGACATTACTAACTTCATTTTTAGCAGCATTATGGGTAGCTAAAAAAATGAGAGAATTTGGTGATACGACATTCCCTGAATACATTAAAAGAAGGTTTGGTAAACAGCACTCACTGTTAGCATCTATTGTTATTTTGATAGGATCGGTTACATTATTATCAGCACAAATTACTGCTGCTGTAGTGGTAATTAGAGCGATAGTAGACTGGAACCCTATACTAATAAGCATTTTAGTGTTAATTGTTTTCGTATTATTTACAGCAGTTGGAGGAATGTTAGCAGTTGCGTGGACAGATACAATTTGCGCTTATACAATAATCATTGGTGTATGGGCAATGGCAATTAATTTCTTAATTAAATTAGGAGGATTTGGAAATATGATGGAAGGGTTACATCAATTAAATCCGCAGTATGTTTCAGCTTTTTCAGACACAATTACTCCATTAACAGCTTTAGGTTGGCTTGCAACTTGGGGAATTTGTAATTTTGGAGCACCACAGTTTGTAGGTAGATTTTTGTCGGCAACAACACCTGAATCAGCATCAAAAAGTCAAGCTATTACAGCCCTTATGTTGGGATTATTTATTATCCCACTTTTAATAGTAGGACTTGGAGGAAGATTGGTTTTACCAGGAATAGAGCATCAAGATCTAGTGTTTAATTCATTGGTTACTGAAACAGTACATCCTATTCTAGGTGGTTTAATGTTTGCAGCAGTAATAGCAGCTATAATATCCACAGCAGACTCTCTGTTACTGTTAGCAAGCACAACTTTCACTAGAGATATTTGGAAAGAGTTTATTAAACCAGAAATGGAAAGCAATTTTGAGCTCAAAATGTCAAGAATCATTACAATTATAATTGGAATAATAGGTGTGGTTTTAACGTTTATGCATAGCGATGTAATTCAATCAATCCATGCACGAGCTATAACACTAATGGGATCTTCAATGGCTATGCTAGTTTTAATTGGAGCTTTTAATAAGAAGATAACAAAAGCTGGAGCGATGGCTTCAATGATAACAGGCTTTATAGTAGCTAGTATTTGGTATTCATTGGGACAGCCATACGGAATTTCACCAGCATTAGCAGGTCCAATTAGCTCAGGATTAGTAATGATAATAGTTAGCTCATTTACAAAACCTATGACAAAGGAAGAATTGGAACCATTCTTTCCTGAAGAAGTCTAGAGTTATATTTTAGTTAAAATTTAACAAAGAAAGGATTTTAAAATGAATTTAGATTTAGCAATAATTAATGGTAAGGTATATATAGATGGAGAGTTCAGACAAGTAGATTTAGGAATTAAAGATGAAAAGTTTGCAGTAATTTCTGAGCCAGGAATGATTAAAAACTATAAAGAAGTTATAGACGCACAGGGAAAATATGTAATACCTGGTGGGATTGATACACATGTGCATTTTAGAGATCCAGGGCATAGCGAAAGGGGAACTTTTTATACAGAATCACAAGCGGCTGTTGCTGGAGGAAATACAACAATATTAGAACACCCTATATCCTCACCCCCTCAATATAATAAAGAAATTTTAGATAATAGAAAAAAAGTAGCAGAGGAAAGAGAAGGTATAGTAGATTATGCATTTTTTGGTGCAGCCGGTGGACAATATCCAGAAGAAATTACTAAACTTGCTGAAGAGGGTATAGTAGCGTTTAAAACTTTTTTACATGAAGCTCCTGAAGGAAGAGATGATGAGTTCAGAGGGTTAACTATGGCTAATGATTATGAGATTCTTATAGGAATGAAAGAAGTTGCAAAAACAGGACTACCACTAGGTTCTCATGCAGAAAACAACGATTTAATCCAAGGCTTTATAAAACACTATAGAGATGAAGGGAAAACAAGCCCAGAATATCATTGTAAATCAAGGCCACCAATTTCTGAATACTCTACTGTACAAAAAATGATTCTATTCGCAAAAGAAACTGGATGCGTATTAGATCTTGTTCATATTTCAACACCAGAAGCAATGCAAATGGCAAAAGAGGCTAAAGAAGATGGACAAAAATTATTTTTAGAAACATGTCCTCATTTCTTACTGTTAAACGAAGATGCCCTTTTAGAACATGGTGCGTATGCTAAGTGTAATCCACCATTGAGACCACAAGAAACAGTAGATAAACTTTGGGACTATGTATTAGATGGGACTGTTGATTACATTGGAAGTGATCATGCTCCATTCTTAAAATCAGAGAAAGAAAAGAATCCAGAAGATATATTTGTAGCACCAGCAGGTTTTGTTGGAATTGATCTAAGAATTCCATTGCTTATTAACGAAGCTGTATCTGGTAAAAGAGGACTAACTTTAGAAAGAGTGGTAGAGTTGTGTTGTGAAAATCCAGCGAAAGCATTTAATATATATCCACAAAAAGGAATAATACAACCAGGTTCAGATGCTGACTTAGCAATATTTAGTGTTGATGAAGAAACTATTGTGGATTGGAAAAATAATTACTCCGGCTCTAAAGAAATTGCGAGGGTATATGACGGGTGGAAATTAAATTGTAAAATGAACTATACAATTATAAGAGGAAAAGTTGTAATGAAAGATGGAAAAGTTGACCCGATTGCTGATGGAACTAAGGGATGGGGCAAACTTGTAAAAGCCAATCTAAATAAAAAATAATTTATATGAAATAAGATTACAACTAATTTGGTTGTAGTCTTATTTTATTGAAAAGGAGAATAAAATGAATTTTGAAAGATTTTATAAAAATTTAGAAAAATTTGCTAGTATTGGCAGAAATAAAGACGGTGGGATAACTAGGTTAGCTTTCTCGGAAGAATATAATAAATCAATAAAAGAATTAGAAAAATATGCGGCAAAAAAGGGAATAGAAACAAAAAAAGATAAGGTTGGAAATTTGTTTTTTATTCATAATCCAAATAACTCTGATAAATTTATAATGCTTGGTTCTCATATGGATACTGTTAAATCTGGAGGTCTTTATGATGGAGCTCTGGGTGCAATTTCTGCATTAGAAGTATTAGAAACAATTAAAGAAAAGAATATTGAAACTAAATATGGCATAATTGCAGTTGCCTTTAACGCAGAAGAAGGTAGCGAGATGGGAGGGACTTTTGGAAGTAGAACAATTGCTGGTAGAAATGATTTGAATGATGAAAGTTTAAAAAATAAACTTGGAAAATACAATTTAACAATAGAAGATTTAAAAGATAGCATTATAGATTTTAATAAGATTTTATGTTTTTTAGAACTCCATATTGAGCAAGGTGGGGTTTTAGAACACGAAGGTTTAGATATTGGTGTAGTTGATGGAATAGTAGGAATTACTAGATATAATATAACAATAAAAGGGAATGCAAATCATGCTGGAACTACACCTATGAATTTAAGAAATGACCCTATAAAAAAGCTACCAAAATTATTAGAAAAATTATATGAATTGTCAAACAAATATGATCACCCATTTGTAATGACAGTTGGAGACATTTTAGTAAGGCCGGGAATGTATAACATTATTCCAGCTGAAGTTGAAGTTTTAATAGAAGTTAGAGATATGAAGCAAATCAACATAGACAATTTTTTCAAGGATGTAAAAGAGTTTTTGGATAAAGAAACAATAGATTATTCATTTGTTAAAAATGTAGAAAAACCATCTGTAAAACTAGATAAAAGTTTAATGGAGTTAGCGGAAACGCAAGCTGAAAATCTGGGATATAAATTTAAAATAATGAGTAGTGGAGCTGGACATGATGCAAAAGAAATTAGCCATTTAGTCCCTACTTCGTTAATATTTGTTCCAAGTAAAGATGGAATTAGTCATTCACCTAAAGAATTCACAAAAAAAGAAGACTTAAAAAAAGGAATAAGCTTAATCTATAATATGGTTGTTAGTATTTCTGGAGGTTATTTAAAATGAAAGTTTTATTGATTAATCCAAATAGCAATGATGAAATGACAAATAACTTAAATAGATTGGTGGATAACTTCACTTTGGACAATATTGAAACAGATGTTATTGGAATGAAAAACACACCAGAATTTATAGGTTCGCAAGAAACAATTAATAAAACTTTTAATTCATTAAAGAAATCAATACTAGAAAACAAGGATAAATACGAAATATTTATTTTGGCTTGCCATTTAGATCCAAATTTACAGGCACTAAGAGAGGAAACTAAACAAACTATACTTGGAATAGGAGAATGTTCGTTATTATTTTGTAAAATGCTGGGAAAAAGATTTTCAATTGTGGGATCATCTGAAAAAACAGTTGAATTAAAAAATGACATGGTTTCTAGATACGGTGCCGAAGATTGTTTGGATTACATTGGTTATCCAGAAGGAGATTCTTCAGAATCGTTAGTTGATAGATTATCAGATGCAAGCAAAAAAGCAATTGATAATCATAATTCAGATGTAATAGTTTTAGGGTGTGCAGGATTTGTAGATTTTGATTCATATATTGAATCAAAGATTGATAGAGATGTAATCGATGGAGTAATAGTTTCTTTAATGATAGCAGATAATTATGCTAAGTATAAAAATTATAAAAAAATTAACTATTAATAAAAGAATCCTAGGTTTTTACGCCTAGGATTTTTTAAAGGAATATTTTAATGAATCTTTATTTTATTTTGAAAGTTTTGAAATAATTTGTGCAACTTCTGCCCTTGTCAAGTTGGCCTTTGGAGAGAACTTGTTATTTGAAGTGCCGCTTAAAATTTCTTTGTTAGCTAGGAATTGAATATCTTTGTAAGCCCAGTCAGAAATTTCTTTTTCGTCGTCAAAGACAACTAGCTTAAGAGTTGAAGTGTCGTCGCCCTTTAATTTTAGATAAGATGCTAAAATGTGAGCCATTTCTTCACGAGTGATTTCTTCTGTTGCAAGTGCCTTTGAAGTCTTTGGAAGAAGTTTATTTTCTACAGCCCAGTTCATGTATTCAGTGTAGAATTTTCCTGCTTCGATGTTCTTGTCCTTAACTTCAGCAAATTTTTTAGTGTCAACATTTCCTAGTCTTCCCAAAATTGTTACAAATTCTCCACGAGTGATCTTGTCGTTTGGAGAGAATTTTAAATCAGATGTGCCAACCATTAATTTTTTATTCATAGCTTCGATAATTGGTTTTCTTGCCCAGTGGTCGATTAGGTCAGTCTTTGAAACTTTAGAAAGTTCGCCTTGAAGTCCCTTTTCAAAGTCAAATACTTCTTTTTCCCATTCCATTGTCTTTGCAGTAGAAAATTCTGCTGCCTTAGCCTTGTCTTTAGCGTAAAGGGCAATCCATTCTTTTTCAACTTCTGGAAGTTCTTTCATAACTTTTTCTTCGAAATCAGTTACTTTCTTGCGAGTAGCTTCACCAAGTTCTTCCCTATTTCCTGATACTAAATCATTTACAGATGAGCCAACCCAGTAATATGAATTTGCGTCATAAGTTGGGGCATTGTTTTTAGCTTCAGCTGTTGAGTCGTTGATGTCAGGGAAAATTGGAATCCAAGGAATATTTAGTGGGCTTCCTAGAGTCATCCACATGATGCCAGGTGCATCCTTTGGATAGCCCTCTTTGATTTGGAAGATGTGAGCTTGCATTGTGTTAATTGATCCAATTGGTCTCTTGTGAGTCTTTGGATTTGCTTTTCTTTCAGCCTTGTTGTCTGATGGAATATATTCTGTTCCTTCAAATCTATTTCTAAATACATTTAGGGCATGTTCAATTGTAATTTTTTCTGAATCCTTAGAAAGGTCATTTAATAGTTCAAATCTCTCTGCATCGTAAGGAACTTTTGAATTAGGGTCTAAGTCGTGAATACCAGACCAAACTCTTGAACGAGATGTATCTCTAATTTCCTTTGGACCATAAGAGCCAGCCATGTCCATTAGTCCATCTTCTGTTTCCTTATAAGTCTTTGCCTTCTTTGCAACTTCAACAATGTCTTTTGATGCAATTACATTTTCCTTGTCCTTAAGGTCAACGCCGCCTAGCCAATAATCGTTAGGGAAAATACTGAACTTGTCGGCAGGATATTTTATAGCAACATATTGGTGGCCAGAATAAATTTCCATGTACCAAACTTCATCTTGGTCTCCAAAAGCTACAATGTCGCCCATGGAAGCGCCTTGTTTGTCAATTGTGTCAGCTAAAAGTTCAATTGCTCCTCTAGCAGACTTTGCATGTGCAAGTAAAAATGTAGTCATACTTGCTTCGTTTACGCCATTTTTAACAAATGGGTCTGCCTTTTCAATTTCTTCTGATGGGTCAGCAGAAACTGTACAGAAAATGCCAACGCCAGCTTCATTGTAGCCAGCTGCATCATAAACGCCTTGTTCCATTTCCTTTGGCTTAGCAGAAGAGTCTGGAGTTGAGAAGAACTTTAGGGAGTCTTCTGGGTGTATGTATTCAAATCCATTGTTTACGTCTACAAGCTTGCTGCCCTTTTTAAATTCTCCACGAGGGTGACATACAAGTCTCATAGTTCTATTTCTTTGATAGTCTTCAGTTCTACCAAAGATAAAAGATCCGTCAGCTGTAAGGTCCTTTCCTACAATAATTCCTGTGCAGGCAAAAGTTGGAACTGCCATAGAAAGAACTAGTGTAGAGGCAAGACCTGCCACTAATAATTTTTTCTTACTATTTTTCATAATAGCCTCCTATTAAAAATTTTCTCTTAATAAAATTGTTTTCCTCATGAATAAATACAATTTTTAAGAGAAAGACTAAATATAAATTATCACCTCATTGCCATTAAGTCAATGTTTTTATTGGTGCACAATTATTCGTCGCTATAGCAAAGAAAAAGGTTTGCACTGTTTTACTTTTGAAGAAGAGCCAAGCTTTGAAAGATAAAGCTCTCTTTGGGTATAAGTAAATAGGTGATTTTATGAAAAATATTAAAGTTATATATTTAGCTGGGGGATGCTTTTGGGGCACGGAAGCTTATTTTAAAAAATTAAGGGGAATTGCAAAGACACTTGTAGGCTATGCCAATGGCGACAGCGACGAGACATCTTATGAAATTGTGGCAAGGACTGACCACGCAGAGACAGTGAAAATTTACTACGATTTTTCAAGAATTTCTCTCACAGAAATCCTCCTCCACTATTTTAGGATTATAAATCCAAAGTCCATAAATAGGCAGGGTAACGACATGGGAAGACAGTACCGCACTGGAATTTATTGGGAAGAAGGAGACTCTGAGTCCGAAGAAATAGTTAGAGACTTTATAAAATATGAAGAAGAAAAAATTGGCAAAGTTGCAGTGGAAATTTCTCCCCTCAAAAATTTTGTCAAGGCAGAGGACTACCACCAAGACTACCTAGACAAGAATCCAGGCGGCTATTGCCATGTGAACTTAAGTAGGGCAGAAGACCCAATAATTGATGACGACAGAAAATTTCTTGAGGATAAGAGGGCTCAACTGGACGACCTTTCCTACAATGTCATGGCAAAAGCAGGCACTGAAAGACCCTTCACCAGCAAATTAAACGATGAGTACAGAAGGGGAATCTATGTAGATAAACTTTCCAAGAAGCCACTTTTTGCATCAAGTGACAAATTTGAATCTGGCTGCGGCTGGCCATCTTTTTCTCGTCCAATTGTGTCAAATTATTTAGATGAAAATGTAGACAGATCCTTTGGCATGGTGAGAACTGAAGTGAGATCTCTTTCTTCAGATTCCCACCTTGGTCATGTCTTCGGCGACGGACCAAGTGACAAGGGCGGGCTTAGGTACTGCATAAATGGTGCAGCCCTGGAATTTATTCCCTATGAAGAAATGGATGAGAAGGGATATTCTGATTATAAAATTTTTGTTAAGTGAAAAATTTTTTGGGACCTATTGTTACAATAGGTCCTTTTTTTTATAAAATTCTCTATTTTTAAAAATTTTATAAAAAAATGAAGACCATCTCCTACATTTTAGTATATTAGTAAGCTCAAATTTTACATTGAAAAAGGCTTTTTGATATGGTAATCTAATTATTAGAGGAAAACAATTCCAAATAAATATAAGGAGGTGAGAACAATAATTTACACTGATGAAATTTTAGAAGAAGCTCTCAACTTAGGTAGGAAATACTTACATGAGGGAGCTGTTGCAGATTATATCCCTGAGCTTGCAAAGGTTAATGCCAATAAGGTTGCAATTTCAGTAATTGAAGATGGAAATTTAAAAAGCATTGGCGACTCAAAAGTCAGATTTTCAATTCAATCAATTGTAAAGGTAATTTTATATTCCCTTGCCATGAAAAATTACAAGGTTGCTGAACTAAAAAAATATGTTGGCGTTAGACCATCTGCAAAGCCTTTTAACAGCGTCATTGAACTAGAACTTTCTGAAAAGAGAATACCAGTTAATCCTTTTATCAATGCTGGAGCAATTATTATAGTAGCTATTTTATATAATGTTTACAGAGAAAAAACTTTTGATGTTATTCTTGAAAAGACAAGTGAGTTTCTAGGAGAAGAAGTGGACTACAGCAGAGAAATTGCTCAGTCAGAAAAAGAATCTTCTTTCACAAATAGGACCCTAATTTATTTGATGTTAGCTAAGGGACTTTTGCCAAGTGACACAAAGGTAGAGGAAGTCTTAGATACATATTTTAAAGCTTGTTCCATTCTTGTCAACACAGAAAACTTGGCTCACATGTCCTATGTCATTTCCAATGACGGCATTGACTTAGAAGGAAAAGAGATTATAACTCCAAGAGAAGCGAGAGTTTTAAGGTCCCTTATGGCAACTTGTGGAACCTATGACTACTCAGGAGATTTTGCAATTAGAGTGGGACTACCTGCTAAATCAGGTGTTGGTGGCGGAATAGTTACTGCATCAAAAAATAAAACAGGACTTGCAGTATATGCACCAAGACTTGACAAGCATGGCAACTCCTATTCTGGAGTTAGAATGTTAGAATTCTTATCAAACGAATTAGACTTATCAATTTATTAGAGAGGTGGAAAATGAGAGATTTACTATCAGCCGTTAATGGCGTTTTATACTATCCAATACTTATTATAGTATTACTTGCCTGTGGACTTTATTTCACAATTAGAACAAGATTTATACAATTCGGACTACTAGGCGAAGCCTTTAAAGTAATAAAAGAAAAACCAGAAGGAAAAGACGACGTATCATCCTTCCAAGCACTTATGGTATCAACTGCATCAAGAGTAGGTACTGGTAATATAGTTGGTGTTGCCAATGCAATTTGTCTTGGTGGACCAGGAGCAGTATTCTGGATGTGGATTATAGCACTTATTGGTGGCGCATCAGCTTTTATCGAATCAACACTTGCACAAATTTATAAAAAAAGAGGATCTGACGGAGTATCCTATGGTGGACCTTCTTACTACATTGAAAATGCAATTGGCTCAAGAGGACTTGGAGTTCTATTTGCAGTAGCACTTATAGCAACTTACGCAGTAGGCTTTAACATGCTTGCATCCTTCAACCTTCAAGACTCCTTTAGAGTATATGACTTCTATGTACCAGGAAAAACTTCTTGGATGATAGGTGCTGTACTTGCCCTAATCGCAGGATATTGTATCCTTGGCGGTGGCAAGAGAATAATAAAATATACATCACTATTAGTACCAATCATGGGCATAATTTTCGTTATCATGGCACTTGTAATGATAGTTATAAATGCAAAGAATATTCCTTCAATGTTTGGAATGATCTTTAAAGACGCTTTTAACTTCAAGGCAATCTTTGGTGGAGTTGCAGGTTCAGCTCTAGTACAAGGTATTAAGAGAGGACTTTACTCTAACGAAGCTGGTATGGGTTCTGCTCCAAACGCAGCAGCATCAGCATCAGTATCTCACCCTGTAAAACAAGGTCTAGTACAAATGATTTCTGTATTCCTAGACACAATCGTTATCTGTTCAGCAACTGCCTTTATGTCACTAGCATCAGGCATAGCACCAACAGAAGAATTAGCAGGAGCACCTTTCGTACAAGCATCACTTTCAACAGTATTTGGACACTACGGAAACCTATTTATCACAGTTTCCCTTGCATTATTTGCCTTCACAACACTACTTGGTAACCTATACTATGTAGACTCATGTTTGACATACCTAAACAAAAAGACACCTTCAAAGACATTTATGCTTTGCTACAGAATAATAGCAACAATCCTAATCTTTGTAGGAGCTGGAATGGAAATGTCACTTGCATGGGATGTTGCCGACTTCCTAATGGGCGTTATGTGCTTAATTAACATTCCATCAATAATTTATCTTGGCAGCATTGCCCTTAAAGCTCTTGACGACTACAAGAAACAAAGAGCCGAAGGCAAGAACCCAGTATTTAAGGCAGAAGCAGTTGGCATCGACACTTCAAAACTAGACTACTGGAAATAATATTTTCGATAACAATTTTGAAAAATTTGCTAAATAAAAAAAGATTGGACCTTGGTTTATAACTTAGGTCCATTTTTTTGCAAAATTTTAATTAGATGGGGGAATTTTTAAGAATAAAAATTTCTAAGAACTATGGAAAACTTTAAAGCTTGGTAAATTTTTAAAAGACAAGGGAAAATTTGTTGACAGTCTAAAAAAGCTCAGACCTTCTCGCTTTGAGCCTTTGTTTTTATTTTAAAATTTTTATTATCTCCTCTTGTGCCTCTCTTCCTTCTTTGAAGATTGACAAAAGTGGATAGCAGTGGCAAAGTCCCTCTCCCACAATTATTTTATACTTTACGCCATAATTTTTTAGGGCTTTCTCAAAAAGTGGGGCAAAGGCATAGATTACTTCCCTTGATCCAAAGTAGAGGTAGGTCATGGGGAAATTCTTGAAGTTTCCCCTAAAGGGATAGAGCATGTAGTCTGGCACAGCTTCTCCCTTTGTCATAATATTTTTTGCAGTTTCAAAATATTTATAGTCAACTATAATATCTTTTTCGTTTAATTTTCTAACCCTATCCATGTCAAGCTCTTCACATAGACATCCGCCTGGGGAAGATGCGATGATCTCCCTTGGCATCCTTATGTCCAACTTGTTTTCGTTGATGTAAAGGCAAATTCCAAGGGCAAGGGAGGCTCCAGATGAAAAGCCAATAAGAGAAAGGGGCTCTTTATTTTCTTCATTGTAGGTTTTTGTCATCTCTTCATAAACTTTTACAGTCGAAGCATAGGTTTTTACTATGCTATTTTCTATGCAAAGTGGATAGAAGTAAAACCAGACATCCTTACCCGTCTCGCGGCAAATTTTTTTGGCAAGATTTAAATCTCTCTTGTCGGGATTTGTTATGTAGCCGCCGCCAAACAAGTATAAAATTGCCCCGGGACTTTTATTTTTTGAGTGAAGAATGATTAGTCTTTGGGACAAAAATATTTTATCTTCAAAATAAAGATCCTCTTCATCTAAAACTTTAAAGCTTGGCTTTTGATTTTGCCTTCTGGCATAATTTAAAATTTTGTCCTCTGGAAGGAGAAATATTTTTTTAAGTCTAATTAATTTTACAAACTTTTCAAGAATTTTATATGTAAAGCTCATGGCGACCCCCTATTTTCAAGGCGATTTTATCACTTTATGATAAATAATTTTATAAAAAATTTGGCATAATTTATTTAAAATAATAAGTTGTAAAATAAAATGAGACACAAATAAATATTGAAATAGATTTAAAAGACCCCTTGTGATAAAATAAGTGTATATGGAGGTGTTTACATGGATACCAGTCGACCCTGGAAAAATGTATTAGTCTATGCGATAAAGGAAGATCTAAAGATTTAGCAAGAGCTAAGTCTATTTAAGTATGCCTCTTTACCGCCTAGACAGCGGCTTTTTTTATGCAAAAATTTAAGGAGGCTTTATGAAAAATTACAATAGAGAAGAATTACTTAAGACACAAGAATTAATCAACAGGATGGACCCTGTTGATATCGCAGAAAAACTAGAAGACCTACCAAAGGAAGAAGTTGCCATTTGGATAAAACTTTTGAACAAGGACCTCTTGGCAGATGCCTTTTCACTTTTGCCAAGGGACAAAAAAATTGAAATAATAGGCTCTCTTTCCCAAGAAAAAATCATGTCCCTTATGAAGGACTTGGAAGAAGATGAACTTGTAGATACCTTGCAAGAACTTCCTGCCAACATGGTTAGAAAGCTCATGAACCAATACATTGAAGAGGACAGAAGACCAATTATCAACGAACTACTAGGCTTCCCTAAGGATTCTGTTGGTTCCATCATGTCCGTTGGTTTCATCTTTGTTAAGTCAACAGCTACACCGACACAAGCTTTAGAAAAAATCATTCACTCAGAACTTGATGCAGATAGATTGGAACAAGTTTGGGTGACAAATGAGTCCCTAGTCCTCATAGGCTATGTGAACCTAGCCGACCTTCTTCGTAACAGAAATAAAAATATTGAAGAATTTATGCATCCAATAAACTCCAGCGTCTATGCCACAGATGACCAAGAAGTTGTTGCTAAGCTAGCCTTCAAGTACGACCTATCAGAAATACCTGTAACAGATTCTGAAGGTAGACTAGTTGGTATTGTGCCAGTAGAATGGGCAATCGATGTAATGCACGAAGAATACGAAGAAGACCTTGGCAATATCCACGGTATTAGCGAATCATCACCAGAGCACTATTGGGACAAGTCCGTAATTAGACTTGCAAAGGATAGGACAATGTGGCTTATCATTTGCCTTGTTACGGCAACCTTTACTAGCTTTATTATAAAAAGATACGAAGCACTTTTAGCATCAAGCGTGGCTCTCGCAGCCTATATTCCCATGCTAATGGACTCAGGCGGAAATGCAGGAACACAATCATCTACCACAATAATTCGTGGGATTTACACAGGCGAAGTTGAATTCAAAGAATTTTTTGCAGTAATGTTTAAGGAACTTCGCATTGGGCTTATAGTTGGGGCAATACTTGTAGTAGTAAATATAGTTAGGATGTCTATCCTTGACACAGTCGACCTTGGGGTGACACTTACAGTATCTGTAACACTTCTCACAACTATAGTTTTGTCAAAGATGATAGGTGGAATACTTCCACTAATAGCAGAAAAACTAAAAATCGACCCAACAATTATGGCTGGTCCACTTATCACAACTATAGTAGATACCCTTGTCCTCTTCGTATATTTCGAAGTGGCAACTATGTTAATAGGAGTTTAAATTTTTGAGATCAAAAATTTTTTACTGACTAAAAACTATGGAATAAATTATGGCTATAAATTATATAGAAAAAATATTTAAATCGCGGTACATATGTATCGCGGTTTTTTATGGTGAAAAATAAA
>NZ_HE978567.1:543901-567363 GCF_000311825.1 Peptoniphilus grossensis ph5 | reverse complement strand
GCCAAAATAAAAAAAAGAGACCCTTACGGATCTCTAAATTTTAAAATTTTCAGTTGTTATGTACCTATAGCTTCATATCTCGTAAATTAAGCATTTAAACCTTTAGCACTCAGCTACTTCAAATGAGATACTTTACTACCTTTCCCTTGCGGGACAAATCAAAACTCTTCATTGGAATCACCTTTTCTTAGTTACCAATTTGTTTTCTTCAGCTAGCTTAACTATAGTATAATGCATGAGTGCATTTTTGTCAATGTTTTCCTAAAAACTTTTTATCTTTTTTAAATTTATTTTTTTCTCGTCAATTTTTCCTTCATTGAGGGCATTGTTTAACTCAATAATTGTTTGATTTGCAGAGTTTAGAGAGCCAATCTTTATTATATAGTTTTTTGAGTCCTCTCTACCTTTAATCATAATTTCTTCGTCCTTGGACTTGGAAATAGATTTCATATTTTCATAGGGGAAGTAATAGTTGCCAATTACTAGTCCCTTGTCGTAGGATCCTACAAGTGTTCCTAGCCTGTCTTTTCCATCTCTAAAGGATGATTTGCGAGAAATTTCGTATATATCTGTTTCTTTTTCTTCTTTTTTAGGGAATTTTCCATTTTGCATGTTGTATAGGAATAATAAAAATAGTCCTATTAAAAATATTGGGCTTGCCAAAGCATTTATTATTTCCACATTTCTTAGATATATTTGTTGCAAGAAATATATATTTACAAAAATTAAAAATCCTATGTAGACGATGATATTGATATAATAAGTCCTCTTTCTTATTTTTAAGCCTGGAAGCTTTAAGATTTTATTGAATTTTGATGTGAAATCCACTGCAGTCATTATAAATAGGTAATTAATTATTGCCCAAAGTATGGAATACATTATACTTGCTTGTCCCAATTGTGACTTCATTCCTGATAAGTGAAAGCCAAAGGGTATTAGGATGGAAACAGCGAGAATTATGTTTTGTAATTTTTTATTCAATTTTTGCTCCTTTCTCATTAAAATAATCCCTCTTGGGATTATTATTCATCATATTTATTTAAGCCATATTTTTCTATTACAGATATTATTTTGTTGGCATAGTTGGGGTCTGTTGCATAGCCGCCTTCTTGAATATACTTTGCTGCCTCCCTGTAGTCCTTGGCAGTTTTTACTTTTGCATACCTCTTTGCTGTGGAAAGAAGTTTGGCGTAGTGGTTAAAGGACTCACTCTTTGAAGAATATTTTTTAAAAGACTCCATGTACCTTCCACTTTGACCTTCCACATATTCTTCTGTCTCAAAGACTATACCATCGCCCTTTTTTACTTCCTTTATGCCAAAATAATTGTTGTATTCTCGTGAAAGCTCAGACCTTCCCCAGTCGCTCTCAAGGATTGACTGTGCAATCATAACTGAAGGGAAGAGATCATTTCTCTTGGCAACTCTAACTGCCAATTTTGCACTTTCCTCAATATAATTTTCTCTGTAATTTTCCTCTTCTAGGGCTCTTCTTTTTTCTGCCCTATTTATGAAAAAGCTCATTACAAAAACAATGGCAAGAAAGCTTAGGATGATTATTAGACAGCCGCATCCAATTTTTTTAATTTTCATTTTTCACTTCTTCATAAAGTTTACTTATTTTTTTATTTAAAATTGGGTGAAAATAATTTGGAATTAGTTCATTTAGTGATTCCAAAACAAATTCACGGTCTGCAATATAGGGATGAGGCACAACTAATTCATCTGTAAAGATTATTTCTCTATCAATAAATAAAATATCAAGATCAATTGTCCTTTCGCCCCATTTTTCATGTCTAACTCTTCCTAAATCAAGTTCTATCTTTTGCAAAATGTGAAGTAGATCAAGTGGGTCTTCGAAAGAAGATACTTTTACAACTGTGTTTAAAAAGTCGCCTTGGTCAGTTTTGCCCCAAGCCTTGGTCTCTATAATACTTGCCTTTTCTAGAATCTTTAAGCCTTGCTCTTCCATCATTTCAAGGGCGCTTTTTATATATCCTTCTCTATCGCCAAGGTTTGTGCCAATGCCAATATAATAGTTTCTTCTCTTTTTCTTGCAGCTAACTGATGCTGTGTCCAGGGGCAAATTTATTGGCGCCCAAGGTTTTTTTATAGTGACTTCAACTGTCTCTGCTATTTCATAAGTGTCAAAAATAAATTTTGTAAGCTTGTAGGCAAGGGTCTCGATTAAGTCCTCAGTCTCATTGGCAAATAGGTCGTAAAGCTGGTGGGATAATTTTCCATAATCTATGGATTCATCCAAATTTTTTTCTATTGCACATTTTCTAAAGCTTAGTCCAATTTCTGCACTAATTAAAAATTTTTGTCCAAGTTTTTTTTCTTCTCCAAAAAGTCCATGATTTGCATAAACTTCAAGGTCTTTTATCTTGATAAAATCCATAATTCTCCCATCAATATTTTATTTCGTGATTTTTCTTTTCATAGGACCAATTGCATTCATCATAGGCAGGACACCTAAAGCAAGGCCTTGACAGCTTGTCTGCCCTATAAAAAATATTAAAAAATTCGTCTTCTGATGCATCCTTAGTCCTGTGGTAAGAAATGCAGCTTAAAATTCTATTTTTTTCTTCAAGAGAAAAGTCTGTAATTTCTAAAATTTCTCTTGCTATATCCACTGATCCTATGGCATGGTTTATGCCTTCCTTTATCTCTAGGACTCGTCCCAAATCGTGAAGGAGGGCAGTGGCATAAATCATGTCCTTATCTACATCCACGCCTTCTTCTAATTTTAATATATAGCAAATTCTAGCCACAGATATAAAATGCTCGTAGTTGTGCCTGCAAAAAAATCTGTCTCTTTCAAGGTCTTCTAATTCATTTAAATAGTCCCTGTAAATTTTACTTAAAACTATTTTGTTTGTATTTTTCACTTGAATTCAATTAACCTAAAAGCTTCTTGCTTTTGCTTTTCGTCTGTTTCCAAAACTCCTCTGGCAACAGCTGTGACAGTCTTTGAGCCAGGTTTTTTAACCCCTCTCATGTTCATGCACATGTGCTCAGCTTCAATTACAACTAAAACTCCCTTTGGCTCAAGATATTTCATCATGGCATCTGCAACTTCAATGCTAAGTCTCTCTTGAAGTTGTGGTTTTTTTGCATAAGTTTCTACAGTTCTTGCAAGTTTAGAAAGTCCTGCAACCTTTTGGTCCGGAATATAGGCGATGTGTGCCTTTCCGTAAAATGGAAGGAAGTGATGTTCGCACATTGAGTAAAAGTTTATGTCCTTTACTACAACTATATTGTCTTCAGTGATTTCAAAAGTTTTTGAAAGATGTTCTTCAGCAGTCTTGCCAATTCCAGCAAAGACTTCTTCATACATCCTTGCAACTCTTGCTGGAGTTTCAACTAGACCTTCTCTAGTTTTGTCTTCTCCAATTGCTTCGATTATCATTTCTACAGCTTTTTCAATTTTTTCTTTATCCATTATAATCTCCTCATGGGTTCCTTTTATTTATAAATTTATAAATTTTATTATAACACATTGGCCTTAACATTTATATTAAATACCCACAAATTAGCGATTGTAATAATTTAATTAAGTTAATATTATCATTAATTTACAATTTATTTATAATTTGATACAATATTTGCCGAGGTGTAAGATGAAGAAATTACTTCTATACTTATCTGCTGCCCTAATCTTTCTCTCAACTCCCCTAAATGTAGTTGCTGTAGATGGCCTGGCAGTAGAAAATGCAAATACAAATGTAACAGCTCAAGAAGTTGATCCAAATACAATTAGAAATCAAAACTTTTTAGTGCCAAGTAAAGAGGGTGTGCAAAAGGCAAACCAATATGAGGCAGACAAAATTAAAAAATTGGAAGAAGTTCCCTTAGAAGGACTCACTAAATCCTATCTCTTGGGAGATTATAAGTCTGGCGAAATTATAGACGGCTACAACTTAGATGAAGTTCGTGCAATGGCATCCACTTCAAAACTCGTTTCCATTTTTGTAGTCTTAGATAAGCTGGAAGAGGGAAAAATTTCACTAAATGATGAGGTGGAAATAGACCACGAAGTGGCATCCCTAATAGGCTCTTCCTTTAAACTAAAGGAAGGAGACAAGGTAAGCGTCGAAAAACTAATTGAGGCATCAATGGTTGTCTCAGGTAACGATGCAATAACAGCCCTTGCAAAATATATTGGCGGCTCAACAGAAGGCTTTGTCAAGATGATGAACGACAAGTGCGAAGAACTTGGACTAAAAAATGCCCTCATGATAAATCCAACTGGGCTCACTAATTATGAAATTATCGAATACAACAAGATGACTACCAGAGAAATGTTTAAGCTTGCAAGAGAACTTTTGAAGGTCCATCCTGAAATTTTAAAGTACACAAGTATTGAAAAAATAGAAGAGCCTGACAGAAATTTTATTGAGTACAACACAAACCCCGTCCTTGGCATTGTGCCTGAAGTGGACGGACTAAAAACTGGCTACACAAATGCAGCAGGCAGGTGTGTAATCTTGACAGGCCTTGAAAAGGGCGAGGAAAACAAATCAAAGGACATGAGGTTAATTTGTATAACAACTGGTTCAAATTCCGATTTTGAAAGATTTGTGGCTTGCAAGAGACTAATCACAAGGGGCTTTGAAGGCTATGGCTATAATGCAGTGGGTGACACAAGTAAAGAAGTGAGGACCATTGAAGTCCTTAACTCTCAAGATGAAAACATACCAGTCTATCAAAAGGAAGTGGGATATGTTCTCTCAAAGTCTGACGAAAAATTAAGGGAAATTGTAAAGATTGACGAGGACTTAAAGGCTCCCCTAGAAGCAGGCACAAGCGTTGGAAAAATTTCTTTTTATAAAGATGATGACTTAATTTATGAAAGTGATTTAATAGTTAAGGACAAAGTCTATGAGAGAGGATTTCTCAACAAATTTAAAAGAGTCTTCGAAGAAATTTTTGTCAATATGGAAAAGGCAGCATAAATTTTAGTCTTTAATTTTAAACTTTCGATAAATTTCAAAAAATTAATAAAAAATAGAAGTGTCACAAATAATTGACACTTCTTAAAATTTTTTATACAATTATTTTATAGGTCTACGTAGCTCAGTAGGATAGAGCACACGCCTCCTAAGCGTGGGGCCGGAGGTTCGACTCCTCTCGTGGACGCCACAAATCACTTGCCAAGGGCAGGTGATTTTTTTTGCACAAATTTTTTTATTACAGAAATTTTTCTCTAATCCTTATAAATCTCAATTACATTTATTACTGGCACTTCATAGGGATGGTTTTCTCTTATTATTTTCATGACTTCATCTAAATCTTTTTTTCTTATCCTAAACTCGACCTTATTTTCTGGGACGTCTTCCACTTTTCCAAGACTACCTATGTAGGGATTTGCTCCTTCTATGGGTCTAAAGTGACCTATGACAGGACTTTCAGCATAGCAAAAGTCATAATTTTCTTCCTTTAAAAATCCGCCTTCATTTACTTTTTCCATTAATTTTTTTGTATTTTCTCTCGGTATAAATACTTCTATTTTTAAAAATTTCATGATAAACCTCCCCTCTCTATATACCCAAACTTATTAAAATTTGTTTAAATACATGGCATCTGGTTATAAATTAGTTAGGAGGGAAGATTATGATAAAACTTTTAATTAAAGTCCTAGTTAGTGGAATAGCAGTACTTATAACTTCTGCCTTATCACCAGGCATTCAAACAGATGGATACTCAGCCGCAATTATGGCTGGTATTGTAATAGGAATTTTAGATTGGGCTATAAATAAATTCACGGGCGTTGATGCTTCACCATTTGGTAGAGGAGCTGTCGGATTTGTAGTTGCCGCTATAATTCTATTTATCACAGGTCAAATCGTAGACGGATTTACAGTATCAGTTCTTGGAGCTATTATTGGTGCTCTTGTTCTTGGTATTGTGGATTCCTTTATGCCAGCTGACAAAAAAACTATGTAATATAATTCTTAAGGCTCGAGTAAATCTCGAGCTTTTTTTTGTGGATAAGTAAGGATTTTTTATGTTTTTTTATTAAAATTTGAATTTTTTTACAAAAAGTTATCCACATTTTTTTGTTTTTATCTACATTTGTTAGTAATTGCTTGCCTTTAGCTTTAACTTTTATATTAAATTCAAATCTATTTGCAAAAATTTTTTTAAAATTATAAAAGAAAGACCTATTATTACTTGAATTTTAATCAAGCTAATAGGTCTTTAAATTTATTTATTTACTTTTTCGTCAATTCTTTTAACTGAAACAGTTTCTATAACTCCACCAGTTGCCATTTTTACTATTTGGAAGATGTAATTTCCATCTTCGACTATTACTCCTGCTTCTGCTTCTTCTGCATTCTTAATTAGAAGAGCTGTTACATAACCTCCAAGTGTAGTTGAATCTCCTGGGTCGATATCAAAGCTATACTTTTTGTTGAGGATTTTAATAGGCGTAGAAGCAGAAAATTCATTATTTTCATCTCCAGATACATCCATATTAACTCCAGTGAGTAAAAATTTTCTAGTAGCAAATAAAACTGCTATTGCAACAGTAGCTATAAGTAAGTCCACCATATTGTCTGAATAGACTAACATCTTTCTGGAAATTACAAGTAATATTAAGTGAATGATGTTTGTATCAGTATGTGCAATCATCAAGACTACAAATTCTATTGCTATTACTAATAAGAGTACATGGGAAAGGAAATTTTGAAATATTTTGTAGGAAAGTGTGGCATCGCTTGTAAGTATTTTAAAATAATATTTCAAAATATCTGGCACTGATATAACAACTCCAGCTATTAACATAATAGACACAACTATTTCAAATATATTTACTAGTCTTAAAAGTGTAACTAGATACCTATTTCTGTTCATTATACCTCCATAGTCTTAGCTAGTTCTTTTTTCATTTTCTCCAAAACTTTCTTTTCTATCCTAGAAACTGTCATTTGTGAAATGTTAAGTTCCTTTGCAATGACAACTTGTGTCTTTTTATTAAAATATCTGTCTATTAAAACAGTTTTTTCAACTTCGTCTAAATTTTCCATGGCTCTTTTGAAAAAGTCATTTGATTCAATTTTGTCGAAATATTTTTCTTCTACTCCAATTAGATCAGATAGGTTAACTTCACTTTCGTCTCCTGAATCATAAGTTATGTCAAGAGACTGTGGAGTGTAGACCTTTGATGCTTCCATAGACTCCATAATCTCTTCTGGAGTTGAATTTAAAAATTCTGCAATCTCATCAATAGTTGGAGTCTTTTGATATTTTTGAGATAGGGTTACAGTTGCATTTGCAATTTTTTTAGAAAGTTCTTGGATTCTTCTTGGAACTCTAATAGTCCATCCATTGTCCCTAAAATATTTTTTAATTTCTCCAATAATAGTTGGCGTGGCAAAAGAAGAAAACTCGAAACCCTTGTCTGGGTCATATCTCTGTATAGCATAGATTAAACCAATAGATGCAACCTGATAAATATCGTCGTAATCTATCCCCCTACCTGTATATTTTTTAGATAGGATTTCTGCAATATAGAGGTGCTCTTCGATTAAAATATCTCTTATTTCTTGGTCTTCAGTTTCGTGATATTCTTTGAAAAGTTCCTTTCTCTCTTCTTTTGTAAGCCTTCTATCTAAATTGTTGTATTCCTTTAAATTCATAACAAATCCTTACAATTTTTTTGATAAAATAAATGTATTTTCATTAAAATAACATTCGTCTACAAGAGAGTCTATAATCGTTTTTGCGAGGAATAATTTCTCACATGATTCTAGTTTTTCTTCTTCAATTTCACTTACACAAATTTTTATATTTTTTTCATCTTCTATTTCAAATACCAAGTCAATATGATCTTCTTCATTTAAATTATGTGCAATATTTAAACTTTCTGTAACTGCCATTTTTAAGTCTTCAATCTCTTCAATATTTCTATTTAAAAGATTTAAGATTCCTGATAGCATAAGCCTTACTGTAGAAAAATATTTTGCATCATTTGGTATTTGATATTTAAGCCTATCCATACTACCCCCTGATTTCAAACATATCGTCAAGTTTAGTTATCTTAAAGAGCTTTAATATTGAATTGTTTAGATTTTCAATTACAATTTTATGACCGTCTTTTTCTATTTCCTTTGAGATGAAAATAAGTGAACCAAGACCTGTTGAGTCAAGATATTCCAAGTCACTGCAGTCAAATAAAATATCTTTTTTGTCTTTTTCATAAATCTTTAAAGATTTTTCTTTAAATTTTTTTGTATTATATACATCAAGTTCTCCCTTGGGATATAAAACTAAAAATTCATCAGTATTTTTTGACTCTAATTTAAATTCCATAAAGCCTCCTAATCTCCAATATAGTTGGCAACAGCTACAACTTTAGCATCTGTCAAGTTCATAAGTTTAACCCCAGAAGTATTTCTTCCTTGAATTGAAATGTCCTCTGTCAAAATTCTAATAATAATTCCAGAATCTGCAATTATCATTACATCGTCTTCCTTTTCCACTACTGCAGCAGCGGCTACATCTCCAGTCTTCTTTGTAATTTTATAAGTTAGAAGTCCCTTGCCGCCTCTATTTTGTGGTCTATACTTAGCTATTTCAGTTAATTTTCCAAAACCATTTTCTGATATTACGAGAAGATACTTATCTTCGCAAAGTAAATCAGATGAAACTACAATGTCATCTTCACTAAGATCAATTGACTTAACTCCCATAGAATTTCTGCCAGATTTTCTAACTTGTTCTTCATTAAATCTTATGGCAAGACCCTTTTTAGTTACAAGGATTACATCTTCCTCATTCTTAGTCAAATGAACATCAATTAACTTGTCGCCTTCATTTAATTTTATGGCAATTATTCCAGATTTTCTAATGTTTTTATATTCCTTAAAAGGAGTTCTCTTAATAAGTCCCTTTTCTGTAACCATTAAGAAATTCATGTCAGGGTCATATTCTTCCACTGGAATTATTGAAGTAACTCTTTCACCTTCTTGAAGATCAAGTAGATTAATAATTGCAGTTCCCCTTGAAGTTCTTGAATCTTCTGGAATTTCATAAGCCTTTAACTTAAAAACATTTCCTAAAGATGTGAAGAATAAAATCATATCGTGAGTTGATGTGACAAAAAGTTCTTTGACAAAGTCTTCGTCTCTCATATTTCCAGAGGAGACTCCTCTGCCGCCTCTCTTTTGTGGCTTATAAGTTCCCTCGCTCATTCTCTTGATGTAACCAAATTGAGTAAGAGTTATTACAACATCTTCTCTCTTAATAATATCTTCCATCTCAATATCAGTTCTGTCGTGAGAAATTACAGTTCTTCTAAGATCACCATACTTTGTTTTTATTTCGAGAAGTTCTTCTTTTATGACATTCATAAGTACATCGTTATTTTCCAAAACTTCTTTAAACCATTTTATGTCTGCCTTTAGCTTTTCATATTCGGCTTCAAGTCTTTCTCTTTCAAGTCCTGTAAGTCTTCTGATTCTCATGTCTAAAATAGCTTGAGATTGTGCATCAGATAATTTAAATTCTTGGTAGAACTTTTCCTTTGCTTCATTGTCATCCTTTGATGACCTTACAATTTTTATGATTCTGTCAATATTATCAAGGGCTATAAAAAGTCCTTCAACTATGTGAGCTCTCTTTTCAGCCTTGTCTAAGTCGAACTTTGTCCTTCTAGTTACAACTTCAACTTGGTGGTCCACATAATATCTTATGATTTCCTTTAAATTTAAAACTTCTGGCCTTCCATTAACTAGGGCAAGATTTATAATTCCAAAAGTTGTTTGCATTTGTGTATTTTTATAAAGCTTATTTAAAACAACTTCTGCATTGGCATCTCTTTTTAGTTCAACAATAATGTTGATGCCCTTTCTATTTGAAGCATCTGTTATATTTGAAATTCCGTCAATTACTTTATTTTTTGCAAGGTCAGCAATTTTCATAATTAGAGCAGATTTATTTACTTGATAAGGAAGTTCTGTAATTACAATTTTTTCACGATTGTTTTTAAAACTCTTTACTTCTGCAATTGCCCTTACAGTTATTTTTCCTCTGCCTGTTTCGTAGGCTTCCTTTATTCCTTCAGTTCCCATAATTTGAGCACCTGTAGGAAAATCTGGTCCCTTAATTATTTCATTTAATTCAGAAATAGAAATATTGTCGTTGTCAATATAGGCTATAATCCCATCAATTGATTCATTCATATTGTGGGGAGCCATATTTGTAGCCATACCTACGGCTATACCAGAAGAACCATTTACCAAAAGATTTGGAAATCTAGATGGAAGTATTGTTGGTTCATTTTCGTTTTCGTCAAAGTTTGGAACAAAATCAACTGTGTCCTTGTTTATATCTCTTAGCATTTCTTCTGCAAGCTTAGTCATTCTTACTTCTGTATAACGCATAGCTGCAGCGCCATCGCCATCGATATTGCCAAAGTTTCCTTGTCCATCAACTAGTGGATATCTTGTGTTAAAATCTTGTGCAAGTCTTACTGTTGCTTCATAAATAGATGAGTCACCATGAGGGTGATACTTACCCATTACATCCCCAACAAGTCTTGCTGACTTTCTGTAAGGTCCACCTGATGCAAGGTTAAGTCCTTGCATGCCGTATAAAATTCTTCTGTGAACTGGTTTTAGTCCATCGCGTACATCAGGAAGTGCTCTTGCAACTATTACAGACATTGAATAATCGAGGTAAGAAGACCTCATCTTTTTATTAATATCTACATCAAGTATTCCTGATTCTATAAATTTATTTTCAGTCATCTTTCACCCCTATGCATCTATATAATCTGCATAAATTGCATTTTCTGTTATAAAATCTCTTCTTGGCTCAACGTCAGTTCCCATTAAAATTGAGAAAGTGTCATCAGCTTCAGATAAATCATCTATATTTACTTTCAAAAGAAGTCTGTTGTCTGGATTCATTGTAGTTTCCCAAAGTTGTTCTGGGTTCATTTCACCAAGACCCTTATATCTCTTAATATTTATCTTTGCGTCCTTGTATTCTTTAAGGGCAAGTCTAAGTTCCTTTTCATTGTGGCAGTATCTAAGGATTTTAGTTCCCTTTTCTATTCCATAAAGTGGAGCTTGAGCCACATATACATGTCCTTCTTCTATGAGTGGCTTCATATATCTAAAGAAGAAAGTCAAAAGAAGGGTCATAATATGGGCACCGTCAACGTCGGCATCGGTCATGATTATTATCTTGTCATACCTTAGCTTATTTATGTCAAATTCTTCTCCAATTCCCGTTCCAAAGGCTGTTATCATGGCACGAATTTCTGATGAGTTAAGCATCTTATCAAGTCTTGCCTTTTCAACATTCATAATTTTTCCTCTTAGAGGAAGTATTGCTTGGTAGGCTGAATCCCTGCCGTCAGTAGCAGAACCACCGGCAGAATTACCTTCTACTAGGAAGATTTCGTTTTTTCCTGGATCATCATTTTGACAGTCTTTAAGTTTGCCAGGAAGAGTCATAGACTCAAGATTATTTTTCTTTCTAGTTAAGTCTCTTGCCTTTCTAGCAGCTTCTCTTGCTCTTCTTGCTGAAAGAGCCTTGTCTAAAATTTGTTTTCCAACTTTTGGATTTTCTTCCAAGAAAACTGCCAAGTCTTCAGATAAAACTGAATCGACAATTCCTCTAGTTTCTGAATTTCCAAGTTTTGCCTTAGTTTGTCCTTCAAATTGTGGATCAGTAAGTTTTACACTTATTACGGCAGAAATTCCTTCTCTAACATCTTCACCAGAAAGATTTTCTTCCTTTTCCTTAATAATATTATTTTTTCTGCCATAATCATTTAAGGTTCTAGTAAGAGCAGACCTAAAGCCTGAAAGGTGACTTCCACCTTCTTCAGTATTAATATTATTTGCAAAGGAAAGCACAACTTCTGAGTAAGAATCTGTGTATTGAATTGCAATTTCTACTGCAGTTTCTTCTCTAACTTCATCTATATAAATAATTTCATCGTGAATTGGCTTTTTCTTTTTATTTATAAATTCAACAAAGGATTTAATTCCGCCTTCATAGTGGTAAACTTCATTTAAATCTTTTCTCTCGTCAATAAAT
This sequence comes from Peptoniphilus grossensis ph5, assembly GCF_000311825.1. Lineage (GTDB taxonomy): Bacteria > Bacillota > Clostridia > Tissierellales > Peptoniphilaceae > Peptoniphilus_A > Peptoniphilus_A hominis. The sequence continues at coordinate 555,304 of NZ_HE978567.1, read as the reverse complement.
TCAATTTTAATGCCCTTATTTAGAAAAGCCATCTCTCTAAATCTCTTAGAGAGAACTTCGTCAGAAAATTCTACAGTTTCAAAGATAGTATCATCTGGCTCAAAATAAATTGTTGTACCAGTATCATCTAATTTAGTTTCCCCAATTACTTCAAGTTCACTTTTTCTTATGCCCTTGGAAAATTCTTGTCTGTAAATTTTTCCATCTCTTTTAACAGTTGCAACTAATTTATTGGAAAGAGCATTTACTACAGATACACCTACACCGTGAAGTCCACCAGAAACTTTGTAGGCAGAGTTGTCAAATTTTCCTCCTGCGTGAAGAATTGTAAGTACAGTTTCTACTGTAGATTTGCCAGTTTGTGGATGTATAGCAACTGGAATACCTGAACCATTATCAGTAATTTCTACACTTCCATTTTTATTAATTTTAATTATTATGTGATCGCATATGCCGGCTAAAGCTTCATCTATTGAGTTATCTACAACTTCATAAACTAGATGGTGCAAGCCTCTTGGTCCAGTAGAACCAATATACATCCCAGGTCTTTTTCTAACGGGATCTAGTCCCTCTAAGACCTGTATGTCCGATGCGTCATAATGTCTTTTGTCCTTTGCCATTTTATCTCCTATTCTAATACATTACTTTACCTTCACTTATTTTATAAAAATTTGCATCAACTGATTTTAAAAAGTCATCAGTTTCTGTAGTAGTAATAAAGGTCTGTAAATCTTTTAATGAATGTAATAAATACCTACTTCTATTGGAATCAATTTCTGAAAAAACATCATCTAAGAGAAGAAGAGGCTTTATTTTATATAAATCTTTAATTAAATCTGCTTCAGCTAATTTTAAACTAAGTACAATGCTTCTCTGTTCACCTTGAGACCCGTAACTCTTAGAAGAAAATTTGTTGATCTTAAAATCTAAATCATCTCTGTGAGGACCAATAGTGGTGTATTTTTTCTCTATGTCCTTTGGAAGAGAATCCTTCATTAGTTTTAAATAACTTTCCATAAGTTCTCTTTCATCTACTAAAACTGGAACTGTGGAAAGATAGGTTATATTTAAATCATCGCCAGAAATTAATTTATAATGCTCCCTTGCAATTTCATTTAACCTCTTAATGGTCTTTAGCCTCATAATAATGATTTTTGTGCCATTTTTTACCATTTCTCTGTCATACACATCTAAAAGATTTTTATCCATATTCATCTTAAGGAGTCTATTTCTCTCGAATAAAAGTCTTCTGTACCTATACATATACAAATCGTAATTTAAATCGATGTTTGACAGTAAATCATCTAAAAATTTTCTTCTTTCCTTTGGTGAATATTTTATAATATTGAGATCATCAGGATTAAAGAGGACTACAAACCTTGATTTTCTGTAATCCTTAGTGTTTACTTTTTCATCATTGATAAATAATTTTTTATTTTCAAACTTTGAAATTTCAACACGAAAGTCATCTTTATAATCGCCAGTATTAAATCTACTTATTATGCTAGAAGCATTCTCGTCAATATTTATGAGGTCTTTGTCCTTTGGATTTCTAAAGGAGTTTGCCCTTATAGACATATAAATTGATTCAATTAAATTTGTCTTTCCTGAAGCATTTAAGCCATAAAGCACATTTATATTTTCACCAGGAATAAAATCTAAACTCTTGTAATTTCTGAAATTAAAAAGTCTTAGATATTTGAGTTTCATTTCTCACCAATTACAAATTCATTTCCTGCAAAGGAAATTTTATCTCCTTTGTATAATTTTTTTCCTCGTCTAGTTTCTACTTCTCCATTTACTTTAACAAGTCCATCTAAAATCATAGTTTTTGCAAAGCCACCTGATTCTGCAAGTCCTGTAAGTTTTAAGAGAGAATCTAGTTTTATAAATTCAGTGTCTATCTTTATAGTTTCCATCTTTACCCCGCAAGTCTTACTGGAAGTACAAGATATATATAAGTCTCATCTTCAGCTTCTGTAATTATAAGTGGATTTACAGAATCTGTGAAATTAAGCACAATATCTTCTGATTCTAAAATTTTTACTCCATCTAAAACATATCTTGAATTAAAGGCAATATCTAAATTTTCATCATGTTCAGATGTCCTAACTTTTTCAAAAACATCACCAATTTCTGAATTACTCTTGATGTTAATATAATTTTCATTTACATTTAATTTTATAAGATTTGCCCTGTCTTCCCTTGCAAGAAGAGATGCTCTTTCCACTGCAAGTTGAAATTCTCTCTTAGATACAGTAGTAGAAATTTTATTTTCATCTCTTAAAAGTGCACTGTAACTAAAGAATTCCCCACTTAAAAGAGTACTATAAAATACAGTTTCATCAAATTTAAAGACTATATTATTTCTTGAAATATTTAAGGCAACATCTATGTCATCATCAATTATTTTTACAAGTTCATTGAGAGACCTTGATGGAATTATAACTTTATTTTCTATTCCAGTTTCCTTAACGAGTTTTTGAATTGCCATTCTAAAACCATCTAGCGCCACAAAGTTTATAAAGTTCTTCTTTATATCCATTAAAACACCTGTAAAGACAATTCTTGATTCATCAGTGGAAACTGCAAAAGTAGTTTTCTTTACAATATTTTTTAAATCCTTAGCAGATATTATTATCTTTATATCATCTTCAACCTTTGGAAGATCTGGATATTCATCTGCTTTTTGAGTAGAAATATTAAAAATAGAATCGCCACATTTTAGGTTCATCGTATAATTTTCTACGCTTATATTTATAATGTCATTTTCAAGTTTTCTGACAATATCCCCAAATAGTCTGGAATTTATTACGATTTCTCCTTCTCTTTCAACTATAGCCTTTAATTTTGTCTCTATACTTATTTCAGTATCAGTTGCTGTAAGTATTAAGGTATTATCCTTAGCTGTAATTTTTATACCTTCAAGAATTTGCATAGTTGTTCTTTGAGAAATTGCCTTTTGAACTATTGAAATATGTTTTGTCAGTTCTTTTCTGTTAACCTTTATTAGCATTTTTTCCTCCTAGAAAATAGTATATTAATTAGTAATAGTAGTAGGGCTTGTGGATTTGTGTATAAGTCCCTCTAATCTATGAGATAAAATAAAATTTAATATTGATAAACTGTTGATAAGTTTTAAACTTATTGAAAGTTATCAACAATTAAGATTTTATTTCCTTTATTAAATTTGTTATCTCAATTTTAAATATAGGATCATCATCTAAATCCTCTCTTATTTTATCGTAAGCGTGAATTACAGTTGAGTGATCACGACCACCAAATACATCGCCTATTTTTGGAAGACTCAAGTCAGTGAGTTCTCTAGTAATATACATTGCTATTTGCCTTGGATAAGCAATGGCCTTAGTTCTTTTTCTTGAATTTAAATCATCAATTGTAAGCCCATATTTTTTTGCAACTTCAGATTTTATAAATTCTGCAGTAATTTGTTTCTTTGCCTTAGTTTCGTAAATATCACGAAGAACAATGGCAGCAGAATCCACTGAAATTTCAGAATCTGTAAGTTTAGAATATGCCATTACTCGAGATAGGGCTCCTTCAAGCTCTCTAATATTACTTCTTACATTTTCTGCTATAAAATTCATAACTTCTTGGCTAACTTCAAAACCTTCTGAGTCTGCTTTTTTTCTCAAAATTGCAATTCTAGTTTCTAAATCAGGAGGTCCAATATCAACTACAAGACCCCAGGCAAACCTTGAAATCAACCTTTCTTCAAGACTCTTAATTTCCTTAGGTGGTTTATCAGAAGTAAGTACAATTTGCTTGTTTTGTTCGTGAAGTTCATTAAAAGTATGGAAAAATTCTTCCTGAGTCCTATCTTTATCGGCAATAAACTGAATATCGTCAATTAAGAGAAGATCAACCTTCCTATACTTATTTCTAAAGTCCTCGTTCTTATTAGTTTGAATAGAATTAATAAGTTCGTTTGTAAACTGCTCACTTGTAACATATAAAATTTTTTTAGTAGGATCTTGCTCTAGTACAAAATGTCCAATTGCGTGCATTAAATGGGTCTTTCCAAGTCCAACACCTCCATATATGAAAAGTGGGTTTGAAAAGGCATTTTGCGGATTTTCATAATTTTCAGAAACTGCAAGTGCTGCTGCATGAGCAAATTCATTGCTTTTGCCAACTACAAAAGTCTCAAAAGTATATTTTGGATTGAGCCTAGAAACATTTAAAAATTTCTTATTTATAAGGCCTGCAGGATTTGTGTCACTTGCCTCATCTTCTGAAATAATGCTAATATCAAAATCAATTCCTGTAATTTCCTTTAATGCATCGCCAACTAAATCGAAATGTCTCTTGTTATTGGCAAGATAATCTCTTATAAAGGGTGATGGAACTGTAATTACAATTTTTTTATTGTCGTAGTCAATTGATTTTGGAAGCATTCTTGAAAACCAAGTGGAATATGTAACTTGAGACATAGATCTTTTTTCAAGTTCTTTTAAGAAAGATTCCCACATAGTGGAAAGTTCTTTGTCCATATTTCCTCCTCATTAACAAATACTCTTTGTTTATAATTTTTTGTTTATAAGTAAATCTACATTTGTTAATAGACCTGTGGATAAAAAATTATAAACAAGTAAATTTTAGTAAATTTGTTGATAAATTTCTGTAAATATTTGAAAAATTACTAATTTTAGAAAAATAAAAATAAAATTATCAACACTTTATCAACAGAATGTTAATAACTTTATTTATAAACAATTTTGTTCTTATCTACATACACTTCATATTTATCCACATATATTTTAACAAATAATGGTAGACTTATCAACAAGCTTGGATTTTGAAAGATTTTTTGTTTTGTTTATTTTTTCATGTCACTAGCTATTATTTTATTGATATTTTATTGATAATACTTGACAACTTTCCCATTTGTAAATAAAATGATAAGGATAGAAAGAGGTGAGAACTTTGAAGAGAACTTTTCAACCAAAAAACAAACAAAGAAAAAGAGAACATGGTTTTCGTTCAAGAATGAGAACTAGATCAGGAAGAGCCGTTATCAAGGCAAGAAGAAGAAAGGGCAGAAAGAGACTTTCAGCTTAGGTTTTATAATGAAGGATTGTTATTTAAAAAAGAATAGTGAATTTCAGAGGGTTTATTCTAATAAGAAAATTTCTGGATCAAGATATATTACTCTTTTTACTGTAGAAAATAATAGAGATTATCCAAGGTTCGGCATAACTGTCACTAAGAAAGTTGGAAATGCAGTAAATAGAAATTTTGTTAGAAGAAGATTAAAACACCTTTTAAGGGAGAATTCTCATAAAATAAAATCAGGTTATGACTATGTATTCGTTGCAAAAAAGGATGCCAGTGAATCTGATTTTAAAGACTTTAAGAATTCTTTTTTTCTGTTTTGAAAAGACAAAAGAAGATGATTAAATGAGTAAAATATGTATGTTATTAATAAGATTTTATCAAAAATTTATTTCAACATATCTTTTACCAGGAAGGCACTGTAGATTTACACCCACTTGTTCACAATACAGTTATGAAGCCTACGAGAAATATGGTTTTTTTAAAGGTTCTTATCTAACTATTAGAAGGATTTTAAAATGCCATCCCTTTCATAAAGGCGGTTACGATCCTCTCATTTAATATTGGAGGAATTTATTAATGCATTTAATTAGTTCTATACTTGGTAGATTTGTAAAGCTCATCTATGATGGACTTGCTGCAATGATACCAAATGAACCAGCTCAAGTTTCATATTTTGCACTTTCAATTATTATTGCGACTATTATTATTAAGCTTTTAATTTTGCCACTTAACATTTCTCAAATGAAAAATCAAAAGAAAATGGCAAAAATTCAACCTGAGCTTAAGAGAATTCAAAAAAAGTACAAAAATGATCCGCAAACTTTAGCTGCTAAACAACAAAAGCTTTATAAGGAAAATAATACAAATGTTGCTGCAGGATGTCTTCCTATGATTATAACAATGGTTGTATTAATTGCTTTTTATAGAGTTTTTATAAACCCACAAACCTTTGCTTTTACAGACCCAGGTTTTTATGAAGCCATGAACAAGAATTTCTTCTATATAGAAAATATTGATCATGCAGATACAACTCTAATTATGCCAGTAATAGCTGCTGTTTCAACATTTTTAGTAAGTTTTATTACTACTAAAAACCCTGCTACTCAAGGTGCAGGTGCTGATCAAGCTAAGTCTATGATGACAACTATGATGGTTGTAATGCCAATTTTAATTTTTTCAATGGCGAGAAAATATGCAGCTGGTCTTGTTATTTATTGGACTGTTTCTAATATATTTTCAATAGTCCAACAGCTTATTACTAATAAGATTGTAGAAGAAGAGATTGAAGAAGTTGAGGTTAATGATAAGTAATGAATTATGTAATTAAAACGGGAAAATCCGTAGATGAAGCAGTAAGAGAGGCTCTAAAAGAATTAAATATTTCTAGGGAAAAAGCTGAAATTGAAATACTAGATGAAGGTCAAAAGGGATTTTTGGGACTTATTGGTTCTAAGGATGCCACTGTAAAAGTATGGCCAAGAGAAGACGAAACTAAAAGTATTTTAAATGAAATATTTAATGAAGAAATTGAAACAGAGAAGAGCCAGGAAGCAGTTCACGAAGATGTTGAACTTGAAATCGAAAACAATGAAGTTTCCACTGAAGCAGTTCAAGAAGTTGTTGATGTAGAAGAAGGCACAAAGAGCATAGAAGAAGAAAACGAAGAAATTTTAGATGCTGCCAGAGAATTTATTTCAAAAATTCTTGATACTTTTGAACTTGAAAACAGCGTGGAAATGGAACTTAAGGATAATGTTCTAACTATTAATGTCAATGGAGATGAAAATAGACTAGGAATTTTAATTGGAAAAAGAGGTGTAACTCTTGATTCAATTCAATATATTTTAAATTTGATAGTCAATAAAAAATCTTCAAGATATATTAGAGTCAATTTAGATTCTAGTGGTTATAGAGAAAAGAGAAAAGAAACTCTTATAAATCTTGCAAAGAAAATGGCTAATAAGGTAACAAAAACTGGTAGGTCAGTTAAACTTGAACCTATGAATTCTTATGAAAGAAAAATTATCCATACAGCCTTGCAAGATTATGAAGGAGTGCTTACACACTCTGAAGGTAAAGATCCTTTTAGAAAAGTTGTAATTCAAAAGGAAAGAAAATATTAAAAAGAAAATATTTATGAGGGCTTTATTTTAAAAGCCTTCTTTTTTATTTCCTTTAATTGTAGTAATATAGTTTAAAAGGACTGATTTTATGGGAAATTTAAATGATACTATTGCTGCAATTTCTACTGCAATTGGCGAAGCTGGTATTGCCATTGTAAGAATGAGCGGCGACGATTCAATAAATATAATAGATAAGATTTTTGTGTCTGCAAGTAAAGTTAAGATTGCAGAGGCTGAAAACAGAAAATTTTTGTATGGTCATATTTGTGACGGTGACAAAAAAATTGATGAAGTTTTAGTTGTTAAGATGAAGGGACCTCACTCCTACACTGCAGAAGATATTGTAGAAATCCACTGTCATGGCGGCGTCGTTTCTGTGAAGAGAATTTTAAATTTAATTCTCTCAAAAGGTGCAAGGCTTGCTGAAAAAGGCGAGTTTACTAAGAGGGGATTTTTAAATGGAAGGATTGATTTAACCCAAGCCGAAGCTGTAATTGATCTAATTAAAGCTAAGACAGACATATCCTTTGACCTTGGTTTAAATCAACTTGGTGGAGCCTTAAGCGAAGTTTTAAATAAGTTAAAGGATGAACTTGTTTCCATGCAGGCTCTAATTGTGGCAAACATCGATTTTCCCGACGAAGATATAGAAGATGCTGCCTACAACGACCTCCTCGACAGAAGTAATAAGATTTTAGACAAGATGGATAAGCTTCTTGAAAATTCTAAAAACTCTAGGCTGTTGAGAGACGGCATAAACACAGTAATTCTTGGCAAGCCAAATGTTGGCAAGTCTTCTCTTTTAAATGGTCTATTAAAGTACGACAGGGCGATTGTAACAGACATTGCAGGAACGACTAGAGATGTAATTGAGGACTACATCAACTTAGATGGAGTTCTCTTAAAAATTTCTGACACTGCAGGCATTAGAGAGACTGAGGATGAAGTTGAAAAAATTGGCGTAAATATTGCAAGGGAAAAGTTAAAGGATGCAGATCTTGTAATTGCAATTTTTGATATTTCAAGAGACTTTGACCAAGACGACAAGGAAATTTTAAAATTAATTGAAAATAAAAAACATATTATCATTTTAAACAAGGACGACTTAGAACAAAAGATTTCTGATGATGAAATCGAAAAATATTTTAAAGATGATTATTTGAGACTTTCAGTTATGGAAAATGAATCTGTTATGAAGGTGGAAAAACTCATTATAGATTTGTTTTTTGATGGAGAGCTTCAAATTTCCTCCGATACGGTGCTTTCTAATTTAAGGCATATAAATGCATTAAGAGAAGCAAAAAAAGAGCTTTTAGAGGTAAATGAGAGCCTAAATAAAAGGGTGTTTTTAGATTTAATTGAAGTTGACCTTGAAAATGTAATTGCTCACATTTCTGAAATAACAGGAACAATTACTACAGAAGATATTTTGGACAGAGTATTTTCTGATTTTTGTATAGGAAAGTAGGTAAAGATGTCAGATATTAAATATTTTGAAGCTGGGGATTTTGACACAGTAGTAATTGGGGCAGGTCACGCAGGTAGTGAAGCTGCTCTTGCCTCTGCAAGACTTGGTGCAAAAACTCTTTTACTTTGTATAAACTTGGATTCCATTGCGCAAATGAGCTGTAACCCCAACATTGGCGGCACAGGCAAGGGACACCTGGTGCGTGAAATCGACGCCCTTGGCGGAGAAATGGCAAAAAACATAGACAAGACTTTTATCCAATCCAGGATGCTTAATACTTCAAAGGGTCCAGCAGTTCACTCACTTAGAGTTCAAGCTGACAAGAGAAAGTATCACGAAGAGATGAAGAGAGTTTTGGAAAATGAAGATAATCTCTATCTTGTGCAAGATGAAGCCATTAGAATTTTAAAAGAGGGCAACAAAGTTACTGGAGTATTGACTAAAAATGGTGCAAAATACAAGACTAAATGCGTTGTAATTTGCTCTGGAACTTATCTAAGATCAAGGATATTTATGGGAGAAGTAAATTATTCTTCTGGTCCAAGTGGTTTCGGTCCAGCTAATTATCTTTCAGAAAGCCTTGAAAAAGATTTTGGAATGAAGCTTAGAAGGCTTAAAACAGGTACTCCTGCAAGAGTTTTGAGAAAATCGATAGATTATTCAGTCATGACAGAACAACATGGAGACGAAAAAATTGTTCCCTTTTCTTTCTTAAACATAGATAAGGAATATGACATTGACCAAGAGCTTTGTTATCTAACTTATACTACAAAAAAATGCCACGATATTATAAGAGAAAACATTGGAAGATCAGCCTTGGCACTTGGCGACATTGAGGGAAAGGGTCCAAGATACTGCCCATCAATTGAAGATAAGGTAACAAGATTTGCAGATAGAGATGCCCATCAAGTTTTTATTGAACCAGAAGGACTTACAACTGATGAAATGTATATCCAAGGAGTTTCCTCTTCCCTACCAGTGGAAATCCAACAAGAATTTTATAAAGAAATAATTGGAATGGAAAACTGCAAAATTTTAAGACCAGCCTATGCCATTGAATATGATGCAATTGATGCAACTCTATTAAAGAGAAGCTTGGAGCACATGGACTATGATGGACTATTCTTCGCAGGACAAATAAATGGTTCTAGCGGCTATGAAGAAGCTGGCGGACAAGGAATTGTTGCAGGAATAAATGCAGCTTTAAAAGTTCAAGGGAAAGAACCCTTTGTCCTAGATAGATCAGAAGCTTACATTGGAGTTTTAATAGATGATTTAGTTACAAAAGGAAGCCTTGAACCTTATAGAATGATGACGTCAAGAGCAGAATATAGACTTACACTAAGGCAGGACAATGCCGACTTGAGACTTACTCAAAAAGGAAGAGACATTGGACTTGTAGATGATGAGAGGTATGAGGCTTATCTTTACAGAAAAAAAGCAATTGAAGAAGAAATTGCTAGAATTAAAAAGATTCAAATCAACCCAACTGTTGAAAATAACAAAATTCTTGAAAGCCTTGGTTCAACTGAAACTCAAAACTCCTTCTCACTTTATGAGCTCATAAAAAGGCCTGAGCTTGACTACAAAAAGCTAGAAGTTTTTGACAAGGACAGACCTTTTGTCCGCGACGATGTAATAAGAAATATTGAAATAGAAATAAAATACGAAGGCTACATCAAAAAGCAAGGAATACAAATTAAACAATTTAAAAAACTTGAAAATAAAAAGCTTTCAAAGGATATTGACTATAAGAATATGGACGGACTTAGAATAGAAGCGAGAGAAAAACTTTCAGACATAAGACCAGAATCAATTGGTCAAGCTTCGAGAATAACGGGAGTTTCACCAGCAGATATAAATGTACTTTTGATACACCTTGAACAAATGAGGAGAAAAAATGTTAATTGATTACATGGAAGATTTCGGTCTGGACACGAAAAATATTGATAAATTTGAAAAATATAAAGAATTAATTCTCGAATACAACAAGCACACTAATCTCACAAGAATTACTGAAGAAGATGATTTTAATGTAAAGCATTTTTTGGACTCCCTAAGTCTTTTTAAGACTAGTTTATTTGATGGAGAGAAAAAAATCATAGACATTGGAACTGGTGCAGGCTTTCCGGGACTACCCTTAAAGCTATACAATGAAGAATTGGACATAACACTACTTGATTCTCTCAGAAAGAGGATTGACTTCTTGAATGGAGTGATAGAAGAACTTGGTCTTACAAAGATAAAGGCAATTCATGCAAGGGCAGAAGAAATTGCAAGGACAGAAGATTATAGAGAACAATATGACCTTGCAGTCTCAAGAGCTGTCGCAAACCTATCCACTCTTACAGAATATGCCATGGGCTTTGTAAAAGTTGGTGGATATTTTATTTCTCAAAAGGGTCCGGAGTATGAAGAAGAATTAAAAAACGCAAAAAGAGCCATAGAAGTAATGGGCGGAGAAGTTCAAAATGTCCTTCACACTCCCCTACCTAATGACATTGACCACTATATAATTGTAATAAAAAAGGTTAAACACACAGATAAAAAGTATCCAAGAGGCGGAGGAAAGCCAAGAAAGTCGCCACTATAATAGTATAAAGAGATTAAAAAAGAAATGCTCTACATAGAGCATGGAGGCAAAAATAAAAAATGCTCCACGTAGAGCCTAAATAAAAAACAAAAATGCTCCACGTAGAGCGAAGCTTCAAAATAAATTTTTGGAGCTTATTT
>NZ_HE978567.1:415825-542790 GCF_000311825.1 Peptoniphilus grossensis ph5 | reverse complement strand
GGTTTTTTTGCTTAATCTTTCAAAAAATTTTCAAACATGTTATTATTAATAATAGAAATGAGGTAAAAAATGTCTGTTGTAATTACAGTTTTTAATCAAAAAGGCGGAGTTGGCAAAAGCACCACCGTCATAAATTTAAGCTCAGCACTGGCTTTGAGAGGCAAAAAGACTCTTATAGTCGACATGGATCCTCAAGGTAATGCAACATCAGGGCTGGGTCTATACGAGTTTCAAAATATGATTTACGACTTTGTCATTGACGAAGAGATTGATTCAATTTATAAAACTTCCTTTAATAAACTTGACATCATCCCATCTAGTGGTGAATTTGCTGGCGTGGAAATTGAACTTGCAAGATACGATGATTGGCAATACAAGTTGAAGAAGATGATAGATAAAGTAAAAGACGACTATGATTTTGTAATCATTGACTCCCCTCCTTCACTGGGAATCTTATCTATGATGTCTTTAGTGGCAAGCGACAAAATACTCATCCCTGTGCAATGCGAATACTATGCCCTTGAAGGAGTCTCACAACTCATGGATACAATCACTCTTGTAAGAGATAATTTTAATCCAAATTTGAGCATCTTGGGTGTTGTAATGTGCATGCACGATGGAAGGACTAACCTTGCCAATCAAGTTGTGGAAGAAGTGGAAAAATTCTTTAAGGACAAAGTTTTTAAAACTTTTATACCAAGAAATGTTAGGCTGGCAGAGGCACCAAGTTTTGGAATGAACATATTTGATTATGACAGTAAATCCAAGGGAGCAAAGGCATATACAGATCTTGCCAAGGAAGTAATAGGTGAAATAGATGGCTAAAAAAACAGGACTAGGAAGAGGAATTGGAAATTTCTTATCATCTAGCGAAAAAATAAGAGAAGTTATAGAAGAAGAGACTTCAAAACTAATGGAGGTTGACCTAGCTGACATTGTTCCAAATGAAGATCAGCCAAGAAAAAATTTTGACAAAGATGAGTTAAATGATTTATCAAAATCCATTGAAAAATATGGAGTAATTCAACCCCTACTTCTTAAAAAAAAGGATGAAAAGTACGAAATTATAGCTGGAGAAAGACGATATAGAGCTGCAATAGAGGCAGGACTTACAAGCGTTCCTGCTATTGTAAAAGATGTTTCTGACGAAATTTCAAGCAGAATTGCAATTATAGAAAACATTCAAAGAAAAGATTTAAACCCAGTAGAAGAAGCTATGAGCTACAAACACCTTTTGGATTCACAAGATTTGACACAAAAGGAACTTGCAGATGAAATTGGCAAGAGTAGACAATATATTGGAAATACCATTAGACTTTTAAAGCTTGACCCAAGAGTTTTAAAACTACTGGAAGAAGAAAAAATCAGCACATCTCATGGAAAAAATTTGCTATCTATTAAAGATGGCGACAAACAGTACAAGGAAGCTATGAAAATTATCAAACACTCCCTTCCTGTTAACGACAATAGTGGAAACACAAGGGCAGATAAGAGAGAGATTGCGGATATTTTCATGGAAGACCTAAGAAATGAAATTGAGAGAACACTTGGAACTAAGGTAAGCATCAAAAAAAGAGGAAAAATCGGAAAGATTGAGATCGAATATTATGGTGATGAAGACTTATCAAGGATTGCAGATTATATTTTACAGAGGGCTTTGTGACATATGAAGAGATTTTATACAACATATTTAGTATCAGCCTTTTCAGATAGGGCCTTTATGGGAAATTCAACAGGAGTTGTAATTGACGACGGGAGACTCACTGATCTCGACATGGAAAATATTGCCAAAGACATAAATCAATCGGTAATTGTATTTGTAAGAGAACTGGATAGAGACCGTTATTTGACGAGATTTTTTACTCCTCATGGAGAAATTAACTTGTGTGGACACGCCACTGTTGCAACTTTTTATGCTCTCGCAGAAAATGAATATATTAAAAGTGAAGATGAAGGCATAAAGAAAATTATTCAACACACAAAAATTGGAAAGATTCCAGTTGAGCTTGAGTATAAGGATGGAAAAATTCAAAATGTCTACATGAATTTAGATGTTCTCTTAGAAGAAAAATTTGAGGACCAAGATAGAATTCTAAAGATTCTAAATTTAAAGAAGGACGATATTGGACTTGAAATCTGCGAAAACTTGACTATGGAAAAAATTTCAACAGGAACTTGCGACATTCTAGTGCCTGTGAAAGATGAAAGAGCCCTATCTTCAATCGTCCTTGATAAAAAAGAGGCACTAAAAATTTCAGAGGAAGAAAATATAATTTCTATTCACGCCTTTACAACAAAGGATGGAAAAGAAATTAAACAGAGAACTTTTTCTCCAATAATTGGTGAAGACGAAGAGTTTGGAAGTGGCACATCAACTGCTGCAACCATGTATTATTTAAGCTCAAATAAAATCACTGAAGAAAAGAGTTTAACAGCGATACAGGGCGATTACATTGGCAGAATTTCCAAGGTCTATACAAGTATAGCTGATAGAGAGAATAGAGTTCGCGTCGGGGGAAGAGCTTACGTATTTATGAATGGAGTTTTATATATATAATGGCGAGAAAAGGAAGAAAATTAAATAAATCAAAAATTGTTCTCTTCATATTTTTTGTGGTGATTATGTTTTTTGGAGTGAGCCTAGTTTCATCACGAAATAAAATAGTAGATATCAATCCAAAAGATGTAGATTATATTGAAATAATCGGATTTAAGACAGATAATATGAAGACAATAAAGGAAGATAAAACTGTAAATAAAATAGTAAAAGATTTAAATGGTTTGAGAGGAAAACAAGCAAACAAGGACACCAATGCTGAGATTGCAAACTATATAAATGTCTACTTTACAAGCGGAAACAAGATTTCCTTTGTGAAGACTGGACTTACTATTAGAGTAAACAATATTTATTACAATATCAGTTCAAAAGATTCAAAAATGATTGATAATATTATAGAAAAATATGGAAGATAAAAAAAGCTGGCTTTTATAAGTCAGCTTTTCTCATATAAAATGGAGCTGATAGGCGGATTTGAACCGCCGACCTATTGATTACGAATCAATTGCTCTACCAGCTGAGCCATATCAGCAAAGATTAAAATAATTATAGCACTTATTGGAAAAAAGTTAAATTGCAAAAAACTCTATCATTAATGATATAATAAGGATGGTGATTAAATGAAATACATAATGGCATTTGATGCAGGTACAACATCCGCAAGAACTATAATTTTTGATAAAAAAGGGAATCCAGTATCAGTTGCACAAAAGGAATTAATTAAACACTTTCCAAAGCCTGGCTATGTTGAAGAAGAAGCAGAAGACCTTTGGTCAAAGCAAATTGGTACTGCAGTGGAAGCTATGTCTCGTAAGGGAATTGACCCAAAGGATATTGCTGCAATAGGCATCACAAACCAAAGAGAGACGACAATTGTCTGGAACAAAAAGACTATGGAGCCAGTCTATAACGCCATAGTTTGGCAATGTAAGAGGACTTCAAAATATTGCGAAGAGTTAAAAGAAAAGGGTCTTGAAGAAAAAATAAAAGAAAAGACAGGCCTAGTAATAGACCCCTATTTTTCTGCCACAAAAATCAGATGGATTCTTGAAAATGTAGAAGGCGCAAGAGAAATGGCAGAGAGAGGAGAACTATTGTTTGGAACAGTGGAGACTTATCTCATCTATAAGCTCACAGACGGCGAAGTTCACATAACTGACTACACAAATGCGTCAAGAACTATGTTGTTTAACATAAAAGAAAAGAAGTGGGACGACGAACTTTTAGAAATTTTTGATATACCTAAGTCCATGCTGCCAGAAATAAAAAATTCAAGCGAAGTCTATGGCAAGAGCAAGTCAAAATATTTGGGCTGCGAGATACCAATTGCAGCGGCAATAGGCGACCAGCAGTCATCACTTTTTGGCACAGCCTCTTTTGAAAAGGGAATGGCAAAATCCACTTTTGGCACAGGTGCCTTCATACTCATGAATACTGGCGACCAGCTCATAAGGTCACAAAATGGACTTGTATCTACTATTGCTTGGTCCATAAATGGAGAGGTTAAATATGCCCTTGAAGGCTCAATTTTTGAAGCAGGGTCTTGCATTAATTTCTTGAGGGATAACCTTAGAATACTTGACCAAGCAGATGACTCAGAATATATGGCGAGCAAGGTAAAAGACACCAACGACTGCTACTTTATACCAGCCTTTACTGGTTTAGGTGCACCCTATTGGGACCAATACGCCAGGGGATCTATAGTTGGTCTTACAGGTTCAGTCAATAAATATCACATAATAAGGGCAGCCTTGGAGTCAATAGCATACCTAAGCTGCGATGTAGTGGAAGCCATGCAAGAAGATTCAAATACAAAAATTAAATCTTTGAAAGTGGATGGTGGAGTCAGCAAAAATAATTTCTTGATGCAATTCTTATCAGACATTCTTGGAGTTGAAGTCACAAGACCAAAGGTAGTAGAACTTACAGCGCTTGGAGCTTGTTATATGGCAGGACTTGCAGTTGGCTTCTGGAAAAATATTGACGAAATAAAAGAAAACAATGAAGTAGAAAAATATTTTGAGCCAATAATGGAAGATGAAGAGAGAGATAAAAAGATGAAGAGATGGCACGAAGCTGTAAAATATTCCATGAACTGGGCAAAATAAATAGAAAAGAAGAATGAGACCAAGTCGAAATAGACTAGGTCTCCTTTAAATTTAATTTATTTTAAATTATCGATTATGTTATCACGAGATAGCTCTCTCATGCCACTTTTTTGTGCTAAGAGTAAACCAATTATTGTTACAATAAAAATAAATAACAAAGGCATATAATTTATATTAATTAAAATTTCTCTAATAGCAAAATTTACTTCATAAGGACTTCTTTTTGCTCTTGCAAAAACTGATAAGGCAAATACAAATGCATAAATAGCAAGAATTCTTGTAATTAAAAATTTTAGCTCATTATTTATCATTTTTCTAATTTGCGAATCAGTCATACCTGCAGTGGAAAGAAGATTAAATTCTTTTTTTCTAGCTCGCAAATTTCCATGAAAAGAATTATAGGCGTTGGATAGGGCAATAATTAAGAAGATTATTTGAATTCCAAAACTTAATAGATTTTCATTTCGGCTTTGCTCAGAGTCTATAGCTTTTCTTGTGATGTCAGAAAAGATTGAATAATCTGATTTTTGAAAATATGATGTGATTATTTTTATTGCATCTTCAGAAACATCTTTTAAATTTTCCTTTGCTTTTATTTTTACAATAAATTTATTTGCAGGATTAGCTGGATCGTTTCCATATTTTTTTATAAACTCATCAAAAGAATTTTCATTTGTGATAATATAAATTCCAAGTCCTAGATGTTCTTCTAAATTGTAAGGGAATTTTTTTATATTAGATAAATTATTAATATTAATAATTTTTCCACCATCATAATATCTCAGATTTATAGTATTATTTTTTGAGTCAGTTAAAGGAATATATTTTCTAAATTTATAGGGAGTAAAATTATTTTTTGGTGTTTTGTTTAACAAAAGAAAGTTACTTTCTTCTGTCAAATTATTTTCTTTTTTAATTTTGTTAAAATCCTCCTTTGAAAGAGCAAGTATTCTAACAAAGTAATCTTCTGACTGACTTTTATTTTCTAAATCATTTTCAAATTTATTTGATAAGAAATTTTTGTTATCGGATTTATAGAACTTAAAATCTTTTTCTTCAAAAATGTGAATTTCATCTACAAAATTTATATTTTTCAGATCATCAACCATATTTTTATTTAATCTTGAATCAGAAAAAAGATAAGCTTCAAAATTATAAGGGTCATCAAATTTATTATATTTTGCGTTCATGTTTCTATAAGAAACAGATACTAAAAAAACATTCATGGCAATAGCAGATAACAAAATGGCAATGGAAATCACTTTATAAGTATTTTTGTAAGTTTTAAAATAATCCTTTGCGAGAGTTTTTTCTATGCTGCCTTTAATTTTTGATTTGCCTTGTTTTTTCTTTTTGGGATCTAATCCATTTAAACCTTCAACTATATTTATTTTTGAACTTTTTCTAGCAGGCACGATGGCAGAGATATACACCATTAGCAGTGAGAAAAATAAAATTATAAAGATTGATTTAATATCTGGAGTATAGAATTTAAAACCCCTCATTTCTAAATTATCACTTAAAATTTTAGACATATTTTTATAACTTATGCGGTTGTTAATATACATGAGATATGTCAAAAAAATAGCATTTAAGTAAGACAAAAGAGTTCCAACTAAAATGGGAAAAATTGAAATATTAAAAGCCTTTAGCTTCACAAGTTTTTTGGTTTGTTTTTCCGTCATGCCTGAAGATTTTAAGAGAGCAAGCTCTTTTATATCTCTATTATTGTAAACATTAAAGGAGCCATAAATCATAACTGCAAAGAGTAGAATTAGGATAAAGAATAGTCCAAAAGATTCAATAAATGAATTTACAACTCTTTTTGGTGGGATAATTCCCTTTGGAAATATCATCTTTGACTCCAAAAGAGATGCGTTGTAAAAAAGTTGACCCTTGTCTAGGGCTTTCTTTTCATTAATATTTAAGTCTTTTAGAATTTTTCTGGTATTGGTGTAAGTATCTCTTGGATTTTTGTACCAGATATAGGCAAAACAGCTTTCACCCTTTTTAAAATCGAGACCCTTACTATCATCAAAATAAGAAAAAGCAACTGGATCTTCAAAAGAAAAGGAAAAATCTTCGTAAACACCAACAATTTTATAATTTTTCTCATTAATTTTAATGTTTGAAGCAATTTTATAATTTCTGTTTTTATTTAGGAATTGTTTTGTAACAACTATTTCTCTTGAATTTTTTGGATTTCTTCCATCAATTAAGTGAGTGTCTATATTTTCAAGAAAATATTTTGATTTCTCATAGATAATAAGACCTATATCAGTTGAAATTATTTTATCATAATGGACTTTTTCAATATCTTTATTTTTTTCTAATAGATCGTAGGTTTGTTTGTCGATTTCTGAAAGAGAAACTTCATAATCTCCAACTGTGCTTTTTAAGTATTTAATTTGTGATTGTCGCAAATCGCTTAAAATAAATACAATGGTTCCAAGTAAAATTACTGCAAGCAATATAGAAACTCTTGTGGAAAAAGTATCTTTTTTATTGTTTTTGATGGATGAATTTGCAAGGTCACTTATTATTTTCATTGCAAGCCTTCTTCCAACAAAGACAATCTTCCGTCTACCATTTTATAAACCTTATTACAGGCATTTGCAACTTTCTCATCATGAGTTATTATCATGATAGTGGAATTAAGCCTTTGATTCACTAGCTTAAAAAGGGAAATTATATCCTCAGAATTTTTTCTATCTAAATTTCCTGTAGGCTCGTCAGCTAAAACTATGGCAGGTCTTGTTATAAGACTTCTTGCTATGGCAACTCTTTGCTGTTCGCCGCCAGATAGTTCTCTTGGAAATCTATTTAACTTATCCTTTATCCCGAGAATCGAAAGGATTTCATCAAAATATTCTTGGTCAACTTTTTTGTCGTCTAAAAGTATTGGTAACAAAATATTTTTTTTAACATTAATATTTGGAATTAAGTTAAAAAACTGATATATAACTCCAATATTTCGCCTTCTGAAAATTGTAAGATCTTCCTTATTAAGTTTTGTAATATTTTTATCTTCAATAAAAATATCTCCACTACTTGGCTTGTCAACACCAGCAAGAAGGTGGAGGAAAGTTGATTTTCCAGAGCCACTGTCTCCGATTATAGCAACAAAATCACCTTTAGAAAGATTAAAATTCACATCAACTAGCGCTTCTACTTTGACTTCAGCATCGTAAACTTTTGTCAAATTATTTGTCTGTAAAATAAACATATTTGCCTCCTTTTCCTCATATTAACAAAATAAAGTGACTAGTCAGTGACACATATAATTAAGAATTATATAGTTATTTATAAAATCTCATCTCGAAAGTATTATAATTTTTTTCGCGATTATAAATTAAGTCGCCATTTTCTTTATTTAATATAGTTTTTGCCATTGGAAGTCCAATGCCATAGCCTTGACTGTTTGGGTCAGATTTATAAAATCTCTGCATAGCTTTTTTCAAATCATCCTTACTCATACCTGATGAGAAATCTTTGACAAGGATGCTTTTAAATACATTGCTTTCTCTAAGTATAATTTCGATATTATTCTCTGGGCTTGCTTCAATTGCATTTTTGCAGATATTTAAAATTGCCTCATGGGTCCATTTTTTATCGCAATTTAAAATAAAATCATCACCAAAAATTTTAACTTCATAATTTTTTAGACCAAAGTAAGAATCTAAATCCTCTTTTACACTTTTTAGCAATTCCAAGACATTTACATACTCTAAATTAAACTTTGTTATATCAGAATCAAGGGAAGCCAACTTTAAAAGAATGTCTGTCAGATTTTCAAGCCGATTTATATTATTTCTTATTAACAAAATATATTCATCTATATTTTCTTTGTCTTCTTCAATTAAATCCAACATCAACAGAATTCCTGTTAAGGGAGTTTTTATTTGATGGGCAAGATCTTCTGAGTAATCTCTTAAAACCTTTTGCTTCTCTTTTGAATTTTCAATTATATTTTTATTTTCTAAAATAATTTTTGTAATTTCATCTTTAAGTTTTCCAAATTCACCATCATTTTTTTTATAAACTTCCTTGTTTGGATTTAAAGAGTGAATTAAATTTATAATTTCGTCAATTTGATCATTTATTTTCATATTTTTATTTCTTTCAAATAAAAATAGAAAGGCAAAAATGAAGATATTCAAAAATATAAAATAAAAAAGAGTAATCATGTCAAATCGTGGACTTATGCAAACGATAAGCATTGATAAAATAATATTAAAAGCAATTAAAAATAAATATTTTTTATAATTTTTCATTTTTTTACGCTCTCTTCAATATCTAGTTCAGACCACTTATAGCCAAATCCTCTTATAGTTTTAAGGTATTTTTCATAATCAGGACCCAATTTTTTTCTAAGTCTTTTAATTGTTACAGAAAGAGTATTATCATTTATTTCATAAAAATCATTTTGCCAAATGTTATCTAAAATAAAATCTCTTGGCAAATTTTCATTTTTGTGTGCGATAAAAAGTTTTAAAAGGGCATATTCTTTTATATTTAAATCCAAATTTTTGCCGCTTAATTCTGCAGACTTAATATCATCATTTAAAGTCAGGTCTTTAAAAATAATTTCTGTTTTATGCCCAGTCCTTTTCAAAACATTTTCAATTCGAGCTTTCAAAACAGGAAGAGAAAAAGGTTTTGATATGTATTCATCTGCACCTTCTGAAAATCCTTTTAGAATATATTTTTCATCATTTTTAACGGTTAGCATTATAATAGGAATTTTTGAAAAACTTCTCACATAGTTCAAGTAATCAAATCCATTTCCGTCAGGTAGATTTACATCTAAAATAATTAAATCAAATTCATTTAAAGAAAGACCTTCAGTGGCAGAAATAGTTTTAAAAATTTTTACGGAATATTTAAATTTTTCAAGATATTTTTTTATAGCAAAAGATATTGTATTGTCATCTTCTAACAAGAGTATTTTTAACATATTATCTCCTTTATTCTTATCTTTAATTTTATTATATATTATTAATTTAAAAATCCAAAAATATTATGGTAACTTATTTTTGTTTACAACAATAAGTTACCTATTTTAATTGTAAAAAATTTTAAAAAATGAGTTTGAAAAATACTATTAGGATAAGCTTATCGTTTTTTGTTATAATATATTTGTTAAAAATAAATTATGAGGGGATTTTATGGATTATAATAAATTTTTGAGAGAGAAAATGGTGCCTGCCTTCGGCTGTACCGAGCCCATAGCTTTGGCATATGGTGCAAGTCGCGCAAGATTTCTTTTGGGAGTGGATCCTGAAAAAATTAAGGCTAATTTATCGGGCAATATTATTAAAAATGTAAATAGCGTCAAGGTGCCAGGCACTGATGGAAGAAAGGGAATAGAAATTTCTCTTGCTGCTGGTGCTTTTCTTGGCGACTATACTAAGAAGCTTGAAGTTTTATCTGGTGTTGATAAGTCTAAGCTTAACACCCTAGATGATTTAATAGAAAAGGGTCTCGTTGACATAGAACTTGTTCACGAAATTAAGGGACTTTACATAGATATAATTATGGAGAAGGCTGACAAAAAGTCTCAGGTAATTATAAAGGATTATCACACAAATATTATTTACGAGAGTCTAAATGATAAGGTCCTCTTGGAAAAGAAGGACCAAGAGGAAGTTGAAGAAAATAAAGTTGACTTGTCCTTTGATAAAATTTATGATTTTGCAAAAAATGGAAATTATGACAGTATAATAGATGTCTTGGATAAAGAAATAGACTACAATTATGCCATAGCCAAAGAGGGCATTGAAAACCCATGGGGCGCAAATATTGGCAAAATGATCTTGGAAGATGCAGAAAATAATTATAAGGATAAATTAGTTGCCTATGCTGCCGCAGGTTCTGACGCTCGTATGTCAGGCTGTGAAAAACCTGTTGTCATAAATTCAGGATCTGGCAACCAGGGCATAACAGTTTCTGTTCCAATAATTATCTACGCTAAGGACCATGACATCGACAAGGACAAGTTATATAGGTCTCTAATTTTTGCAAATTTAATTGGCCTTTACATAAAAGAAGGCATAGGCGAACTATCTGCCTACTGCGGAGTGGTATCTGCAGCGGCGGCTTCTGTATGTGGTATAGCCTTTATGAAGGATGAAGATAGGGATCTCATAAAAGAAATTTTAACAAACGCCCTTGCTACAAATTCAGGAATTATTTGTGACGGTGCCAAGGAGTCTTGTGCCATAAAAATTGCATCCAGCCTAAAGATGTCCCTTCTTGCCTACAGGCAAGCCAAGGAAGGCAACTCCTTTAAACCAGGAGATGGCATAGTAAAAGGCGATGTTGATGAGATGATAAAAACTGTTGGTCACATAGCCATGGAAGGCATGAAAGAAACAGACGAAGTAATTTTAAGAGAAATGATTGGAAAATAAAATAGCAAATAATAAAGACGAGGTTTTATGCCTCGCCTTTTTCTATAAATTTTGCAATTATTTTAAATTTTATTTTTCTACAACTATATAGCCCATGTCTCTTAATATTCCTGTGACAGAATTTTCTGGCACAAGGTGGGCTGAACCTATTAGGATAAAGTAAGTGTTTTTGCCATCTTTTTTTAACAAGCCGTCAATTTTTTGCGCCATGCCCTTGTCTCTTTCGCTGGAGAGTGCCTGGCTAAATTTTTCTGAGGCCTCGTCGCCCTTAACTGATAAGATTGATTTCATCTTAGCCCTGTCGCCACTTTGCCAAGCCTCAAGTATCTTGTCCAGGCCGGAATTAATATTTTTGTAGCCATTTCTTTCGATTTCGCTTGTTAGGGACTCAATCATCTTTATATAGGCTGCCTTGTCAAAGTTTTCCAGGATATTTGATTGGTATTCCATGGATTCAAGCTCGTCAATTTGGATTTTATTTAAGAGACTCAGTGACATAAAGTAGGACTCAATGCCTAAGCTTGCCTTTGGAGATTCAGGTGCTGGGTCAGAGGATAGGGCGTTATAAACTGCCCAAGGCTTTAGGGATTTCACTTGATCTTCCTTCATGCCAAAGCCTTCAAATATTTTTAAGACTCTTGTGTACAAATCTTCGCCCAAATCATCTTTTAGATTTTTTCCGTCCTTGTAATAAATTTTTTCGCCCATCTTTTTTGCCTCTTCCTTATTTGTTACATCTATTTCCATGTAAATTTTGTCAGAAGACTTTAAGGCAGAAATAATATTTTCATCAAGGGGATAAAGGGAGCTCTTGCCAACGTGAATGGAGCCCAGCATATAAATTTTGTTGTCCTTGTTGGAAACTTCGTAGAAAAATCCCTTGGAGACCTTGCCATTTTCTTGCAAAATTTTATTTACAGCGCGGTTGTAAAGAGAGATCATCTCTTGGAGAGGAATTTTTGAATTTAAATATTTTTCATCAGCTGAGCCCAAAAATATTTTTCCTTCCCTTAAATTATTCATTTCAAATTTTTCATCATTTAAAAGTTTTGAAATTGAATTTAAAATTTCAGATCTGGTCAAATCTTTAAAGGCAAAATCTCCACCTGTAACAAGATCTCTTTCTTCTATTTTTTCTCTTGCAAGTTCGTAACAAGCCACGGCGTCATTAAGGGTAACTGGCTTTGTAAAATCTTTGCCATCTAAAACAAATTTTGCAGGGTAAAGACCCATAAACTGTGCTTCGTTTAGGTCTTTTATCGCCCAGGAACTGTATATTGGATTTTTATTTTGCGATAAATCTTCCTTTTTTGATTTTACTTCCTGGACTTCCTCTATTTTTTTATCTAAAGTATTTTGCTTCTCTTCAGTTTTTATATTGTTAGCCTTTACTTCTGTGACTACAGGAGTAGCCGCAGAGACAAAGCTTGGAAGTAAAAGTGTCGGTACAAGAAGCAAGCTAGAAAATATTTTTTTAAATTTTTTTATTTTACTATTTTTCTTCAAAAATCATTCACCTCTTATAAATCTCTTTCAGATTTTCTAAAAGTTTTTCATTGGCATCATCATCTAAGATACAAATCCTAAAATAACTTTGGCCTAAATTCTTAAAAGATTTGCAGTCGCGAATTACTAGACCCTTCTCCAAAAGTTTTTCTCTAAGTTCTGTGGCATTAGGTCCACCTAAAATTTTAATCAAAATAAAATTCCCAAAACTTTTATGTGGCTTTAAATTTTTTATTTTAGAAATTTCACTGAAGATGTAATCTCTCCTTGATCTTATAAAATCAAAGACCTCTCTAAGATAATCCTCATCAGAGAACATTATCTTGCCGCAAATTTCTGCAACAGAATTTATTTGCCAAAGGACTTCCTTATTTTTAAAGTAGTTTAAAAAATTCTCATCAGAGGAAAGTCCATAGCCCAGCCTTATGCCAGGTAGGGCAAAAAACTTTGATGTCCCTCTTACCACTGCGAGATTCTTGTAAGAATCAATTAGTTTTGTGGAAGAGTAGGTGGACATATCTGTGAACTCAATATAAGTTTCATCTACTAAAATTTTTGCAGAAGTTTCATTTAAAATTTTTTCTATTTCATCTGCACTTAAAATTGTGCCAGTGGGATTATTGGGATTTGCAAAAACTAAAAATTCCACACTTTTTTCCACAATAGTTTTTATAAGGTCATCTAAATCAATTTTAAAATCATTTTTTTCTTCTAAATTATATTCAATTATCTCAGAATTTATTTTATTAAGCTCATTTTCGTACTCGGAGTAACAAGGAGACAATATAATAGAAACTTTTGGCGCAAAAAATTTTATTGCGTCCTTTAAAATTTCTGTAGACCCAAGTCCAAGGACTATATTATGGCTTTTACAATTTACATAATTTGAAATTGAATTTCTTAAATCTATGTAATCTACATCGGGATAGCTAGAAAGCAAGTTTAAATTGTCTAATAGGCCGTCGAGAGCTTTTTTGCTGGGACCAAGGGGATTTATATTTGATGAAAAATCTCTTATGTCCCTTATTTCAATGCCCTTATTTTTTGCAATTTCAAAAACATTTGCACCATGACTGTTCATTAAAACACCTCCCTCCTATTGTACCCTATTTGGTAAAATTTTTACATTTAATATATAATATTGGGTAAGAAGAGAGTGAGGTGGCTTATGAATAATTTTAGAAATGATTATAACGATTTTGGTTCGAGAGAAATTTATGAGGAGATAAATAGAATTTTTGACGAAAAAATTTCTGGCTATGGTACTGATGAGATTTCAAATTCTGCCAGAGCTTTAATTTTAAAGGAAATAGGAAGGGACGCCGACATTGAATTTGTATCTGGCGGCACTGCCACAAATATTTTGGCGACAACCTTTGGCCTTAGACCCTACGAGGCAGTTTTGTCTGCATCCACTGGCCACATAACCCATCATGAGACAGGCTCCATTGAAGCAACGGGACACAAGGTTGTGACAATAAAAACTTCTGACGGCAAATTAAGGGCAGGGGACATAAAAGATTTAGTGGAAAACCAAGCTGGCGAAGTTGATGTAAGGATAAAAGTTGTCTATATTTCACAAACCACAGAAGTTGGTACAGTTTATTCTCTTGATGAAATAAGAGAAATTAATGAAGTTTGCACCGAAAAGGACCTATACCTATACATTGACGGTGCGAGAATTGCTCATGCCATGGCTGCAAATAATACAAAATTATCTGATTACGCCAAGTATTCACACATTTTTTCCATCGGCGGCACAAAAAACGGGGCAATTTTTGGAGAAGCCCTAGTTATTTTAGATGAAAATTTGAAAAAAGACATCAGATATTATCTAAAGCAAAGAGGAGCCATGATGGCAAAGTCCTTCTTGATTGGTTTATCTTTTAAGGTTTTATTTCAAGATGGCTTATATTATAAAAATGCCAAGAGAGCCTATGAGATGTCAAGACTTCTTGTTGATGGACTAAAGGAAATGAATAGAGAGCCACTTTTTGGCGAGTCCAACCAAATTTTTATTAAGTCAAATCCAGAGGAAATTGAAAAATTAAAAGAAGAAAATATTTTTGAAATAGACAATGTGAAAGAGTCAATAATTAGACTTGTGACAAATTATAGAACTAGTGAAGAAGATGTGAGAGGATTTCTAAATTCTCTTAAAAATTAGGAGGAATTATGTTAGAAAGAAATATGACAGTTGAAGCTGCAGTAATGGAAAACCCAAAAGTTTTACAGGAACTTCAAAAACTTGGCGCAGAATATGATTTTATAGCCATGGAAAGCTTGGAAGATGCCTTAAAATCCCTTGGCGAAAACTGCGATGCCTTTATAAAAAGAGTTGAGGGCCAGACTGACTTTAAGGACATGGATAGGGTTAGAAAGATGAATAAGGAAGAGCTCATTAACTATATCGTTGATGAAATTCACCCTTATGAACTGGCAACAACGGAAAAAATCGATGAAATTTTTAGGGGAGCAATAAAAAAATATTACAGAGAGAGGGGAGAACAACTCTTTGTAATTTACGAAGTTCTTTTATTAATTAAGGCAGAGCTTGTTTCCCACTTCTCCAGCGAAGAAGAGTTTGAATTTAAGGATGCCTTGGCAGGAAAAGATGTGGACTTCGAAAATCTAGTTGCAGAGCACGAAAAGACTATTGGACTTTTTGACAGAATAAAATATTTAACTCGCGACTACAAAATGAAGGCAGAAGAACCAGAAGTACAAGAGCTCAACAAACTCATGGGCGAACTTGACGAGGACATGAGAAGACATATTTACATCGAAAACGAAATTTTATTTAAGATGTAATTTTATAATTTAATAAATTTTATTGGTTTAGCTTTTGGCTAGACCATTTTTTTGCCTTTAAATGATCTTATATCATTCCGAGGATGGTTTTATATCATTCCGATGCCCTTGCTATTGTTCCGACAAAGTTTTATAATTTCTTTAAGTGAGGAGAAGATAAAAATGTATATTGGAGTAAAAGAAATAGCTAAGCTTTGGAATATATCTGAAAGAAGAGTAAGGTTTTTGTGCTCAGAGGGAAGAATAGATGGAGCCTACAAGGAAGGAAATATATGGAAAATTCCTGAGGATGCAGTAAAACCTTCCGACGACAGGAAGAAAAATTTAGAAAAATTATTAAAAACAATAGATGAAAAATTAAAAAAGCTAAATTCTTTAAGACCTTTAACAGAGGGAGAAGTTGAAAGGTTAACAGAAGACTTTATGGTTGAGTACACTTACAATTCTAATGCCATTGAAGGCAACACTCTTACATTGAGAGAAACGGATATGGTGCTCAGAGGTCTCACTATAGGACAAAAACCTTTAAAAGATCACATAGAAGCAGTCTCTCACAAGGAAGCTTTTTATTTTGTAGTTGATTTGGTAAAAGAAAAGAGAGACTTATCTGAAAGCATAATAAAGCAAATACATTATCTAGTATTGGGAGATAAAAAAGATGATAGAGGCCTTTATAGAAGAGTTCCTGTTAGAATTATGGGAGCAAGTCACCAACCAGTTCAACCTTATTTAATTCAACCCATGATGGAATCTCTATTGATAGATTACAAATCATCTGAGGAAAATCTTATAAAAAAATTAGCTAAATTTCATATTGAATTTGAATCAATACATCCATTTATTGATGGAAACGGAAGAACGGGAAGATTATTAGTAAATTTGGAACTAATGAAGCATGGATATCCACCAATTGATATTAAATTTAAGGATAGGATGAAGTATTACGAAGCCTTTGAAGAATATCATAGAAAAAATAATTTAGCTGCAATGGAAGATCTCTTCGCCTCCTATGTAGACAAAAGACTTGATGAATATATTAGACTTTTGGAAAGTAAATAAAAATGAAGGGCTGAGAAGTTTTAATAACTTCCAGCTCTTTTTTAAGAACTATTATCATATACTTGCAAAAAAATATTTCCAGTGTTACTATAATAATAGGAACACCCCCTAGGGGGTATGGGAGGTAATATGGAGAAAAAATTTGATGTAAGTGGCATGACATGTGCATCTTGCGTCGCCAATGTCACAAAGGCTGTAAAAAAGCTTGATGGCGTAAGTGATGCAAATGTAAATCTCATGACCAACTCAATGAAAGTATCTTACGATGAAAATAAAGTTAACGACAATAAAATAATTAGTGCAGTGGAAAAAATTGGCTACGGTGCCAAGATCTCTGGCGAAAAAGTTACAGGGGAAAATAAAAAAGAAGAGGACAGAGAAGGGCATTTAAAAAATAGACTTGTGTCTTCTCTAGTTTTTATGCTTATTCTCATGTATGTTGCCATGGGTCATATGGTCCACCTTCCAAGTCCAAGGATTTTTCATGGCAGAGAAGGGGCAATAATTTTTGCCTTCACACAATTTCTCTTGGCTCTTCCAGTAGTCTATATCAATAGAGACTTTTACATCTCTGGTTTTAAGGGCCTAAAAAATAGGGCGCCTAACATGGACTCTCTAGTTGCCATAGGCTCTGCCGCATCTCTAATTTATGGTATCTTTGCCATTTATATGATGGCTTATGGCTTTGGTCATGGTGACCTGGACTTAGTTGATGTATACAGAAATAATTTGTACTTTGAATCTTCTGCCATGATTTTGACCCTAATAACTCTTGGAAAATATCTTGAAGAAAAATCTAAAAATAAGACTAGGTCTTCCCTAACAAAGTTAATGGATCTTGCGCCAAAAAGGGCAACAGTTATAGAAAATAATGAAGAAGTTCAAAAAAATATTGAAGATGTGAGAGTCGGCGATGTCATAATGGTAAGGCCAGGAGAAGCTGTTGCAGTTGACGGAAAAATTATCGAGGGCACATCTTCCCTTGATGAATCTGCAGTGACTGGCGAATCTATTCTAGTTTCAAAGTCAGTAGGCGATAGAGTCATCTCTGCCTCTATTAACACAACGGGCTCCTTTAAATTCATAGCAGAAAAAGTTGGCGAAGACACAACAATTTCTCAGATCATAAAATTAGTTGACCAGGCAAATGAATCTAAGGCTCCCATTGCAAAATTGGCAGATAAAATCGCAGGCGTTTTTGTGCCAGCAGTTTTAATTATTTCTGCCCTTACCTTTATTATTTGGACAAGCCTTGGCTATGGATTTGAAAGTGCCCTTAACTTTGCAATTTCAGTCCTCGTCATCTCTTGTCCTTGTGCCCTTGGACTGGCAACGCCAGTTTCCATTATGGTGGCAACGGGAAAGAGTGCAGACTTTGGACTCCTCTTTAAAAATGCAGAAGTTTTGGAAAATCTTCACAAGATTGATGCCATTGTTATGGATAAGACGGGCACAATTACTGAGGGAAAGCCTAAGCTAACAGACATTCTTACAGACTTAGACCAAGATGAATTTTTAAAAATTGCTGCATCAATTGAAAAAAATTCACAGCACCCACTGGCAACTGCAATTTTAAATTATGCTGATGAAAAAAATATAAAAATTTCTGAAGTAAATAATTTTGATTCAGTTAGCGGAAGAGGTCTAAGTGCAGACTTAGATGGCAAAAAATATTTTGCCGGCAACAGAGAATTTATGGAAGAAGAAAATATTGACCTCAAGGACTATGAAAGGAAGGCAGAAAAACTTGCAGGAGAGGGCAAAACTTCCATGTACTTTGCAAATGAAAGTGGGGTCATAGGAATAATTTCTGTAAAGGACCTTCCAAAGGAAAGCTCCAAAGATGCCATTGCCCTTTTAAAAGCCATGGGCAAAAAAATAATAATGCTTACTGGTGACAACGAGAAGACAGCTTTAGCCATAGGCCGAGAAATTGGCGTTGACGAAACTTTTGCAGGTCTACTTCCAGATGAAAAAAACAAAAAAATTGATGACTTGCAAAAATCTGGCGACAAGGTCCTCATGATTGGTGATGGAATAAATGACGCACCCTCTCTTGCCAAGGCTGACATTGGCATGGCAATAGGGCACGGAACAGATGTGGCAATAGAGTCTTCCGATGTGGTCTTAATGAGGTCAGACCTCTTAGATGTTGTCTCTGCCCTTGAACTTTCCAGCGCCACAATAAAAAACATAAAGGAAAATTTATTCTGGGCATTTTTCTACAATACAATTGGAATTCCCCTTGCGGCAGGTCTTTTATACCCAGGCTTTGGCATAAAATTATCGCCAATGTTTGGCGCCTTTGCCATGAGCATGTCTTCAGTTTTTGTTGTAAATAATGCACTTAGGCTTAGAAGATTTAAGCCAAGGGGTATAAATTCTTTGGAAGAAAAAACTCCTGAAAAGGAAAAAATTCTTAATGAAGAAAAAAATTCTGAAATCATAAAAAATCTTCACGAAGAAAATGTAAAAATGGAAGAAAAAAATCTTACTACAATAAAAGTAGAGGGCATGATGTGTGAGCACTGCGAAAAAAGAGTAAGTGAAGCCTTGGAGAAAACTGGTAAAGCAAAAAATGTCCTTGCCAACCACCAAGAGGGCACAGTAAAATTTGTTGATAGTGGAATCACTGCAGAAGAAATAAAAAAAGCAGTGGAAGAAGCAGGTTATAAAATTATTAAAAATAAAGGAGAAAATAATATGGAAAAAATTTTAAAAGTTGAAGGAATGTCTTGTATGCACTGTGTAGCTCATGTAAAAGAAGCACTTGAAAAGCTAGAAGGCGTAAGGGAAGCTGATGTAAAGCTTGAAGAAAAAAGAGCAGAAGTAAAAATGGACAAAGAGGTTTCAGATGATGCCCTTGTAAAGGCAGTGGAAGGCGCAGGCTACTCTGCAAAAATAGAAAAATGAGAGCAGACAAGGAAGTCCAACTTAGGAAATTAAAAACTGTCAGGGGACAAATTGACGGCCTTATAAAAATGGTGGAAGAGGACAGGTACTGCCTGGACATATCCAACCAGCTTATGGCGTCAATTTCCATCTTAAAAAATATAAATAAGGATGTCCTGACAGCCCACCTAAGGGGCTGCGTGAAAGATTCTTACTCCAAGAGTCAGGAAGAAATTGACGAAAAAATCGAAGAAATCAACACCATTATAAATAAATTGTCAAAGTAGGTGTGATATGAAAATTAAAAAAATATTTTATTTATTTGTAGTCTTAATTTTTCTCGCAGCTTGCAAGAAGGATGAAAGTCATGAGATAAAATTTTCCACTGGAGAAGTTTATAAATTTCAAGATTTATCTGTGGAAGTAATAGCTGATGAAGAAGATATGACTACAAGAGAGATTTTTTCTTCTGAAGACAATGAAGAAAAGTTAAAAGAAATAATTAGTCTTTTGGAAAAGTGCCAGGCTACCGATCCAGGCCATGGCTATGCTTCTATCCCAGATTATCAAAGTTTAATTATTAAACTAAGGGATAAAAATAAGGAAGATACAATTTTTATGTACGACTCAAAAAGAGATAGAAACACAAAAAAATTTCACTATTCCTTATATGGCAGACTTGGGAAATACGATGGAGCTTGTCTTTTGTCTGATGATGATTTAATTTCAGAGATAAAATATATAATAAATAAGTTGTCAAAGTAGGTTTGATATGAAAATTAAAAAAATATTTTATTTGTTGGTGGTTTTAATTTTTCTCACAGCTTGCAAGAAGGATCAAAGTCATGAGATAAAATTTTCCACTGGAGAAGTTTATAAATTTCAAGATTTATCTGTGGAAGTAATAGCTGATGAAGAAGATATGACTACAAGAGAGATTTTTTCTTCTGAGGATAACGAAGAAAAGTTAGGGGAGATAATAAGTCTCTTGGGAAACTGTAAGGTAGTGGACCAGGGATATTCCTATGCTTCAATCCCAGATTACAATTCTTTATTAATTAATCTACACAATAAAGATGAGGAAGATACAATATATATGTACGACTCAGAAAGAGATAGAGATACCAATAAATTTCACTATTCTTTCTATGGAAATCTTGGCAACCAGGAAGGTCCTACACTCTTATCAGATGACGACTTGATTTCAGAAATAAAGTATATAATAAATAAGTTGTCAAAGTAGGTTTATTATGAAATTTAAAAAAATATTTTATTTGTTTTTGGTCTTAATTTTTCTCACAGCTTGCAAGAAGGAGGAAAGTCATGAGATAAAATTTTCCACTGGAGAAGTCTATAAATTTGAGACTTTATCTGTGGAAGTAGTTTCTGACGAAGAAAATATGAAAACTAGAGAAATTTTTTCTTCTGAGGATAATGAAGAAAAGTTAAAAGAAATAATTAGTCTTTTGGAAAAGTGCCAGGCTACAGACCCAGGTTATGGATATAAATCTATCCCAGATTATGATAGTTTAATAATTAAACTGAGAGATAAAAACAAGGAAGATACAATTTATATGTATGACTCAAAAAGAGATAGAAACACAAAAAAATTTCACTATTCTTTATATGGCAGTCTTGGAAAATACGATGGGGCTTGTCTTTTATCTGATGATGATTTAATTTCAGAAATAAAGTATATAATAAATAAGTTGTCAAAGTAGGTGTGATATGAAATTTAAAAAATTATTTTATTTGTTAGTAGTCTTAATTTTTCTCACAGCTTGCAAGAAGGATCAAAGTCATGAGATAAAATTTTCCACTGGAGAAGTTTATAAGTTTGAGACTTTATCTGTGGAAGTAGTTGCTGACGAAGAAAAAATGACCACGAGAGAAATATTTTCTTCTAAGGATAATGAAGAAAAGTTAGGGGAGATAATAAGTCTCTTGGGAAACTGTAAGGTAGTGGACCAGGGATATTCCTATGCTTCAATCCCAGACCACAATTCTTTATTAATTAATCTACACAATAAAGATGAGGAAGATACAATATATATGTACGACTCAGAAAGAGATAGAGATACCAATAAATTTCACTATTCTTTCTATGGAAAGCTTGGCAACCAAGAAGGTCCTACACTCTTATCAGATGACGACTTGATTTCAGAAATAAAGTATATAATAAATAAGTTGTCAAAGTAGGTGTGATATGAAAATTAAAAAAATATTTTATTTGTTAGTAGTCTTAATTTTTCTCACAGCTTGCAAGAAGGACCAAGCTCATGAGATAAAATTTTCCACTGGAGAAGTTTATAAGTTTGAGACTTTATCTGTGGAAGTAGTTTCTGACGAAGAAAATATGAAAACTAGAGAAATATTTTCTTCTGAGGATAATGAAGAAAAGTTAAAAGAAATAATTAGTCTTTTGGAAAAGTGCCAGGCTACAGACGAAAGCAATTGCTATGCTTCTATCCCAGATTACCAAAGTTTAATTATTAAACTAAGGGATAAAAATAAGGAAGATACAATTTTTATGTACGACTCAGAAAGAGATAGAAACACAAATAAATTTCACTATTCCTTATATGGCAGACTTGGAAAATACGATGGAGCTTGTCTTTTATCTGATGAGGATTTAATTTCTGAGATAAAGTATATAGTGGACAAATAAAAAAGTCACGGTAGTCTTACCGTGATTTTTTGTGCTTAAAATTTTACCAAGTGCAGAGACCAGTTTTTTCTTGAATCTTCCAAAGTATTCTCATGAAAAATCTCTTTTCATAATGATCTTCAAGAGGAAGGGTGTAGTCCCCGCCTTTATTATTCCAAAGTCTTTCAAAATATGCTTCCATTTCTCTTGCTATTTCAGAAGATTTTTCCATTTCAAGAGCCAGATTTGTCTCCAAGTTATAGTTGTCTAAATTTCTCCTTGTGTAGTTGGCAGAACCAAGTATGGCAAGGGGATTTTTGTCCTTGAATTTAAAATAAATAAATTTTGTGTGGAACTGCTCGCCAGAAGTTTGATACCAGCGAATATTTATGTCTGGATAGTCCTCTTTTAATTCACAGAGGGCAGGTCTATTTGGCGACCCATTTTTTTCAAGACCAAAGGCATCCTTGTTTAAATCTGCAATGATTTTTACATCAACGCCGCGTTCTGCTGCTTCGCCAAGGGCTTTTAAAATCCTAAATTCAGAAAGGTAAAACATGCCAAGACTTATTTTGTCGCCCTTTTTTGTCTCCCTTATATTTTTATAAATTTCTTCAAAGATTTTTCCTTCACTAATAACTTTTACCTTGTAAGGAGAAGTTACTTCTTCTGCCTTAAAATTTTCTATTGCGTCAGGTAATTTGTCAAAAAATATAGATTCAGACTTAATTAAATCTTCCATGGCCTTGCCGCGAAAGACAAGAGCGACATTAGAGTGATAAGCTGATGGGTCATGTGGATTTGCAGAAGCAACTATGGCTTCCTTTTCTGAAATGATAACTTTTCTGTGGTTGCCCTTAAAATTTATCAGCTTTAAAATTGACCTCACATTTACTTTTTCTCCGTCCTTGTCAAAAAAGTTTCTTATCCAGCCACTACCAGATGTGCCAAACCACTTGACATAGGCTCTGTAGCCGCCAGATAAAAGGGCGTTAGAGTCACGCATTTTATTTAAGTCAGTGACAACCACTTCAATTCCATTTTCACGAAGCTTCTTTAGATTATCTTCTTCGTAAGCTCCGTAAAAATTATTTATGGGGTCTGTTACAAATAAAATTGGCATGTCAGGATTTTCTTTTTTCTTTGCCACTAAAAGGTCTGTCATTTCTTCCACTTGATTTGGAAAGTCCATGGACTTGTCATATTCATCATTGTAGAGGAAAAAATCAATCATGAGAAATTTTTTTGCATTTTTTATAGTTTCCATCTCGCTCTTAAAAATTTCCTGCTCATGAATCCTCTTGCCATCTTTAAGATATGTTAAATCATATAAAAACTTACAGTCAGCATCCTTAAAATCGCTGGACACATTGGTGCCAGGAGGATTTTTTGTATTTAAGCTGTATAAAATTGGAATAAAAATAAGTAATAAAATAATAAAAATCATAATTTTCTTTTTCTTTTTCAAAATCTTCTCCAAAATTTAAAATTACTTTGTGGGAATTAGGTCTTGGACCCTTGTACCAGTACTTCCATACTCTCTATCAAATTTAATATTATATTTTCCTGTATTAGGATATCTAAGATAATAAAATATTTCTTCTCCGTTTCTTAAATTTTCATTTTTGCTCCACTCAATGCTTGGATTATGAAGAATTTTTTCTATATCTTCCCTGTCCTTCTCATTCTTTATGCTGATAATTTTGGGATATTCAAGAACTTCTATCTCAGCCTTGCCAGATCCATCATAGCCAGTGAAGTGAAACTGAATTGTGAGAGGGTCCATGGTCACATAGGCGTCAGGTTTTCTTAGCTTTACATAATAAAAGCAAGTGGAAAATATTATTAAACTTGCAAAAATTATAAAAGTTAAATTCTTTTTAGATTTCAAGTTCTTATTAACCATCAATATCACTCCTTTTTTTTATTATATCAAAGTTTTAAGACTAACTTGTAAATAAAATTTTACAGGAAATAAATTGACAAGTGTTATGGTGTGTTATATAGTGTTATATAACGAGGAGGCAAAATGAAAATTATTTTAATAAATGGCTCTGCTGTTCCTCTTTACGAGCAGATAAAAAACGCAATTAAAGAAAATATTTTAAAAAACAAGGTTGAAGAAGGCGAGAAGCTCCCTTCTGTAAGGACTCTTTCTAAAGATTTAAAGGTAAGCATCTTGACAGTAAAAAAAGCTTACGATGAGTTGGAAGAAGAGGGCTTTGTTGAATCAAGACAGGGACTTGGCACCTTTGTCGCAGGAAAAGACTCTGAAGTAAAAAGAGAAGAACTACAAAAGAAATTAGAAGAGCATTTGCAAGAAGCAATAAATTTGTCTATTCAATTAAATTTAGACAAAAAGACAGTTTTAGAATTATTTGAATTTTTATACAAGGAGGGCTTGGACTATGACGAATAAAATTGAAGTTAGAAATTTGAAAAAAACTTATGACAATTTTGTCCTTGGGGAAAATTCCTTTGATATAAAAAAGGGATTTATCACTGGATTTATTGGGAAAAATGGAATGGGAAAGACAACTACAATAAAATCACTCTTGTCCTTAATAAATTATGATGGAGAAATTTTTGTCGACGGCCAAGATGCAAAAAACTTAAATTATCTTCAAGATGTGGGGATAATTATGGACGATTCCTTCTTGTCAAAGGACTGGAAAATTTCCATGGTCAATGAGGCAATGAAGTGTGGCTATGAAAATTGGCAGGAAGATAAATTTTTATCTTACATCAAAAATTTTGGCATTGAAAAAAATAAAAAAGTTAGAGAATTATCTCGTGGAATGAAAATAAAATTAATGTTTTCAATTGCGCTTTCTCACAAGGCAAATCTTTTAATTTTAGATGAGCCAACAAGTGGACTTGACCCAAGTATGAGAGATGAACTTACAGATATGTTAAAGGAATTTGTGGAAGATGAAAATAATACAGTGCTTTTTTCCACTCACATAACAGAAGATTTAGACATGATTGCTGATTATATTATTTTTATTGACCAAGGAAAGATCATTGAAAATTCTAGTAAAGAAGATTTTTTGGAAAAATATTTTGTTTTAAAGGGAGGAGAAGAAGATAGAGAACTTTTAAAAGACTTTGATCTTCTTGGCATAAAATCTACAGGCACTTCCTTTGAAGCCCTTGTAAAAAATATTGAAATAGGAAAAATTCCAGAAGAATTAATTCTTGAAAAGCCAGATATAAATAAAATTTTAGTTTTATATGGGAGGAAAAAATGAAAGATATTAAAAAAATAATAAAGTTAGATTACATTTCAATAGTCCCCTATTTTACTTTTAAAAATTTAATTATAATGATTTTTTTATATTGTTTTTATTTTGTTGTGAGCAAAAATCCGGCCATAGCAATTTCAATGCCACTAATATTTGCCATAATTTATTCCTCTTATCCTTTTTTAGTTGGAGATGAGGCTGGATTAGATGGTTTATATAAAATTTTTGGAATAAAGAATAGAGATGTTGTAATTGGAAGATATATATTTGCAATAATTTTATTTTTATTTGCAGTAATAATTGGACTTATATTTACAATTTTATCTTTATTTTTATCTAAAGACCTTGAAATGGGAAATATATTACCAATTTATGCATCATATTTTCTCGTTTATATAATTATGATTTGCATTCAATATCCAATATTTTTTAAATATGGATACACAAAGGGGAGGACAATTTATCTAATACCAGTTATAATAATTGGAATTTTAGGATTTTTAGGGAGTTATTTTGACGAAACAGCTAAAAAAGTTTTGTTAGCAATAGAGAACAATAAAATTATAAGTTCTGGAGTATTTTTATTAATTTTTATAATTATAATTTTTTCATCAATAAAGATTTCTGAAAAGAATTATAACAACAGAGATTTCTAAAAAAATAAGGTGTTGGAAAAAATCCAGCACCTTTTTTTAATATAATTTTATTCGTCGAAGCCACCTGTGTAGAGCTTGTAATAAATTCCTCTCTGTTCTAGTAAGTCTTTGTGGTCGCCTCTTTCTACAATTTCGCCATTTTGAAGAACTATTATTACATCTGAGTTCATAATTGTGGAAAGCCTGTGGGCAATTACAAAAGTAGTTCTTCCCTGCATTATTTGATCCATGCCTTCTTGAACGATTTTTTCTGTACGAGAGTCAATAGATGATGTCGCCTCGTCAAGGATCATAACGGGTGGGTTAAATATTTCTGCTCTTGCAATGGAAAGAAGCTGCATTTGCCCTTCAGAAAGTTCGCCACCTGCTCCAGTGATAAGAGTGTCGTAGCCATCTTCTAGGTTCTTTATAAAGTCGTGAGCCTTGGTCCTCTTAGCCACTGCAAGGGTTTTATCCATGTCCACATCATCTACAGAGTAATTTATATTTTCTGCAATAGTGCCTGTGAAGAGGTGAGTGTCTTGAAGGACCATGCCAAGTGATGAGCGAAGGTCCTTCTTTTTTATTCTCTTAATGTCAATGCCGTCAAAGGTGATTTCGCCCCTGTCAATGTCATAAAATCTGTTAATCAAATTTGTGATTGTAGTTTTTCCTGCGCCCGTTGCACCAACAAAGGCAACCTTTTGACCTGGCTTGGCGTAGAGATTTAAATTTTTCAAAACTTTATTTTTGCCGTCATAGGAAAAGTCTACATCCTTAAATCTTATGTCCCCCAAAAGTTCTCTGTAGTCATCTGTCTTTAAGTCGTGCCAAAAATATTTTTCTTCTCCATCTATTTGTCGAAGGACTTTTTCCACATCCCCTGAATAATCTTCTGGCTCAACTTCTAGGAATTCAAAGATTCTTCTTGCGCCTGCTAGAGCAAGGACAACTGAGTTTATATTGCCACCAATTTGTCCCATGGGACCAGTTATAGTTCTTGATAGTTGCAAGAAGGATGCAACGACGCCAACTGTTATGCCAAAGCCACCGTGAACGGCCATTAGTCCACCTATTAGGGCAAATAAAATATATTGAAAGTTTCCAATGCCAAAAATAAGTGGGAATAAAAATAATCCCAATCTATTTGCAATCATTGTGTTGTTCATTAGCTCGTCGTTAATTACTGCAAAGTCTTCCCTTGCAGCATCCTCGTGGTTAAAAACTTTTACAACTTTTAGACCGTCAATCATCTCTTCGATGTAGCCATTAGTCTTGGCAAGGGACTTTTGTTGGCTCAAGAAATAATGGGAAGACTTGCCTCCAATTACATTCATGACAAAAATCATCAGTCCCACTGTAAAAATTATTACAAGAGAAAGAGTAGCTGATTGAGAAAACATGGCTATTAAAACCATAATTATAGTCATAAGTGATGACACAAAGGAAGGGAAGGACTGGGCAATCATATCGCCTAGTGCCCTTACATC
Organism: Peptoniphilus grossensis ph5; assembly: GCF_000311825.1. GTDB lineage: Bacteria > Bacillota > Clostridia > Tissierellales > Peptoniphilaceae > Peptoniphilus_A > Peptoniphilus_A hominis. Next base: position 515,427 of record NZ_HE978567.1, on the reverse strand, counting down.
ATTTGTGTAGTAGGACATAATGTCGCCGTGACTTTTACTATCGAAGTAAGAAACAGGAAGAGCCTCCATCTTTTCAAACATAATCTTTCTCATGTCGCCAAGGGTGTTTTCAGAAATGTAGACCATGAGCCTTGAATAGGTAAAGGATGAAAGAACACCTAGAGCCAAGAAGCTTCCCATCTTAATTAGCATGGACAAGAGGTCAGAAAAGTCTGGGTTTGAGCTATTTACCAAGGGGATGATGTAGTCATCAATTAGAAATCTCATAAATAAGGACACAGAAATTGTGGCGAGGGATGAAATAATTACCAATACAGAAACTGCAAGGAGTTTATACTTGTGCCTCTTAAAGATAAAAGACAGCAATTTTTTTGCAGCATCTTTATTTTCCTTTGATGTAATTTTTGTCCTATTCTTTTGCATCAAAATCACCGTCACTTTCTTGAGTTTCATTAATTTCTCTATAGATTGGACTCTTTTCGATAAGCTCAGCGTGCTTACCAATAGATTCAATTTCTCCCCTATCTATAACAAGAGTGTAGTCAGTATTTTTTAGGGACTTGATCTTTTGTGAAATTAAAATTTTTGTCATGTCAGGTCTAAGTTTATTTAAAGACTCAATTATTTTTTCTTCGGTTTTGTTGTCAAGGGCTGAAGTTGAATCGTCCATAATTAAAATTTTTGGATTTTTCAAAAGAGACCTGGCAATAGAAATTCTCTGCCTTTGTCCACCAGAAAAGTTTGTGCCTCCTCTTTGCACCATCATGTCCAGGTCCTTTTCAGGGTCTATGAAGTCATCGCAGGATGCAATGTAGAGAGCTTCCTTTAAGTCATCATCACTTAAATTTTCATTTGCCCACTTTAAATTCTCGCGAAGAGTTCCAGTGAAAAGTTGATTTTTTTGTAGGACAACAGAAACTTCATCTCTTAAAGAAATTAAATGGTAATTTTTTACATTTTCTCCGCCAACATAGACATCGCCCCTTGTAGTGTCAAAGAGCCTTGCTATTAAGCTTATTAAAGTGGACTTGCCTGAACCTGTGGGACCAATTATGCCCACATAGTCGCCAGAATTTATTTTTAGATTAATATTTTTTAAAACTGCCTTGTCTAGGTCTCCTGAATAGGAAAAGTAGACCTGGTCAAAAATAATTTCTCCATTTTTTACATTTTTAACTGGATTTTCTGGGCTGACAATGGATGGTTTAGTTTCTATTACTTCATTGATTCTTCTTATGGAGTTTCTCGCAATGGTAATTTGCACCAGGATCATTGAAAGCATTAAAAGTGAAATTTGAATTTGAATGGCATAAGTCACAAGCCCTGTAAGAGCTCCTGTAGACATATTGCCTGCAACAATATAGTGACTTCCCAGCCAAGCAATTAAAATAGTCATGAGGTAGGTGGAAAAACTCATAAGTGGATTTGAAAGGGCAAGAAGTTTTGACGCCTTGATGTAATTATTTTGAAGTTCATCAGAAATGTCGTTAAACTTTTTTATTTCCTTGTCTTCTCTGGCAAAGGACTTGACAACTCTTATTGCAGACAAATTTTCAGACACATTTGTGTTTAATTTGTCAGTGATTTTAAAAACTCTTTCAAAAATTGGATAGGCGCCTTTAATTATATAGCCCATGCCAAGGGCAATTAGTGGGATTATAATAACAAAGGTTGGCGCAAGTTCTCGCGAGAGCTTAAAGCTCATGATGAAGCAAAAAATCAGAGTTAGAGGGGACCTTATTGCCATCCTTATAGTCATTTGAAATGCCATTTGCACCATTTGCACATCAGTAGTCATCCTAGTTATAAGAGTTCCCCTCTTGAACTTGTCCATGTTTTCAAAGGAAAAGTTTGTGATATTTTCGAACATGGAATAACGCATATTTTTTGCAAGGCCAGAGGATGCCTTTGTAGCAAGATAGCCTGAAATGATGCCAGTGGCAAGGGATATTCCTGCGACAACAAATAAAATAAGGCCGTAGTGGATTATATTTTCTCTTGCATTTTTTAGTATGCCCTCATCAATGATCTTCGTCATGAAAAAGGGAATTGCTGCATTCATTAAAACTTCTATTAAAACAAAAAAAGGCGAGAGAATAGCATATTTTTTATACTCGCCTAAATTATCAAAAACAACTTTTAGCATATAGCACTTCCTAAATTTTTATTATACTTTAATATATCTACCCAAAAAAACTTTGTCAAACATTTTACTAAATTTATTGTAATACTTTACTTAAATGAATTGAAATTGAGGTTTTTTTGTACTAATATAATATTAAGAATATTTTATTATTATTAATGGAGGAATTATTATGACAGACAATAAAAAAGAAAAAGATTTAATTGAAAATTCAAAAACTCTTTCTGATGCAAAAAAGAAACAAATGAAGGCAAATATGGACCAACAAAAGCAAATCAACTCAGAAAACAGACCAGACTCTGATGTATATGCTAAGACAGAAAGAAAAGATCCTGAAACAGGAATCGAAATTCCAACTGAAAATTCTGTTGAAGAAGCTAAAGAATGGGTTGACAACGAAAATAGAATGTAAAAATTGGCCTAGGAATAGGCCTTTTTTCATAAGAGGTGCAAATGGATAAAAAATTTTTAGAATGGCTCCTTAGCATAAGGACGGAGACATTAAATAGGTATATGATTGCAATTACACACCTGGGAACAGGCGGTGCTATTTGGCTCTTCACCACATTTATTTTATTTTACTTGGGATTTAGAATTGAGAGCGTAAATATTGCCCTTGCCCTAATTTTTAATGGAATAGTTTGCAATTTACTTTTAAAAAATATTTTAAAGAGAAAAAGACCTTCATGGATATCAAAAGTTGAGCTTTTGATAAAAAATCCAACAGACTTTTCCTTTCCATCAGGACACGCATCTTCATCCTTTGCAGCTGCTTTAACTATTTACTTTTACTTTAAGGGCATGGGAATATTTTTCCTTCTTGTGGCAACTTTAATTGCCCTCTCCAGGATTTATCACTTTGTCCATTATCCCAGCGATGTAATAATAGGAGCAATACTTGGCATAGTTATTGCCATACTTACAAAAAATAATTACGACAAATTTATCTTAGAATTTTTGCAAACAAATGCTGGATTTTTATTTAGACCTCTTCCTAAGATCTGAAAAAAATTCGCTTATTAAGTTTGCACATTCTCTCTCTAAGATTCCCGACTCATAACTTATCCTGTGATTAGTTATGAGTTTTTCTATTTTTTGGTGAGAAATAACTGCACCAAAGCGCTTATTCCTTGCGCCAAAATATAAATTTTTTATGCGGGCATTTAAAATAGCGCCGACACACATGAGGCAGGGCTCTAAGGTCACATAGATGTCGCAGCCTTCCAAGTGATAGGAATTTAAATTTTTTGACGCCATATTTATAGCCATAATTTCTGCATGGGCAAGGGGAGAGTGAAGCTCTTCTTTTTTATTGTAGCCATATCCAATTATTTTATTATTTTTTACTATGACACATCCTACGGGCACGTCGTCAGATAAAAGTGAGCGCCGTCCATAGCGGATTGCCTCTTTCATATACTTGATTTCCATAAAATTATTATAGCAAATAAAAAAATTTATTGTAGACAAGTAATTTGCCTTTATAAAAGATATATGAAAAAATTTCTCTGTGATATAATATTAATTGGTGATAATATGTCAGAAATAAAATTAGAGCTTGAAGTTTGCGGCGGCTGCAATGAAAAAATTGGAGTCAAAGATTTATCGAGCATCTTAAAAGATTTAAAGCCCTACAAGAGAGAAGAAATCACAGTGGGCTTCGACGGAAGAGACGATGCCTGCGTCTATAAAATAAACGATGACATCTCCCTCGTTGAGAGCTTGGACTTTTTTTCTACAATGGTAAAAGATCCCTATGACTTTGGAAGGATTGCATCTACAAATGCAATATCTGACATCTATGCCATGGGTGCAGAGCCAAAGTTTGCCCTAAATATAGTTTGCTTTCCTGAAGGAGAAAATCTTGAAATTTTAAAAGAAATTCTTCGGGGTGCAGGAGATGTTTGTGGCGAGGCAGAAGTTTCAATAACTGGTGGACATTCTATTCACGACAGAAAAATTAAATTTGGTCAATGCGTGACAGGGCTTGTGAAAAACAATGAAATCTGGACAAATAGGGGCGCAGAAGTGGGCGATTATTTTATTCTGACAAAGCCTCTTGGCGTGAGCCTAGTTATGAGCGCTTATTCTGTGGGAATGACCTCAGAAGAAAATTACATAGAGGCAATAAAAAATATGACCACATTAAATAAGTATGGAGCGGAAATTTTAAAGAAGTACAAAGTTTCTTCTGTCACAGATGTAACTGGCTTCGGTCTACTTGGCCATCTAGACGAGTGCACTGAAGACTCTGTAGAAATTTTTGCCGACCAAATAAATTTCTTGCCGGGAAGTTATGAAGCTGCCAGTGAATTTTTATTCACTGCAGGCGGTCAGAGAAATAGAAGGGCACTAGAAGATAAGGTTGAATTTACCTTTGATGACTTTGCCCTAGAAGAAGTGCTCTTTGACCCCCAGACATCTGGTGGACTTCTCTTTGCTGCAAAAAAAGATGAGGCAGAAAAAATTTTAGGAGAAATGAAGGAAAGTGGCATTCCTGCTTTTTATGTAGGCCGCGTGATACCAAGAGAAAATAAAAAATTTAAGGTGATATAAATGGAAATTGATGCAAGAGGATATGCTTGTCCAAGGCCAGTAATTATGACTAAAAGGGCAATTAGCGAAAATAATTTGGAAGAAGTTTTAGTAAGAGTAGATAACGAAGTTGCTACAGAAAATTTAAAAAAGATGGCAGACCAATTGGGCTATACAACAAGTATTGTTGAAAATTCAAAGACTGACTACGAAGTTCATCTAAAAAAATCAGCAGATGGAAAAAAATCTGAAGTTGTTAGTGATGAATATGTAGTAATTTTTTCATCAGATAAACTTGGCATTGGCGAAGAAGAATTTTCAAAAAAATTAATGGAATCCTTCACTTATGCCCTATCAGAAGAGGACAGCCATCCAAAATACATCTTGTGCTACAATTACGGAGTACATCTAACTACAATAAATGAAAAAACTGTAGAAGATTTTAAAAAATTAGAAGAAAAGGGCACAGAAATTTTATCCTGTGGACTTTGCCTTGAAAATTATAAATTAAAAGACCAACTTAAAATTGGCGAAATAACAAACATGTATAGAATTTGTGAAATTATGACTAAGTACAGAGTCGTAAAACCATGCTAGAATATTTTATCTTGACCTTTGATTCCTCAAACAAATCAATAAAGGCAGAGAGAGTTCTAAGGAGAAACAAATTAGCCGCAAGAGTAATACCAGTGCCTGAAGAATTATCTAAGGGCTGCGGCTTTGCTGTGAGGCTAGATGGGAATTTAGAAGAGGCAAAAATTTTTTTGTGTGAAAAAGATATTTGTCCCAAGGGAATTTATAAGTTCCTAGAAGAAAATTCTGCTAGAAAAATTATAAGGATTGGTGAAAAATGATTTACTTAGACAATTCATCTACCAGCCTAATAAAACCGGATGTGGTGGCAAAAACTTTATATGAGGCTCTTGCCAGCAGGAAATTTTCCAATCCATCTCGTGGATTTTATGATGAAGCTATAAATTCAAGCCAGGCAGTCTACGATACTCGGGAGATTCTTGCAGATTTTTTTGGCATCGAAGATCCACTTAATATTGCATTTACGGCAAATATAACTACATCACTAAATCTCTGTTTGTCCTCTCTTTTTAAGGCAGGCGACCACCTTATTACAAGCCTAACAGAGCACAACTCTGTCCTAAGGCCCCTCTATCAACTTGAAGATAGGGGAGTAGAACTTTCTTTTATAGACATTGATGACAATTTTAATTTAAAATTAGAGGAATTGGATAAATATTTAAGGGAGAACACTAAGGCAATAGTTATTACTGCAGAATCTAATGTAAGTGGAGCTATGACAGATTTAGATTACCTTTACGACTTTGCCATAGACCATGATCTTTTAGTAATAATTGACGGGGCACAGGCTGCAGGGACTGTGAAAATAAAATTTAATGAGAGAAAATATCCAAGGATAATTTTTTGCATAACAGGTCACAAGGCTCTCTTTGGTCCAAGTGGCACTGGGGCAATAATAGATTTGTCTGGCGAAAAATTTAAAAATGTCTTTACTGGTGGCAGCGGAGTAAATTCTTTTGACAGATATAACCCAGTAGACATGCCCGATGTCTTCGAATATGGTACAATTAATTTTCACTCAATTATTGCCCTAGGCGCTGGGGTAAAGTTTATTGATGAAGTGAGCATAGATGAAGTTTCTGCAAAAATTCACGGTCTTCGCAAAAAACTTTTCTGCGACATAAAAGATATTCCTGGAATAAAATTATACTCAAATGAAAAAGATACATCCATAGTTTCCTTTAACTACAAGGACTATGCCTCATCAGAGATTTCAGAAAAATTATATAAGATGAGTAAAATTGCCTCAAGGGGAGGAATACACTGTGCGCCACTCTTTCACGAGAGAGTGGGAACAAAAAATCAGGGCATAGTGAGGCTTTCACTTTCCTATTTTAACAATGAGGATGAAATAGATAAGACAATAGAGACAATAAAAAAGCTAAAATAAGCACACAGGAGGAACAAATGGCATTTAAAATAATATCTGATTCTTCATGCGACTTAGATATGAGGACAATTGAAGAACTTGATGTAGAAGTTTTAAAAATAAAAAGCACAGATGATAAGGGCGAAGACCTAAAAGAAGAAATGACTAATAAAGAAATTTACCAAGAGATGAGAGATGGCAAATTTTTTAAAACTAGTCAAATAACTTACTACGAATACTTGCAAAAATTTGAAGACCTGGCAAGCCATGGCAATGATTTTATTTGCATCACACTTTCATCAGGAATGAGTGGAACTTTTCAAAATGCCTGCATGGCAAAAAGGGAAATAGAAGGAAAATATCCTGTAAAAATTGAAGTCATTGACTCTCTTGCAGCTTCCGTTGGCTTTGGTCAAATAACATATTTCGCAGGCCTTGCAGCAAAAAATGGAGCGAGCTTTGAAGAAGTCGTGAGCCTGGTAAAATTTTTGGTGAAAAATACCAAGCACATCTTTACAGTTTTTGACCTCAAATATCTTTATGAAGGTGGCAGAGTTTCCAGGACCAAGGCAAGAATTTCTAGCGTCTTAAATATTTTTCCAATCCTTGAAGTTGACGGCGATGGAAAAATTTATGTGTCAGAAATTGTGCGCGGCAAAAACAAATCCTACAGGAGGATGGTGGAAATTATTTCTGAAAATTCCACAGCAGATGGAAGGGACAGAGTCTTTCCAGTTTATGCAGACGACAAGGACATTTTAAATCCCCTTATTTCTAAACTAGAAAAAGAGAATTACCACAAATTTTTGTCACTGGAGATAGGTCAAACAATAGCAGCCCATGTGGGTCCAGACATTTGTGGACTGGGATACCTGGCAGAAAATATTCCTGAAGAATTTAAAAAATATTTGGACTAAAATAAAATTTAAAATAAAAATATTGCAAAGTAAAAGGAAGCCATGTTTGACTTCCTTTTTTTAAGCACTTTGTAATTTTGGTTTTTCTGTCATCTTCTTTAGAGAATACATTGCAATTAAAAATACTATAAATTCAGATATAAAGGCGCCAAGGAATAAATATCTTGCTCCAAAAAGTTTTACACATAGGTAAATGGAGAAGAAGAGGGCAAGAGAGCCTCTCATTATATTTATTACTATGGAATATTTTGGATTTCCAATGGCAGAAGAAAGTGTTGCTATAAATAAATTGTGTCCTGCCAATAAAAACATCAAGGCGTAAAGCCTTAGGGGTCTAATGGAAGATGAAATCATAGTTTTATTTTCTAAAAACATAGAAAATAATTTTTCTGCCCCAAAATAAGATATGGCATACATAATTATGGAAATTATAAAGATAAAGATGAAACTCATTTTTATAATTTTTAAACTTTTTTCTCGCTCTTCAGATCCATGATAGTAGGAAAGGAGTGGCAGAGTTCCGTGGCAAACTCCTTGGAAGGTTGAGTTTGCAAAGACGGAGAGGTAATTTATAACTGCATAGGCTGATAAAAATTCTGGCGAAATATATTTTATAATGAATAAGTTAAAGATAAAGACAAAGGTTGCTGTGTTAAGTTCAGAAATAAATTCGCCAAAGCCATAGGCTATAGTTGTCTTCAAATAGGACAAAATTTCTTTTGCCCTCATTTTTATTTTCACAAAGCGTAGATAACCCTTGGCAGCCCTAAAGTGAAGGAAAAAAATGACGCAAGATAAGAACTGTGCAATGCCCGTAGCAAGAGCGGCACCTCTCACTCCCATGTGAAACTTGTCTATTAAAATATAATCTAAAATAATATTTGTCAGGCAGGCAGAAACTGCACCAATTATTGCAGTTCTAGGAAAGCCATCCACTTTTACCAATACTTCAAAGGCATAGGAAATTATATAAAAGGGCGAAAAGAATACAATCACAGATAAATAATCGTGAGACAGTTGAAATAAAGTTGAGTTTGCCCCCAAAAACAAAATTATTTTATCCATAAAAATTAAGGCAAGGGCGGCAAGAAGAACTGCAAAGGCAAGTATAAAAATAAGAATAAAGGTAAAGACCTTATTTGCCTCGTCTCGATTTCCCTTTCCAAGCTCAATGCCAATTATGGTTTGTGAGCCAACGCCTGTTATAATGGCAATGGCAAAGAGAAAATTTACATAGGGAATAACTATTGTCACTGCTGATAATTCTAATTCACCGGCAAAGTTTGCTACAAAAAATCCGTCGACAATTGTGTAAATTGAAAAGACCCACATAGCAATTATTGATGGGATAACAAATTTGAAAAATTGTCTCTTTAAGTTCATAAAACACCTCTGATTCCTAAATTATATATCAGCCCTATTTTTTAATCAAGAAAGACAAAATAGAAGTTTAGCTATTATCAAGAAGGATTCTCTTTGATATAATTAGAGATAATTTAAGGGAGGAAAATTATGAAAAAAATTATAGGAATTTCTGTGAATTCACTTAGAGAACTTTCTCAAAAAGATGTTGGACAAATTGGAGCGGAGGGTCAAGACTGGCAGCTTGTGGCAGCAGATTATATTAGGGCCATAGAAAGAAATGGTGGCCTGCCAATTTTAATTCCAAACATAAAAAGCATAGAGAACATGACTCTTATCCTTGATAAGGTTGACGGACTACTTTTATCTGGCGGTCACGATGTGAACCCAAGAATCTATAAGGAAAGAAACAGCGGAAAGGCTGGCAACTTTGACAACATTCGCGACCACCAAGAGATTTTTATGACAGAGTATGCCCTTGAAAGGGACCTACCTATACTTGGAATATGTAGAGGTCTTCAAATTTTAAATGTCACTCTTGGAGGATCCATTCACCAAGACTTGCCTTCAGCAGGCTTTCCTGTACACTCACTTAACAATTCACTGAGAAATGAGCCCTCACATTTATTAAAAATTTTTGAAAATTCTCCCCTCTATGAAATATTTAAGAGAGATGAAATTTGGACAAACTCCTACCACCACCAAGGCATAAATGAACTAGGAAGGGGCTTAAAGGTTGCCGCACTTTCAGAAGAAGGACTTGTTGAAGCAGCTTATCTTGAGGACAAAAAATTTGTCCTAGGAGTACAGTGGCATCCAGAAATGATGTACGACGACAAGGAAATGAATATGATTTTTGAAAAATTTATTGACGCTTGCAAGTAAGTTTATAAATTTTTGAGAAAATTAAGGGGTTGTTGCAAAAGACCCCTATATAGAAAAAAGACGAGGAAACATAAAAATCCTCGTCTTTTTGTAATTAGAATATCCCTGGTTAGACCAGGGGTTCAATTTAGCTTTAGCGATGAAAAACTAATAAAAAAAGACCTCCATGTTGAAATAAATTGTGGTTTACCAGAACACAAAAATAACAGGAGGTTTTTTATTTGTTTAACACCTCTATATTATTTCTTTCGTTTAGTGTAAGATTTTTATAGCTCATATTAACCTCCGTGTGTGTTTTTGTAGTTATTAACATTTTACACGAAGTTAGTATGAGTTTTTATTTTTTATTTGTGTCACATTTAATTTTACAACTTATCAAATGAAAAGAGAGACTCGAATTAACGAGTCTCACCAATATTTGACATAGAGCCTTTTTATAAAGGTGATGGGATAATGAATTTTATTTTACATTAAATATATATAAAATTTACTTTTGAATGCAATAATTTTGCAGAAGGAGTGAAGGGATGAGTAAAAAAATAAAATATATTTGTAATGGGACGTTAGTTTTAATTTTAATTTTAATTTTTATTTTTTGGAAAGATGTAGACTTTGGAGATACAGTTATAGTTCAAAACGCAGTTTCTTATGAGAAGGGTAAGGTTATAAAAGTTTTAGATGAAGATACAGTTGAGAGTTATCAAAATTTAAAGACTGGATCCCAAAAAGTTTTGGTTGAAATGAAAGATAAAAGGTTTGATAAACCAATAACTATAGAAAATAATTTATTTTCGGAACATTCTGTGTACTTAAAGGAAGGTTCTAAGGTAATAGTTTATGTGGACGAACCAAAGGGGATTGAGCCATATTATACAATTTATAATTACGACAGATCTGTCCCAATAGCTATTATGTTAATTTTATTTTTAATAATGTTATATGCAATTGGAAAGTCAAAGGGGATAAAATCTGCGGCATCACTTTTTATAAGTTTATATTTAATGTTTTGTTTTATGATCCCTCTAATATATTTGGGACATTCGCCAGTATGGATTACAATATTAACCTGTGTCTTGGGAAGTATTTATTCGGTTGTAATACTCCAAGGTTACACATTAATTGGACTTGTAAACTTAATAAGTGTGTCAGTTGGATTTATATCTGCTGCAATATGTTTTTATATTTCATCTTATTTCACACATTTAAGTGGATATAATTTAGCTGATGTAGAAGGACTCTTACTTATAAATTCAAAAACAGGATTACAAATATATCCTCTTATGTTTGCAGGTGTTGCCATAGCAGCCTATGGAGCTTGTAAGGACGTTTCCGTTTCAATATCTTCTGCACTTCATGAGATATATGTAAAAAATCCTAAAATAACAAAAATAGAACTTTTTAAATCTGGGATGGTAATAGGAAAGGATATTATAGGTACTATGGTCGATACTTTGATATTTGCATTTTTGGGAAGCTCCATAGCTACAGTTTTAGTTTTAATATCCTATGGAGTTGATTTTAATCAATTAGTTAGTTCGGATTTTTTTGCTGTTGAACTTGTCAATTCGCTCATAGGTACAGCGGTAGTAATTATAATGGTTCCAGTTAGTGCTTATATATCAGGAGTAATCTATAAAAAAGAAAAAATCAAATTAAAAAGAAGATAAATTTACAAAATCTTTAAGAATACATTACAGATTATATTTTTTGACTTTACAATACTGTGAAATAATAATTCTAACTGAAGAGGAGGTATATAATGAAAAGGAGATTCAGTTTATTTTTAGCTATACTAATGTTAGTTTCAGTATTTTCACCATTAGGATTGGGATTTGAAGGTAATGAAATTAGATTTAGTACAAATGTAGTAGAAGCGGCAGAAGATGATGCTCAATTAAATGAAGCAACACCAAAAGAAGAAGTTAATAATTCATCAAATGAAGTGACACCTAAAGAAGAAGTTAATAATGCATCAGATGAAGTGACACCAGATGTGGACAATGGAACATCTTCTACAGATGAAGAAGTTAAATTGACAAATGATATATTGACTATAGGAAAAGATGGCACAGAAAGAAACTTCACATGGTATGCAAACACAAAAGAAAAAGGAAAGTTTGAGTTTGCAAAACGAAATGCAGAAAAAGATTTTAAAGATGCAACAGTTCTTCATGCAGCAGTTATCGAAAAAACAAATCTTCCAGGATATTCAAGTAATCAAGTGACTTTAGATGGATTAGAACCAGACACTGAATATATGTATAGATTCTCTAATGGAGATGCAGTTTCTGAAGTTAAAACTTTTAAAACTGGTGGAACAGGAGATTTTAGTTTCTTCGCAGCAGGAGACCCTCAAATAGGGGCTGGTTTTGAAGACGAAGATGAAAAAGGTTGGGACAAAACACTAAAGCTTTTACCAGAATTAGATCCTAGTGCATCATTCTTACTCTCACTTGGAGATCAAGTAAATATTTCAGACAATGAAAGACAATATGATGCTTACATTAATAGAGATGGATTCAATGGATTAACTCTTGCACCAATAATAGGAAACCATGATTCAGGAAATCATGCTTACACAGAACATTTTAAAGTTCCAAACGTGCAAGATGAAGGGACAACAAAGGCGGGAAGCAATTATTATTATGTATATAACAATACACTTTTTATTTGCTTAAATACAAACAAAGCTGATTTTGCTGAACACAAGGCTACAATTGAAAAAGCAATTGCAGATAATCCAAATGTAAAATGGAGAGTAGTAACATTTCACCATCCTCCATACACAGTAGCATCTCATGCATTAGATGATTATATTACAGATATGAGATCAACACTTGTTCCAATATTAAAAGAAAATAAAATTGACCTTGTATTAAATGGACACGACCACGTTTATACAAGAACTCATGTAATGGATGGAACAAAACCAATAATTGAATGGAAAAATGGAGAAGAAGGAAAAGCACCGAGTGAATATGTAAATCCAAAGGGAATTATATATGTTACAACAAACTCTGCATCAGGTTCTAAATTTTATGACATAATGCAAGATAAAAAGTTTGAATATTCAGCAGTAAAGAACCAAGAAAAAGTTCCAAATATTTCAAATGTAAAAGTTACAGATAATTCAATTGAAGTTACAACTTATAAAACTAACGACAAATCTATTGTAGATAGTTTTAAAATTGTAAAAGAAGATAAAAAAGAAAATCAAGACAAACCAGTTATTCCAACACCAGTTGAACCTGAAAAAGACAATAAAGATGACAAAGAAGAATCATCTTCAAATGTAAGAAGACACAGAAGCCACAGCCATACAAAAACATACCCTGTATATACGTCAAAGTCTAGTAATTTTACAAAGGAAGATGCCTTGAAGAAAGGTGAAGAAATTGCAAATAAAAATTTAACAAAAAATTCTGGAAAAGTTACTGATATTGATGGACATTGGGCTAAAGATTCAATAAATTACGCACTTGAAAATAATTTAATTGACTTAATAGGAAATGAATTTAAACCAAATAAAAATGCTACAAGATATAGTGTAGTAAAGGCATTGGGAAGATTCAAAAAAATTGATGTGGAAAAATATAAAGGCAAGTCTTTGAAAGATGTTGATGCAAATTCAGAAGAATCTGCTTATGTAAATTGGGCAATCAAAAATGGTATTATAGTAGGCTATGAAGATAATACTTTTGGAGGAGATAGAGAGATAACTCGTGAAGAAATTGCGAGAATACTAAATTTATTTGCTGAAAAATTTGATATAAAAGTAAAGAATCTAGAAGCTCCTAAATTTAAGGATCAAAATAAGATTTCTGACTGGGCATCAAAAGATGTAAAAGAAGCAACAGAAAAGGGTCTATTAGTTGGACGTGATGATGGAACTTTTGGGCCTAAAGATAATTTAACTAGGGCAGAAGTCGCTCAAATGATTGTAAACATGATTAAATAAAATCACAAGTTAAAGTAAATCTCAGTGTAAGAGCTGAGGTTTATTTTTATCCAATTCTTTATTAAAAAACAATAAAAATTCATTGAAAATCATTAAATGAAGTTTTATTTTTAAATTTTCAAATATAATGACTAAAATGTATATGGAAATTTTATAGCCATTATATTTGATGAAGAAAAAATGAAATTTTATTTTTAAAATGGGATACGTGATTTTAATAAAAGGTGTTGTTGAAAAAGACCCCTATAAAGAACCCTATATAGAAAAAAGACGAGGAAACATAAAAATCTTCGTCTTTTTTTGATACAATGTATTTATGAAAACCGTTAAAAATACATCATCATTAATTAACTAACTAACTATACACTAGTTAATGATACAATTCAACTAAGATTAAACTTTAATACAGAAATATATCCAATCTGAGCGTCTATTGTTCCCTGGCTATCATTTGCAAAATATTTTGGATAATATCCTCCATTTTGATAAACTGTAAACACAGATAGTCCTACGTTCTGAATATTATTAATTTCTTTTAATGTCAAAGCCTTTGATTTTGATTCCCCAACATTTGCTTTTTCTTGTAGATTCTTAGGAGTAGGAAAGGGCCTTCCGATGACCTCTGTGTGCCCGAATGGGTATTACTCCCCCTCCTAATAATAAAAATACATATTATTGAATAAAAAAATCCTAGATTTTTATTAATTTTTTTAAATTATTTTTATTCAAAATAATCAACTGTCCATTTTACTGCTATTCCTGTTTTTTCGTGGTAGAGGATTCCGTCGCAGTGAGGCAAGTTTTCTGTTCCTACTTTCTTTTTTGCCTCTTCGTAATCTTTTTTCTTGGCAATTTCTATTGTGCCTGGGTAATGGTTTGGACCCTTTTCGATATAGACTACATCTTTTTCGTAACCAGGAATTTCTTCAAGCTTGTGGGTGAAGTCCTTTAGTCCACTTTCCTGAGCCTTGTAAAATAATTCTTCCATTAATCTATCGTAGTGTTCCTTTCTTCTATCAGAAAACATCAATTTGCCAGAGATGTCATCGTCACCTCGAGCCATTTTTTCAATAGAAGGTCCGTATCCTGCCCCATCCATAGCTTCAATCTTTTCATCAAAGACAAAATTCTTATCGCCATCTAAGACATACCTAATTTCCACGGGAGTAGTATAGCCAGATTCGTCATTAAAAATTCCATTCTTGTAGGAATAATTTTCATTAGTTACAATTGCAAGAAAAATTAATTTTCCATCTTCAAAGAAGTCCTTAACTAGATGAGTATAATAAATTTGGTAGTCGCCAGGGTTCTTCATAGTTTCAATATTTTGAACTTGATTTGAAAGTAGAAGTCCTAGGGCCTTGTCCCTTAAATTATCCTTTGACTCAATTAATTTTGAATTTTCTTTTCTAATTTCTTCGTTGTTATAAATACCATCTACTTTTTCCTTGGAAAGTTTAACTATTCTACCGTGAGAATAAATTATTAGATCTCCTGCTTTATCTTCAGTCTTTTGTGTGTCCTTGTTATTAAAGCTCACTCCCATAAAAATTCTTTCGTAGTCATCTAAAGTCAAGTCGCCAAGAATTTCTGCAAGAGGAAATTTTTCACTTGACTCGCCAAGATTTTCTCTTGCAATAAGGAGTTTTATTTCCGGCTCATTTACTTTTTCCTTTTCACTTTCTTCAACTTTATTTTTTTCTGCTAGATCTTCTTTATTGGAATTTTTATTTTTGCCACAAGCAGTGAAAAATAAAATTGCAATTAAAGAAATTATTATAATTTTTAATTTTTTCATATTACCACCCTTTTAACTTATAATATAATAAAGCAAGAGGAGATTCAATTACAAAAATAAAATTAAAGCCTTAAATTATGGTATAATGGTTGTAATTTTAAATAAGGGGGATGCTATGAGAGCTGTTATAACTGTTATTGGTAGTGACAAAATCGGTATTGTATACGAAGTAGTAAAGAAGATGGTGGAATTCGATCTAAATATTGTGGACATCACACAAACAATTTTAGACGACTACTTTACAATGATTGTAATAGTTGACTTGACTAAGATGAATGTTGAGTTCCAAGAAGTTGTTGACGCCTACGAAAAACTTGGCGAAGAATTAGATCTTTCTATTAGGGTTCAACACCAAGGTATCTTCGACAAGATGCACCAAATTTAAGGAGCTATTATGGATAAGAGAAGAATATTAGAGACAGTTAGGATGCTTGACCAAGAGAACCTAGACATTAGGACTGTAACTCTTGGCATATCACTTTTAGACTGTATAGATAAAGATGGCGAGGCTGCTCGCGAAAAAATTTACAATAAAATAATTAAGTATGGCAAGCACTTAGTTGACTACGCCAATGAAATCGGCAAAAAATATGGCGTAGAAATTGTAAACAAGAGAGTTTCAGTTACACCTATTGCACTTATTGCAGGGGCAACTGATGAAAAAGACTACACAGAATTTGCAAGGACACTTGATAGGGCTGCAAAGGAAATTGGCGTTGACTTTATCGGTGGTTTTTCTGCCCTAGTTCATGGAGAGATGACGCCAGCTGATGAAATTTTAATAAATTCTATTCCTCGCGCCCTTGCTGAAACAGAAAAAGTTTGTGCTTCAGTAAATGTTGGGACAACAAAAAAAGGCCTAAACATGGATGCAGTTAAATTAATTGGCGAAAAAATTGTTACCACTGCAGAAAATACTAAGGATGCAGACTCCATTGGCTGTGCAAAACTCGTTGTCTTTGCCAATGCAGTGGAAGACAATCCCTTTATGGCAGGAGCCTTTCACGGAGTTGGCATGGGGGATGTTGTCCTTCATGTTGGAGTTTCTGGTCCAGGTGTAGTCAAGTATGCCCTAGAAAAAGTTAAGGGCGAAAGCTTTGATGTAGTTTCAGAAACTATTAAGAAGACTGCCTTTAAAATCACAAGGCTTGGCGAACTAATTGGAACAGAAGTTGCCAATAAGGTGGGAGTTCCCTTTGGCACAATTGACTTGTCCCTTGCACCAACACCAGCTATTGGCGACTCTGTTGCAAGAATTCTAGAAGAAATTGGCGTAGAATTTGCAGGAGGACATGGAACTACTGCTGCCCTTGCCATGTTAAATGACGCAGTGAAAAAGGGTGGCATTATGGCATCTGATCATGTTGGTGGACTTTCTGGAGCCTTCATACCAGTGAGTGAAGACGAGGGCATGATTGAAGCTGCAAGAAATGGTCACATTGGACTAGATAAGCTTGAAGCCATGACTTGCGTGTGCTCAGTTGGTCTCGACATGATTGCAATTCCAGGAGACACTAAGGCATCAACACTTGCTGCCATAATTGCCGACGAAGCCATGATTGGAATTATAAATCAAAAGACAACTGCCGTTAGACTCATCCCAGTAATAGGAAAGGGCGTTGGCGAAGAAGCAACCTTTGGCGGACTACTTGGTTCAGCTCCAATTATTCCAGTCCATGTGGGAAGCAGTGAAAGATTTGCAAACCGCGGTGGCTTTATACCAGCTCCCGTTCACAGCTTTAAGAACTAAAAAATAAATTTTAAGTGTAGGTGGACTGCATACACTTTTTTTAATATTTGCAGTTATTACTCATGAACTTATGACCATAAAAAATTAGAATGGAGTTAGAAATGAAATACTTAACATTATCAAACATTATTATATTTGTTGGAATTTATATTTTTGCAAGTTCTATCCTGAATAGAGATAAGAATAAGAAAAAATTTTTGGGAATCATCCTGACAGTCTTGGGATGCATCTTAAAATTTTTGAATTTTTAAATTTAAAATTAAAAATAGAATAGAAAAATAAAAATCACAGGGAGCTTGCACAAGGAGGCAATATGGAAGACATAATACTTGTAAAAAATATTGAGAAAAACTTTAAGGGCAAAAAACTCTTTTGTGATTTTTCTTTTTCTGTGGAAAAAAATACTGTCCATGCCCTTGTTGGACCAAATGGGTCAGGAAAGACAAGCCTACTGAGGATTTTGACGGGCATTTATAAGTGCCAAGGTCATGTGGAAGTCAAGGCTTCCTATGCCATGCTACTTGAAAATGACTACCTCTATGAGGAAAAAACTGGCATGGAAAATATAAATATCTTCTCCCTTTATTTTGGCGCAGACAAGGAAAATTATAAAAAATATTCTGACATATTGGGGATTACAGATGACCTTAATAGAAAAGTTGCAACTTATTCCAAGGGCATGAAGAGGAAATTATCTCTTCTAATTATTGTCTTAATGGATAGGGACATAATCTTTTTAGACGAAGTAACTTCTGGTGTAGATCCCCTTTCTCGAGTGGAAATTAGAAAAATTATTGCCAGCTTAAAGGAGGAAGGCAAGACCCTTGTCATCACCTCTCACGACTTGTCAGAGATAGAAAAAGTTGCCGATAAAGTCACTATGATTAAGGATGGGAAAATTTTATTCACCAGAGAAATTTCAGAGCTTGGAGAAAATCTTGAGGACTTATTTATAGAGGAGGGATCAAAATGAAGGACACGGATTTAAACAAGGCTACGAGATACATAATCTTTAGGGACAAAGAAGTGATGATCAACACAATTTTATTTTTCCTACTTGCCCTTGCCTACCTATTTGCTCTTTACAAGTTTCTCTTTAGGGCAAGGGGAGAGGATTTTATCATCCTCATGACCTACGCCCTCATACTTGGCTTTGGAATAATTGGCTCCAACACTATTCTTGTAAATTTAAGTCTCAGGGACAAGCTAAGTGGCAGGTTGGAGTTTTTATTGGGGACTGGACTTTACGTAAGAGAGATAATAAAGGTATATTCAATAGAAAATTGGAGGCTTTCATCTCTTGCTTACTTCATAATTTTTTTTGGAACTTATGTGATTTGTGACTTGGACAAATCCTTTATCGTCCTTTACCTAACCTGTATCATCCTTCATTATTTTTTGATCTTGACTCTTAACATAAGGGCAATGTATAGGAAGAATTTTAAGTTTTTCAAAAATATAGTTTTCTTTAGCACGAGTCTTATGATTTATCTCTTGGGAAATTTTTCTGGAAGGATTTTAAATTTTCTAGAACTTGTAAATTTGGACTTAAGCCTATTTTTAATTCTTGCAAATGTAATTATTGGTCTTCTTTTAGGACTTTATTCTTTTAACCAAGTTAGAAAACTAGAAAATGAAAATGTAATGGAGGTGAAGGCAGAGTGGTCTTAAAACTAATTGGTCTTGACCTAAAGAAAAGCCTGGACAGGAATGCCCTCTTAATGGGTTTCTTTGGACTTATTTTTACCCTTCTATCAAGGGTATCTCTTGAAAAAAACACAAGTCTATCAAGGCTCATGGGCCTAGAGGGTCTTGCCCTCCTCTTTTTAGTTTTTGCCTTAGAGTTTTCCAAGGGGACCCTCCAAGAAGACAAGGCCAGGAAAAAATTAGAGTTTCTTCTTGCCAATGGCGTCTCCATAAAATTTTTGCTAGAAAAATATTTTGGAGCCTTATTTTTTTCAAGCCTCATTACGCTTTTGCCTTCCCTAATATTTTTTGCCTTGAAGACAAGGATTGGGGTCCTTGAAATTTTAAACTTCCTACTTACAGCTGGTCTTTACACAAGTTTTTTAATTTTAAAAATTTTAAATACAGAAAACATGAACAAGATGGCTGGGATCCAAAAGGAGATAATTATTTTTGGAGGCCTTGTACTAATAGTCTCAACTAATATTTATATTTTCACTTCTGTGATAAAATTGTACTTGATAGGCAAGTTTTTAATTTTAATTTTTGCAAATATTTTTGTGGCAATAAAGACAAGCAAGGAAAGGATTGCGGTGAGTTACTTTTGATCTATAAGAGAATTTTAAAAATAATAATTTCACATGCCGCCCTGATTTTTTATTGGTCCTACCTCTATAAGACAGGCGAAATTACAAGCAAGGATCCAATAATAAACTTAACTTCAGCAGGATTAATCCTAATTATTTATGGCTTCATTTACACAGAAATTACTAAGAAAGAGGATAAAAAAACTGACGGACTTTATATTTTTGCCTCACTCTTATTTTTTGCCCTTGCCCTAAATAAAAATTTGCATTTTTTAATTTGCCTTGGTCTAGGACTATTGACTTCAATTTTTTATATAGTGAAAAACTATCGAAAAGAGAAGACTTTTTACATAAGTATTCTTCCAATTTCAAAAAAGATGACTCAGGTCTTTACGGGAATTTTCATTTGCGTGATTATGCTTTTAACTTATCTCTTGGATTTAGATGTCCTTGTAATAAATATTTTTAATCAGGTCATATTTTTTGCCTGCTGCCTTTTCTTTTTCCTATTCTTAAAGGATAGGGAAGATGTCTACGACAAGACCTTTAAATTATTTTACATGTCTCAGTACCTTGCAAGTGAAAGGGAAAATTTTGCAAGGCTTATCCACGACGAGGTCCTACAAGATATTTTTGCTGCCAAAAATTATTTGAGTCTAAAAGAGCCCAAGGTCAATGAGGCAAGCGACTTGCTTACAAAATTAAATGAAAGACTGAGAAAAATTATGAAGTTTTATCAGACAAGTCTCTTTGAAGACTTTGGCATGGAAGAAAATATTCATGTCATCTTTGAAAATGTGGCTAGCCTTTATCCTTATAAGACTCCAAAAATTGACAAGAAAATTTCAAGTGCCTTAGAAAATTTAAGGGGCGAGGAAGTAAAATTAATTGCCCTAATTACCAAGGAGCTTGTCAACAACATCTACAAGCATTCAGAGGCCACCTATATTTTTTACAGACTCTATGAAGATAGAGGCTTTATAATTATGGAAGTGGAAAGCGACGGCATGGCTGAAGGGGACTTTAAAAATATAGAGGATTCAAAGAGGGGGGTTCTCCTTTTGAAGATGCTAATTTCCTCTAATGAAGGCGAAATTTCCTACGAGGACAGGGGAAGGACCCTTTACACGAAAATAAGATTGAGAAGGTTTATAGATGAAAATTCTTTTATTAGATGACCACAAAATTTTTGGTGAGAGCTTAAGGCTCCTCTTGGAAGAAAGGGGAATCTCTTGCTTTTACACAAATGAAGTGGAAAAATTTTATGCTGAAATGAAAAAAGACTATGACATTTTTCTTGTGGACATAAATTTAAAAAGAGATGAGACGGGCTTTGACATCTTGGATAAAATTTATGACTTTGACAAAAATAAAAAGGTTGTAATTTTGACTTCCTACGACATGATTAACTACAAAAGAAAATCAGAGGAAAAGGGCGCCAGAGACTTTATAAACAAGTCTGTGGAAGTGGATGAATTAATTGAAAGGCTAGAAAGAGTCTATAGAGATGAAAAAATTTTATCTAAAGATCAAGGCCCTGACCTTTTGGAAACCCTCACAAAAAGAGAGGAAGAAATTTTGACTGAACTTGTAAAGGGTATGACAAAAAAAGAAATTGCAGAGAAACTTTTCATAAGCGAAAGGACTCTCTACAATCACATAGCAAATATTTACGCAAAGCTTGGGGCGAAAAATCTTGTTGAGGCTTATAACACTGCCATGGAGCTTGGCTACATCAAACCCATAATGTAAAAAACTAGGTCCAATGAACCTAGTTTTCTTTTTATTTGTCTTCTGAAATTATTTTGTATAGGGCATCAGATGTCTTTCTTTTTTTCTCGCGCAAATCGTCATTTTTTGCGTAGCCAATAGCTATTACAAGTCTGATTTTGCTCTTGGTCTTTAAAAATTTTTGCAACTTTTCTTCGTCAAACCAACCGATTATACAAGTTGATAGTCCAAGGCTTGTGGCTTCTGCTGTAAAGTAGGCGGCAGAAATGCCTATGTCAATGGATTTGTAATCTTGATTTTTTACACTTGAGCCAATCTTGGCAGATAAGTTGTAATTTTCTTCTGTGACAATAGCAAAGGCAGATACATCCTTTGTAAAGGAGTTCATTTTGCCAAGT
This sequence comes from Peptoniphilus grossensis ph5, assembly GCF_000311825.1. Lineage (GTDB taxonomy): Bacteria > Bacillota > Clostridia > Tissierellales > Peptoniphilaceae > Peptoniphilus_A > Peptoniphilus_A hominis. The sequence goes on along the minus strand of NZ_HE978567.1, from coordinate 493,714 downwards.
TGAAAGTATTTTGAAATATTTTTTGCATCGTCGCCGCGGACAAGGTAATAGTAGTAGGGCTGTGCATTGCAAGCTGATGGTGCAAGCTTCATAGTTTCAAGGCAAGCCTCAATTTTTTCTATTTCAACTTCTCTATCTGGGTCATAGTCTCTACATGACTCTCTTTTTTTCGCCAATTCTTTAAATTCGTTAAAATCCATATTATCCCTCTAAAAATTCATCTAAGTTTCCATCAAAAAAGTAAAATTCGTCGTCGCGCTTAAGTGCAGGCACGCCAACGCGATTTTCTTCAACAATTTCGTCAAAGTCCTCGGAGAAGTCCCTCTCCTTTAAAAATCTCTTCAAGTTTGCCATTGATGCCGTTATGTCTACAATTTCGCAGTCCAAATTTTTTTCTTTTACTGCTGCAATTGCAGGTGGACAGTCTGGGCAGAGGCTTGAAACAAATAGTGTAAGCATATTATTTTCCTCCAAAAATTTATCTAGGGCCCTATAAAATTCTTCATCGGCACTATTATCTCTTTTTGCAATATTAAAATAAACTTGTCTCTCTCGCATTTTTCTCTTAAAGTGACGGCTTTCTAGCATGGCTACTATATTGTCATCGTCTATGATCTTACCTTGAAAGTCCATGACTCTTGCATTTTTTGAAAGGGCAAGGGAAGATAGACCCTTGTCATTTGTTATGACCAGATCTCCACTTTTTGCATGATTGGCAATGTAGATGTCGGCTGCTTCCTTGGAGATGTCAACGCTAATGACCTCGCCATAAGTTGGCGAGAAGTCCTGGCTGTAATTTTTTACCAAGAGAAGCCTTGCACCGTATTTTTGACAGAGCCTTTCACATATTTCGCGCACTGGTGAACCGTCTGCGTCTAATAATATTTTCATATTTATCTTTTACCCAAAGTATTTTCACAATATCATGGGAGTAAAAAGTATTGAAAATTTATTAATTTTTATATAGACTTAGTTTAGGAGGTTAATATGAAATATATTTACAGAATATTTGTATTCCTTACAGTTATACTCCTCCTTGGAGCACTAGGACTTACATTTATATTTATGCCAAGGGGAAAAAAATTAGATGACAATAAAAAAATTATAAATAAAGAAGAAGTTGCTGAGCCAGAAAAAATTACTGTCTTTAATGACAATGAGGACATTGTAAATATTTTATTAGTTGGACTTGATTCCAGCCAAGTTACTTATGAAAAGGACGAGGACTCTAAGAGGGCAGACACAATTATGCTCTTATCCATTGATCCAAAGTACGATAGGGTTAGACTTTTATCCATCCCAAGAGATACATACTACAAGATAAAGGGCTACGACAATTATAGGATGAATGCAGCCTATGCTCGTGGAGGCATTGACCTTCAAGTTTCAAGTGTAGAAGATTTTATGGGAGTAAAGATCCATCATTATGTTACAGTTAATTATGACGCAGTGAAGGAGCTTGTAGATGCCATTGGCGGAGTGGAAGTTTACACGCCAGAATACAAGTACACAGATCCATCGACTATACCGCCACTAGAAATTAATTTTGAAGAAGGTCTTCACCTCTTAAATGGAGAAGACTCTGTGAAGTATCTTAGAATTAGAAAACTTTACAAGAATCAAGACCTTGACAGGATTAAGGCACAACAAGATTTCATCATGAAGATTTTTGACAAGATGAAGTCACCTAAAATGCTTTTGAAAGTTCCAAAACTTGTTTCTATTGCTAATAAACACATTGAGACGGACATGAACTACGGTCAGCTTTCCTATCTTGCCTACTATGGCATAACTCTGGACAAGGAAAATATTGGCATGAAAACTGTGGAAGGCACTACTAAAAAGGGTTCACCCCTATATTTTGTGGATAAAGATAGTGCAACTTATGAAGCCCATGAACTTGTAAGACTGAGAGAAAATGAAACAGAAGCAAGCGAAGAAGACTTAAATTATACTGAAGAAGAGTTACAAAACATGACAGAGGAAGAAAGGGCAGCTATTGAGCAAAAAATTAGAGACAAAAAGCTTAGGGAAAAATTAAAGGAAGAAGCTGTGAAAGAAGAAAATTCTACTTCTGTTTCTAATTCTAATGAAAATGAAAGTAAAGATGAAAATTAAATAGGGAAAATTAATTTATAAAGAAAGACCATCATGCCTGTGATGGTCTTTTTTAATGTAATTCTTATTGAGCTAGAAGCTCTATTATATTTTTTACAACTTCCTTGGACTTTTGCATTTGATCAAGGCTTACAAGTTCATAGCGACCATGATAATTGTAGCCACCAGTAAAGATGTTTGGAGTGGGAAGACCCATAAAGGATAATTTTGAGCCGTCAGTTCCACCCCTTACTGGGCCAATTTTTGGAGTGACGCCAGATTTTTCAAAGGCTCTTTTTGCAAGGTCAATTATTTCCATGTGGTCCTCTAAAACTTCTCTCATGTTGTAATATTGGTCCTTGATTTCAAGTTTTATGCGGCCATCGTATTTTTTATTCAAGAAATCTGCAATCTCCTCAAATAATTTTTTCATGTCTTCAAACTTTTCCCTTGAGTGATTTCTTATGATGTAGTTCATTTTTGTGAATTCAACAGATCCCTCTATGCCAAGAAGGAGGGAGAAGCCCTCGTAACCTTCAGTGTATTCAGGTCTTTCATTTACTGGGAGCATTGAATTAAATTCCATGGCAATTAGCTGTGAGTTTATCATGGTGTCCTTGGCAGAACCTGGGTGGACATTTTTGCCTTGGATTTCGATTTTTGCTGAAGCCGCGTTAAAAGTTTCGTATTCAAGCTCGCCAAGAGGTCCGCCATCAACTGTAAAGGCAAAGTCTGCCCCAAATTTTTTCACATCAAACTTGTCTGCACCTCTGCCGATTTCTTCGTCAGGTGTAAAGGCAATTTTTATGTCGCCATATTTGGCATCTTTGTCCCTTAAAAGTTCTTCCACAGCAGAAATAATTATGGCTATGCCAGCCTTGTCGTCGGCACCTAAGAGTGTAGTCCCGTCAGTTGTTATGATTGTCTCGCCCTTTAAATCTTTTAAAAAAGGAAAATCGGATACAGATGTGGTAAAGTCCTCATTTAATTTTATATCGCAGCCATCATAATTTTCAATGACCCTTGCCTTTACATCTTTACCGCTCATGTCGGGAGCAGTGTCCATGTGAGCAATAAAACCAACAGTCTTCTTGGCTTTTACCCTGCCAGGAATTTTTCCATAGACATAGCCATTTTCATCAATCTCAGCCTCAATGCCAAGGGATCTTAACTCCTCCACCAAAAAATTTCCAAGTTTTAATTGTCTTTTAGTTGAAGGACAAGTAGGGGAACTTTCGTCACTAGTTGTCTCAAAGGAAACATAATTTAAAAATCTATCTAAAATATTTGTCATAATAACCTCCAATGAATTTATTTTATCAAAAAAATTAAAAAAAATAAAAGCGACTAAAAAGTCGCCTTTAAAAAATTAATCAAACTTATAAATATTTATGCCAGTGTAGTCGTCCTTTTGTCTTTCCACAGTGCCCTCTATTACATTAATAGTTAGTTCGCAAGTTACACTAATTTTAGCAGACTTTAAATGGCCGCCATAAACTTTTCCGTCAGTGTCAGATGCAGATATGTGAAGGTGTGGATAGTATTCGCCATCTAGGGTTGTGATGCTACCAATTAGAGATAAAATTTCAAATTCGCCCTTGAAATTTTTTTTCCTTGTAATCTCTTTTTGCCAGGCTAAAGAGTCCAATAGTGAAGTCGTCTGTGGCTCCAATGCCATAAATGCTGGCAAGTTTAATATTTTCCTTTAAAGCAATTTCTCTTAATTTTTCGTGAACTTCTTCAGTTCTGTCAATTCTTGCAATAATTTTGTCGCCAAATCTTTTGTAATCCATAATTCCTCCTAGTTTTATTATCGAAACCTTTGAAAAATTTAACTTCTTTAAAATAATTTTACCAAAAATTTTTAAAAATTAATCAAAATCATTTTTTGAAATTCTATCTTCCACAGAGTATTCGTTGTCCAAAATTTCCACATCATACTCCTCGTTAAACATTGGCGAAGACAAAATATAGTCGCCAGTAGTAGGAGATGTTGCCATGGCAATATTGTATAGGGTGGAAATCCTAAGTAGGGCCTTGACATCGGGGTCGTGAGGTTGCGCCTCAAGAGGATCCCAGAAGAAAATCAAAATATCAATTTTTGAATCAGAAATTTTTGCACCAAGTTGTTGGTCGCCGCCAAGTGGACCAGAAACAAGTCTTTTGACATCAAGAGATGTCTCACGAGAGATGAGGGCAGCAGTAGTCCCTGTTCCAATAAAATTGTGTCCCCTTAATTTTTCTTCGTGCCTTTTAACCCAAGCTAGGAGTTCCTTTTTCTTGTGGTCATGGGCAACAAGGGCTATGTTTTTCTTTTCCTTCACTTTAATTTTTTTAACTTGCATAAGTACCTCGAATTTTTAAAAAATCTTGACTAAGCTCTTTCTTTAATATATAATATCAAAGATTGAAATCCTTGCATAGTTTTTTTAGCTATGCCGAAGACCATGAGGAGGTGAAAGTATGAACAAATACGAAGCGGTGATTATGTTTTATCCTGAAGTGGAAGAAGAAAAAATAAATGCTTCTTTCGACAGACTTAAAAAGGTAATCGAAAAAGACGGTAAAATTGATAACGTTGATGAATGGGGCATGAGAAAATTAGCTTACGAAATCGACTACAAAAAAGAAGCTTATTATATTTTCGTTGAATTCGAAACAAAACCAGAAGACATTGCTGAAATCAACAGAGTCGCAAAGATCATGGACCCAGTTATGAGACAAATGATTATAAAAGTTGAAGACTAAGGAGTTTTTATGAATTGTGTTAGTTTAATAGGAAGACTAGTAAGAGATCCAGAACTTCGTTATGCGCAAACAGGCACTGCTATGTGTAGGTTCACTATTGCTGTAGACAGAAGAATGTCAAAGCAAAAGAGACAAGAAGCTCAAGCAAATAATCAACCAACTGCTGATTTTATTTCTTGTACAGCTTTTGGTCAAGTAGCAGAACTTATTGCCAATTACCATAGAAAAGGAAGTCAAATAGGAGTTGAGGGTAGAATCCAAACAGGAAGCTATGAAAAAGAAGGAAGAACAATTTATACAACAGATGTTGTAGTAAATGCTATTTCTTTTATCGGCTCAAGCCAAGGACAAAACCAAGGCGGATTTAACCAAAACCAAGGCGGCTTTAATCAAAATAATTTCCAAAGTCAAAACCAAGGTGGATTTAACCAAGGCGGCTTTAATCAAGGTGGATTTAATAGTGATCAACCAGTAAATTCAGCCTACGGAAATGATTTTTCTAAAAATGATAACGACGATGAAGATGGATTTTTCCCTGTTGATAATGACGATATTCCATTTTAAGGAGGGTAAAAATGCAAAGAAGATTTGGCAGAAGGAAAAAAGTAGATCCTTTTGAAAAAGATAAAACTAAAAAAATTGACTATAAAGATGTTGATATGCTAAGAAATTATATTTCTGACCGTGGAAAAATTCTTCCAAGAAGAATCACAGGTTTAACAGCAAAACATCAAAGAGAAATGACAGTTGCTATAAAAAGAGCAAGACAAATCGCACTTATTCCATATAGCGCTGACTAATTAGACTTAAACTGCTGGCTTACCCCAGCAGTTTTTTTATTTTGTATTTTTATCTCCACTCATATATAATTGCTTTAAAGAGTTACATAGTAAAAGATTTTTGCTGATTTTATTTTTTAGGAGGATTTATGAAAAAGAAATTTATTTTGGGACTAAGTTTATTTGCTCTTTCTATTCCAAGCCTTGTGCTTGCTAATTCTGATATTAGGCTTTGGGTAAAGGGCAAAATTGTGAATTCTGATGTGGCGCCCTATATTGCTGAGGATAGAACCATGGTTCCTATAAGAGTTATTTCAGAAAATTTGGGAAAGGTCGTTACTTGGAATAATGATGATAAAAAGGTTATTATTAAGGATGAAAAGGGCAATGAGTTTTCTCTTGTTATAAATGAAAAATTTATGGAAGATATTTCCAGTAATGTATATAGAAAGATAGAGCTTGATGCTCCTGCTGTAATTAAAGATGACAGGACCTTTGTGCCTATAAGAGCTATCGCCGAGGCCTTTGGCGAAAAAGTTCATTGGGACAATGACAAGAGAGTGGTTGTGATTGGCGAAGGCTATGAGTCTAATAAGATAAAGGATACTGTTAAAGAAAAGTCAGAAGACCCACTTGGACTTGACTACCTTTACAATAAAGACATGGCAGGAAAGTCTGATGAAAAAAAAGTTAATTATGAAAGGACTATGAGGGCACAAGAATCTAAGGTCTTTAAGGGCTATAAGAATGGAGATGTTGAGGCTTGCCTTGCCTGGTTATCCTTTGCCAAGGCTGGAGAATTTTTTGGACCTGAATTAAACAAGGATCCTTTTATAAATCCTAATAAGGATGGATTTGACATAGGCTTGACTAAAAGGGGAGAAGCCATGTCAGGTTACGAAAAAACGGAGGGAGAAGACTACTACAAGAGAGACTGCATGGGTCTTGCCTCTGGTCCATCTATGGCAGGACTTGAGCACTTTGATTATTATATAAATTACGATGGAACTTTTAGCTATTTCAGACTTCCACTTCACTACCACGACACTCCAGAGAGAATGATAGAGCAAATAACGGAAGAAATTGCAAATGCAAAGAAGATTAAGTTTATCAAGGCCAACAAGAAGGATATGGAAAAACTATTAAAGACTCTTGATGTATATTACGATCAAGCTTACAAAAATTTTTAAGTTATAGGGACTAGCTTGTGCTAGTCTTTTTTGTTTTGACTTTTATAAAGAAATACAAATTATAGCCAATCAGAAAGCCAATTGACTGTCTATCCCAGAAGTCAGACCTATAATAATTTATTTTTAGAAATTCTAAAATAAGAACAAGGAGGCTTAAGAGATAGAAATTTTTTCTCTTGCATAATTTTGATTTTTCTAACTTGTAGCCATATAAAAATTCTAATATTACATAAGCAATGGATTTTATAATGAAGTAAAAATTCATATTATCACCAAAATTATTGTAACAAGTTCTTGTAAAATGAGCGTAAAAAAAACCAGGAAAATGAAATAAACCTGGTTTTTAAAATTTATTAAATTATTTTAACTTATCTAAAGAATAGATAAAGTATTGGCATAGTGATTACTATACTTAAAATAACTCTTTCAATCCAAATTATAATATAATCTGAGAATTTTAGAGGTATTTCTGTTCCCATCATTACAGGAATTGATGCTGAGAAGAATAGGATTTCTGAAACAGAAACTACTGCTACTAGCATTTTTGCTATTAGTCCAAGTCCTGCATTTGCTACAACTGGAGCTGGTAAAAGCATTTCTGCTATACTCATGCCAAGGGCTTGTGCCACCATAAGTGGTTCTTCTACTCTAGTAATTAGTGTGAATGGGTAGAAGATGTAGCCAATAATATCAAAGATTGGAGTGTACTCTGCAAGTAAAAGTCCTATCATACCTACGCCAAGAAGAGATGGTGCAATGTTAAGTGCCATTTTAAATCCATCGATAAAGTTATCTTTTACAACTGATGCTAGTGAGCCAGAATTTTTGTAAGCTTCCATACCTGCTTCTATGGCTTCACCAAAAGTAACTTTTTTCTTTTCTTCAGGTACATATTCTTTTCCAGAATAATATTCTTGTGGCTTTTTGTTTAGTGGGAAAATTCTTGCTGTTATTGCTGTTACTAAAAATGTTACAAAAAGTGTAATCCAGAAGTAGGCTAGCCAGTAGTCTAACAAGTCCAAAGTTTTTGCAACTATAATCATAAAGGTTGCAGATACTGTTGAGAAACCTGTTGCTATAATTGCTGCTTCCTTCTTTGTGTAAGTGTCTTCCAAGTAAACTCTATTTGTAATTAAAAGTGCTAATGAATAAGATCCTACGAAGGATGCAACGGCATCTACTGCTGACCTACCAGGAGTTTTAAAGACTGGTCTCATTACTGGTTCCATAAATACACCAATAAATTCCATTAGTCCAAAGCCAGTCAAGAATGCCAAGAAAACTGATCCAATTGGCACGATTGTAGCTACAGATACCATGATTCCGTTCCAAATAAGTGGAAGCATATCACCATCAAAAATTCTTGCAGGACCCTTATTAGTTACATACATGAATACAAAGACTAAGGCTACAAGTTTAATTGCAAAGAATACTGAGTGAAGTTTACTCTTTTGCCAAGATTTAGTTTTTATTGCATAGGCTATACCAGCAAGTACCATGAAAACTCCGAAAACTAAATTGTAATTTGGAAGTTTTTTCACAAGGCTTGTGATGTGGTCAATTGGTATACTCTTTGCTCCGCCAATTGTAACAGGCACAAAGAACATAAAAATTCCAAAAAGTGAATAAAAAATAAATAGTGCAATGTCTGACGAGTTGAATTTTTTCTTTTCCATAATGTCCTCCTTAATTTATATTAATATACTATGGTTAAGCTTTATTATACCATAGTATTAGCAGATAAAACGAGAGTTGACTAAGTTTCAACTTATTTTTAAAAATTATTTAAGATAAGGGAAATTTTTTTAAACTTCCATAAAAAAAGAGCCCGTCACAAGCTAGTGGACAAGCTCAAAATTTTTTATTTTTCGTCATTGAAGTTAACCTTTATAATATTGTCGGCATTTATATCTTCTGTTGTGTAGTAATTATAAATGTCTTTGCCAAACTTTGTAAGTTTTATACTTTTATCAGATTCCTTTATCTTTATTACTTCCAAATCTTTTAAAATATTTAAGAGGGCGGCTTCATCTTCTGCAAAGTCCCTATTTTTTATCTCTTCTACATCTTTTAAGTCTTTCAAAAGATCTTTCACAAAGCCAACATATTTTTCGTAGTTTGTGCCAAAAGAGCTTTCCAGAAATTTTTTATTAGTCAAGGATTCAACCCAGAGGGAAAGCTTAGTTATGTCGTCAAGGGCTTGGTATTCATCGGCATAATCTGTGAGAAAAAGTTCTTGTGGAAAATAATCTCTACTTATTAGGGTCAAATATTTTTTGAGCATAAAGTTTAGGTAGAGCTCAATTAGTGGAAGGTGCTTATTTTTTAGGGTCTTAACATCCTTTGTGGGCTTTAGATTTATGGTGGATGAAAATTCTTTTAACATAGAGGGAGAAAGGTCCCCTGACTTTAACAAATTCACATAGTTCATGTCGAGGAAAGTGATAAAGCCATCAAAGTTTTCTATAAAGCTGTTGCCAAAGACTGCTTTCTTGTTTTCATAAAGTATATCTAGGAGGTTGTCGTCAGAGTAAAAGCCGCTTTCGCTGTTTTTCAAAAGCTCCATATAATAAAATATGTTGTTCTTTATCTCTCCTAAATCTTTTAAAATATTTTTTACGCCCCTGCCCATAATTTGAAGCTGTCCATAAAAGACAAGCAAAAAGTCTATGGACTTTATTAAGTCTTCTCTGGACAAAAAGTCTCCAGCTTCGCAAAGGTCTTTAATCATTTCCTTGTAGTATAGGTCGTAATCTTTGAAGGTCTTTTCTTCTTCATAATCACCAAGGCTTAGGCATCGACTTAACTTTGAGAAGAGAGTGAAGAAGAATCCCATTATAAATTCCACATCCTCACCAGGGAAAATTTTTTGAAATAACTGTGTGTCTTGGGCTATAAGAAGGTCCTCTTCATAAAAAGACCTTAGCAAGTGACCAAAATCTTCCAAGCCATCTAAATCTTCTAGATCTTCATTGGGATGGAGAAAATAATTATTTATAGATTCTAAAGTTACGCCAAAGACGGCAATGATATTTAAAAAATCTCCTTTTAAGAAGTCCTTATTCATTTTTATGGGACCGTAATTGTCCTCTATGTGCCTGAATAAACTAATGAGGTTTTCTGAAAAAGAAAAAAAGACTTTCTCATCCATAATTTGAATTACTTGAAGTATGGATTTTTTATTTTCATGGCCAAAAATCCTGTAGAGACCAAATTCATCTTTGCTAATATTGATCTTTGTGTAATTTTCAACTTCTATATATTCATCTAAAAGGACATCGTAAAAGGTAAAATGGTCATCTTCTTCCCTTATCCTAAAAAGGGACACATAGGAATCCCTGAAAATTTTTATAAGAGAATCATAATTTTCTTCAGGAACTTCGAGCTCTTCTAGTATGCTTTTTAAAACTCTCTTTGCATTATCCTCATACTCTTTAAAGTCAAAGAGCATAAAGGCTGCCAGTTCGTCTCTATCTCTTACCATTACATAGGGATTTTCTGTAATGGGAGCAAATTCAATTTCATTTATAAAAGTATCAAAGCCAATGCTTGCTTGGCTCAAGAGTTTTTTTCCTATTTCATAAATTTCTCTTGTAGTTAAATTCATTTTTTCACCTATTCTTCAACTAAATCCTTTAGTTCATCCATGTATCGCAAAATATATTCTATGTGATAGTTGTAGACGCTGTCCACTTCAGTTAAATTGTGAGAAGTTGGCTCATCTAAATCGTAGCGACTTTTCACTTCCTCAGAAACTTTTTCGCTTAAATAATTTGCGTTCATATTATTTATTACTTCTAACCGAACAGATATGCTTTCCAGTAGGGAGACAATTTTTGTTTCTTTATCAAGAGAATGGTCGTGGTGGAAGGGTGTCTTTACTTCATTTTCTAAAAGTTTATAAAGAGTATTTGCATTAGATAAATTTTCGTTAAAATCAGACAAATTTGCCCTCTTGTCGTAAATTATTTCTCTCAAAACCCTATTTGCTGATTGGTAGCATTTTTTTGAAACTGCAATAAAATCTTCCCCGATGTTGGGAGAGGATATATAGTAATTTACAAGGACGCCAACAACAACTCCTATAACTGTACCTAATATTCTATTTACGGCGTAGAGGGCTTTATTTGAATCGGAGCAAAAACTTGCAACGAAAACTATGCAAGAAAGTTGTGCCATGTCACGCATCTTTACTACAGAAAGTATATAGATTGTAATCAAAATGCCAAAACCAGCAATTAGTGGCTCAACTAAATCGGGCACAGATATTTTGGAACTTAGATAGCCAAGTATTACTCCAAAGACGCAGGTAAAAAGTCTCTTCTTCATGTCGCTAAGTGATTCTGACATTGAGGGCTTCATGGAAGAAACTGCGGCGATGGATACAAATATTGGCGAATTTAAATTTAAAAGATAAGAGATGTAAAGCCCAATTACAACAGCAAGGGCTGTCTTAATTGCACGCATCCCAATTCTGTATTTGTAATCAAATTTTTTTTGATAGCCATGTAATCATCCCATCTATTTTTTATATGCAAGATAATTATATCAATAATGGATATAAAAGTACATTTTGATAATTTACGAGAGCCTTGATATTTTTTGTAAAAATTGGGTAAATAATTAACAAAGAAAAGGAGAGTGACATTTATGTTATTGAACTTTGTTGGAAAAAACATTGAACTTACAGAATCATTAAAGAACGTGGCAGAAAAAAAATTCTCCAAATTGGATAAATACTTTTCTGAAGAAGTTGAAGCAAGAGTTGTATTCTCTACTGTAAGAGAAGAACAAACTGTTGAAGTTACAATATTTTTACCTAAGACAATTATTAGAGCAGAAGAAACTACAGACGATATGTACTCTTCAATGGACAACGCTGTGGATGCACTTGCTAGACAAATTAGAAAACACAAGACTAAATTAAAGAGAAGATACCAAAACAACGAAACTATTAGATTCGATGAAATTGTTGAAAAAGAAAAGGAAGAAGCTGAAAACAAAATCGTTAAGAGAAAGAATTTCGAATTAAGTCCAATGAAGGAAGAAGAAGCAATTCTTCAAATGGAACTTTTAAATCACAATTTCTTCGTATTCTTAGATGCAGATACTGAAGCTGTTTCTATTGTCTACAAGAGAAAAGATGGCAATTACGGAAAGATTGAAGTATAAAATAAAAATTTATGGACGCTTAGGCGTCCTTTTTTTATGGAATTTTTTGTGTAGAAAAATTTTGCTGCCAATAAATATTAATAAAAAATATTTTTACATAAGATAAATATTAAATTTACATTCCTCTGTTACATTATAGCTAAAGAAAATCTAGGAGGAATAAATGAAAAGTTTTAAGAAAATTTTGGCAGTGACACTTGCAGTGGCAACTCTTGCACCAAGTTTCGTCTTTGCTGAAAAGAAAGATTATGGCAGTGCAAAAAATGTAATCATGATGATACCTGATGGCATGAGTGTAGAAGCACTTACTACAGCAAGATGGATGACTAAGGACAAAAAATTTGTTATGGATGATATGGCAACAGGTCTTGTTAGAACAAACAATTCAAACACACCTATTGCAGACTCTGCTCCAGCAGCCACAGCTATGGCAGCAGGAATAAAAACAGAATCACCTTTTGTAGGATGTTATCCAACAAAGGCAGGCATGCCAGGTGCTGCTGAACTTGAAAAGGATAGGGCAAAACAACCTATAGCAAATGTCCTTGAAGGTGCAAAGAGAAGTGGAAGATCCACTGGTATTGTTTCAACTTCAAATATTCAACACGCAACACCAGCTGACTTCTCTGCTCACAATCCTGACAGAAACAACTATGAAGACCTTGGCGAACAACAAGTTTACCAAGATATGGATGTGGTTCTAGGAGCAGGCAGCACTTATTTAAGTAAGGAAACCAGAAAAGACAAGGAAGACCTTCTTGCTGAAATTAAAAACAAAGGCTACGATTATGTAACTACTAAAAAGGCAATGGAAGATTCAAAGGGCGACAAAATTTGGGGACTTTTCGAAGACAAATCCTTCCCTTATGAAATTGATAGAGATAAAGTAAACAAGCCTTCTCTTGCAGAAATGACTGACAAGGCACTAAAGGTCCTTTCAAAAAATGACAAGGGATTTTTCTTAATGGTTGAAGGTTCAGAAGTTGATTGGGCAGCTCACTCCAACGATCCAGTTGCACTTATTCACGAAATCAAAGCCTTTGACGATGCAGTAAAAGTTGCAAAAGACTTTGCAGACACACACAAGGACACTGTAATTGTAATTGCAGCAGACCATGGAACTGGCGGAATAACTTTTGGACACAGAAATATATCTCACGGCTACGACAAGAGGCCTCTTAATGAATTTACAGATTTAATTTTATCTGCAAAAATTTCTGTAACTAAGGCAGCAGAAGAAGTTAAAGAAGACAAGTCTAATGTAAAAGAAGTAATGGCAAAGGACTTTGGCATCAAAGATTTGACAGAAGAAGAAATGAACTTAATAAAAAGTGAAAAAGATGTAGTTTCAGCAATGGGAAGAATTATCTCAGCAAGAAGCCACATTGCATGGACAACTGGTGGACACGTTGGTGGAGATATAGGACTTTACTCTTACTCAACATCAGATAAGGCAGAAAGACTTATTGGAACAGTTCACAATTATGAAATTGGAAGATACCTTGAAGATGTACTTGACCTAGACCTTGACAAGTTAACTGAAGAACTTTACCAACCAATTAGAAAGGGCTTCGAAGACAAAGGAGCAGAGGTTAATTTTGTGAAGAAGGGCGAAAATGATTACGAAGCTATTGTAACAAAGGGCGAAGACAAAATTGTATTCCCAGTATCAAAGAATTACGCAATTAAAAATGGCGAAAAAGTTGAACTTGGCGGACTTACAATTTACAGCACAAGAGCCGTATATGTTCCACAAAAAGCTTTTGACCTAGTAAAATAATAAAAATTTTAATAAATCCAAATATTTGATAATCCTAATTATATTTCAAATCCATCAAAAAAACTGCGGCTACCTTGACAGCTGCAGTTTTTATTTTTTCTCGATATTTGCAATTTCTCTTTGAATGAAGCGACCAGCCACATTGGCAATTTCCTTTACGCTTTTGATTTTAATATAATTTCGTCCAAACAAAAATTTTGCATTTTCTATTTTATAGCTATTTAATATTGCCGATGTGTGAATGCCCAGTTTTTTAAGCTTGTCCAATTCCTTTTTTGTGTCCTCTAAAGAGTTTTGGTCAGAATAATTTTTTGAGCCGAAAAAGTTTTTTGAAGCCAGGGGCCTTATGTCACGAGGATGGGCATCAGTTAGGGCAATTAAAAGGTGATTTTCGTTTTTTAAATCCACTAGGTTTTTGTAGGCACGATAAAAAAGTCCGTCGCGGTTCCAACCAGCAGTCCTGTACCTAAAAATTTTCTCAAAGTCGCACTTATCTTCATAGTCCTTTAAGATAGTGATGACTGTGTAGTCCCCTACAGTCTCGTAGGAAATCACACGATTTAATATTTCGTTGTTTTCAAGAGACTTGGACACAATATATGCCTCAATGGCAATGTCGCTTTCTAGGTCCATTAAGGATGCAGAGGCATCTAGGACTAGGTCTACCTTTAAGTAGGAGTTGAGATTTAAAATTTTCTTGGAAAAAATATTTACTCTGTCAGAAATCATGGACTTGTAGGCAAGCTTTGAAATGAGTTTGCCGCTAGATGTCACCACTTCTTCCATGCCGGAGTGATTGGAAAGAGCCAGCCTAATTTTTTTGGATAGACTTTTAATTTCATTGTTGTAAAAATTTCTGTTTTCCTTAAATTTTAAGAGGTGCCTATTTATTGCCTGGTCGTCAAAATTTTCCTCATCAATATTTTTGTGGCTTTGCCCTCTTGTGTAGTGAAGCCTTGACTTTTTGTGGGAGCCATATAAATATTTCTCCTGGATTACTTTCATCTCTTCCTCAGAGTAAATTGATTTGCCAAAGGTCTCCTCAATGTATTTTTCTTTTTCCCTTCGCCTTTTTAGGGCGAGGGAATAGAAAAAGCCTGTAAGACCAGAAGCCTTTTTCTCTTGAAAATCACCGAAAATAGTTGGACTATTGGACCTTTCCAGTTTGACAAAGCTAAGGCTGTCAAAGAGGGTAAAATTTTTTAGGGGAGAAAATTTTAAGACTTCATTTTCCTTGTAACTTAAATTTTCACGAAAAATATTTAAGATTCTCTCTTCCAAATTTTTCTCGTTAGTGTCACCTTGAAGCCTTAAATTTTCAAAAATATTTTCTCTCTTGTCGCTTAAATTATAGGGCCTTTCCAAAATATTATTGACTTTTTTAAGCTGCATCTCGAAAAATAAATTTTCTTTTAGAGCCAAATTTTTTCTCTGCAAATCATATTTATCTTCCAAAAATTTTTCTGCGTAAAGCTTGCGAAGAGGTGTCAAGACTTGTCGGGACCCTACTTCTTTTTCGTAGACCAAATCTTCTAGGAGAAAAATGGCAAATAAATCAAACTTATCTCTGTAGAGATTGTACTGCCAATTATTAAAAATTTTTTCTAAATTTTCGCTGCCAAAATATTTTGCAGAAAGGCCAATTATTAAATTTAGATAAAAGTCGGGATTGCCAGAGATGTCTTCGCCAGTGATAAAAGGCTCCTTATCATAGTCCATGGACCCGTCCCAAATTATATTTTTTATTCGATTTTCTTCTTTTCTTGAATTTTTATTTGTCATAGTAAAAATCACTCTTGGAAAATATCTTTAAAATATAAATTTTCTTTAAATCTCGTCTTTATTAAGTCCTTTAAAATTTCTTCTTCATAGGAATCAAAAAGCTTATTTGCAATAGTGAGATCAAGAGCAGAAGTTAGACTTAAGTCCTCTCTCACAAGGTCAATGGCATCAAAGATCCCCCTAAGATCTGGTGCAGTTCTGGAAATTTCTCCTGACTCTGCCTTTAGTTTTAAATCGTAAAAGAAAAAGGCAATGTTTCCCACATATTCATCTTTCATCTTTGGATATTCTTTTTTAATAAGCTCAACAAGTCTCTCGCGAGAAATAAGGGGCATCTTTATAATTACAAAACGAGAGAGGAGGGCTTCGTTTAACTCTCTTGTGCCCTCGTAGCCATAATTCATAGTGGCAATAAATCTCGTTGCAGGATGAAGCTTGATGATGTCGTAGCCTGGTATGTCAATGATTCTTCTGTAGTCAAGGATGGAGTGGAGGACTGCCATGGCTTCGTTTTTTGCCATATTGATTTCGTCTAGGACAACAAAGCCTCCACAGCTTGCCGCCTTTGTTATAGGTCCTTCACGAAAGAGGACATTTCCATTTTTTAGGGTGTCGTCGCCAATTAAAACGGAAGAGTCAATATTTATGTGAAAGGACAAATTCCAAAGAGGCCTTTTAAAAATGTAGGCGAGATTTTCTGCCAAGACATTTTTGCCTGTGGACTTGTCGCCAACTAAGAGAATATTTTTGCCTGCCAAGACTGCAGAGATTGCCTCCCTTAAAATTTCATCGCCAGAATAAAAGAAGTGAGGATCTGGTATTCTATTTTTATATTTTTCATCTAAGTCATAATTTTTTATAAATTCGTCAATTTTATTATTTTTCATCTAATCACTCATCGATTCACTGGTCAATTGAATTTATTTCGTTCTCAACATATAATTTTTTAAAACTTCCAAGACCCACTGCAGATATTATTATATCCATGTCTTCTCGACCTTCCAGGTAAAGATCAATAGTGGGATTATAAAAAACAGCTATGCCTGAGACATCAACTTTTTTATACCTACTTATGTCTTCATCGTCCCTTATGCTTATGTCAAAGTCAAAGGTGCCCACGCCGCAGCAACAAGCCTTAGCATCAAGGTCGGGATTGATAAAAATTTTATCCTTATTTTTATTTTTAAGATAAGTTAGAGCCTTATCACTTAGTATAAAATTCATAAAACCTCCTAACAAAAAAGGTGGCATTTCCAGCCACCTCTTACTTTAAAATATTTAATCTAAAATTTTAAAATATTTAATCTAAAACTATAGATTCAATTCTAGTTTTGTTCTTTTTGCCAAGTTTGATTACGAAGTAAGCATATAGTACTGCAATAACGCCTGCTGCAGGGTATGCAATTGAGAATGGCAATCCAAGTCCAAGACCCTTAATGTTAATAATAAATGAGAATACTATAAATACATAGAAGATTCCTGGAAGTAGAGTAATAATATAATTCTTACCTGTATCAATTAAATAAATAGTGGCAACAGCTAAAGCGAAAGTTGCTACGAATTGGTTTGTGAAACCAAAGTATCTCCAAAGTAGGTTAAATCCATTAGGATTTGTCTTTGCAAAGTATAGGATTGCAAAAGCTGGGATAAATAATACTGCAGAAAGTCCAGCTCTCTTTGAAGGAGCCTTTTGGTCAATATTTAATTCTTCAGCAATTATTAGTCTTAGAGATCTAAAAGCAGTATCACCAGAAGTGATAGGAAGTGCAATAACACCAAGAACTGCAAGAAGTCCACCAACATTACCCATGAAGTACTTAGAAACTTGACCAACCATAATTGTTCCCGGAGTGTCAAGTGCAGCTTGTCCAGAAGAGAATAGAACCATTGCGCCTGCTGCCCAAACCATGGCGATGAAACCTTCAGCGATCATAGTTGAGTAGAAAGTTGTTCTAGCTTCTGATTCAGATTTAACAGTTCTAGAAATAAGTGTTACTTGAGAACCGTGGAAACCTGATAAGATACCACAAGCAACTGTGATAAAGAATGATGGGATAAACCTTTGTCCAAGTGGGTGTTCTGCAAGAAGACCAGCATTTTCAAATGCTAAGTGTCCTGAACCCTTAATAAAGATTCCAATAAATACTCCAATAGCAGATACAATTAGGAAACCACCAAAGATTGGATAAACTCTACCGATTAATTTATCGATAGGAAGTACAGTTGAAGCAATGTAGTAAGCAAAAATTACTGCATAGATAATCCAAATAACATTTGAATCAGCTCCAACCTTAAGAATATCATTTGCGATTAAGTCCCCAGGAGTGTAGACAAAAACTACACCAGTAAGTAGAAGTAAGATTGCAATAACAATATTGTAGAATTTACGAACTCCATCGCCAATGTACTTTCCAACGAGCTTAGGAACTTGTGATCCACCATTTCTCATTGAAATAAATCCAGTCATGTAATCATGAACTGAACCTGCAAATACGCATCCAAGTGGAATTGCTAAAAAAGCAATAGGTCCAAAAAGAATACCTTGGATAGGTCCAATGATTGGTCCCATACCTGCAATGTTTAGTAGATTGATGAGCCAGTTTTTCTTTTGACTCATTACTACATAGTCAACTCCGTCAGCTTTTCTAACAGCTGGAGTTTCTCTGTCGTCTGGTGCCAATTGACTTTCTACATATTTTGAGTAGAAAAATCCGCCACCAAGCAATATTATAAGTCCAATAATAAATAGTAACATATAAATCCTCCTTTACTTTTATTATTCTTAGTTCAATTATAGAACAATGAACTTATAAATACAAGGAAATAACATTGAAGAATTTCAACGCATCAATCGTTTGCAGAACATTGAGTAAAAATGTTTTTACAAAGTTTTAATTTAAAATCTTTATTTAAAAATTATTAATATTATTTGGAAAATTTTATGGGAGCTTTTATGAAAAAACTTATAGAAAAGTAAAATTTTATTAAAAATATTATTGGAACTTAAAACATTTAATAAGTTGAAAAATTAGAAAAATCTTAAGAGGATTAATGGACTTAGGTCCATAAAGATATTTTTAGACAAAAAAATAAGGCCTAAGCCTTAAAATAAAATGGTCGGGGTGAGAGGATTCGAACCCCCGGCCCCATGGTCCCAAACCACGTGCGCTACCAAACTGCGCTACACCCCGACAATGAAAATTTTACAAGAATTTTATATTCTTTATATTTAATTTTCGAACAGATATTATTATAACATGAAAAAAAATTTTGTCAAAGACTTTTTAAAAAAATTTTTAAAAGCACTTAGAAGACTATTATAGTTGATTTATAAAAAGATTACAACTAAAATATAAGTATTATTAAAGAAGGAGGTAACATGAAAGCTATTATATTTGATTTAGACGGAACCCTGGTGGACTCCATGGGATATTGGAGAAGAGTTTCTCGCGACTTTATGAAGACAAAGGGAATAGATATAGAAGACAGTGTGCAACACAAGATGACCACCATGAGCCTTAACACTTCCCTAAGGTATTTAAAGGACTATTACAAGTTAAGCGAAAGCTTTGAAGAACTTTATAATGGTTTTAGCGACACAGTTATAGATTTTTATTCCAACAAAGTTAAGTTAAAGGACAATGCCCTTGAAATTTTAAAATATTTTAAGGACAGGGATAAAAAGATTGTCATAGGAACATCAACTGCAGAACACTTTGCGGACATAGTCATAAAAAAATACGGCATAGACAAATACATTGAAGGACTTTACACAGCAGATTCAGTTGGCCACATAAAGGGCGAAGAAAAATTTTTCACTACAATAACTTCTGAAATAAAGGAAGATCCAAGGGATGTATATTTAATTGACGACTCCTATCTTGCCCTTAGGACTGCCAAAAGTGCAGGCCTTGAAACAGTGGGCATCTATGATGAAAATTCCAAGGACAAGTGGCACTTAGTTGTAGAAGAAAATAAATATTCCATAACAAATTTAATAGAACTAAAAAATATATGAGATTATTTTTATTTTTTGTGGCAAGGACAATACCTGCCTTCATAATTACCTTTGTAGTCTTTTCCATGGTGAGAGTAAAATTTTTCTCCCACAGAAAAATAAATTCCAACGGATTTAGGGAATTTCTCTTGAGTCTTTTTGCAGGCTACCTTGCCTTTCTAGTAATAATGTTATTTACACCAAACTCCTATATTGCCAACTCAGGAATAAATTTAACGAACGAAAACTTTGACTTCGTTGGAAATTTTAAAGACAGGATAACATCAGGAGCCTGGGGCGTAAACCTAGTTCCATTTAGAACTATAAAAAATTACATAAAATATTCAGGTTTCCTTCACACAATGACAAATGTAATGGGCAATGTAATAATATTTGTGCCCTTTGGAATTTTTGTGGCAGAAATCTTTCCCAAGGCGAGAAGCCTTTCAAAGATCCTTGTCATAACTTTTTTTTCTTCCTTTTTTGTTGAGTTCATACAATTTTTTATAGGAAGGTCTGTTGACATTGACGACTTGATGTTAAATGTCCTTGGGTCAGTGATTGGATATTTTATTTGGAAGAAAAATTTAAGATTTAAATTTGCCAAGAAAAAGAGAAAAAAATTGAAGAAGACTGAGATGGGCTAAAATTGACAAAAAGGCGGAATTTTAGTATAATTTTAGTCTAACTTCATATGGGGGCGAAAATGGTTTCGACGGGGATTTTGAGCTTTAAGTAGCGAGTCGTTGATGGATCACACAACGCTAAAATGGTCTATAAAAAATAAACGACGAAAATAATTTCGCACTAGCTGCCTAATTAGGTAGCAATCCGGCCAGACGCCGCGAACTGCAACCGGGTTTCAAATTAGCGGGCAAACGAACTCTGTAATGCGCCATAGCAGAGGGGGTTAATGGCGATACTCTGTATGAGTTTGACACTCTAGTAATACAGGGGAAATTTAAGAGGAGTCTGCACTCGGAGAATCTTTCTGTAAGAAGTCTTCGGACGCGGGTTCGACTCCCGCCGCCTCCACCAAAATTTTAATTTAAAGTCATTCATGCTTATGGATGGCTTTTTATTTTTGCTTTAATAAAATTTTAAAATATTAAAAAAAGACTTGTTGAAGATATTTTAGTGAGTTTGCTAATAATTCTTTGTGTTATAATTTTTGTAATAAGAAATTTATTTTAAGAGGGTGATTTTATTGCTCAACTCTATAGAGCTTGTTAATAAACTTAATGATAAGGGTGTTGAATTTTGCGAAGTTAGTAAGGAACAAGCTATTCATTATTTAGAAGAGCATAATTACTATGTAAAAGTTTCATCTTATAGACATAATTTTAAAAAAGATGAAAAGGGAAAGTATAAAGATTTAGATTTTTTTCATTTAAAGGATTTATCTACAATTGATATGCATCTTAAATTTTTAATTTTAAAAACGATTTTAAATTTAGAGCACTCTTTAAAAGTAAATTTACTCAAATCAATAGAAAACAATGGTTTAGACGATGTAAATCTTACCTTGGAATTTTTGGATAGTTTAGGAAATAACAAGGGGGATACAGGATATAATATTAAGAAAGAATTATATAGAAGAAGAGGGAAAGGCTATGTTGGTAATCTGTTAGATAAGTTTACACATCCCAATTATCCAATATGGACCTTTGTTGAAGTCATATCCTTTGGTACTTTAGTAAAATTTATAAAGTTTTATGTAGAGAATTATGAAGATAATTTTGCAGATTGTGATATTTTATTTCGTGTTAGAGACATAAGAAATGCATCTGCACATAGTAATTGCCTTATTCACAATCTCCCAGACAAGAGAGGATATTATCTCGATGATATATATAAATTTTTAAAGACCAATTTAGATGAATACAATGGAGTTTTTATAAAAAGAAAGTTGAGAAATTTATTTATACATGATTTTATTTGTTTGCTTTATGCTTTTAACTTATATGTTAAAAGTGATGAAATAAAAACACATAGATTTAAAGAGATAAAAGAATTTTTTGACATTAGAGTTATAAGAAATAAAGATAAGTACGAAAAAAATAAAATTTTAATAGATGATTATAAATTTGTTAAGAAAGTAATTGACTTATTTTGTGACAATGCTATATAATATAACCACAAAGGGAAAAACTAAATAGTTTTTTTTAACCGAGAACTTTGAGTTCTCGGTTTTTTTATGTTTTATAAATTCTTAGCCAGTCCAATTATTAATTTGTTTATTAAATTATATTTTAATTGACTTTTTAGCTTGATTGTAAAAGTTTTTCATACATCTCTATTAATTCTTCTGGTATGACGAAGTTAAAATAGGTGCCGGATTTTGATAGGAAGAGATACATCAGTCCCAGGGATGTGAATTTTTTCATGTTTACATAGACATTTTCGTCGGAATAATCTACGGCGCCATTATAAAAATCGTAAAAGGACTTGTGCTCTTTTTCGTCAAAGTTCATGAGAGTGTTTTTAAATTCACTGGTAATTATTTTATGTATTTCTTCTACTTCTTCTGACAAACTTAGTCCCTCAAGGTCTAAATCATAGGAAGATGCAATGAGTTGTCTCTGGTCGCCGTCTAAACTCTCTATAATAGGGTATAATTTATCAATAGGCAGTTTGTTAATGGTTTCAACTTTAAAAAGTTTTAATAAAAAATCGCTCATAATTCACCTCGTATTTATTATACATGAAATGAGCTGTGGGAGGAAATATGTCTAGTATTAAAAAACTTTCTGATGGCGTTTATTGTAAAATTATTCCCCTAAAGGGAAATCCCCTAAAGAGCATAAACATTTATATGGTAAAGTCCAGGGGCGAGGCTCTTATTATCGACACAGGCTTTAACACTGAAGAAATCAGGAGTGAAATGTTATCTTTTATAAGAGATATGGAAATTGATTTAAAGAGGACAAAGTTATTTTTGACTCATCTTCACTCTGACCACACAGGTCTTGCAACTTGGTTTCATGAAGAGCTTGGCGTGGAAATTTATATGGGAGACATTGACTACCGCATGATGTCTTCTATGGCTGATGCAAATTCTAAGAGGTGGAAAGATGTTATGGCGACTACCCACCTTCAAGGGCTGGATGAGGACAATTTAAAAATTGAGGAGCATGCAGGCTTTCGCTATAGACCTAAGGCAGAGTTTCCCTACACTTCCTTTAATCCTGACTACACCCTAAAGCTTGGCGACTTTACTTTTAAGGGTATGGATTTTTCTGGTCACACTCCTGGCATGGTCGGTCTCTATGAAGAGGACCGAAAAATTTTATTTTGCGGCGACCACCTTTTGGGAGACATCACTCCAAATATTACTTTTTGGAATTTTACTGTGGGCGACAGCCTTGGCAGATATCTTAAAAACATTGAGAAATTAAGAAATCTTCCCATTGACCACCTTTATTCATCTCACAGGGCACTTATTGAAGATGTGCCAAAGAGGATTGACGAGCTAAAGGCTCATCACGAAAAGAGAATTAGCGAGGCGTTAAAGACTTTAGAGGCTAGGGGCAGGTGCACAGTTCGTGACATTGCCATGAATATGTCTTGGGACATGAGGGCAAGGGATTTTTCTGAATTTCCAAACACGCAAAAGTTTTTCGCAGCAGGAGAAGCTCACGCTCACCTTGAAGGCCTAAGGGCTCTAGGCAAGGCTGATTTTGAAAAAGACCAAGATGGAGTTTTGCACTACTACGCGATTTAAAATTTATTTGATTTTAAAAGGCCTTAGACATAGAATTAACTTGACGAGAAAAATAAAAAATGGAGTGAAAAATGAATAATTTAATTTGTAAGTATAAAGACAAAGTTTTAGAAAGTGGCAAGGAAACAATTTTATGTGGCATAGTAAATGTTACGCCTGATTCTTTTTCTGATGGCGGCAAATGGTATGGTAAGGACAAGGCCATCAAAAGGGCAATGGATCTTATTGATGCCGGCGCAAAAATGATTGACCTCGGCGGTGAATCCACAAGACCTGGTTCCCATTATGTTGAAATTGAAGAAGAAATTAGTAGGGTTGTGCCAGTTATAAAAGAATTAAAGACTATGACTGATATCCCTCTATCCATCGACACATGGAAGGCTGATGTTGCAGAAGCAGCAATAGAAGCAGGCGTTGACTTTGTAAATGACATCACAGGTTTTTTAGGGGATCCAAAAATGGCAGAAGTAGTAGGGAAAAGTGATGTTGGCGCAATTTTAATGTTTAATCCAAAAATTGCAAGACCAAATCACAAATCATCTGCCAACTTCCCATCTTTTGGTGGCGAAGGAGCCTTTACTGATGATGAGTTAAAATCCTTTGAAGATATGGATATTATTGAAGTCATGAAAAAATACCTAGAAAAATCCCTTGAAAGGGCAGAAAAAAATGGCATAAAAAGAGATAGAATTATGCTTGACCCAGGTATTGGCTTTGCCTTAACAAAAAAGGAAAATTTAAAACTAATAGATAAAATTGACGCTATAAGAGAAATGGGCTGCTTCACATTTTTAGGAGTATCAAGAAAGAGATTTATTACAAATATTTTGACAGAAAATAATATTGACGCTGACGGAAATAATGAAGAAGGCTTTGAAAATAGAGATGAAGCATCAGCAGCTCTTACAACTCTAGCAGCCTACAAGGGTGTAGAAGTTTTAAGAGTCCACACAATGAAGCATCACAGACTTGCAAAGCTCGTTGCAGACTCTGTAAGGCTAAATGAAGTTATAGAAGATGTGAATTTCAAACCTTATTCACTTTAAATTATTTTTTATAAGATATATAATATAAGCATAAATAAAAAAGGGGGACATTATGTCATTAATTGAAAATTTGAGAAGTAAAGTAAGAGCATCAAAACCAGAAATAGTATTTCCTGAAGGCGATGATGCAAGAATTTTAAGAGCAGCAATTAGACTTAATGAAGATGGAGATATTAAACCAATAGTTCTTGGAGACAAAAAAGAACTTGAAGCTTTAGCAGAAAAAGAAGGCGTAAAATTAGGAGACCTTGAAATCCTAGACCCAGCTAACTATGAAGCTAAAGATGAAATGGTTAAGGCTTTTGTTGAAAGAAGAAAAGGAAAAGTAAACGAAGAACAAGCAGCAGAAATCTTAAAAGACCACAACTATTTTGGCACAATGCTTATTTACATGGGAAAAGCTAAGGGACTTGTATCAGGTGCAGCACACACAACTGCAGATACAGTTAGACCAGCCCTTCAAATCATAAAGACAAAAGAAGGATACAAGAGATGCTCTGGAGCATTTATTATGCTTAGAGGCGAAGAAATGTATTTAATGGCAGACTGTGCTATTAACATCGACCTTGATGCAGAAGGACTTGCAGAAGTAGCAGTAGTATCAAATGAAACAGCAAGACAATTTGGCATGGATCCAAAGATTGCAATGCTTTCTTTTTCAACTAAGGGTTCAGCATCTCACGAAAGAGTAACGATGGTTGCAGAAGCAACAAAAATGGCTAAGGAAAAAAATCCTGATATGGCAATTGACGGCGAATTACAATTTGACGCAGCTTTTGTAGAATCTGTTGCAAAGAAAAAAGCACCAGGATCAGAAGTTGCAGGACACGCAAATGTATTTGTATTCCCTAACATCGAAGCAGGAAACATTGGCTACAAGATCGCTCAAAGATTTGGCGGCTTTGAAGCAATTGGACCTATCCTTCAAGGACTTAATGCCCCAGTAAACGACTTATCTCGTGGTTGCTCAGAAGACGAAGTATATTCACTAGCAATCATAACAGCAGCACAAGCAGTTCTATAAATTAAATTTTGACTTAAAGACTTCCTTAGGGGAGTCTTTATTTTTTTGCCCTTAATATATATAATGATGTCAAGTAAATTTTGGTGAAAAGAGTAGGTTGTAAAGATATGGAAAACAAAAAGTGGAAGATTTTTTTAGTTGAAGATGACAAGGTAATTGCAGAAGAAATTGAAAGGCACCTCAATTTTTGGAATTATGAAATAAAAATAGCAGAGGACTTTCAAAACATTTTTGATGACTTTAAAAATTTTCATCCTGATTTAGTTTTGATGGATGTAAGTCTTCCCTTTTACAATGGCTATCATTGGTGCAAAATTATTAGAAAAAATTCTAAAGTTCCAATTTTATTTATTTCAGCCGCCGATGAAAACTTAAATTTGATAATGGCAATGGACCTTGGAGCGGACGATTATTTGACTAAGCCCTTTGAACTAGAGCTATTACAAATAAAAATAAGAGCCCTGCTTAGAAGAGCTTACGAATATATTGAGACAAGAAATATTTTTTATAAAGACATAAGGCTTGACTGCGACAAGATGATTATATCAAGAGAAAACAAAGAGATAGAACTGACAAAAAATGAATTTAAAATTTTAGAAATTCTCTTGGAAAAGCCAGGTAAAGTTGTTAATAGAGATGAAATTATTGATAAAATTTGGCAAACGGACTCTTATATTGACGATAACACCTTAACAGTAAATGTAATGCGTCTTAGAAAAAAGTTAGAAGATATAAATATTTTTGAACTCATAAAAACTAAGAAAGGAGTAGGCTATTATGTCTCACCTGCCAATTAAAAGTTTTTTAAAGAGAGAAAAATTCACAATAATTTTTGGGATTTTTATATTTTTTTATATTCTAGGAATTTATTTAATTTTTGAATTTGAAAGAGACAAATCTATTTACATATCTTTTTTATATCTATTTTTATTTTTTATATACATGATTTTTCTTTATTTTACAAGGGACAGAGATTACAGAGAAGAAATTGCTCTTTTAAATCAAAAAAATTACGAAAAAATTCTAGAAATAAAGGGTTCTCCATTATCAAGAGCTCTTTATAAAAGCGTAGAAGAAAATAAAAAATTTAGAAATAGTGAAGAAAAAAGAAGAGCTGATGTAAAAAATTATTTGACCATTTGGACTCATCAAATAAAATCCCCAATATTTGCACTAAGGCTTCTACTCAAAAAAGATGAAATAAATAAAATAGAATGCGAGGAAGAAATTTTTGAAATCGAAGAATATGTGGGAAATATTTTAGGCTATGCAAGGCTGAATGCAGATAGCACGGATTATGTCTTTGGCAAATATAAATTAGACGAAATTATAAGGGGCGTAATAAGAAAATATTCAATTCAGTTTATTGGAAAAAATAATAGCCTAGACTTTTGTGAAACTAAGAAAATAATTTTAACTGATGCCAAGTGGTTTTCTTTTTTATTGGAGCAAATTATTTCTAATGCAATAAAGTACACGCAAAATGGAAGAGTAGCAATTTATTTAAAGAAAGATGAACTTGTAATTGAGGACAATGGAATTGGAATAATGCCAGAAGATTTACCGCGAATTTTTGATGCAGGATACACTGGTTACAATGGAAGGTTAGAGAAAAAGTCAACGGGATTGGGACTTAACCTTTCAAAAAATATTGGTAAATCTTTAAGAGTGACACTTAGATGTGAATCAGAGCCAAAGATTGGCACAAAGATGTATATTAATTTAAAAAATATTTTGGATTAGGGTGCTGGGCACTCTTTTTTTATATCTTACAAAAATGTCACATTAAAGCTTAATTTGTTATGTAAATAAAAGGATTTATTTTATTGAACAATTTATAATGTAGTTAAGAAGGTGAGAAAATGATAAAGAAAATATTTAAAGGACTTTTAATTTTTATATTAACTATTATTTTTCTTGTAGGGCTTGGAGATTTTTTATGGATTAAAATACCTGAGTTAAGTGCAAGAAAAAATATTTCAGATATAGAGGACTATGGCAAAGACCTAAGCCAAATAAAATTAGATGACCACATAAAAGTTGTTGGACTAGGGGAAGCCACTCACGGAAATTCTGATTTTCAAGATTTAAAATTAGAGGTTCTTAAAACTTTAGTTGAAAAAAATAATTTAAAAAGTTTTTGCCTTGAAGCAGATTTTGGCGAAGGCATGATTATAAATAATTACATTCATGGAAACAAAAGAACTGAAAATATTTCTAGTGTTTTTTCTTTTAATATTTATCACACAAAGAATATGAATGACCTCATAAATTATATGTTTGACTACAACCAAAGGGCAAAGGATGAGGACAAGCTTTCCTTTTACGGCTTTGATATGCAAAATCCCGAAAAATCTATGGAGTTAATTTTAGATTTTTGCGAAGAAAATAATATTCTACAAGATAAAGACTTGCAAAGGGAATTTTCCTTTATTAAAGATGAAAAATTTAAGATTTCAGAGATAAAAGATAGAGAAGATTTGTTATTAGAAATAAAAGCTCATGTCGACAGCCTATCTTCTAACTCTGCAAGGCTTGTTTCAAGAGCGCTTACAAATGTCTTGGATAGTGTAAAATACTATGAAATGGATTTTAGTGATTACGCAAAAGTAAACAATGTGAGAGATAAATTTATGGCTGAAAATGTTAAGTGGATAAGTGATTTTGAAAGGTCAAAGGGAAATGATCTGCTTTTAATTTCTGGTCACAATGGTCATCTTGCCAAAAGTGGAAAGTTTTATGAGCCTATGGGTTCTCACTTAAAGAAAATTTTTGGAGAAAAATATTTTATTATTGGAACTGACTTTTATAAGGGAATTGTAAATATTAATGAGATTGGTCCAGATAATAAGAGGGCAAACCATGTCTTTGTATCTGCAGATCCTTTAGCTTACAGTGCGAGAAAATTTAAGGGAAAATATTATTTAGATTTTACAAAAGTTAAAGAAGGGGAAACATTTGAATTTATAAATAAAGAGATTAATATGGGAAGTTTGGGCGAAGGATATTCTCCACTTATGAAATTTATTCCAACAAGTTATAGAGTAAAGGAAGTCCCAAAAGATTTATATGATGCAATGATTTTTGTTTATTATGCAAAGCCAATTGCTGTTAATGATTAAGCGTATTTATGAAAGAGGTTGAAGATGTTAGAAGTTCAAAATATAAAAAAGATATACCGAAGTCGCTTTGGTAAAAATGACCTGGAGGCTTTAAAGTCAATTAATTTCACTGTTGAAGCAGGAGAATATATTGCCATAATGGGAGAATCTGGCAGTGGAAAGACAACTTTATTAAATATATTGGCACTACTTGACAGACCAACTTCTGGAAAAGTAATTTTAAGAGGCAAAGATTTACAAGAGATAAAGGACAGCCAAAGGGCAAAATTCAGAAGAGAAAATTTTGGATTTGTTTTTCAAGATTTTAACCTTCTTGACACCTTTACTGTTAAAGAAAATATTTTATTGCCCTTAGTATTAGCAGATGAAAAGGTCTCATCAATGGAAAAAAGTTATCAGAGATTGCAGCAAGACTAAATATTAATGATTTATTAAGTAAATATCCCTACGAAATAAGTGGTGGGCAAAGACAAAGAGTAGCAATCGCCAGGGCACTTATAACAAAACCAGAGATGCTTTTTGCAGATGAGCCTACAGGTGCACTTGATAGCAACAGTACGAGAGAACTTTTAAAAGTTTTTAAAGAATTAAATCTTGAGGGGCAGACTATTTTAATGGTTACACATTCTATTATGGCAGCATCTGAAGCAAATCGAGTTTTATTTATAAAAGATGGGGAGATTTATCATCAACTTTATAAAGGAAATTTAGAAAGTTTTGATATGCAAAAGAAAATTGCAGACACAATGCAAATGTTGCAAAGGAGTTATGAAGATGAAATCACTTTATAGGAACCTTGCGTTGTCTGGTATAAAGAGAAATAAAAATATTTTTATGCCCTTCATTGGAACTATAATTTTTCTCATTGTACTTAATTCAATTTGTTTAAGCCTTGTCTTAGATAAATCTCTTGCAGGAGCAAGTGGAATGGATACGATGAAGATAATTCTATTTTATGGAGTTGTAGTATTATCAATTTTTTCACTAATAATGCTATCTTCCGTGTACTCCTTTATTCAAAAGAGAAAGTTAAAGGAGCAAGGACTTTATTTAATACTTGGACTTGAGAAAAGACATCTGCGAATAATTTTATTTTGGGAAATAATTTTTATTATTATTTTTTCCATAATACCAGCAAGCATTTTTAGTCTTGTACTTTATAAATTGTCTCTAGGCATTTTTGTAAAGCTAATAAATATTCCTATAAATATATTTGAGGGTGGATTTTTTAACAATATTTTAGCAGTAGCCATCATAGCTTTAATATTTATTGCAATATTAATTTTTGTATTTGCAATTCAAATTATTAAGATGAGAAATTATTCTCCAATTGATTTAGTAAATGAGTCCAAGGCAGGAGAGAAGAAAAATAAATTTACAAAATTAATTGCTCTATTGGGGATAATTTTTATTGCGTCAGGTTATGCAATTAGTATTACAACAAAAAATCCAATGGAAGCATTTATAAAATTTTTCTTAGCAGTTTTGCTTGTTATAATAGGAACTTATTGTGCCTTTTCTGTTATTGTAAGTTTGATTTTAGAAATAATAAAAAATAAAAAAGATTTATATTACAAAAAAGATAATTTTTTTGCAATATCAGGGCTTTTGTATAGAGTGAAAAATAATTCAAGGTCCCTGGCAAGTATTGCTATACTTTCTACAGCTTTTACTGTAGTTTTAACTTCGGGAATAAGTTTATATGTAGGAATAGATGATGTAGTAAATAGATTATTTCCAGCAGATTATACTCTAGAGATAGAGGATAATCCTATAAGGATAGATAACTTAGAAGAATATAGAAATAAATTAAACAAATATCTTAATGAAAATGGATTTAATGTAAAGCCATTTACTACAATGGAATGGAATGTTCCACTTTTAAAGACAGAGAGTGGAGTAGAATCTTTAAAAAGTGAAGATATAGATAAGGCAGCATTTAAAAATAATTTAGTCGACCTACAAGTTATTTATACAAGAGATGGCAATTTAAAATTTGATGATGCAGATATACTGTATTTTGAAGACGAGGGAACAAAAGATTGGATAGGAGAATTAGATTATAAAGCAAAAAGCATAAGGGAAGAAGAAAATGACGTACCCATTGAGAATGTAATAAGTATATTTGAAAAGAATAAAATATTTGTAAAAGACTACAAAATTGCAGAAGAGATAATTAAAAAGTATGAAGTGAAAAATTCTAATATATTTAGCATAGAGCCATCAGTTAAGACAATGATTAATGGAGCAAATGAAGAAAACTTTGCAGAAAGTCTTAAAGAAAACATAGATAAGATAAAAGTAAGTGAAAATCAAAAAATAAAAGTCATAGATAGGGGCGAAACCAAGTTAGAATTTTTGAGAATGTATGGTGTAATATTTTTTGTTGGTTTAATACTTTCTTTAGCATTTTTAGTTACAATGGGGCTTTCAATATATTATAAAGAACTAACAGAGGGATATGAGGATGTAGAAAGATTTAGAATTTTAAAAAAGCTTGGTCTTGGAGATATTGAGGCAGAGAAAAGTATAAAGAAACAAATGGCTACACTTTTGTTTTTACCAATAATTTTTTGTATAGTTCACACATCTTTTGCATTTCCAAGCTTAAAAAATATGCTAATGATAATTGGGCTTATGAATATTCCATTATTTATAAAATCAATGATTTTTGTGATGTTGATTTATATAATTATTTATCTTGGTATATATAAATTCACAGAAAAAGTTTATGCAAAGATAGTTTTAGAAAAATGAAGCTTCTTCTTGATTTGTGTAACACAATGTAATACAATTCTCTTAGAGGTGATGGTATGAAAACTGTATCTGTAAGACTTAATGCTGAAGAGGAGAGGGCTTTTACTGCCTATGCTGATCTTATGGGCGAGCCTCTTTCTACTCTTTTTAAGAGATTGATGGAAGAGAAGCTTGAAGATGAGTTCGACATGAAGGTGGCTGAAGATTTTCTTGAAAAGGAAGCTAGAGGCGAAGTTGAATATATTACTCATGAAGAGTTGATGAAGGAACTAGACTTCTGATATGTATGATTTAATTTATGAAAAAAAATATTTAAAAAGTTTAAGAAAGTTAGATATACAAGCTCAAAAAATTATAACTAACTGGATAGAAAATAATTTGCTAAATTGTGAAGAGCCTAGGTTTTCTGGAAAACCCCTTACAGGAAATTTTAAGGGCCTTTGGCGTTATAGGATAGGGTCTTATAGGCTACTTGCAAAAATTGACGACGACAAATTAATGATTTTTGCCATTAACAGGAGACAAAGAAGAAATATTTAAAAAGTAAGATTTTTTTTGAGTCTTAGCTTTTGTTTTATGGAAAAATTTTTATGAAAGGAGTTTTTATGACTAAGTTAAGAGATGCCATATATGGCCTTGCTGTTGACGATGCCTTGGGTGTTCCCTTTGAATTTAAAGAGAGGGGAACTTTTATTTGCCAGGACATGGTTGGTTTTGGAACTTGGAATAAGGAAGCAGGCACTTGGTCTGATGACACCAGTATGACTCTTGCCACTTGCAAGTCCATTAAGGACAAGGGCAGGGTGGACATCGAAGACATAAGGAAAAATTTTAAGGCTTGGCTCTTTGATGATGACTTTACAGCTGATGGAAAAACCTTTGATGTTGGCGGCACAACTAGAGAAGCCCTTGTCTTAAATCGCGGCATGGATGATTTTTATTCCAATGGCAACGGATCACTAATGAGAATTTTGCCCCTTGCCTTTACTGATGTCAGCGATGAAGAAATCGAAAAAGTTTCTAGCATAACTCACGCACACGAAATTTCTAGGAAGGCTTGCCTTGACTATGTACACATAGGTAGAAAATTAATTGCTGGAGAAAAATTAGAAAGCTTGGGACTTGATGATTTAAAAAAGAAGTCAGAAGAGGAAATTAAATCCACTGGTTTTGTCCTTCACACCCTAGATGCATCTTTGTGGTGCCTTTTAAACACTAATAGTTATAGAGATGCAGTCCTTAAGGCTGTGAACCTTGGCGATGATACAGACACAACGGGGGCTGTAACTGGTGGACTTGCTGGAATAATTTATGGCTTTGATGAAATTCCAAGGGACTGGATAGACAAGTTAAAAAATAAAGACTTAATTGAAGATTGTTTATTTTAAAAAAATCCTCCTTAAATTACTAGGGAGGATTAATCTTAAATATAATTTAGTGCAAAATTGACGGCGATGCCAATGACTGCACCGAGACCTATTAACTTAAATAGGTCTATTTTTTTTAGGTATAAAAGAAAGCCAAGGACAAAAGAAATTAGGGCGGCAAGGCTCATGCCATCTAAGTTAATTCCCTTAGGAAAAACTGATGAACGAAATAGTTTTAAGGTAGTGATAAAAATTAAGGAAACAACTCCAGCCTTTATGCCAAGAAGGGAGTAGTCCATAATTTTAAATTTTTTATTCTTGCTAAAGAGAAAGTAGCCCAGGATCATCATGAGTATAAACTGTGGTAGGACGAGGCCAGTTGTGGCAACAATAGAGCCAACAATGCCGGCTACGCTTTGACCTACAAAGGTTGCAGAATTTATGGCAATGGGTCCTGGAGTCATTTGTGAAATTGAAATTAAGTCTATAAATTCTCTGGTGGATATCCAGGCATTTTCTTCCACTACATATTTTGATATGAGAGGGATTACTGCGTAGCCGCCACCAAAGGCAAAGCATCCAATTTTAAAGAAAATAAAAAACAAATCAAACATTTTTGTATCTCTCCATTACACTAAAATAAGAAATTCCTGCAAGGGCACAGAATAAAATAATAAGTCCTGTGTTAATATCTGTGAAGAATGCTACTAAGAAGACCAGAATAATCATAACAGCACTAAATCTTGGGTTCTTCTTGTAGGAAGATTTTCCCATGCGAAAAACTGTGATGAATAAAACTGCAGAGATTATTCCGCTAATGCCTTCAAGGGCAGAGTTTATAAAAAAATTACTTTTAAACTCTTGATAGAAATTTGAAATTACAGATAGAATTATTAGGCAGGGAAGGGATGATGCCACAAGACAAGTTATCGCCCCAAGAGGTCCCCTTAGGTAGTAGCCAGTTAAGACTGAACAAGAAATTGCCATGGCGCCAGGTCCGCCTTGGGATATGGCAACTATGTCCATCATTTCATCTTCGTCGATTAAATTTAAGTCTGATACAAAAATATCCTTTATGACAGGCACAATTGTGTAGCCGCCACCAAAGGTAATGGCATTTATTTTAAAAAATGTTAAAAATAATTTTAAGATTGAAATATTTTTCATTAAATCACCGCATTAATTATAGCACACAAATGAAAATTTAAGTAATATCGTGTATAATCTACTTAAGGAGTGATAGAGATGAAGATGGGAATAATAGGTCTTGGCAATATGGGTTCTGCCATGGCCCATGGTCTTTTAAATAATAATATAGAAACTTTTCTTTACGATAGGAGTGAGGAAAAGAAAGAAGCCTTTAAGGATTTTGAAAAGGCAAAAATAATGGATTCAGAAGTTGATGTAGTGAAAAATGCTGACGCAGTGATTTTAACAATTAAACCCTATGTCTATGACGAGGTCCTAGATAAAATTAAAAATGAAGTTAAAAATCAAATTATTATTTCAGTTACATCAAGCTACGATTTGAAAAAACTTGGAGAAAAACTTCCAGGCAAAAAATTTTTAATGGCAATGCCAAATACGCCTGCGAAAATTTTATCTTCAATGACGGGAATTTGTCCTGGTGAAAATATTTCTGAAGATGAACTAAGTGAACTCAGAAAAATATTATCTTCCTTTGGCGAAACTGAAATCGTGGAAGAAAAAAATATAAAAATTTATGAGGCAGTTTCTGGTTGCATGCCAGCCTATGTCTACATGTACATAGAAGCAGCAGCAGACGCAGCAGTGTCTCATGGAATGACTAGAGATATGGCATATAGGGTAATTTCACAAGCAGTGGCAGGCTCTGCCAAGATGGTAAGAGAGTCTGGTCTTCACCCAGGTGAGTTAAAGGACCAAGTTACTACACCTGCTGGCACAACTATTAAGGGCGTAAAATCTTTAGAAAGAGACGGTTTTAGATCTGCAATTATAAATGCAGTGGATTCTATTATGAATAAATAGGAGGTCGACATGAAAGATTTATTAGTATTTTTGGCAGATGGTTTTGAAGAAATTGAAGCGCTAACTATTGTAGATGTTTTGAGAAGGGCTGACTTAGTAGTTGATACAGTTTCAATAACAGACAGAAATGAAGTGAGAGGAGCTCACGATGTAAGAGTCCTTGCTGACAAAACTTTTGACGAAATAAACATTGAAGACTACAGGGCAATGTACATTCCAGGAGGACAACCTGGCGCAACAAATTTAATGAGGGACAAGAAAGTTGTTGAGTGCGCCAATGTATTTAACGACGACGAAAGAATTGTCACTGCCATTTGTGCAGGTCCACAAGTTCTTGATGCAGCAGGTCTTCTAAAGAGTGGAAAGTTCACTTGCTACCCAGGCGTTGAAGCTAGACTTAAGGTAGATAACCCCTTAGATGAAGCTGTTGTTGTGGAAGATAATATAATTACAGCCATGGGTCCTGCCCTTGCAATTTTACTTGGAGTAAAGCTGGTAGAAATTTTAGGCTCAAAGGAAAAGACAGAAGAAGTTTCAGAGGGACTACTTCTTCCTAAGCTTAAAAAATTTATTTAAGCTGCAAGTTAAAATTAAGGGACGAAAATAAATTAAAAAAATATTTTAAATGTACCAGAAAAATTTTGGTACATTTTTTTCGCAAAAATTTTTTAAAACTTTCAAATATAAAACTTTATCAAAAGCTAAAGTGTCTTCTTTTCCTTTTATTACTCATATTTCAGTGTTATAATAACTGTAACTAAAATAAATCTTTAAAGATGGGCGGATAGCCTGTTTTTATTTATGGAGGATTAATGTTAGCAAAGCTAATTTTAAAAAGAGGTCACAACGCCTATGGCTATGACAGGTCAAAAATTGCCAAGGAGACTTCCTTTCTTGGACTTATATCAAATATAATGGTAGCTCTTTTAAAAGTTATTTTATATACTTTTACAGGCTCTATTTCTATTTTGTCCGATGCAGTAAATAATATTACAGACTGCGTGAGCTCAATTATTTCAATTTTTGGCATAAAACTTGCTGCAAAGCCAAGAGATAGAGACCACCCCTATGGTCATGGCAGGCTTGAATATTTAATTTCACTTGTTGTAAGTGGAATCGTGCTTAGCGTTGGCTTTCAATTTTTGAGGACTTCTGTGGGAAAAATTCTTCACCCCGTAGAGATAAGTTATCCAAAATCTACAATAGTAGTTTTAATAATTACTGTTTTTATAAAATTTTGGCAAGCCTCATTTTATGCTCATGTGGCAAGGGCAATTGACTCAACAACCCTAAAGGCACAGGAGAAGGATTCACTTAGCGACACTCTTATAACTCTCGTTGTAATTGTCGCTATAGTTATAGAAAAGTTTACTGGAAAAATTTTAGATGGCTATGTGGGAGTTTTGGTTGCCCTATTTATTTTATACACTGCAATTTCTCTCATCTACGAAACAATTTCCATTATACTTGGCAAAGGCTTAAGTGAAGAGACTAAACACGAGATAAAGTCCAAGGTATCAACTTATGATGGAATATCCAATGTCCACAATATGATGGTGACAGACTTTGGACCGGACAATATTATAGTCTTAATTGATGCTGCCCTTGATTATAATTTGACACTGGAAGAGGCACACAATATAGTAGATAAGGTAGAAAGAGAAGTATCTGAACTTTTAGGCATAAAACTCATTATTCACGCTGACCCACTGGGCTCTAGTTCAGATATTATTAGATCAGTTTCTAAAGACCTCAAAAAAATTATTAGGGGTAGCTTAAATATTTATTCTTTTCACGACATAGTGCTTGAAGATAATAAAATTTACATCGACATTGATTACAATGCCGATGCTGTTTCCAATGCAAAGGAAAAGGACGCGCTGAAAAAGGAACTTATTGATAAATTAAAATCAATTTACAAGGATTATGATTTCGAAATAATTCTTGATGCGATTTTTTAGGAGGGGAATATGAAGGCTTTAGTTGTAGGTGCTGGAAAATTAGGTTATAGGCTTGCAGCTGCACTTATAGATGAAGATTACGAAGTAACTGTAGTAGATAATGATGAAGATGTAATTGAGCATATTTCCAACTCACTAGATGTCCTTAGCATATGTGCAAATGCACTAGACTTTGGCGTTTTGGAAGAGCTAGACATCTCTCTATTTGATTATGTAATTGCAACTACTACTAATGACGAGGCTAATGTAATACTTTGCACAATTTCAAAAAAACTTGGTGCTAAATATGCCATAGCCAGAGTCAGAGACCCAGAATACAGAAAGCATTTAGACTTTATATCTGAAGAATTAGAGATAGATAAAATTATAAACCCAGACAATGCCACTGCAAGGTCCATAGTAAAATACCTCATGAAAAGATACCAACTTTACTCCGACGAATTTGCAGGCGGAAAAGTTTCTCTTGTTGAATTTAACATTGGCAAGGACCCAAACTTTATTGGCAAGAGAATTATGGACATTGAAAATATTAACGACTTACTTATTTCAGCAATTTCAAGAAGTGGAGATGCAATAATACCAAATGGTCGTACAGTTCTTGAAGAAAATGATGTAATAATCTTGGCGGGCAAGTCAGAAAATATAGAAATTTTTGACAAAGAGCACACAGGTGTAAATAAGACAAAAACTCTTAGAAGCACAATGATTTTAGGCGGAGGAAAGACTGGCCTTTACCTAGCCATGCTTTTATTAAAGGAAAATATTCGCGTCACAATAGTTGAAATAAATAGAGAGAGATGTCTGGAGCTAAAGGAAATGGTTCCAGGTGCAGAGATAATTAATGGCGACGGAACAGATCTTGCCATTCTTGAAGAGGAAATGGTCCACACTTACGATGCCTTTGTAGCATCTACAGGTATTGACGAGGCAAATTTACTTATGAGTCTTGTGGCAAAGCAAACGGGGATTTATAAGTCTGTTGCAAAAATTTCCAGAACTAATTACGACAAGATTTTGGACAAATTAGACATTGATGCAGTTTTTAACACTGCTTATATAACTGCTGCAGAAATATTAAAGGAAATTAGGGGTAAGTCTTCCCTTTCACTTAATCTTCTCTTAAATGGACAAGTGGAATGTATTGAATTAATTATAAAGGAAAAGCACTTGGTTTGCGGCAAGGCACTTGAAAACTTAAATCTTCCTGAGGGAATTTTAATTATTGCAGTCATAAGGCATAATGAAATGTTAGTTCCTAATGGAAAGACAGTCCTTGAAGCAGGCGACAGAATTATTTTATTCTCAATGCACGAAGTTGCACCGAGAATGCAAAAGATTTTCTCCTCTGAAGGAAAAATTAAGGACGCAATAATGTCTTTTAAGAATCGAGGAAGAGTAGATGAATTATAAACTAATATCAAAAATACTGGGTTATATTTTATTAATAGAGACAGCCTTTATGGCACCATCACTCATACTTAGCTTAGTGGAGAAGGATGGAAGTGCCCCTGGTTTTTTAATCCCAATGGCAATAGCTATCCTATTGGGATTAATTTTAATTAACCTAAAAGTTAAAAGCAGATCACTTTCGCCAAGGGATGGAATCTTAATAGTAACAGCATCTTGGATATTGGTTTCTATTGTAGGGGCAATTCCACTTTTTATTGCAGCTAATATGACCTATGTAGATTCCTTTTTTGAAATTGTATCAGGTTTTACCACAACAGGTGCCACAGTTATATCAGGCATAGCGTCCTTCCCAAGGTCAGTTGTCCTTTGGAGATCTATCACCCACTGGATTGGCGGTATGGGAATACTTGTCTTTACAGTTGGTCTACTGCCAAAACTTGGCATAGGTGGTTTTCAAATCTTTAAGGCAGAGTCACCGGGACCAGTGGCAGGAAAGATTGAGTCCACAATTTCTCAATCATCAAAGAGACTTTATATTATCTACATTATTTTATCAGCGGCACTTTTTACCTGTTTAAAAATTGCAGGTATGCCAGTTTTTGACTCCTTTGTTCATACCTTTGGCGTACTTGGAACTGGAGGATTCTCATCTTACAACGACTCCTTCATGTCCTATGAGGGCAATGCAGTTCACTTTATCCTCGCCGTCTTTATGTTTTTAAGTGCCACAAACTTTACAATTTATTCTCTTATTTCGAGAAAAAAATTCAAGGAAGTTTTACAAAACGACGAGTTAAAACTTTGGATTTTAATAACTCTTGCTGCCATTTTTTTTATTACTCTTGATTTATACTCCAAGGGTTATCCATCACTTTTATTGGCCTTTAGAGATTCAGCCTTTCAAGTTACATCAATATCATCAACATCTGGTTTTGCCAATGCAGATTATGAATTGTGGCCAAGTTTTTCTAAATTTATTTTGCTAATCCTCATGATTTTTGGAGGCTGTGCAGGTTCCACAGGTGGTGGAATTAAAGTTACGAGAATTTCTATTTTGTTAAAATTAATCAAAAGGGAAATGAGAAAGGCGACACACCCAAAGGCAGTCCTTCCAATTATTGCCGATGGAAAGACCTTGTCCGATGAAGTTGTCCTTGGCATAAACGCCTATCTTGGGACTTACTTTGTTATAGCTTTAGCTTCCACTGCAGTAGTTACACTTTCTGGTGTAGATGTAATAACAGGATTTTCTTCTGTTGCAACTACACTTTCCAATGTGGGACCAGGCTTTGGCGACATTGGTCCAACAAAAAATTTTGCTTTTTATAATGACTTTTTTAAATTATATTTTAGTGCTCTCATGCTACTTGGAAGGCTTGAATTCTTTACTATTCTCGCACTATTCTCCAAGGGCAGAAGAAGAAAGGAAATTATTAAATTATAATGAAAATTTTAATTATCGGTTCAGGAAAAGTTGGCTCTACAATTGCAAATACTCTTAGCCTAGAAAAGTTCGACATAGATATAGTTGATAGAGATGAATTAAATTTTGGAAGTATCACCAACACTGTGACAAAAATAAAAGGCGATGTATTAGACGAAAATTTTATGTTAAATTTTGATTTAGAAAAATATGACTACGCAATTATAGCAACAGATAGCGACAAGACAAATTTAATAATGGCATCACTTTTTAAGGGTCTTGATGTAAAAATTATTTTGCGTCTTGACGAAATGGAAAATATTTCTGAAATTGGCATTATAAAAAATTCTCTAGCAAATGTTGTAAATATTTTTAACAGAAGCCTTGAGTCAGCAAAACTTGCCACAAAATTAATTGGCTCTTCAAATTATTATGAGGCAGATTATTTTGGCAAGGGCAAGATTGAAGTCACAGGCCACTACATTGACATGGACGAAGAGTTTGAAAATTTAAAGATAAAGGACATAGGCTCTCTTTCCACGATTTTAGTCGTTGGAATACTAAGAGAGGGAGACTTAATTGTGCCAGATGGCGAAACTACTTTAAAGAGCGGCGATTATATGTATCTCATGGGCCTTTCTTCTGACATAAGAAACTTCAAATACTCTCACTTTGAGATAAAGGAAAGGGAAGAAGTGCGCGATGTAGTCATTGCATCAGGTGATATGACCTTTAACAGAATGATTTCCAACCTTGAAAATATTAATTTAAAAATAATTGAACCCAATAGAGAAAAATTTGAAGACCTTAGAAGAAATCTTCCAAGAGCCTTTGTCGTCAATAAAAGTTTGAAGAATGACAAAATTTTTGAGGAAGAAAATATTTCAAGGGATGCAGTTTTTATTTCTATGACGGATTCTGACGAGTTAAACATAGTTCTTGGACTCTTGGCGAGAAGCCATGGCATTTCAAGAAATATAATAATTCAAGGTGACAATAATTACGACAGCATTTTAGAGAGCATGGGTATTTATAGGGTCATGGACCCAAAGGTCATTGTGGCAAATGAAATTATAAAAGCAATTAACACTGACATGAAGGTCTCAATAAATTATATGTTTGGCGGCAAGGCTCAAGTTTATGAAATAAAAATCCCCGACGACTTTTTATACATTGGCAAAAAATTATCTGAAATCAATCTTCACAAAGAAATTATTATTGGCGGAATAATCAGATACGACAACTCGGCAGTAATACCAAGGGGCAACACAAAAATCGAAAAGGGCGACAGACTTGTCATCTTCTCAACTAATGAAAGCAGAAAGGAATTGGAAGAGCTCATCGACCCAACATTGAAGAAAAGTATTTTTGATTTTTTCAGGAGGTGATTTTGTGAAGGAAATTTTTAAAAATGACTGGCAAGAAATATTGGAGGAAGAATTTGAAAAAGACTACTACAAGGACCTGAGAAAACTTTTAATAGAAGAGTACAGACATCATCAAATATTTCCACAAGCTCAGGATATTTTTAACGCCTTTCACTACACTTCTTACAAGGACTTAAAGGTCCTAATACTTGGTCAAGACCCCTATCACAATGTGGGTCAAGCCCATGGACTTGCCTTTTCTGTAAAAGATGGAGTGAAGATTCCACCTTCACTTAAAAATATTTATAAGGAATTAAATTCTGATTTAGGACTAGCCATACCAAAAACGGGCTACTTAAAGTCCTGGGCAGATGAGGGCATCATGCTCTTAAACACAACCCTAACTGTAAGGGCACATGAACCCATGAGCCATTCAAAAATCGGCTGGGAAATTTTTACCAACTCAGTTATAGAAAAAATTAGTGAAAAAAAAGAGCCTGTAGTTTACATACTCTGGGGCAATCATGCTAAGGCTCGCAAAAAATTTATAAATAATGAAAATCATCTCATAATAGAAGGCGTCCACCCATCACCACTTTCTGCCAACAGAGGTTTCTTTGGCTCAAGGCCCTTCTCCCGTGCCAATAAATTTTTATTGGAGAGAGGAGTTACGCCACCTTCATGGGAAGTTAAATAGAATTTTTAAAATTTAAAATATTTTTTATTACAGCAGAATCATTTGCCAAGTGCAAGTCATCCTTGCTGTAATTTTTTTTGTAGTGGGGGTCGTAATAATTTATTAGAAGATCTCTTATTAAAAAATCGTAGTCGCCCTCCTGGAATTTTTCTAAATATAATTTTTCCCTTTCAGGAGAAATAAATTTTTTGATTTCCAAAAGGGACTTATAAATTTCATCTCTATCTGATAAATTGTAGTCTCTCTTAATTCTTTTTATGCGACTATCTATAGGGTCTTCAATAATTATTTTTCTGCCAGAAGAAATTTTTTCAATTAAAGTTTTTGGCAGCTGAATATTTCCAATTTTTGAGCTTTCTCCTTCAGTGAAAATAATTTTTTCATCTTCACCGAATCCATTTAAGGTATCAAATAGTAGGGACTCAAAATATTTTTGGGAAGGCTGATGATCTAGTCCTATGCCACCAAAGTTTGAGCCTCTGTGGTTGGCAAGCTCTTCAAGGTCAAGGACAGGATAAGTACCTTTTAATTTATTTAAAATTTCAGTTTTTCCCACGCCAGTTTTGCCGCAGAGAACTATAAATTCCTTTTGAGAAATGGAAGAATCTAAATTTTCGCGTATATATTTTCTGTAGGACTTGTAGCCGCCAATTAATTTTTTTACATCAACATTTAAAGCTCTAAGAAAAGTAAAAAACACATTGGACCTATAGCCACCGCGAGAGCAGTAAAGGACTAGGTCGTCACAAGATTTTTTCAAATCAATAATTTTTTCGTAGTAGGCTGGGAGTTTGTCCTTGGCATAATTTATGCCCAGGTACTTTGCCTTCTCCACGCTTTCTTTTACATAAGTCCTTCCAAC
This sequence comes from Peptoniphilus grossensis ph5, assembly GCF_000311825.1. Classification (GTDB taxonomy): domain Bacteria; phylum Bacillota; class Clostridia; order Tissierellales; family Peptoniphilaceae; genus Peptoniphilus_A; species Peptoniphilus_A hominis. The sequence continues at coordinate 451,399 of NZ_HE978567.1, read as the reverse complement.
AACTTCTCTCTCATCATCCTCAAGTATGGGAAGGTTTATTGCCCCAGGAATTCTATAGTCGCAAAATTCTTTGGGGCTTCTCATGTCCACAAAGATAATTTTTTTGCCGCCTTTTATCATTTCATGAAGTTCTTCATAATTTAATTCGTATTTCAAAGTATCACCGCTAATAATATATCACTTAATGGGGGCGGTTAAAATAAAATATGGAAAAATTTTATTTTAAGAATATTTTGGATATAATGTAGGTGAGGTGTATTATGGAGTATTTAAAAATGAATTATTCAAATATAGACAAGGTAAAGATAGGCGATGTGCCTGCCCTTATAATTGAGCCAAGGGAAAAAACTAATAAGACCATAATTTTTTATCACGGTTGGGGCTCATGCATGAAAAATCAAATTTTTCGCGGCAATATTCTTGCCAGCTATGGCTATAGGGTAATCCTTCCTGAAGCAAGATATCACGGAGAGAGAAATGACATTGACCTGGATTACGAGGACAAGTCCATGGAGGCAAAATATATTTTAAGGGTCATTATGCACAATATTGAAGAGGCGCCCTCAATTTTTAATTTCGTGGAGGAAAAATATCCAGAAAGTCAAATTGCAGTGGGTGGTCACTCCATGGGAGCAATAACTGCTGGTGGTCTCTATGCCTTTAAAAAGGATTTGAAGATGGCATTTATCTTTAATGGAGTAAACAACTGGCAGGCCCTTGTTGATTCAGTAAATAAAATTAAGGACCAAGAAAAGATAGAGGAAGAAGAATTTAGAATCAATGAATTTTTCCTAGACATGGATCCCATGGCTAGCCCAGAAATTTTTAAGGACAGACCCATGGTTTTATACAACGGGAAAGATGACGATGTAATTGACCCAAGAGGGCAAGAGTCCTTTGCAAGGGAAATCGAAAAATTTTACAGCGACAAAAAACTTTTGGACTTTCAAATTTTTGACATGACTTCCCATCAAATCACGACGCAAATGCTGGAAGCAGCAATTATATTTTCAAAGGAGAGGGCGGGCTTCTAATGAATACTGAAAAATATTTAGTAAGTGAAAAGAAAAAATTAAACTTGTACGATGTGCCAACTTCCTACAATGGAAAACTACAAAAGGAAGAGGTAAAGGAAGTTTTAATTCCAGAAAATATTGCAAAGATGCGTGAATACCACGAAAGGCTTTACGCAGAAAACAATCAATCTCTACTCATAGTCCTTCAAGCCATGGACGCTGCAGGTAAGGACTCCCTCATAAAAAATATTATGACGGGAGTAAATCCACAGGGCACCAAGGTTGTTCCCTTTAAAAAGCCAAGTGACGGCGAACTAGACCACGATTATCTTTGGAGAGTTGCCAAGGAACTTCCTCCTCGTGGCGAAATTGGAATTTTCAACAGAAGTCATTACGAAGATGTCCTTGTGTCAAGAGTTCACAACCTAGTTCTAGATCAACCCTTCCCAAAAAACTTAGTCACTAAGGACATTTGGGAAAAGAGGTTTGAAGAGATTAATAATTTTGAAGACTATCTCTCCAACAATGGAACTACAATTGTAAAATTTTTCCTCCATGTTTCTAAAGAAGAACAAAAGAAGAGATTAATGGAGAGAATTGATAGGCCAGAAAAAAATTGGAAGTTCGCCTCCTCTGACATAACAGAGAGAAAATATTTTGACGACTACATGAAGGTCTATGCCGATATGCTTGTAAAAACATCTACAAAGAGAGCGCCATGGTATATTGTGCCAGCCGACAGAAAATGGTTCTCAAGGTACTTGGTGTCCGAAGTTATTGTGGAAAAACTAAGGGAAATGGATCCACAGTTTCCTGTGCTTTCAAAGGAAGAACTAGACAGCCTAGACAAGTGGAAAAAAATTTTAGAAGAAGATTAATAAGGGACCTCTTTACTAGTTGTAAAGAGGTTTTTTTGCAAAACTCTAAAATATTTTATAAATTTGTAAAAACTTACACAAAAAAAAGAAGGCGTGAGCCTCCTTTAATATTATTATTCAGCTGGTTCAAAATCAGATTTTTCAGCTCCACAAAGTGGGCATACCCAATCTTCAGGAAGTTTTTCAAAAGGTGTTCCTGCTTTGATTCCATTGTCTTCGTCGCCTACTGCTGGATCATAAATATATCCACAAAGTGAGCATTCGTATTTTTTCATTCTATCTTCCTCCTAATAAAATTCTTGCTCTTTCAAGCCTAATTCAATTATAACAAATTGATAAATATAATACAGTAAAATTTTAAAATTAATAAAATTAGACAAAATCTTTTGAGTTTAAAGGGAAGAAGTATTGGGTAATTTCTAGGTAGATGGAGTGAGAACTATGGATACTTTATATAAATTTAAAGGATTTGTTAATAGCGATTTATCTTTAATAAAAAATTTTTTGGATTCAGCTATGAAGGATTTAAATCCCTATATAAGAGACCAAGAAAAATTATTTGATATAAAAGTTATTTTAAATGAACTAGTTGTCAATGGAGCAATGCATGGCAACAAAGAAGACCTAGATAAAAAAGTCTGTTTGAAATTAATTTTAGATTCTGATTCTTTAAAAATAATTGTAAAGGACGAGGGCAGGGGCGTGGACTTCGACACGGCTCTATATGACTGTACTCAAAAAAGATGCAATGGCAGGGGACTTTTAATAGTTGAGGCCCTTACTGACCAATTGATTTTAAATGACAACGAAGTAATAGCAATAAAAAAATTATAAACCAATACATATTTACTACAGAGAAGCCCTTAGGGCTTTCTTTTTTTGCCCTTAGATGAATTTTAAGGCAATAAAAAATGGCTGCCTCATGACAGCCATAATTTTTTTTATTAAAGAGCCTTTAAAACTTTTACAAGGTGGTCATAAACTCTCTTTGTTGAAGAAATTGAAAGATTTTCTTTTTGTGAGTGAGCTCCCCTAATGTCTGGTCCAATAGAAATAATGTCAAGGTCCCTATTCTTTTCGAAGAAGACGCCACATTCAAGTCCACCGTGAGTGAACTCTTCTTCCATTTCTTCTCCCTTCATTTCCCTGTAAATGTCCTTTACGATTTCTCTAAAGTGAGATTCTTTTTTGTATTCCCATTCAGGATATGGGTTTTCAAATTCAGCTTCTGCGCCAAATTTTTTCACTATATCCATATAAATATTTCCAAAGTCTTCAGAAAGTGATGAGGATGCAAATCTTAGTGAAACGAAAACATCTACTGTGTCATCAAGAAGTTTTGCTATGGCAAGGTTTGATGATGATTCAAGAACTTTTTTAGCCTCGTCAATAAATGTGTGAGGTCCAGTTGGAAGTTCAAGTAAATATTTTGCAAGCTTTTCAGTATATTCTGCTGTCACTACTTTTCCCTCATGAGAAATTTTTTCGCATTCTATAATTAATTCCCCTTCAACGCCATTAAACTTATCCTTTACAAATTCTATGGCATCCTTTAATTTATCTTCGTCACATACTAGAGAAACTTTACCTTCTCTTGGGATTGCATTTTGCTTTGTGCCGCAGTCAAGGGAAATTAATTTTGCATCATCAAGCTTATTTAAAATTTCTGCAATGACTTTTATCATGTTGCCCTTGTTGTTGGCAATTTCCATGCCAGAGTGGCCGCCCAAAAATCCGTGAAGCTTAAGTGCAAAAGCTTCGCCTGAGTAGTCTTCTCTTTCAAGCTTTAATTTTGAGTGAAGTAATTTTCCACCTGCAGATGAAACTGTTAGGATGCCTTCTTCTTCTGAGTCGATGTTGATTAAATACTTGCCTTCAAGATATTTTGCCTCAAGGTCCTTTGCTCCGTGCATGTCAGTTTCTTCGGACACAGTTACAATAATTTTTAGTGGACCATGTTCTTCTTCTGCAAGTGCCATTGCCATTGCAACACCAATGCCGTCATCAGCACCAAGTGTTGTTTCATTGGCATGAAGCTTGTCGCCATCAACTATTAGTTCAATTGGATCAGTTAAAAAATTGTGGTCTGAGTCCTTGCCCTTTTCGCAAACCATGTCCATGTGACCTTGCAAGATCACCTTTTCTCTATCTTCCATGCCCTTTGTAGCAGGCACTTCCATAATTATATTTAAAGAATCGTCTTGATAAACTTCATAGCAAGCATCTTCTCCAAATTTTTTTAGGAAGTCAGAGACAGCTTTTTCATTTCCAGATTCTCTAGGGATTTGTGATAATTTTTCAAAATAATCAAAAACTTTTTTTGGTTCTAAATTCATATTAACCTCACTTTAAAATAACCTTGTGGTAAACTTTCTTGCCCTTTCTAATTATTATTTCTCCATTTTTGAAATCATCCTTAGTAAGTTCAAGCTTAGGGTCGCTTACTTTTTCATCGTCAAGGGAAACTCCGCCTTGAGTAATTAGTCTTCTGCCTTCAGAATTTGTCTTAATGAGACCAAGTTCAGTCATTAAATTTAAAATTCCAACAGGTTCAGCAAATTTTTCTGCTGGCATTTCTGTTGCAGGAATGTCTTCAGAATCTTTTTCTCCACCAAAAAGTGAATGTGAAGCATCAAGGGCAGCCTTAGCAGCTTCTTCGCCGTGAATGTCCTTTACAACTTCGTAAGCCAAAACTTCTTTAGCCTTATTTATTTCAGCGCCTTCTAATTTTTCGTATTCAGCAATTTTATCAAGTGGAAGCATAGTTAGAAGCTTCATAAATTTAATTACATCACGATCGTCACAGTTTCTTAGGTATTGGAACATTTCGTATGGAGTAGTCTTTTCTGGATCAAGCCAAATTGCTCCAGCCATAGTCTTGCCCATCTTGATACCAGCTGCAGTAGTTAGAAGTTTAAAGGTCATGGCATAAACTTTGTCATTTTCTAATTTTCTTACGAGCTCATAGCCGCCAAGTATGTTTGACCATTGGTCTGAGCCGCCAACTTCTAGCTTACAGTGGTGCTTTCTATATAGATACAAGAAGTCATAAGATTGCATAAGCATGTAAGAAAATTCAAAGAAAGTAAGTCCTTGTTCCATTCTGTTTTTGTAGCAGTCAAATTGTAGCATCCTATTTACAGAGAAGTGAACGCCAATTTCTCTAACAAATTCCAAGAAATTTAACTTTAAAAGCCAGTCAGCATTGTTTTCGATGTAGCCCTTGCCTTCAGAAAAATCTAAAAATTGTGAAATTTGTTCCTTAAATCTGTTGGCATTGTAGTCGATAGTTTCTCTGTCCATGAGAGTTCTCATGTCGCTCTTGCCAGATGGGTCGCCAATAGTTGTAGTTCCACCGCCAAGTAGAGCTATTGGAATGTGACCTGCTCTTTGCATGTGTTGCATTACTCTAATTTGAATGAAGTGACCAAGAGTAAGTGAGTCTGCAGTTGCATCAAAGCCAACATAAAAAGTTACAGGCTCTCTGCCAAGCATTTCTCTAAGTTCATCTTCATAAGTGCATTGGTCTAGGTAACCTCTCTCACTTAAAATATCATATACATTTTCCATAAATTCCTCCAAAAAAATAAAAAGAGACCAGGGGATGAAAGGACGCATTCGTGGTACCACCTTTCTTCGCCGAGGCCTCAAAACTTATTAGACTCCAATATTGTAATTCAGCTTGCGCTTACTGTATATCTTCACCGTCTTATATTCATACTATTTATGATATAATAATCGAAAATAAAGAAATTGTCAAATGGGGTGAGACTTTGATAGGCATAGATATAGTAGAAGTAAATCGAATAAAAAAAATAATGACTGACCATGAAAATTTCTTGGCAAAAGTTTTTAATGAAGATGAAATAAAGAGAATAGAAGAGAGAAAAAATCCCTACGAGAGAATAGCAGGCATGTACGCTGCAAAAGAAGCAGTGGCAAAGGCAATGACAACGGGCATTGGTAAAATTTCCTTTCATGATATAAAAATAAAATACATAAAAAATCTTCCTCATGCTGAAGTTTTTGACAAAAAATTTTATTTATCCATTAGCCACGAGAAAAATTATGCAGTGGCTGTGGCAAAATTATGTGAAGATGATTTTGCAGGAAAAAATTTTGAGGAAAAAATGATTTTAGATGCAGAGATAAAAGCCCTTTGGAAAAATAGAGATGAGGACACTCACAAGGGTGACTTCGGAAAGATAGCCATAGTGGGCGGCTCTCTTGGCATGACAGGTTCATCCTATCTGTCATCAAATGCAGCCCTAAAAGCAGGGGCAGGTCTAGTCTATAACATAGTGCCCAGAGAAATTTTTGATATCATGTCCATAAAATTCATCGAGCCAATAGCAAAGACTTTTGATGATTTAGATGAAATGGAGAAATTTTTAGATGGCATAGACGCCATAGCCATGGGACCAGGCATGGGTCTTGGCGAATATGCCAAAGGTGTTTTTGAAAAAATAATAAAGACAGAAAAAAATATCTTAATAGATGCCGACGGACTAAATATTTTGTCGAAAAACCTAAATCTCTTGGAAGAGAGAAAAGACTTCACTACAATTTTAACTCCTCACGAGGGAGAGTTTGCTAGGCTCACTGGTTTATCTCTTGAAGAAATAAAAAATAATCGTAAGAGACTTGCAGTAGACTTCGCAAAAAAATATAAGCTGATTTTAGTTTTAAAGGGGCACAAGACTATTGTCACAGATGGAGAAAAAGTCTATATAAATAAAACAGGAAACTCTGGCATGGCAAGTGGAGGCTCAGGCGATGTCTTGACGGGAATAATTTCTGCCTTTATGAAAAATTATGACCTATTTGACGCGGCAAGGCTTGGAGTTTATGTTCATGGACTTGCAGGCGATATCTACGCAAGAAAAAATTCCAAGACCAGCCTAAGGGCAAGGGACTTAATAGAAAACCTAAGCACAGTTTTTAAAAATTTTGAAGAAAAATAAATTTGTTTTTCCTTTTTTTAGATTTATAATAAAAGTAAAGCAATGTAACCTAAACTCTGATTAAATGTTTACATGTAAATATTAAAAGAGCCGAAAATTAATTTATTATAAAAGTGAAGGTAGATGAAGAAATTTTATGAAATCATATCCATTTAAGGTCCATGCCTTTTGGCAGATCCTAAACATTTTTGTCCTAATTACAATGTCAGAGTCTGTCAAAAATCATAGAAGTCCAATAATTGTAGCCTTGCCAGGTTTGTTGGCTCTTGTTTTAAATTTGATTTGGATAAAAAAAGAAAGGGACAATTGGAGCAAGGGATACAAGATAGCCATGGGTATTTATGTAGTAGTTTTAATTTTATTTACAATTAGCATGGTTAGGATGTCAATGTAAAGGAGTTATTATGTTTAAAAATAGAAAAATACTTTTTATAATTTTATTTGCTCTAGATATTTTTTATACATATCTTGCAATCACTGGAGTGGCAGAATTCTTTCACCAGTTTAGAGGACCAATCTATGTACAAGTGCTTTGGTTTGTAGTAGTTTTTGCGCCATCAATTGTTCATTACCTACCAGGAGGAACAAAATATAATTTAAAGGAAACAAAGAAATATACCATTCCTTTATTAATTATGATTGCAATAAATTTTGTCATGCCAATGTATTTGAAATAAATTATTAAATATTTGTAAAAAATAAATTTAATTTCTATTATTAGTATATATTTACGAAAATTGTGTTAGAATAATATAAAGGTTGTTCATAGTTCAATCTTTAAAATCTCTCTCGCCTAAAAGGTGAAAAATTATGATGATAAAAAGAGGGGATATATTCTATGCCGACCTGTCGCCAGTTATTGGTTCTGAACAGGGAGGAGTAAGGCCCGTAGTTGTTGTTCAAAATGACATTGGTAATAAATACTCGCCTACTACAATTGTTGCGGCAATTACATCTCAACTTAACAAGGCGAAGTTACCAACCCATGTTAATGTGAGAGCTAAAGATGTTCCGCTTCCAAAGAATTCTGTAATTCTTTTGGAGCAGTTGAGGACAATCGATAAAAAGAGGTTGAGAGAGAAAATCGGTAAATTCGGCAAAGACGTTATGGATGAGGTTGACGCTGCAGTAAAAGTAAGTTTAGCGATGAAATATTGAACAGCATACATATTTAAAAGACTAGGTCTCATTTGATCTAGCCTTTTTCTTTTACAGAAAATCTTTAAAATTTATAATCCTTGTAAAATTATTTATTTATAGAAATAGAGCTACCTATGTGATAAACTTATTAGCGGAGAGATATATGGAAAAAGTAAAAATTTTTGGAGTTGAAATTTTTAATATTGATAATAAAGAGTGTGAAAATATTTTAAGGGACTTCTTAAAGACAGAGGGTCTTAAAAAAATTTACACGCCAAACACTGAGATTGTCATGGCAGCCAAGAGAGACGAAGAGCTTAGGCATTTAATTAATTCTGGCGATTTAATTTTGGCTGATGGCATTGGTCTCATCCACGCATCGAGAATGAGAAAGAAGCCTTTAAAGGAAAGGGTCACAGGTTTTGATACTTCTATTAAACTTCTTGAGCTGGCAGATGAGATGGGACTTAATTTATATTTTTTAGGTGGCAAGGAAGGCGTAGCAGAGGATGCTGCAAAGTCCGTCAATGAAAAGTATAAAAATCTTCATGTGGCAGGTTATCACAATGGTTATTTTAACTCTAGGATAGATGGCGAAACTTCGCCGGAAGAAAAAAAGATAATTGAAGAGATAAATTCAAAGGATATTGACATCATCTTCGTGGGTTTTGGTTTTCCCCGTCAGGAAAAGTGGATTGACGAATTTAAAGATGATTTAAAGGCAAAAGTTATTATTGGAAATGGTGGCGTCCTTGATATTTTATCTGGCAGGGCAAATAGGGCGCCAGAGATTTTTATTAAGCTTGGGCTGGAATGGCTCTACAGGCTTATAAAAAATCCATCTAGGATAAAGAGGCAAATTGATTTGCCAAAGTTTTTGTTAGCAGTTATGAGAGATAAAAATTCAGTTGAGTGAGGAGTGGAATTTTGAATATCGAAAATAAAGCAGTTAATACTATAAGAATGCTGTCAGTGGATCAAATTGAAAGTGCAAACTCAGGTCATCCTGGTCTTCCACTAGGCGCTGCCCCAATGGCTTACGCACTTTTTAAAAATCATTTAGTGAGAGATTCTAAGGACTTAGATTGGAAAAATAGAGACAGATTTATCTTGTCTGCAGGGCATGGGTCTGCTCTTTTATATTCACTTTTCTATTTATTTGATTATGGCCTAAGCCTTGATGATTTAAAAAACTTTAGACAACTTGACTCAAAGACTCCAGGTCATCCAGAGTATGGTCACACTAGGGGTGTTGAGGCAACTACTGGTCCCCTTGGTCAAGGTATTGCTATGGCAGTTGGTATGGCTATTGCAGAAGAAAAACTTGCAGCCCTTTACAACAAAGATGATTTAAAACTTGTAGATCACTATACTTATGCCCTAGTTGGCGATGGATGTTTAATGGAAGGAATTTCCAACGAGGCATCTTCCCTTGCAGGCACATTAAAATTAAGTAAATTAATTGTCCTTTACGATTCAAATAAAATTTCCATTGAAGGCTCAACTGACCTTGCCTTCTCAGAAGATGTTCGCAAGAGATACCAAGCTCTTGGCTGGGATACTTTCCTTGTAGAAGATGGAAATAATTTAGAAGAAATAAATGAAAAAATTGAAGAGGCAAAAAAATCAGAAAGACCAGCACTAATTGAAGTGAAGACAAAAATTGGCTACGGATCACCTAGAGAAGACTCTGCAAAGGCTCACGGCGAACCACTTGGTCAAGAAAATAGAAAGTCAACTCGCGAGTTTTTTGAACTTCCTGACCAAGATTTTTATGTGGCAGATGATGTGAGAGACCACTTCAAAAAAATTGTAGAAGAAAATACAAGAAAAGCTACTGAAAAGAAAAATCTTGAAGAAGAATACGCTAAAAAATATCCAAAGGAATATGAGGACTACAAGGCTTCCTTTAATCCAGAAAAGAAGGAACTACTAGAAGATTCTTATTACGATTCTTTCACTAAGGACATGGCAACTCGTAGCGTTTCTGGAGAAGTTTTAAATAAAATTGCAAAAGATAATATTCACATTTTTGGTGGCTCAGCAGATTTAGGTCCATCAAATAAGACTATGTTAAAGGGCGAAGAATATTTTTCAGCAGAAAATAGAGCCGGCAGAAACTTGACCTTTGGCGTTCGCGAAAATGCCATGGGAGCCATCACTAATGGAATCCTACTTCACGGCGGACTAAAAACTTATGCGGCAACATTTTTAGTATTTAGCGATTACTTAAAGCCAACAATTAGACTTGCTGCCCTAATGAACTTGCCTAATGTCTACATCTTCACTCACGACTCCATTGGAGTTGGCGAAGACGGACCAACTCATGAACCAATTGAGCACTTGGCAATGCTAAGATCAATTCCTGGCATCATTGTTTTGAGACCAGCTGATGGAAGAGAGACTGCAGCAGCACTTAACCTTGCCTTCAACTCTAAGAACACACCTGTTGTTCTTGCCCTTTCAAGACAAAACTTGCCACAACTAGAAAATTCATCAAGGGATATCATGAAGGGAGCCTACATTATAAAAGAAGAAGAGGGCGACCTAGAAAAAATTGTAATTGCAACAGGCTCTGAAGTTTCTCTTGCTCTAGAAGCAGCAGAAGGACTTAAGGGAGTGCGTGTGGTTTCAATGCCTTCTATGGAACTTTTTGATGGGCAATCTTCTGATTACAAGGAAAAAATCCTTCCTTCAAAAATAGAAAAGAGAATTTCTCTTGAATCACTTTCATCCTTTGGCTGGCACAAGTACATTGGCACAAAGGGCATGGCAATTGCCATTGACACCTTTGGCGCAAGCGGCAAGGGATCAGAAGTCTTTGAAAGATTTGGCTTCACAGCAGAAAATATTAAGAGAAAGATAGAAGAATTTTAAAATAAAAAATAAAAGGGAGGGCGACCTCCTTTTTTATTTAGGAAAAACTGAGAGGTAAAGATGAACTTAATTAAAGAAAAAAGATGGGCGATAATTTTTTCTCTTATGGCAATGCTCCTTTGGGGTTCTGCCATTCCCCTCATAAAGCTGACCTACCTTCACGCAGGCATCCTCCCCGATGATCCTGGTGGAAAAATTTTTATTGCAGGAATTAGATTTTTTATGGCGGGACTCTTGACCTATATATACTTTTTTATTTTCAACAAGGAAAAAGTTGAGAGGGACAAAATAAATTTCAAATTCATAATAATTTTGGCGCTAATACAGACCACACTCCAGTACAGCACCTACTACATTGGTCTTTCCAACACACTAGGATCACTGGCAGCAGTCATTCAGGCATCCAATGCCTTTATAACTGTAATAATTTCTGTAATTTTAATTGCCGACGAAAAACTTACGGGAAGAAAGCTTGCAGCCCTAATTATTGGCTCTCTTGGCTTAATCATAATAAACCTAAAGGATAGAGGGAGCTTTCATTTTAAGCTTACAGGTGAAGGATTTATTTTAATCGCCACAACACTTAACGCTCTTGCGTCAGTTTTAATAAGAAAATATGGAAGAGACCAAAATTCCTTTTTGATGACGGGGACACAATTTCTCCTTGGAGCGACTCCCCTTATAATCATTGGTGCCTTGACTCACACATCCCTTGTGAACTTTGACCTTAAGCTCTTTCTCATGCTGTCTTACGGCGCCTTTATATCAGCCACTAGCTTTACAATTTGGACATCAGTCCTACAGACCCACAGCGCTAGTGAGTTTGGAGTTTATAAATTATTTATTCCGATTTTCGGGACGATTTTATCTGTCCTAGTCCTCGGTGAAGAGCTCACAATATATATAATACTTGGACTAATTTTTGTCCTACTTGGCGCAGTGGTCTTAAATAAAAAATAAAGGATTAAGAGATGTTTAAGGCATCTCTTTTTAATTGCAAAAAAATGTAAAAATAATTTTATAAATGTTATAATTAAGTCGGGAGTGATATTTTGAAATTAAAGAAAAATCACGCAATTATTTTAGTTTTATTATTAATATTTTTTGGATTTATATATTTTAACCACAAAAATTTTTCCAAGGACAGAACCATTGTTAGGCTTAAGGGTGTAAGTGTCAATGAGCCCATAGAGGACTTTTCCATTTCATCTAAGTCAGTTTTTTTGTGGGCTGATCCTGTTTTATACATAACAGATAGAGACGGCAACATTATAAAAAAAATTCAGAGAGAAGACGAAAATATCGAGGCATTTTTTGCCAACAACTACGCTTTTTTGTATGAAAAGGACTTGGGCAAGGTCCACATGTATTCTGAAATGGGCGAGCTCCTTTCTACAACTGATGTAAAGGGCGAAGTTTTTAATATTTCCTACGAAAATGCAAATATTATCTTTCATGTAGTTGACGAGAATAATGAAATTTTATACTTAATGGGCAACGACTCCACTCTCACAGAAATTTACAGGACGGGAAATCAAATTTTAACTCACGACATTTTAGATTCAAAAAATCTTTCTGTTGCTGAGATAAAAAATGACGCCAGTGGCTACTCTTCCCTTCTTTATTCTCTCCACAAGGGAAATAAAAAGAGCCAGGTCTTAAATCACGAGATAGTATTTTTTGTGAAAAAGGACAAGAGGTCTGTCCTCGCCCTTACAGACAAGGCGATTTATAGGTTTATGGACGCAGGCAAAATATATGAGGCGAAGATCCCCAATGTCTCCGATGTTTTAGTGGAGGGAAGGGACACTTATCTTCTTCACTCAGGCATTATCACCAAGTATGATTATGCCCTAAAGCCTGGCGAGAAAAAAATAATTGCAGCCAATGTCAACAAAATGGAAAATGTCTCTGGCTCAATTTATGTCTATGGACCTAGCGATGTTGGTGGAGAGATAGGAAATCGTGGAGAGTTTTACACGAGACTTGGCTACTCTCTTGACAAAATAAAAATCAACGGACTTTTAATTGGCGCCCTTAGAAATGGCGAGCTAAATCTTTATTCCGTTGTCAATTCAAATACAGTGAGAGAAGATGAAAATAGAATAGAAACCACTTATAAAGAGGTGTAAGGTGAATTTAGAGAAAAATACAAGCGCTGTTGCAAATGAAGCTGATGCAGCCCTTCAGTCTACCTTTGGAGGACTGGGCTCTTGGCAGAGGTTTGCTGTAGTTGCCGCCATAATTATTGGAATTTTTATAATTTTACAAATTATAGATGGTTTTATTAATAGACAATTAAATTCGGAAAAGATAAAGGAAAAGGGATCCTACAACAGGATTGTCACAGTTGCAAATTTAATAAAGAGAATAATAAAAGTTGTCTTAATTTTTATAGGCATAACAATAATCATGAGCGTCTTTGAAATTTCCATTGCGCCCATACTTGCAACTCTAGGTGTCTTTTCACTGGCAATAGGTGTTGGCGCCCAAAATCTTGTCAAGGACCTCATCAATGGATTTTTTATTATCTTTGAGGACCAGTACTCTGTTGGCGACTTAGTTGAGATAGGAGACATTGAAGGCGTAGTCGAAGATGTGGGTCTTAGGGTTACAAAGATTCGCGACTTCAATAAAATTCTTCACATAATTCCCAACAGCAATATCTCCATTGTCTCCAACAAGGAAAGGGCAAATGTGAGGACGAGAATTGATTTTTATGTGGACAATTCTTGCGACCCATCCTTGGTAAGTGAGAAAATAAAGGAAGCCCTAGAAAAATATAGGGACCACGAGGACATGGTATTGGGGCCAAATCTTTGGGGAGTTACTGAAAATGCCAAGGACGCCTACATGATGAGTCTTGTCTACTATACAAGGCAGGGCGACCAATACGACCTTGAATATGCAATAAGAGCAGAGATTTTAAAAACCATGCAAAGAGAAAAAATAAAAATGCCAATTATTAGAAATAAATTGATACAAAGGGAGGACAGTGATGCTATACTATAATTTGGGTGACATCGTTACGCTAAAAAAGGGACATCCCTGTGGCGAAAATAAATGGGAGATAGTGAGAAAGGGCGCCGACATAAAGTTGAAGTGCCTAGGTTGCGAAAGAATCATTTGGATGAGCCGAATGGATTTTGAAAAAAGGGTTAGAAAAATTTTAGAAGATGATAAATTTGTTAGCATAATCCATCACAAGAAAGAAGGAGAATAAAATGGATGTAAAAGAAATTTATGATGCCAAGGAAAGATTAAAGGGTCACATTAAGGAAACGCCAGTAGTTTATGCCCCAAACCTAGGAGAAGATGTTTACTTAAAAGTAGAAGTTTTGCAAGACACAGGCTCTTTTAAACTAAGAGGAGCTTATAACAAAATTGCAACACTTACTGACGAAGAAGCAGAAAAAGGTGTTGTAGCTTGCTCTGCAGGTAACCACGCTCAAGGTGTTGCAAAATCAGCAACTGAAAGAGGAATAAGATCTATCATTTGTATGCCATATCACGCACCACTTTCCAAGGTTCAAGCAACAAGAAACTATGGAGCAGAAGTAGAACTTGTTAAGGATTCCTTTGACGACGCAGCAGCTTATGCAGCAAAACTTTCCAAGGAAGAAGGCTTCACTTTTATAGCACCTTTTGACGACGAAAAAGTTATTGCAGGTCAAGGAACTATTGGACTTGAAATTTTGGAAAAACTTCCTGACACAGACATTATAGTTGTGCCAATTGGCGGCGGCGGACTTATTTCTGGTATCGCCCTTGCAGCAAAGAGCATCAACCCTAACATAAAAATCATTGGAGTTCAAACAAAAATATCTCCAAGCATGTATGAATCTATTAAAGAAGGAAAAATTTTAACAGTAAAGGGCGGCTCAACAATTGCCGACGGTATTGCAGTAAAAACTCCAGGAAAACTTACTTTTGACATAGTTAAGGAATATGTTGACGAAATAGTATTGGTAACTGAAGGAGAAATTTCATCCGCAATTCTTACCCTTCTTGAAAAAAATAAAATTATAACAGAAGGAGCAGCAGCTTCAACTGTAGCAGCCTTAATGTATAAGAAATTTAACCACAAGGGCAAAAAAGTTTGCTGCGTACTTTCTGGCGGCAACATTGATGTAACAAGAGTTTCAAAGGTTATAGAAAAGGGTCTTTACAAGACTAACAGAAGAATGGAACTTAAGATCAAATTAAATGACCAACCAGGAGAAATGACTCGCATGACAAAACTTCTTGAAAGAGAAGGAGCAAACATAGTTAAAATTGGTCAAAACATAGATGTAGTTGGAGATACAATTGATTCCATGATAGTTAACCTAGTTATTGACACAAAGGACAAGGCACATCAAGAGCAAATAATCACAGCCCTAAACCAAGACTTCTATGTATTTAAGGCAAATTATAACGACACACAATTTTAAATAAATTAACTTAAAGAGGAAGAGGGCGAGAGCCTTCTTTTTTCTTTTGCAAGAAAAGTTAAAAAATTTTTTAAAGAAAGGTCAAAAAAAGTCAAAAATACTATTGACATTCTTTGACCAATGCCCTATACTATAAATAGTTAGCAGATGAGTTCATCGGCTGCTAATAATTTAAATATAAAGGGGAGTTTTTAAATGAGTATTAGACCATATGAAAAAAATAATTTGAGAGATACAAGATTTGATGATTTTTATGACATGATAGATTCTTTCTTTAACGACGACTTCACACCTCAAAAGGCAATGAGAGCTGCAACTTTTAAGGTTGATGTTATTGACGAAGACAAGGACTACAAAGTTGAAGCTGAACTTCCTGGATTTTCTAAAGATGAAATCGACATAGACTTTGAGGAAGGCAAGCTTACAATTACAGCTGAAAAAAATGAAGAAGTTAATGAAGAAAACAAGGAAAAAAATTACATTCACAGAGAAAGAAAGTCATCAAAGATGATGAGAAGGATGTTCTTTAAAGATATAGACGAAGAAAATATGTCTGCAAAACTTGAAGGTGGAATTTTGGAAATTACAATTCCTAAAAAAACTGAAGAAAAGAAAAATAAAAAGATTGAAATTAAATAATCTTTTATAAAAATTTAGAAAAATTATAACTTGATAAGTACAAATTAGAATATTCATAAATAATCTAAAAAGAATAATTTAAGACCGAGGGCGACCTCGGTTTTTTTGTGGCATAAAAATTTGATTAAATATAATTTAAAATTTTTTATCAAAATAAAGCTGTCGACCCTACAAAAATAAAGGGTAGATGAAAATTTTTTTATTTATTATAATGAAATTGGAGGCTTTATGATAAATTCAGATATTATTGCGAGACTGTCCACCTATGCACTCATCTATGAGGTGTCACTCAGCCCAAAGCCTGGGCTTGTCACTTTAATAGATCAGGGTGCCCACGTGGACATGGATTACATAGATTTTATAAATTCAGCTTTAGTTCTTCACGATTACTTTAAAATCGCCTATGAGCTTGGCGAAAAGTCGGCAGGCGAAGACTATAGGGAGCTCAGAAAATTTGGAGTAATTTATGAAGAGAAGATGAAAAGGGCGACGGGTGGTGCCAACACCCACAAGGGAATTATTTTTTCTCTGGGACTTATGGTCTACGCCACTGCCATAGAAATAAAAAAAGAAAATTTTTCCTTTGAAAAAATTATTGCCAGGGTTGCCTATTTGAACCGAGGAATTACTGATGAGTTAAATAAAAAATCTGCCACAAGTCATGGGGAAGAAAATTTTAAAAAGTATGGCGTCAAGGGCATAAGAGAAGAGGCTGAAGAGGGCTTTGCAAAGGCCCTTCTCGGCTTAGAATTTTTGAAGAAGGCTGAAAAAGAAGTGAACTTTGACTACGCCCTTACAGGCACCCTTTATTATTACATGACCTTTATTGAGGACTCAAATATTATAAAGAGGGGCGGCATGGAAGGACTTGAATTTTTAAAAGAACGTGCCAAGTATGTCCTTGGGAATAAGCTTTACATGACCTCAGAGGGCATGAGGGAGATTGAAAAAATTAATGGAGACTTTAAAAGGAGAAACTTAAGCCCAGGTGGCTGTGCCGACTTTTTAATTTTAAGTCTTTATTTTTATCTATTGGAGGATTACATTGATTGAGTATAGACAAGTGATGAAATTCGAAAAAAAAGAATGTGGAAAATTTTTTAAAGGACTTTGACATTAATTATGAAAAAGATGTGGACTACACTCTTGCTGCCTTTGATGGTGACAAAATTGTGGGCACAGGTTCAGCTGCTGGAAGAGTCTTAAAGTGCTTTGCCATTGACGAGGCCTACCAGGGCATGGGCATAACCAACGCAATTATAACAAGGCTAATAGCTTATCAATATGAAAAGGGCGAGAGTCACCTCTTTATCTTCACAAAGCCAAAAAACATAAAAATTTTCTCTGACTTCGGCTTTTCTCTTGTGGAAGAGACTGATGATGTGGCGCTACTTGACAATAAAATAGAAGAACTTCATCAAATTTTAAAAAGCATGAAAGATGATAGGGAGTCTGGGGCAATAGTAATAAACGCAAACCCCATGACCAAGGGGCACCTCTACTTAATTGAGACTGCCAGGAAGATGACGGACCTCCTCCATGTTTTTATGGTGGAAGAAGATGGGTCAACTTTTCCCTATGAATTTCGCTATAAAATCGTGGCAGAGGAAGTTTCTAAGCTTGATAATGTAATTCTTCACAGGGGCAACGACTACATCATTTCAAAAAACACCTTCCCAACCTATTTTTATAAAGACGAGAAGACAATTTTAAAGGCATATTCAGAGCTTGACACAAAAATTTTTGGAAGCTACTTTGTCAAAGCCTTAAACATTAAAAAGAGATTTGTGGGCACAGAGGACAAGGATGTGGTGACAAAACATTACAATGAGACAATGAAGAAAATTTTGCCACAATATGGAGTAGAGTTGGTAGAAATTCCTAGAATAGAAAGTGGCGGCGAGGTAATTTCTGCATCACGGGTTAGAAAACTTTTAAAAGAGAGAAAACTTGAAGAAGCCTATAAGTACTTGCCTGATGCCACAATTTTGGCACTAAAATCAGAGGAAGGGCAGAGGATAATAAATGAAAGACTCTAAAATTATTGCCATGAGAGAAATGCTTGAGGCAAAGGAAAAGAGATACTACAAGATAAAAGCCTTGACGGAAAAATATGACCTGCCAGTCCTATCCTTTATGCTTAATATTCCTGGCGAAGAAAAAAATTTTCATGAGGCAGTGGCTTTTCATGAAAAATATATAAAGAAGATAAAAAAATTTTTAGAAGATAACAAAATAAAAATTATATTTGAAGAATATCAAAACCTAAAAACTGGAATGGAATACCTTGCAGTCCTTGGTGGAGAAGGAAAATTTATAAAAGAAAAAATGATTGAGCTTGAAGAAAAGAGCCTTGGCGGAAGACTTCTCGACATCGACATCTACGACAGGGACTTCAGACAAATATCAAGGTCAAGCCTGGGACTTGCCGAGAGAAAGTGCATAGTTTGTGATGACATAGCAAGGACCTGCATCAAGGAAGAAAGACACAGCCTAGATGAGTTAAAGGAAAAAGTAAGGGAAATTTTAAAAAGTGAAAAAGAATAAAACAACCCCCAAAGATTATAAGAGACATAATCTTGGGGGTTTTTTATCAATAATCTATATAGTATTTACTATTTCCAAATCAGTCAAAGCCGTCAAAGTTTCCAAAACCATTATCGTCGCCAAAGTCATTCTTCTTACCATAGTCCCTATAGTCTCCCCTAAAAAGAGTTGTCCCAACAATAAAGTAGCTATTTTTACCAAGGCCGCCTTTTCTTATATTATTGCTTGCTCGGACTTGAACACTTAGACAAGTATAGTTAGGATCCATCATATTGTCTCGATGACCTGGAGAATTCCACCAATTTGTATAAAACTTTTCTGCCATTGCCTTTTCATCAGTCAATATCTTATTAAGATCTGCCATCATTTCATCGCCGCTATAGGAATAAGCCAGATTAGCGAGATTTTCACCACGAGTAGTTGTTTTAAGTTGAGGCTCTAAATAATCCACAGCTGTATCCCACTTGCTTCCATCTAAGCGAACATGACTCCTTCCGTTGACAGTAATGGAACCATATTTTGCCAACTCTTCAGAACGAGCAATGCATCCCCTATCTAAATCATCAGCCCAGCTAAGAGGATTGAGGCCTAATCTTTGACGGTCTGCATTTACCAGACTTAAAAACTCTTGATGAAATTTATCGTGGTTAAAACTTTCGCCACTGTTAAAGGAATTTATTGTTTCTATATTGCTTTTTCCAACAGTTTTTTTATTTTCAGCATTATTAGTAACAGGATTAGGATTTTCTGATGGATTTGTGCCAATATATCCAGGTAAGTCTATTTCAATTGTTTCCTTCCCATTCTTTTTAGAATTTTCCAAGGAATTTAACTGTGAAGGCTTGCCTTCATTTGATAAAGAATTAAAAATCATGACGAATACATCGCCACGAGGAGCATAATCATTGGGATTAAAATTTCCAATGCCACTATTTGGTCCAATAATTCCCATGGAATTTGCCCAATTTATCCAGGAAGATGGCCATGTTGCCTTATCCACATCAGACTTAGTCAAGTCAGCTTTGTTAGCAGCAACTAAAATTTTTAAAATTTCAGCATAGGTAATATTATTAGAAGCTTTAAAACTTCCATCGGGATAGCCAGCAAGGGCAGGAATGCCTTGTGGATTTTTTATTTGACAGGCAGCTTCAACATAGGACCTAGCCCAATGATCCATGTCTAGGTCCTTAAAAACTTGCTTGCCACTAGCCTTGGCATTTACGTCCTTTATTTGCGTAAGGACAACAGCAATTTCTGCACGAGTAATGTTTTTCTCTAGACCAAGACTTCCGTCAGGATAACCCTTCACCACGCCAGAACTTTTTAAAGCATCAATTTTATCATTTCTTTCAGATGCCAGGACTGAACTTGGAATCAAAAGACTTGTAGACAACAAAATTACAGAAAAGATTTTACAAAATTTTTTCATTAAATTCTCCTTAAAATTTGACTTATATAAATAAATATTTTTACCAGACTCAAGGGCATTAATAGAAAATAATCACTTAAAACCTTGATATTAGTATAAGTGATTTGAGAAACTTATGCCACAAAATAAGCTAATAAATATAAAAAAGAGAAAAATATTTTCAAGAAAATAACAACCTAAAATAGAAATGGAATAACTTGTAGTATTTGATGAAGAAGGAAAATTTACAAAGGAATAAAAATACATATAGGCATACTCTATACCTACACTTGTTTTTTAATATTAGTTTTATAAGGGGTGTTTTGATAGAATTTTTACAAGAGGTGAATATTTTGGAAAAAATTAAAATGAAAAATCCAATAGTTGAAATGGATGGAGATGAGATGACTAGGGTCATCTGGAAAGACATAAAAAAAGAATTACTTGAACCTTACATTGATTTAAATCTTGATTACTATGATTTATCAATGGAAAATAGAAATGACACTGATGACGAGATTACGCTTGATTCTGCAAAGGCTGTAGGAAAACACAAGGTAGGCGTTAAGTGTGCTACTATCACAGCCAACGAAGACAGAGTAAAGGAATTTGACCTAAAAAAAATCTATCCATCGCCAAATGCTACAATAAGAGCATATCTTGACGGAGTAATGTTTAGAGAACCTATTACCTTTGATTGTTTGGACATTTTAATCCCAACATGGAAGGAACCAATAGCAATAGCAAGGCATTCCTTTGGAGATATTTATGTTTCAAAATCTTTTAGCCTAAAAAAAGGCGAAGAATTAAATGTTTCAATTAATGGAGAAAATAAATATTCATATAAACCAGATTACGATGCAATATTTTTAACTCAATATAACAAAGTTGAGTCAATAAAATATTTTGCACATGAGTGTTTTAAATATGCACTTGAAAAAAAGATGAATTTAATTTTTTCAACTAAGGACACAGTAGTTCCAGGTTATGATTCTGTTTTTAAAGAAATATTTAACGAAACTTTTGAAGAATATAGAAAAGAATTCGAAAAGAATGGATTAGTTTACAATTATTACTTAATCGATAATGCCATAGCACAAATAATGAAATCAAAGGGCAACATTCTTTGGGCTCTAAAAAATTATGACGGCGATGTAATGAGTGATATGATTTCTGCGGTTTATGGATCACTATCACTGATGGAATCTTCGATAATTGGAAACGGAACTTATCTATATGAAGCAGCACATGGAACAGTAACTGATCACTACAGAAGATATCAAGAGGGTGAGATCACTTCAACAAATTCAGTTGCACTAATATTTACTTGGGCGTCTGGCATTGAAAAGAGGGGCCAACTTGATGGAAATAAAGAATTAGAAGAATTTGGTGTAAAATTAAAGAAAGCTGTTAGAGTCACTATAGAAAATGGATTTATAACAGGCGATTTAATATCAAGTTATAATAAAAAAGATTACGTAAAAGTAAATTACATTGAATTTATAGAAAAGGTAAAAGAATTTTTAGACAAGTCTCTATAAATTATGAGAGCAGGCTAAAAATATTTATATGTATAGGATAATTTTATATGAACTATTGAAAATACATATTTTAATAGTTTCTTATGAAAGTATATTATGTAACAAAGGAGGAATTATATGGACTTTATGAAGGGTGTTATAGATATGCATGTTCACTCTAATCCAGACTTGAGAAAAAGAAGGTACGACGACTTTGAGCTAACAGATGCTGCTGTAAAAGTTGGGGCTAGAGCTATAGTAATAAAAACACATCAGGGCACTACAGTGGA
The DNA here is from genome assembly GCF_000311825.1 of Peptoniphilus grossensis ph5. GTDB lineage: Bacteria > Bacillota > Clostridia > Tissierellales > Peptoniphilaceae > Peptoniphilus_A > Peptoniphilus_A hominis. The sequence continues at coordinate 429,687 of NZ_HE978567.1, read as the reverse complement.
TAGAGCATATCTTTGTAATAAGTACAAGGAAATCGTTTATAAAGATAGCGATGACTTTACAATGCTTGGGAGTGTTACACTAAATAGGCAAATTGGTGGAATAAATCCTTGGGCTGTAGAAAGCGGTTTGAAATTAGGTGCCAAGGTCATATGGTTACCAACAGCTTCTGCAAGAAATCACATATATAAAATGAAGGGTGATTTAACAAATGCTGTTGATGTGATAAGAGATGGAAAAGTAATCGAAGAACTAAAAGATGTATTTAAATTAATAAAGGATCATGATGCTGTATTGGCAACAGCACATGTTTCACCAGAAGAATGCTTTGTTGTCGTTGAAGAAGCAAAGAAACAAGGACTAGATAAAATTGTAGTTACTCATCCTGAGTGGTGGGTTGTTGACATGACGTTAGAAGATCAAATAAAAATCGTAAAAGACTATGATGTTTATTTAGAAAGGTGTTATGCATCAAATATGGGTGGAGGTAAGTATAAAAGCAATTTACCTTCTAATCTAGAATGTATTAAAGAGGTTGGAGCAAAAAATGTTATAGTATCAACAGATGGCGGTCAAGTTGAAAATCCAAATTGGGAAATTGCACTTAATGAATATATAACATATTTATATGAGAATGGAATTTCAGAGGAAGATATTTTTACTATGACAAGGAATAATCAAAAGAGATTATTAAATTTATAAAGGTGATATTATGCTTAGTTTATTAATAGTTTTAGCTATATTAGTAGCTGTAATAGTAGGATATAAAACAAAAATTAATACAGGTTTAGTCGCAATGGCTTTTAGTTACATAATAGGAGCATTTATAATGGGACTTAAACCAAAAGAAATAATAGCCGGATGGCCAATAACAACTATGTTTGTAATATTTTCAGTTTCACTATTCTATAATTTTGCATTATTGAATGGAACTCTTGAAAAAACGGCAAGATTTTTGTTATATTCATGCAGAAAATTTCCAGCATTGTTGCCCTTTGCTTTATATTTTGCAAGCGCTATAATTGCGGCATTAGGGGCAGGATTTTTCACAGTTATGGCATTCATGGCGCCAATAACTCTTTTAATATGCAAAGAAGCCAAGATGGATGAGCTTATTGGAGCTGTAGCAGTTAATTGTGGAGCTCTTTCGGGAGCCAATTTTATGACAAGTGGCAGTGGAGTAATTTTTAGAGGATTAATAGACGAAACAGGTTTGCTAAATGATTCATTTAGTATAAGCATAGTAATATTTATTTCTAGTGTTATATTTTCTCTTCTCTTAATATCCTTATTTATGGTTATTGGTAAAAAGAAAATGGGTGAAATTAATTCAGAAAACTTCACTAAACCAGAAAAATTTACTGAAAAACAAAGATTAAATTTATGGTTAATGATATTCATGATAATCATACTACTTTCTTTCCCTATACTAAATATATTACTACCAAATTCTGAATTAATATCTTACATAAATTCAAAAATGGATGTAGGATTAGTAGCGATAATATTCTCACTAATAGCACTATTCACAAAGATGGCAGACGAAAAAGAAGCCATTTCTAAGGTGCCTTGGAATACTATAATTATGATTTGTGGGGTTGGAATGTTAATTAGTATTGCTATAAAAGCAGGCACTATAGACTTGTTAGCTTCTTGGGCAAGTGGAAATCTACCGGTATGGATAATTCCTCTAGCTTTTTCATTGATTGGAGCTATTATGAGTTTCTTCTCTTCAACTTTGGGTGTAGTTTGTCCAGCTTTATTCCCAATAGTTCCTATTATTTCACAAGAAACTGGAATAAGCCCATTGATATTATTCACAGCAATAGTGATAGGAGCTCAAAGTTCTGCAATTTCACCATTCTCATCAGGGGGAAGTTTAGTTCTTGGATCATGTTCAGAAGAAGAAGAAAGAGAGACTATGTTCTCAAGACTTTTATTTATTGCTGTACCAATAAGTGTAATATCATCTACGCTTTTCAATTTTATTTTAGGGTTAATTTTATAATATTTTATGGAAAAGGATTGTGTATTTTATTGCACAGTCCTTTTGTTTTAAAGAAATTTTTAAACGGGAATTTTTAATTCAATAATGGTAGAATGAAAAGGGGGATAATATGAACGAAAGAGAACTTCTTTACATAAAAACAATAGCTGATACACAGTCAATTTCTAAGGCGGCAGAGGAGCTTTTTATTGCTCAACCAAGTCTTAGTCAAGCCCTTCAAAGAATAGAAAGGGAATTGGGCACACATTTATTTATTCGTGAGCCAAGGGGAATGAAATTAACCTATGCAGGAGAAAAATATTATCTCATGGCAAAGGAAATACTAGATATTTACAGCGACTTCAAGTCTGAAATTACTCATATAAATGAGTTAAAGGCTGGGAGACTAGTTATAGGCATAGCAAGATATATGGGGATGAATATTCTTCCAAACATTCTGCCAAAATTCAATAAAAATTATCCGAATATCGAAATTATTATTAGAGAAGAGAACACAAGAGTACTTGAAAACTTGGTACTAGGTGGAAATGTTGATTTTGCACTCACTCATGTTCATAAAAAGGAAATGAATGAGAAAATAAATTATGAAATCCTCAAGGAAGACGAATTTCTTTTAGTAACTCCTAAGAGTTATTTAATGAATTCAGACAAAATAAAAGTAAAAGATGGAAAAAGTTATGTTGATTTGAGAGATCTTGAAGGAGAAAAATTTATACTTCTTGATATTAATAAGGGCATAAGAAAGGTTCAAGATAGAACGATAAAATCTTATGGAATAAACCCAGAAGTTGTCTTTACTACAAAAAACTTTGAAACTGCAAAAAGACTTGCTGCCAATGGAATGGGGATTACTATAATACCCAAGGACTATTTAAACATCTTTAGCCAAGATAAAAATTATGACAGCTTTAATTTATCTGGGACAGAAGAAAATATTTGGTACACTGCAATTCTAACAATCCCAGACATATACAAGTCTCAAGCTACTAAAGTTTTTATAGAAGAGGTAAAAAAATTTTTAAAATAATTTAATTTTTAAGGACTCCTTTTATTATAGAACCCTTTCTTTTTTAAATTAAAAATAATTCAATAAATTAAGCTAATAAATTTAAAGAAAAGCAAGCTATAGTCTTGCTTTTTTAAAATTAATTAGTACTTTAAAAGCGTTACCACAAAATAATTTTGTTGGACCTACAACATAACATTTGCTGAAAACTGCGAGAAATAGGCTTTATCTTATTGCGTAACAATGAGTTTTTAGGGTATTATAAAAGTAAATGTAAAGGAGGTTTTTCGATGAAGAAAAAATATTTTGGACTTAATCTTCCAATGTTATTGGTTTTAGCAATAATTGTTTTCATAGCAACTTACACGGGAGTTTTGTCAAAAGATTTAGCGGGCGGCGTTGCCCTTATGTTCGCAATAGGTATTATTTTATATGAAATTGGAGAGATTATTCCAATCTGGAACACTTATGTTGGTGGTGGACTTGTTCTTGCCTTCTTGGGTACAGCAGTTTTAGTTTATCTAAATGTTATACCAGAAGAATATGTAGAACTTATTTCATCTGTTAACTCAAAGCCTATGGGACTATTAAACTTCTTTATCATAATGCTTATCTCTGGTTCACTTCTAGGACTTAATAGAGATCTTATGATCAAGTCTTTTGCAGGATATATTCCAGCAATCCTTGGTGGAGTTTTAGGTGCTGCCATTCTTGGTATTATTGGGGGACTTTTCTTTGGAGTTTCTCCATCTGAAACTGTTTAAAAATACGTTCTTCCTGTAATGGGTGGAGGTAACGGTGCCGGTGCAGTTCCTCTAAGTCAAATTTATGAAAGAGTTACTGGAGATGCCGCTGCAAACTACTATGGTTTTGCTATTTCAATTCTTACAATTGCAAATATCTTCGCTATTATTGCTGGTGGTATTTTAAATAAGATTGGTAACAGTAAGCCAGGCCTTACAGGAGATAAGAAAACTCTTATGAGATCAGCTCCTGAAATTGAACAAAATGAAGAAAAATTCACAACACAATTAAAGGACTACGCTGGAGCAATTTTAATGGCTCTTACTTTCTATCAATTAGGTAGACTTGTAGCTGATAAAGTTTGGGATCCACTAGTTCCTTCAGTGCCAATTCATCCCTTTGCCTTTATGATTATTATTGTTGCTCTTGCTAATGGACTTGGAATTGTTCCTGGACCACTTAGACAAGCTGCTAAGGAAGTTCAATCTTTCTTTACAAAAAACATTGTAATCTTAATTATGGTTGGGGTTGGTGTTGAAACTGACTTAGTTGAACTAAGAGACGCTATCACTTTTGGAAATGTTGTTATGTCATTTTTAATTGTTGTTGGCGCTGTTATTGGTTCAGGACTTGTTGGACACCTTGTAGGATTCTTCTTTGTTGACTCTGCTGTTACTGCAGGACTTTGTATGGCAAACAGAGGTGGATCTGGTGACTTGGCAGTTCTTGGAGCAGCTGACAGAATGGATTTAATTTCTTATGCACAACTTTCATCAAGACTTGGTGGAGGAATAATACTTGTTATAGGATCAATACTCTTTGGAACGCTCATGTAGTAGGAGGGATATTTTTGAAACTAAAAAAAGAAGCAATGGCTGGAACTCTTGAGTCAAATGATATTTTAATAACAGTTGACAACGGCGAAGGCATTTCCATTGAACTAGAAAGTTCAGTGAAAAAACAATTTGGCAAACAAATTGAAAAAGTTATTAGAGAAACTTTAGAAGAATTAAAGGTAGAAAACGCAAAAGTTACAGCAGTAGACAAGGGAGCCTTGGACTACACTATTAAAGCAAGAGTAGAAGCAGCATGCTTTAGAGCAGCTGAAAGTACAGAATATAATTGGAGCTGATATTTTGAAAGAGAGATTAAGAAGAACAATGATGTTTCTTCCAGGTAACAACCCTGCAAACATCACTGATGCTCACATTTATGGCCCTGATTCAATTATGATCGACCTTGAAGATGCAACGAGTATCAATCAAAAAGATGCGGCAAGATTTTTAGTTTACAATGCACTTAAAACTTTAGACTACGGAAAAACTGAAGTTGTTGTAAGAATAAATGCCCTTGACACACCTTTTGGACGCGAAGATATTAAGGCAGTGGTTAAAGCTGGAGTAGACGTAATTAGATTACCAAAATCAGAAACTGCACAAGATGTAAAAGATGTAGACGAAATTATTACAGAAGTGGAAGAAGAAATGGGTTGTCTTGGTAGAACTCTTATGATGGCTGCCATTGAATCTCCAACTGGTGTAATTAATGCAGTTGACATTGCAAAGGCATCACCTAGAATGATGGGTATTGCCCTTGGAGCTGCTGACTATGTTACAAATCTAAAGACACAAAGGTCTAAGCATGGTTGGGAACTTTTTGCAGCAAGAAGTCAAATTGTACTTGCAGCAAGAAATGCAGGTATTGCTTGTTTCGATACAGTTAACACAAACTTAAGCGACATGGATGCCTTTAGAGAAGAAGTTCAATTTATAAAGGACCTTGGCTTTGATGGCAAGTCTGTTATTCACCCTAAACAAATTGCTGTTGTAAATGAAGTTTACACACCAACTGAAAAGGACATTACTAAGTCACTAAGAATTATAGCTGGTTCAAAGGAAGCTGAAAGAAAGGGCTCTGGAGTTATTACAGTTGACGGAAAAATGGTTGACTATCCAGTTATTGCTGGAGCACAAAGAGTTCTTGACCTTGCAGTAGCAAGTGGAGTGCTAAAGAAGGAGGATATTGATGAACTATAATAAAAATGCAGTAGGAAGAGATATCCCTGAATACCTTGAAGGCATTGGCGAACTTGTTCCTTTTAAAGGCGAAGGCAAATATCTTAGAACTGATAGAAAGGCTTCTCCCAAAATTAGATATGGAAGAAGAGATGAAAGTAAACTTTTAGGCTCTATTGAAGAAGCCGTAAAGAAAAGTGGACTTAAAGATGGAATGACAATTTCCTTCCACCACCACCTAAGAAATGGTGACTATGTTGTAAATATGGTTATGCAAGTTATAGCTGATATGGGCATTAAGGACTTAACTCTTGCTCCATCATCACTATCACCTTGCCACGACAAACTAATTCCGCTAATTGAGAAAGGTGTAATCACTGGCATTCAATCATCAGGACTTAGGGGAGAACTTGGAGAAAAAATCTCACAAGGAATCCTTAAAAAACCATGTATAATTCGTTCTCATGGTGGTCGTGCAAGAGCAATTGAAGATGGCGAACTTCACATTGATGTAGCATTTTTAGCTGCACCATCTTGTGATGAATATGGCAACATGAATGGTAGAGAGGGAAAAGCTGCTTGTGGCTCACTAGGCTATGCCATTGTTGATGCACAGTATGCTGACTGCGTAATTGCAATCACAGATAATCTTGTACCTTTCCCTAACATTCCTGCATCAATAGGCATGATGTATGTTGATTATGTAGTTGAAGTTGACGCAATTGGAGATCCAAAGGGAATTGTTTCTGGCTCAATTAGATTTAACGACAACCCAAGAGATTTATTAATTGCAAATAATGCTGTAAAGGCAATTAAGGCATCTGGACTTTATAAAGATGGCTTTAGATTCCAAACTGGAGCTGCAGGTTCAACACTTGCAGTTGCAAAAATCCTTCGTGAAGAAATGAAGAAGGACAAGATTAAGGCATCAATGGCACTTGGTGGAATCACTGGATATATGGTAACAATGCTTGAAGAAGGTTTAATTGATGGTATTTACGATACACAATCCTTTGACCTTGATGCAGTAAGATCAATTCGTGAAAATCCAAAGCACTTTGAACAAACAGCATCATCTTATGCAAATCCAAACAACCCAACTCCTGCAGTTAACACTCTTGACTTCGTACTACTTGGCGCATTAGAAATCGACACAGACTTCAATGTCAATGTAATGACAAGGTCTGATGGAGTAATCAACCAAGCAGTTGGTGGACACCAAGACACTGCACCTGGAGCAAAGATGTCACTTATCCTTGCACCACTTGTAAGGTCAAGAAATCCAATTATCATGGATAAGGTTACAACAGTTTGTACACCAGGCGAATCTGTTGATGTAGTATGTACAGACTACGGCATTGCTGTTAATCCAAAGAGAAAAGATTTAATCGAAAAATTTGAAGAAGCTGGACTTGAAATTAAAGACATCAAAGAATTGCAACAAATGGCAGAAAAACTTACAGGTAAACCTGAAGAAATTAAGTTCTCTGACGAAGTAGTTGCCGTTGTAGAATACAGAGATGGTTCTATAATTGATGTAATTAAAAAGGAAGCTTAAAGAAAAAAATCTAACTATACTATTAAGAGAGACTGCGGTCTCTCTTTTTTTGACTTTTTATAAGAAGTTCTTGGTCTCAAAAATTTTAAAAGCAAAAGTGAAACAAATTATTTGACATAAATAATATTAGATGCTATCATAGTATAAAATTTAAACTCAACAGAGAGAAGAGTAACTTGTTGGACTGATTACAGAGAGCTTCGTTTGGTGAAAGAAGTAGAAGAAAAATAAGTGAACATGGTCTTTCTCGAGTGCTTGTCGATATTTAGATGAGTACGGGATCGCCCGTTATAGCGATAGAGTATGCTAGTACTTGAAGAGTCCCTTATTGCGAGATAAGGGAGAATTAAGGTGGTAACACGAAGCTTTCGTCCTTATGGGACGGGAGCTTTTTTTTATTTTATAAAGACACCTAAAAATTTAAATTTACTCACAAGTACAAATTTTATAGAGGAGAGGAATAAAAAATGCCCTTAATAATACCTAAAGATTTAATAGTTGAAGAAGTTTTAGAGAGAGAAAATATTTTTACAATGAGAGATTCATCTGCCAAGGAGCAGGACATAAGACCCCTTAGCATTGCCATTGTAAATTTAATGCCTAAAAAAGAAGAGACAGAGCTTCAACTTTTGAGAATGTTATCTAACACAGCCCTTCAAATAAATATTGACCTTGTGAGAATGGAGTCCTACAATCCAGCAAATAGCGATTTGAAAAGACTAAGGGCCTTCTACAAAACCTATGAGGACATTAAGCACAAGAAGTATGACGCAATGATAATAACTGGAGCACCAATTGAAACTATTGCCTATGAAAAAATAAAGTATTGGGAGGAATTAAAGACAATTTTTGAATTTGCCAAGGAAAATGTCTACTCCACAATGTTTATATGCTGGTCAGCTCAAGCAGCCCTCTATCACTATTACAAGATTGACCACAAGGTGGCTGATGGAAAAATATTTGGCGTCTTTGAATTTGACAAGCTAAAGGACAATAAAATCGTCAAGGGTTTTGACGACACATTTTTAGTTCCTACATCAAGGCACACTTATGTTAAGGCAGAAGATTTAGAGGACATAGAAGACTTAGAAGTCCTTGCAGCAAGACCTGACACTGGAGTTTCCCTTGCCACTACAAAGGACAACCGCTTTGTATTTAACTTTGGCCACTGGGAATATGATAAGGACACCCTACACAGTGAATACATTAGAGATATTTCTCAGGGCAAGAAAATTGCCCCACCACAAAATTATTATGAGGACAATGACCCTAAGAAGGAAATAAAAATCAGGTGGAGGTCTGCAGGAAACTTGTTCTTCTCCAACTGGCTAAACTATTGCGTATATCAAGAGACACCTTTTGCCATTGAAACAATAGAAGGCAAGTCTGTTTCAAAATTTGGCGGCAGCTCCTTAAAGGACGCGGGACAATTTGCCAAGGTGAAAAAAATTATTTTCTCAAAAGAAGACAGAGATGTAATTGTAGTTTCTGCACCAGGAAGAAGATTTAAAGAAGACACAAAGGTAACAGACGAATTAATTTCTCTATCTGATAAAAATTCAAAAATTGAGGACCTTGAAAAAATTATAAAGTCTCTTGAAGAAGAGCTAGCTGCCCAAAGAGCCTATAGGGACATCCAACTGGAAAAAATTGAAAAAAGATTTTCTGAAATTGCAGAGGACTTAAAGCTTGAAGAATTTTGGGATGAGGAATTAAAATTTGTCTTTGATCAGATAAAAAATTCAAATAACAAGGACTTCATTGTCAGCAGGGGCGAGTTTTTAAATGCAAAACTTTTGTCAAAATATTTAGATTACGACTTCATAGATGCCAAGGACATAATAATTTTTGACGAGGAAGGACAAGTTGATTTAAAAAAATCAAGAGAGGCAATAAGAATCCACATTGGCGACAACCAAAAGGCAGTGGTGCCAGGCTTTTATGGCAGCGACAACAATGGCGACATTGTAACTTTCACAAGGGGCGGTAGCGACTACACAGGAAGCCTTATAGCCTACGCACTGGATTCCAAGGTCTACGAAAACTGGACTGATGTAAATGGAATAATGACATCAGACCCCAATAAGGACCCTAACGCTAAGACAATTGACAAGCTAAATTTTAAGGAGCTAAAGGAAATAATAGATAAGGGGGCCCAGGTCTACCAAGGCGATGCCATAAAGCCCGTTGAAGAAAAAAATATTACCATAAAAATTTTAAACACAAATAATCCTAGAAATCATGGAACAGTTATTAAAGACTAAAAAAAGGAGCCAGAGTGTAAAAACTTTGGCTCCTTTTAAAATAAAAGGCTGGCTCCAGCAAGCCTTTTTAAAAATTATAGAGATTCTGCAATTTTTTCTGTCAAATCAATAACTCTTTCAGTATAACCCCATTCGTTGTCGTACCAAGAAATTAATTTAACCATTTTTCCGTTAACTGTTGTAAGAAGTGAATCGAAAATAGAAGAGTGAGTGTTGCCTATGATGTCAGATGAAACAAGTTCGTCTTCAGAATATTCAAGGATGCCCTTTAATTCATTTTCAGCTGCCTTTTTCATTGCTGCATTGATTTCTTCAACAGTAGCTTCCTTTTCAAGTTCAAAAGTAACATCAACAAGAGAGCCAGTTGGAACAGGAACTCTTAGGGCAAAGCCAGTTAAAATTCCGTCAACTTCTGGAATAACTTTTCCAACAGCCTTAGCTGCACCAGTTGAAGTAGGAATAATATTTTCAGCGCCCATTCTTGCACGACGCATGTCCTTTTTGTGAACGCCATCGTGAATATTTTGGTCATTAGTGTAGGCGTGAACTGTAGACATAAGTCCCTTCTTGATGCCAAAGTTTTTTAAAATAACTTTAGTAACTGGAGCAAGACAGTTTGTAGTACATGATGCGTTGGAAATAATGTCGTGGACAGATGGATCATACTTGTCGTCGTTAACTCCCATAACAACAGTAAGCATGTCGCCCTTGCCTGGAGAAGTTAAGACAACTTTTTTTGCTCCGCTAGTAAGATGACCCCTAGCCTTGTCTTCATCTTTGAAGGCACCTGAAGAGTCGATGACAATATCAACGCCAAGTTCCTTCCAATTCATTTGGTCAGGAGTTTTTGATTCAACAAAAGTAACTTTCTTTCCATTTATAATCATTCCGTCATCAGTAAATTCAATTTCACCAGGGAATCTTCTATAAATAGAATCAAATTTAAATAGGTGAGTTCTTTCCTTTAAAGTTTTTTCTAAATTTCTAACGGCTACATGAGTAACTTCGAAGTTACAATCATCTCTTAGAGCCCAAATTCTAAGAGCATCTCTGCCAATTCTTCCAAATCCCATTATGCCAACATTTTTTTTCATAAAAAACCTCCGTAATCATTGCATTCTTATATTCATTATAACACAAGTAGAAAAAAGTGAAATTCAAAAATTATTGTGATAATATAGGTAAAAAGGAAGTGGCGATATGAATAGTGGAATAAGTAGAGAAGATGGCCTAAAACTTTTAAAGGAATACAACAAGGAAGAATTTCACATAAGACATGCCTTAACTCTTGAAAGTGTAATGGGATATTTTGCAGAGGAATTTGACAAGGACAATGTGGACTTTTGGAAGATGGCAGGCCTCCTTCACGATGTTGATTATGAAAAATATCCTGAAGAGCATTTAAAAAACACGCCGGAGATTTTAAAGGGCGCAGGTGGAAGTGATGAATTAGTCCACGCAATTTTATCTCACGGTCACGGACTATGTTCAAGTGTTGAGCCAGAGCTTTTTATGGAAAAGGTCCTCTTTGCAGTAGATGAGCTTACAGGTTTAATCTACGCTGCATCTCTCATGAGACCCTCTAAGAGCACCAAGGACATGAATTTAAAAAGTGTGAAGAAAAAATTCAAGGATAAAAAATTTGCTGAAGGTTGCTCTCGCGATGTCATTAAAAGAGGAGCAGAAAATTTAGGATGGGAACTTGATGAATTAATAGAAAAAACTCTTCTTGCCATGCAAGATAGGGAAGATTTAATTGAAAATTCTTTAAAAAATGAGCTAAGCTCTTAAAAAATTGCCAAAAATCGTCAAAAATCGTATAAATTCGTTGATAAGAATGGCTTGCTGTGTTAGAATTTATATGTTATAGAAATTTAAGGGAGGTAGTTGTTTGCAAACTTTATTATCTATTATAATTATTATTACAAGCATTATTATAATAGCTGTAGTAGCACAAATGGAATCAGATCAAGCTGGTCTTGGAACTCTTCAAGGTGAAGAAACTACTATGTGGGGCTCACATAAAGGTTCTAGTAAAAAAGACATCCAAAATAAAATTGTAATGATTTCAAGCATCGTTTTTGCACTTGCACTTATTATTTTAGCTGCAATTTAATTAAAATTAGGAAGAAAATAGAAATGATATTTTTTCTACTTCCTATAGTGGTCTTTATTGCAATTGTATTTTTGTTGGCGAGTCTTTTATAAATACATTGCAATTAAAATTTAAGGAGGATTATAATGAATACTTTATATTTAGCTCCTATAGTCGGCGTTTTGGCACTATTATTTGCTTTTTATAAGGCAAGCTTCGTGTCAAAACAAGATGCCGGAAATGAAAGAATGAAGGAAATTTCTTCTTACATTTCAGAAGGAGCTATGGCATTTTTAACAAGGGAATATAAGGCTCTTGTTGTTTTTGTCATTGTACTTGCAATTATCTTGGCAGTAGGACTTAAATCAATCCCAACTGCTATTTGTTTCGTTGTTGGAGCTATCTTTTCAGTAGCTGCTGGTTATGTTGGTATGAAAGTTGCCACAAAGGCAAATGTTAGAACAACTAACGCAGCATGGAAGGGTGGACTAGGTAAAGCACTTGACGTAGCCTTTTCAGGTGGAGTTGTAATGGGAATGTGCGTTGTTGGTCTAGGAATCATTGGTATTACTTGCGCATACTTCTTTACAGATGGACAAACTGAAATTATTACAGGATTTTCACTTGGAGCATCTTCTATTGCACTTTTCGCAAGAGTAGGTGGAGGTATCTACACTAAGGCAGCAGACGTTGGAGCTGACCTTGTAGGTAAGGTTGAAGCTGGTATCCCAGAAGATGACCCAAGAAACCCTGCAGTTATCGCTGATAACGTAGGAGATAACGTTGGGGACGTAGCTGGAATGGGCGCTGACTTATTTGAATCTTATGTAGGAGCTCTTCTATCAGTTATCACTCTTGGAGTAGTAGCTTATGGAGAAGATGGAGTTAAATTTGGTCTTCTTGTTGCAACAGTTGGTATCTTAGCATCAATTGTAGCTGCCTTCTTTGTAAAGGGAGACAAGAACCCACAAAAGGCTCTTAACGCAGGAGAATATGTAGCAGCAGCTGTTACTATGATTGCTTCAGCTATTTTATCAAATGTAATTTTCGGAAGCTTTGCACCTTTTGCACCAGTAATTATTGGTATTGCAGTTGGTCTAATTATTTCTAAATTCACAGAATATTACACAGCTGATGACTATGCACCAGTAAAGAGAATTGGCGCAGAATCAGAAACTGGAGCTTCTACAAATATTATTGCTGGACTTTCTGTTGGTATGATGTCAACAGTTGGACCAATTATTGTTATCGCTATTGGAATTATAGCATCCTTCCTTGGAGCTGGCGGAAGCGCAGATCCAGTTATTGGACTTTACGGAATTTCACTAGCAGCTGTTGGTATGCTTTCAACAACTGGTATGACAATTGCCGTAGATGCTTACGGACCAATCGCTGATAACGCTGGTGGTATTGCAGAAATGTGCGACCTACCAGAAGACGTTCGTGAAATCACAGACTCACTTGACTCTGTTGGTAATACAACAGCAGCAATAGGAAAGGGATTTGCAATAGGTTCAGCAGCACTTACTGCCCTTGCACTTTTCGTTTCTTATATCAACGCAACTGGACTAAGTGGAATTGATATTTCTAAGCCAGAAGTTATAGCTGCAACATTTATCGGTGGTATGCTACCATTTGCCTTCTCTGCACTAACAATGTCAGCAGTAGGTAATGCAGCATCAGAAATGATCGACGAAGTAAGAAGACAATTTAAAGAAATACCTGGCATCATGGAAGGCACAGGAACTCCTGACTATGCAAGATGTGTAGACATCTCAACAGGAGCAGCACTAAAGCAAATGATCGTACCAGGACTTATAGCAGTAATAGTTCCAGTACTAGTAGGAATACTACTTGGAACAGAAGCCCTAGGCGGACTTCAAGCAGGAGCTCTTATAACAGGCGTACTAATGGCAATCTTCATGTCAAACGCTGGTGGAGCTTGGGACAATGCAAAGAAATACATTGAAGGTGGAGCACACGGTGGTAAAGGTTCAGAAGCTCACAAGGCAGCTGTAACTGGAGATACTGTTGGTGACCCATTCAAAGATACATCAGGACCTTCTCTTAATATTCTAATTAAACTTATTACTGTTGTATCCCTTGTATTTGCACCACTATTTGTTGCATACGGCGGAGTATTCCTATAAAAAAATAAATCTGTTAGAGAGAAA
>NZ_HE978567.1:400849-414455 GCF_000311825.1 Peptoniphilus grossensis ph5 | reverse complement strand
AAATTGTCTAGATAACTCACCAATGGAAAACTTCTTTGGGATATTAAAACAAGAAATATATTATGGCAAAAAATTCTACTCATATGAAGAATTAAAAGAAACAATAGAAGAATATATGGAATATTACAATAAAGAAAGAATAAAAGAAAAATTAGGATATTTAAGTCCAATAGAATATAGAGAAAAGAATGCTGCATAAAAATTCCACCCCTAGGGGTGGAAAGTAATAAAATAATACCAGAGCTAGCAAACTACTAGTCCTGGTATTAGGTCCAACTTTATGGGGTCACCACAAATCTCTAGCAGATTTTTTATTGCAAACAAGCTTAAATTTTTAAAGACTCTGTCAGGACCCTTACCTGGCAGAGTCTTTTTATAAACAATAAATTTGACAAGAAAAAAGAGTTTTGTATAATTTAATTAGATAACACAGTAAAATACATGGATATTTTATATGGAGGTATTATTGATGCAAAAAAAAGTAGGAATAGCTTTGATAATTATTTTATCTTTATCATTGTTAATATACTTTAGAAATAAAACTAATAATGAAAAAATAGATGATAAGAATAATTCCAATGTTATGAGTGAAGAAGTAAAAGCAAATATTATCAATAAAAATTCCAATGACCTTTATAGAGATGTAATCATTAGTAAAGATAACGACTTTCATGGAAGAAAATTGAATAGCCAGTTTTCTTTCACATTATTGTTAGATAAAGATGATAAAATAAAATTCAAAGGCCCTAAAGATTATGAAATTAATTTTAAATTATTGGAAGATGCTAATATTAGAGAATTTTATGAATATCAAATTCTCTCAGAAGATTTTGAATTGGCTAAAGATTATAAAGGTATAGAAGGCTTTAGCTTTTATCTTACTTATTCTATAAGGGAAAATATGGGCAAATCAGAAGATAATGGTCCGGAAATTTATAGCTTGCACGGTGAAATAAATATAGAAGATATATGAGAACTCATCTTAGAAATAAGGTGAGTTTTTTAATTGAAAACAACCACTAGCCTTAGCCAGTGGTTGTGGTTAATTTTTAGCAATCTGTTGGGTCTAATAGGTTATTTAAAGTCTTAACATGAACTCCAGTTGCATTCTTTGGAAGATAGCCTGATTTTTTATTTCTGTAGGCTGTTGCTGCTATGTCAAGATGAACCCAAGGCGTGCCTTCTTTTACAAATTCGCCAACAAATAGTCCTGCTGTAACAGAGCCTGCATCTCTACCTGAAGTGTTTTTGATGTCTGCAACTTCTGACTTGTTTAATTTTTTGTAGTCTTCATCATAAGGGAAGGCCCAAATTTTTTCTCCAGATAATTTTCCAGCTTCAAGGACTTCCTTGTAGAAGTCTTCATTATTTGTAACTGCACCTGTGTAAACTTCTCCAAGGGCAATTGTTACGGCGCCAGTAAGTGTTGCAAGGTCAATAATTTTTTCTGCTCCTAAATCATTTGTTGCATAGTGAACTGCATCGGCAAGGGTTATTCTTCCTTCAGCGTCAGTGTTTGCCACTTCAATAGTAAGTCCCTTCATGGAGTCAATTACATCGCCAGACTTGTAGGATGTGCCTGAAATCATATTTTCGCAAGCAGCAACTACTCCCACTACATTTACCTTGGCCTTGTTCTTTGCAAGGGCATATATTGTCCCAATAACTGTGCCTGCACCACCCATGTCGCAGTGCATGTAGTTCATGCCAGCTGGAGATTTTATGTTGTAGCCACCAGAATCGTAAGTTAGTCCCTTGCCAACTAGGGCAATTTTTTCTGCCTCAGCATTTTTATATTCCATTACAATAAGTCTTGGACGGTTAGTAGCACCTGCTGCCACTCTTAAAAAGGCCTTCATGCCAATTTTTTTTATTTCATCTTCTTCATAAACCCTTACCTTTACACCAAGCTTTTCTAATTTTTCAACTGCAATATTAGCAAGGCTTTCTGGATAAATTACATTGGCCCTTTCATTTACAAGGTCTCTTGCAAGGAAAACTCCATCCATAATATTTTCCATTTTCTCTAGGCCGGCACGAAGTTTTTCTTCAGGTCCCTTAAAGGAAGAGTAGTTCACTGTAAGTTCAAAGTCAGCCTTTCTTTCTTTGACATCAGTTTTTTTAGTGAACTCATATTCACCTTGGCGAAGGCCTTCATAGGCTGCCATAATAGTTTTTCTGTTGCACATAGAAAGGTCTGGCATTTTAATTTCAACTTCATGTTCTTCATTGTCTCTTAAAATATTTCCAAGTTCAAAGAAAAGATTTCTCACATCTTCAAGGTCAAGTTCATCTTCTCCTAGACCCATAAAAATTTCTGATTCTTCAAGAAAACTAGGAAGATATAAACTTTCCTTAAATTTATAAGAAAATTTTTTCTTTTCAAGATATTCCTTAATCTCTAATGGACGTTCCCCATCTTTTTTTACAAAGTGGACTTTGAGTCCCCCTTCTTTATACAAATTAAATTTAATCATATTTCACCTCTACCTTAATTATACATGAGATTTGCAAAAGGTCTAATCTAAATAATTAAAGATAAGAGGAAAATATACTTAATACATCACTGTTTTTTCGGGATAAATTATGATATTATTAAATTATAAAATAATAGCATCAATTTAGTTGATAACGCTGGATTGGTGTTTTTTTGGGTGGTGTTTTAATGGGTAAAGAATTAAAAGCTTCAATAATGTTATTTATCACATCAATAATTTGGGGACTTGCCTTTGTGGCACAGGCTCAGGGCATGAAACATATAGGGCCTTTTACCTTTACAGCAGCTAGGTCTCTTGTTGCTATAATTTTTTTGCACCTAACCTATGTATTTTTTAACAAAACATCAAAATCCTATAGAGAGCAAAAATTTGACATGAAGAGAACCATAAGGGGTGGAGTTCTTTGTGGTCTTGTCTTTACTTTTGGAATTAACTTTCAACAAATTGGCCTAGTCTATACAACTGCAGGCAAGGCAAGTTTTCTCACAGCCCTATACATTGTATTCATTCCAATAATTGGACTCTTTTATGGAAAGAAAATAAATAAAAAACTTCAATTGTGTATAGTTCTTGCCATGATTGGAACTTATCTCATGTCAGTAAAGGGAAGCCTTAGCATGAATATTGGCGATTTGATTACAATTTTTGGTTCAATTGTTTTTGCCATTCACATTTTAATGCTATCAGAGTTTTCCAAGGACACTAATGCAGTTTTAGTTTCCTTAATTCAATTTGCAGTTTGTGGATTTTTCTCCCTAATAGCTGCTCTTATTTTTGAGGGAATAGATATGAGTGCAATTTTAAAGTCCTACCTAGCTATTTTGTATGTGGGGATCTTGTCATCAGGCGTTGGATTTACAATTCAGCTAATGGCACTAAAGGAACTGGACCCAGTTGTTGCCTCTATGATCTCCTCCCTTGAATCAGTTTTTGGAGCAGTCTTTGGCTGGCTCATTCTTTCACAAAGCATGAGTGAGAGAGAAATTATTGGTGGCATAATTATTTTTCTTGCCACACTTATTGCCCAACTGCCAATAGAAGTTTATTTGCAGAAAAAATTGGAAGGGCGCTAAAATTTTTCACAAGAATTTTATATTAATTAAAATAGATTTCACATTTATGATATACAATCTTTGAGAGGTGAAGATATGTCACTATTTGAAAAAATTTTCCAAAAGGCTGGTAAGAAGATAATTACCATTGACGGAGAGTATGGCAGCGGTGCTAACGAAATTGCAAAAAAAGTTGCCGAAAAATTAAACTATGAACTATACGACGAAAAGTTAATTGAACTCATGAGCCTTGAAGGAAAGGTAAAACCTGATGAGATAAAGAAAGACGATTCCTTCTTGCAGGGAACTATTTACGACTTATATAGGCAAAATTATTCCTACTCCCAAGAGGACATTGCAACAAATGATGCAGCCTTTCTCTTGGACTCAAGGACTATAAGAGAAATTGCAAAAAATAAAAAGGCAATAATCTTTGGCAAGTGCGGAGATTTTGTCTTGGAAGATTTCCCAAAGTTATCTGTATTTATTTATGCGTCTCAAGAATTTAAGGAAGAGAGAATTTTAAATACTTACAAGGTAAAGGAAGACAAGCTCCAGCTAAAGCTTGAAAGAGAAAACAACAGAAGGGCCAACCATTACGGCAGAAACACTGGAAAAGTTTGGGGCAACAGAGCAAGTTACGACCTCTTAATAAATTCATCTGCCTTTGACTTCGAAAGCGTGACAAATTTAATTGTAGATATGTCACAAAATAAAAAATAAAATTTTGAAAAATAGATTTCACAGCTTTGAGATCTATTTTTTTGTTATTCTTCCTTCTTTGGGTATAAAATACTTATAAGAAAAGATGGTGATGAAATGAAGGAATTAGTTATTTCAAAAGTTATAAATAAGCTGGGTGTGATTTATTTTAACAGACCTGAAAAATTAAATGCCCTAAATTTTGAAATGATAATAAAAATTAGAGAAATCTTAGAAAAATGGGAAGATGATGATAAGATTAGGGCAGTTTTATTTGACAGCTTAAGTGAAAAGGCCTTTTGTGCTGGCGGAGATTTAAAGGACCTTTACAATAACTATATTAATAATGATTCTTGCCAGAAAAAAGATGAGTTTTTCGCTACGGAATTTGAGCTAGACAAGTACATTGCCTCCTACAAAAAACCAATAATAAGCAATTGGAGGGGCATAGTCATGGGCGGCGGTCTCGGCCTCAGCATAAACTCCGACTATATAATTTGCCATGAGACTGTAAACTGGGCTATGCCAGAAACTGGTCTCGGCTTTGTGCCAGATGTTGGTGTGGGAAAATTTATCTCTAAACTCCCAAGGGCCTTGGGTCATTATGTGGGCCTTCTCGGCAGAAGCCTTGAAGCTTCAGATTTAATTAAATATGATTTTGCCCATGTCTATATAAATTCAGAGGATTATGAAAAATTAATTGAAAAACTTTTTGAGTTTTCAGAAATTTATGAGGGAGAAGAATTAATTGAAAAATTAAAAATCTATGGCGAGAAATATAATTTGCCCTTAAAAGAAACTTTTGTAGATAAAAATTTTGACAAAATCGAAAAATATTTTAATAAGGACAGCCTAGAAGAAATTTATAAGGCCTTAGAAGAAAACCTTGAAGATGAATTTGCAAGAGAAATCTATTGTGACTTAAAGTCCAGGTCACAGTTTATGCTTAAGCTTCAATTTGAAAAATATTTTTTATGTAAAAATTTGACCTACCATGAAACTGTGGACCTTGACCTAAAAATTTTAAACTATGCAGTAAAAACTGGAGACATGAAAGAGGGCATTAGGTCAAGGGTAATAGATAAGGATTATTTGCCAAAGTGGTCAGTAGCTTCACTTGACCATGTAGATATGGAAGAAGTAAAAAAATTATTAGAAGTAGAAAAATAAAAAAATATTCTTAAAAGATAAGGATATCTAAAAAGACAGATAAAGCGAGGATATATTAAAGAAAAACATTTATCCAATCGCAATAAAATTAAAAATATTTTAATGAAGAAGGATTATTAAAAAAAGAAAGATAAAATAATAAACAAAATCAAGTGACAAATACTATGATTTAAGTATATGTAGAAATACTAGAAAGTTTTTATTTACAAACTTCTTTGTCTTATATAAGTAGGAAAAACTTATAGATTTTTACTAATTTTTGTAAGCGCGTTTCTCTTATTATTTAAGGAGGAAAAATGAAAAAAATAAATGAAAAACCTCATAATGGAATGAGTAAGTTGTCACTAGGTTTTGTTTCTTGCCTTTTAGGCTTTTCTTTAATTCTAGGTTCAGTACCAGGACAAGCCTATGCAAGTTCAGTTAAAAATTATACGCAAATAGCCTTAAAGTCTGACAAGACCAATAAAGAGATAGAAGAAAGTCAAAGACCAGGTACAGGTGGCGAAGATCAAAATGCAAATGAGAAGTTTGCAGCAAGGGTTAAAAAGGCCAAGGAAGAATTGAAAGTCTATTTAGATACAATGGACGATAAAGTTCTTGATAATGAAGCAATAGAATATGGTGACAATCAAGTAAAATCTCAAATTAAAAACTCTATAGCTAGGGCAAAAGAATTATTAGCAAAAGATTCTAATTCAATAAGTGAAGAAGAAGTGGCAGAAATTGAAGCAATGCCATTTAAAAAAGTTGATGGTAAAAAATCTGGCTTATTTAGAGATTATACTAAAAAAGCCCTTGTTAACTTTGAGGTTTCTGGAGATAGGGATAAGTTAAACCCACATAACAATAAAAAATATGTTGCCCTTAAGGACAATAAAATAAGAATTAAATCTACTTTAAAAGATGCAGGAAAGATTGGAGAAAATGAAAAATTCTTCTTCAAGCTTAACTATGTAACTGTAGATGATTTTAATGCTATGAAACCTTCGAAGGAAGTAGATATAACTTCAACAGCTACACCTAAATACAAAAAACAAGAGCTTCCAAGAGAGGACTACTCTGTTAAGGCTGTGGATGGTGGTTATGAAATTGTAATAACTAAATTACCAGACAAGGCAAAATATATTAAACCTATTGTATTAGTTAAGTTTGCAGAGAAAACTTATTTTGAAAATGGTGACATGGTAGAAGTTACTGAAAGCGCAATAGAAAATGCTCCAAATGAAAAACCTAAATCAAAACATGGAGCCTATATTTTTGGCTACGGTGACAAGAGTTTCCGTCCTGAGGGAAAGATAAGTCGTGCTGAAGCAGCTTCTATGATAGGAGTCTTGGCTGGATTAGACTTAAACAATAAGGACAAGCCTAACTTCAAAGACACACCTAATGGATGGTATAATGCAGCCATAAATGCTATGGTTAAAAACAACTTGATGTTCGCAGACGAGAATGGCAACTTTAGACCTAATGAGCCAATAACTAGGGCAGAATTTGCTAGAGCTATAGCTGGCATTGATAAGAAGAACAACAAGACCGCTCCTTTTGCAGATATCAAGGGTCACAAATTTGAAGATGCAATCAATCAAGTTTATGGTAATGGACACATTGTTGGCTATCCAGATGGAAGTTTTAAACCAGATGGTGTTATTACTAGGGCAGAAGCCGTTACAATTTTAAACCACTATGATGGTCGTTCTATTAACAAAAAAGATTTAGAAAAGATTATTAAGGACTTTAATAGTTTCACTGATGTCAAAGAAAATCACTGGGCCTATGTTCAAATTTTCTTGGCAGCAAATGATTATCAAGAAATTTTAAATTCCTTGGCTAAGAAGAATTAAAAATTACTAAATTATCTTCATTTTCTCAAAAATGGATGCAGTCTTTACTGTGTCCATTTTTTTATATAAATTTATATTGTAGGCTAAAAAAGAATTATAAAATGGAAATTCTTTATCCTATTTGCATCTTTTGATATTCTTAAGTGCAAAAATTTTTTATTTCATTATGTTTTTTAAAATGAACAAAATTTGATATAATATAATACTGTAATTGTAGTTAAAAAATTATTTTCGGGTAAGATGAATGGAAGATGGCCGTTGAAAACTTTAAAGATATGTGAAAAATTTTATAATACCAAGGAGATTAGCTTTGAAGATTTTTCCCACCTAATGAATTTGGATAAAGTTGAAGCCGAAGATTTATATGCCTTTGCAAGAGACCTAGCAGTAAAAAACTTTGGACGAGAGATTTACATTAGGGGCCTAATAGAAATTTCCACTTATTGCAAAAACAATTGTTACTATTGTGGTCTTAGGTTGGCCAACAAAAATACCAAGAGGCTTAGGTTGTCTAAGGAAGAAATCTTGGACCTTGCCAGCCACTCAGTGGGCCTGGGGATAAAAACCATTGTCATGCAGGGTGGCGAAGATGACTTTTATAGCCTTGATTACTTAAAAGAAATTATTTATCATATCAAAGAAAAGTTTCCTGATGTTGCCATAACACTTTCTCTTGGTGAAAGAGATTTTCAGGACTTTGAGGCCTTGAAAAATATGGGGGCTGACAGGTACCTATTGCGGCATGAAACCTATTCCAAGTCTCACTACCAAAGGCTTCATCCAAGCTCTATGAAGTTTGAAAACAGGATTGATTCCATTCTAAAATTAAAGGACTTGGGCTTTCAAACAGGTTGTGGCATGATGGTGGGTTCACCTTATCAAAGGATTGAAAATTTATATGAGGATTTAAAATTTATTTTAAAATTAAGACCTCAGATGGTGGGAATTGGACCCTTCATACCCCAACATGACACTCCTTTCAGGGACTTTGAAGGCGGCAAGTTAGAAGATGTTCTTAAAATTTTATCCATTGTAAGGATTGCTGACGAGAAACTTCTCTTGCCATCAACAACTGCCCTGGGAAGTATTGACGAATTTGGACGAGAAAAGGGAATTTTGGCAGGGGCCAATGTTTTAATGCCCAATGTTGGGGCAGAGAAACTTAGAAAAAATTATAAGCTTTACGACAATAAAATCGGTACAGAAGTTCAAAACTCTGACGACTTTATGGGACTAGAGAAAAAACTAGAGAAAATTGGATATAAGATTTCCAAATCTAGAGGAGATTATAAGTAAGGATTAAGGAATAGTGAAGAAATTGTACAAGCTAGATTCAAAAATTGCAGATGAATTTATAAACCATCAAGAGATCTTAGACACTCTTGAATATGCAGAAAAAAACAAGAATAATAAGGACCTCTTAGATGAAGTTCTTGAAAAGGCAAAGAAGGAAAAGGGACTAAACCACAGAGAGGCGGCTTTACTTCTACTTGCTGAAGACAAGTCTTACCAAGAAGAAATTTATAAGCTTGCAAAGAAAATTAAGGAAGACCACTACGGCAACAGGATTGTTTTGTTTGCCCCCCTTTATCTTTCAAACTATTGTATTAATGGTTGTGTTTATTGCCCTTACCATGCAAAAAATAAATCAATTAGAAGAAAAAAATTATCTCAAGAAGAAATTAAAAGTGAAGTTATAGCCCTTCAAGACATGGGCCACAAGAGACTTGCCCTTGAACTTGGTGAAGACCCTGTGAACAATACAATGGAATATATTTTGGAATCCATTAAGACAATTTATTCTATTAAACATGAAAATGGTCAAATAAGAAGGGTCAACATAAATATTGCTGCTACTACTGTGGAAAATTATAAAAAATTAAAGGATGCAGAAATTGGAACCTACATCCTCTTCCAAGAAACCTACAACAAGAAGTCCTATGAAGAACTTCACCCAACAGGACCAAAGCATAATTACGCCTACCACACTGAAGCCATGGATAGGGCCATGGAAGCTGGCATCGACGACGTTGGGATTGGAGTTTTATTTGGACTAGAAACTTATAAGTATGAATTAGTTGGACTCTTAATGCACGCAGAACACTTGGAAGCAAGATTTGGAGTTGGACCTCACACAATTTCTGTTCCAAGAATCCAACCTGCCGATGACATTGATCCTAGTGATTTTAAAAATGAACTTGCTGATGATATTTTTGAAAAACTAATTGCCCTAATTAGGGTTTCAGTACCTTACACTGGCATGATAATCTCAACTAGAGAATCACAAAAAGTTAGAGAACGCGCTCTTGAACTAGGTGTAAGTCAAATTTCTGGTGGATCAAGAACTTCTGTTGGTGGATATGTTGAGGAGGAATTAGAAGAAGATAACTCTGCTCAATTTGATGTTGCAGATAATAGGACTCTTGAAGAAGTTGTGGATTGGCTAATGGAACTTGGTTATATCCCAAGTTTTTGTACAGCCTGCTATAGGGAAGGAAGAACTGGCGACAGGTTCATGCAACTTTGCAAGTCAGGACAAATCTTAAATTGTTGTCAGCCTAATGCCCTTATGACTTTGAAGGAATACATGCTAGATTATGGAAATGAAAAGACAAGAGAACTTAGCGAAGACTTAATTGCAAGAGAACTTGAAAAAATTCCAAATGAAATTGTAAAGAAGAAGGCTAAAGAATATATAAGCGAAATGGAAGAAGTTGGAAAGAGAGATTTTAGATTTTAATGGAACTTAATAAGACAAATTCTGGTAACAGGATCCACATAGGATTTTTTGGAAAGGTAAATTCGGGCAAGAGCTCAATAATAAATGAATTTTCTGGCCGAGATATTTCCATTGTTTCAAACCAAGAGGGGACAACTACAGATCCAGTTTACAAGTCAATGGAGATTAAGAGCTTGGGGCCATGTCTTTTAATGGACACGCCAGGCATTGGAGACGAAACAGTCCTTGGACAAAAGAGGATGAAGAGAACTGACGAAGTTATATCGAAAACTGACATTGGAGTCCTAGTTGTATCAGATACCCAAACAGGACCTGAAAGGGAAATGCTAAAAAAATTTAAGGACACTCCAATCCTTCTTGTAATAAATAAAATTGACCTCTTATCAGAAGAAGAAATAAAAAAAATAAGAGAAGATTTTTCTTCTTATAAAATAGTGGAAGTTTCTGCCCTAAAAAAAATTGGTTTTGATAAGCTCTTAGAGGAACTCTTGAAATTTAAACCAAAGAAGGAAGAGAGACTTTTTGACGGCATGGTGGAAGAGAAGGACCTAGTCCTCTTAGTAATTCCCCAAGACATTGCAGCACCAAAAAACAGGATTATCCTTCCACAAATTCAAACAATTCGTGAACTCCTTGATAGAAACGCCCTGGTTTCCATGGTAAAGCTTGAAGAGCTTCCTGATATCCTAGGACTTTTAAATAAGAAGCCAGACCTAGTAGTTGCAGACTCCTCTGTCTTCTTAGAAGTTTATGAAAAAATCCCAAGAGATGTTAAGCTAACATCCTTCTCAGTCTTATTTGCAAAACTAAAGGGTGACATTGATGAATACATCAAGGGAGTAGAAGCTCTAAAAAAAATAAATGAGAATTCAAAAATATTAATAGCAGAGTGCTGCACCCATGCCCCAGCAGAAGAAGACATTGGAAGAATAAAAATTCCAAACATGATAAGAAAGAAAGTTGGCCAAGGCTTACAGGTTGATGTGAGTTCAGGTTCAGTCTTACCAGAAAATATTTCGGATTACGACCTCATAATCCAATGTGGCGGCTGCATGCTCAATGCAAAAAATATTAGGAGTAGAATCGAGAGTACAAAAGAAAAAAGCATCCCAATAACAAACTACGGAATAGTAATAGCATATTTCAAGGGGATACTGGATAAAATAAATTATTAAAGATAATTAATAATAAAGAGCTGTGGTGACACAGCTTCAGATTGATGACAAGGCAGGCAAAAAAGCCTGCTCTTTTAATATAATCATCTAATTCAAAGAAAAAATTAGGAATACTGCTATATAAATTGAGTCCTAATAAAGATTTAACTTTGAATAAATTAATGGTTTTTTTTAGAAAATACATTAAAATGCAAAAAACCCAGAAAATATTCCTGGGTTTGTCTACAATCTGAGGACATTCTAATGAATGCCCTTTTTTTGACTTATTAAATTTATTTTAAAGAATCGTCTCTTGTGACCTTGATTTTGTAGTCACTTAAAAGAGTGTCAGACAAGAGGATTTCTTCTATTGCCTTTTTAGATTCTTCGTCAGCGTTCCTTAAGAGACCTCTCTTAATGGCAGTCTCTTCCACTTCTTTCTTTTGATCCTTGGAGAAATTGTTGTAGTCCTCAATGTCAATTCGATTAAAAATAGATTCTCTCTCGTCAAAAACCTTTAATGAGTCCTCGTAAATTTCGTGGCTCAAAATTTTTGCCGGTGGAATTTTTATTTCAATGCTTTTGCCCTCAAGGTCCACCTTCATTTTTTCCAGGTCAACGCCTGCGCTTATGACTCCATCGTAGGAGACTATGAATTTTTTTGATGTAAAGGGAATTTTATAGCCGTAAAAAGTATTTTGATTTTCAAACTGTCCCATATTTGTGTAGTGATATTTTAATGTTGTAAGTTCCTTGGCGCCAACTAATTTATTAAAAATTAAAGTCGAAGTGATGTCTGGTTCCATTTCAGCTTTCATAGTTTTTTTGCCAGCAAAGAAAGTTGCAAAAAGTGCCGCTGCAAGTAGGAGAACCAAAATTATTATTCTTTTAAATTTTTTCATTATACACCTCCATCATGGAAATAATTATAACATAAAATTTTTCAATAAAAAGTTTCTTATGGACATTCTTTTCTGTTATAATCACAAATTCTTTGATATAATTAGTCTAAAAGATATGGAGGAAGATGTTAATGGACGATGGCGCCTTGTGGGCTAAGCTAATATTAATCGCAATACTTACAGGAATTAACGCATTTTTTGCCTCAGCAGAAATGGCAATGGTTTCAGTTAATAATAATAAAATAAAAGAATTGGCAGAAGAGGGAGACAAGAGGGCAAAGACACTACTCTCTATCTCATCTGACCAAACGAGATTCTTGTCTACAATACAAGTTGCAATAACTCTAGCGGGATTTTTCTCATCTGGTTCTGCAGCTACAAGTATCTCACAAGTTTTTGGAGTCTACTTAAGTGATAGGGGCCTACCTTATGGCTTTACAGTGTCCTTTATTTTGGTGACATTTTTATTATCTTACATCACCCTTGTTTTTGGAGAACTTGTGCCAAAGAGAATAGCCCTTCAAAATTCAGAAAAAGTTGCCCTTAAATCCAGCAATATAATTGCCTTTGCCTCAAAAATATTTTATCCCTTTGTAAAACTATTGTCCTTCTCAACGGCATTAGTTTTAAAGATGATGGGCAAATATTCTGAAGATGTTGAAGAAAAAATTTCTGAAGAAGAATTAAAATCTTATATAAAAGTTTCCACTCAGCAAGGAGTAATAAACTCAGCTGGTGAAGAGATGATAGTAAATATAATGGACTTTGACGACAAGTTGGCATACGAAATAATGACGCCAAGGACATCAATTTACATGGTGGACTATGACGAATTTAACACAGACACAGTTACAGAAATTCTAAAGATGGGCTACTCAAGGATGCCAGTCTTTAGAGAAAATACAGACAACATTCTTGGAACAGTTTATATCAAAGACCTTTTCGTAGAATATGCAAAAAATGATTACGAATCCATTGACTTGGACAAGTGTATAAAGTCGCCTTACTTTGTGCCTGAAACCAAAAAAATTGACATGCTCTTAAAGGAGCTTCAATCCTCAAAAAATTATGTGGCAATACTAATTGACGAATACGGTGGTTTCTCAGGCATGGTTACAGTGGAAGACATAGTAGAAGAAATCGTAGGAGAAATTGAAGACGAGTACGACAAGGAAAACCACTCCCTAGAAAAAATTTCTGATAATGAATATATAGTTGACGGGTCCATGGACATCGAAGACATAAACGATGAGCTGGGCACATCACTTTATTCAGAAAACCATGAGACAATCTCTGGGCTTATAATTGAAAAGCTGGGCTTTATTCCAGAAGAAAATGAAAAGAAAAAGCTTAACGTAAAGACTTCAGGCTGCATCTTGACAGAACTTGCAGTGGCAGACAAGAGAATAGTCAAGGCAAGCATCAAGGTCATACCAGAAGAACAAGAAGAAGCAAAGAGAGAGTACAAAGAATTTAATTCATAAAAATATAAAAGGTGAAAAGTAAAAGTCCGCGAGGGCTTTTATTTTTTTCTGCCAAAATAAAAA
>NZ_HE978567.1:384986-399921 GCF_000311825.1 Peptoniphilus grossensis ph5 | reverse complement strand
GCCAATAAAAATTGCAATAAAAAAGAAGTTTAGCCTTATCTTTTACAAGTTAAACTTCTTTTTCTTTTATCAATTTTAATTTTTACCAAATGCTAAGTATGTGCTGCATCAAGAGGCTGACACAAATTATTCCTATCCAGCAAAGGGCGCCCTCTAGGATTGCCTTGCCACCTTGGGAAATTAATTTTTTTATGTCTGTGTTAAGTCCAATTGCTGACATTGCCATAATGATGAAAAATTTTGACAAAAATTTCATGCTTGACAAGAAAGTTTCTGGAAGGGGCAAAAGTGTCGTGATGATTGATGCAAGTAGGAAAAATAAAATAAAGGTTGGGAAAGCCTTTAGTGGGTTTACTTTTTCCTTGCTGTCCTTTGATTTTATTATTCCAAGGACAAGGGTAATTGGAATTATTGCAAGAGTTCTCGTTAGTTTTACAATTGTTGCGTAGTTAAGGGCTGTGTCGTCATTAAACATTGTTGACCAAGTGCCTGACGCAGCAACAACAGATGATGTGTCGTTAATGGCTGTGCCTGCCCACATGCCAAAGCCTGTGTGAGTCATGCCGAGCTTAACGCCAAGAGTTGGGAAGATCAGTGCTGCAATTATGTTAAATAAAAATATTACAGAAATTGATGTGGCAATGTCTTCGTCCTTGGCATTAATAACTGGTGCTGTTGCAGCAATGGCAGAGCCACCGCAAATTGATGAGCCAACGCCAACTAGGGTGGCAATGTCAGAATCAATATTTAAAACTTTTGCTGCTGCAAAGGCAATTATAAGTGCAGTGGAAATTGTAGAGAGAATAATAAGTAGAGATGACTTACCAACAACTATAATCTCTCCTAGGTTTAGTCCAAAGCCCAAGAGAACTACGGCGAGTTGCAAAACTTTTTTTGATGTGAATTTTATGCCAGCTTCAAGAGACTCTGGTCTATTGAAATTATTTAAGATGATTCCAAAGAGTATTCCAAAGACTGGTCCGCCAATTACAGGAAATTTTTTGCCTAAAAAATAGGCACAAGCTGCAATGAGTGCTGAAAATAAAATTCCACTTATATCTTTTTTCTTCATTATAATGTCCTCCTATTTATTTTTTATGAAACAATTATCTATTATACATTAAAATTGGAAAAATTTTTGTGACTTTTGCAAAAGAATTTATTTAAGCCTTAAAAATCTAAAAATTTTCCACAAAAATGTGAAGTATTACAAGCTTTATAGTATAATAAAAATAGCGTGCCACGAGATTTTTTCATAAAACTTGTGGAAATTTATTTTATTTATTATAATACTTTTATTATGGAGGTAATATGAGATTATCAAAACTTTATATGCCTACTCTTAGGGAGGATCCACAAGATGCAGAGATTGCATCACACAAGTTTCTCCTAAGAGCTGGTATGATTAGAAAATCTGCTAGTGGTATCTATACATACTTGCCACTTGGCTATAGATCCATTCGAAAAATTGAAAATATAGTTCGTGAAGAGATGGACAGAGCTGGCTCAATGGAAATTTTGATGTCAGCTATTCAACCTGCTGAAATCTGGAAAGAGTCTGGTAGATGGGAAAAGTTTGGTCCTGAAATGTTTAAGTTAAAGGACAGAAATGACAGAGAGTTCTGCCTTGGACCAACTGCGGAAG
This sequence comes from Peptoniphilus grossensis ph5, assembly GCF_000311825.1. Lineage (GTDB taxonomy): Bacteria > Bacillota > Clostridia > Tissierellales > Peptoniphilaceae > Peptoniphilus_A > Peptoniphilus_A hominis. The sequence goes on along the minus strand of NZ_HE978567.1, from coordinate 398,276 downwards.
AATATTTTACCACTCTTATTAGAGATGAAGTTAAGTCTTACAAGGACCTTCCCCTAAATTTATACCAAATTCAAACAAAGTACAGAGACGAAAAGAGACCGAGATTTGGAATAAATAGGGCAAGAGAATTTTCTATGAAGGATGCCTATACCTTTGACACTTCACCAGAAACACTTCACGAGGCTTACATGAATATGTATGAGGCTTATGAAAGAATTTTTGACAGGTTAGAGCTTGATTATAAAATTGTTGAAGGTGACAATGGCGCCATGGGCGGCACTGGCTCCCACGAATTTATTGCCCTATCAGAAACTGGCGAAGGCGTAATTGTTTATGCTGAGTCTGGAAAATTTGGAGCAACTGAAGAAAAGGCTCCTGTTGAATATATCCTTCCTCAAGCTGAAGACAAAAAAGACTTAGAAAAAGTCCACACTCCTAGTGCAAGCACCATCGAAGAAGTTTCTAACTTTTTAAAAGTTGACCCAAAGAAGTGTGCCAAGGCAGTTGACTTAATGCTAGGCGATGAACCAGTTTTGGTATTTATTCCTGGCGACAGAGAATTAAATATGGCAAAGCTTGTATCCTACACTGGAGTTGCTGAACACGACATAAGAATGATGGAAGAAGCTGACATTGAGGCTATCAAGACTAAAAAAGGCTACACTGGACCTATTGGTCTTGATGTTAGAATGATTTTCGACAAGAGACTTACAGAAATGGATAACCTAGTTGTTGGAGCAAACCTTGATGAGTACCACTACATCAATGCAAATTATGGAAGAGACTTTGAAGGCGAAGTTGTAGATGACCTACTTCTTGTTGCTGAAGGTGACAAGGTTCCTGGCACTGACGAAGAATATAAGTTTGCCAGAGGCATTGAAGTGGGAAATATTTTCAAATTGGGTACAAAATATTCAGAAGCTTTAAATGCAACTTATCTTGATGAAAATGGCAAGGCAAATTACTTTTACATGGGCTCTTACGGTGTTGGTGTTACAAGATCTGTAACAGCAATAATAGAACAAAACCACGACGACAATGGAATAATCTGGCCAATGGCTGTGGCACCATATGAAGCAATTGTTACAATAGTAAATGTCAAGGATGAGGACCAAGTTAAGCTTGGAGAAAAGATTTACGAAGACTTAAAGGCTAAGGGAATCGAAGTTCTTCTTGATGACAGAAAGGAAAGGGCTGGAGTTAAGTTTAAGGACAGAGACTTAATCGGTATTCCACTAAGAATTACTTGCGGCAAGAAATCTTCTGAAGGCTTAGTTGAGTATTCAACTAGAAGAGAAATGGAAAATTCTGAAATTTTTTCTGAAGATGCAGTAAAAAATGTTTTAAAGGAAGTAGAAAAGGTTAGATAGTATGAGCGACTTTAAATTTGAAATTACTGAGCACTTGGGAGTTTTATCTGAAAGTGCCAAGGGCTGGACTAAGGAGCTTAACAAGGTTTCTTTTAACGACAGACCAGCTAAGTACGACTTGAGAGAGTGGGACCCAAACCACGAAAAAATGTCAAAGGGTGTCACACTTAATGACGAAGAGATGGAAATTCTCTCTAAAATCCTAAAGGACAGAGGGATTTAATATATTTTTAAAATAACTTATGTTATAATGTAGAAATGTAAAAAACGCCATAGAGCGAGGAGGCTATTAAAATGGAAATTAAAAAGAAAGAAAAAAACACTGTCTTTTTTGACCTTGTTTTAAAAAGAGAAGATATAAATAATGCTGAAACAGAAGTGTACAAGAAAAACAAAAAGCACTTCCAATTACCTGGATTTAGAAAGGGTCATGTTCCTAGAAAGATGATCGAAAATATGTACGGCAAAGATGTATTCTTTGAAGATGCTATTAACGAACTTCTTCCAGCTGAATATGAAAAAGCTATTAAGGAATTAGATTTAAAAGTAGTTGACCAACCTAACATTGACATTGACGAAGAAAGCATAAAAGATGACAAAGATGTTGTTGTTAAGGTTTCTGTTGATGTTAAACCTGAAGTTGAACTTAAGGACTACGAAGGAATTGAAATCGAAGACCCAACTCTTGAAGTAACTGACGAACTTATTGATTCTGAAGTTGAAAACGAAAGAGCAATGAATGCAAGAATTATAAATGTTGACGATAGAGCTGTAGAAGATGGCGACACTGTAAACATCGACTTCAAGGGCTCTGTTGATGGAGAATATTTTGAAGGTGGCGAAGCTGAAAGCCAAGACCTTAAAATTGGTTCCAACACATTTATCCCAGGCTTTGAAGAACAACTAATTGGTCACAATATTGATGAAGAATTTGACATCACTGTTAAATTCCCAGAAGATTACCACCAAAAAGATTTAGCTGGAAAAGATGCAAAATTTGAAATTAAATTAAACAGCATTTCTTATGAAGAACTTCCAGAACTTGATGACGAATTTGTAAAAGATATTTCTGAATTTGACACACTTGAAGAATTTAAGGCTGACATCAGAAAGAAGAAGGAAGAAGAATTTAAGACAACTTCTGAAATGGAAAAACAAAGAAGAGCTATTGATAAAATCGGCGAAATGGTAGATGTTGAAATTCCTGAGGCAATGATTAATGCTCAAATCGACGACATGATTAGAAATTACGACCAAAGTCTTAGAGCTCAAGGCATTAGCTTTGAAGATTACATCAAGATGATTGGTCAAAGTCTTGACGACTTCAAAAACACTATGAGACCTGAAGCAGAAAGAACTGTTAAAAATGATCTTGCCCTTGAAGCTCTTGTAAAAGATTTAGCAATTGAAATCACTGACGAAGAAATCGAAGAAGAAGTAAATAAGGTAGTTGAAGAATACTTCAAAGACGACAAAGAACACATGGAAAAGATGAGAGACTACATGCTAAATCAAAACAAGGAAGTTGTAAGAGATGACCTTGAAAAGAGAAAGGCAATTGACACTCTTGTTGAAAAGGCAAAATTTGTTGAGCCAAAGGAAACTACTGAAGAAGAAATTAAAGAAGAAGTAAAAAAAGACAAAGAAGAAGATAAATAATCAGAGGATGTGATTACATGGCATTAGTGCCAATGGTAGTAGAACAAACTAATAGGGGCGAAAGGTCCTATGACATTTATTCAAGACTATTAAAGGATAGAATTATTTTCGCAAGTGGCGAAGTAAATGATGTCATGGCAGACTTAATCGTTGCCCAACTTTTATTTTTAGAATCTGAAGATCCAAATAAGGACATCCAACTTTATATAAATTCACCTGGTGGTTCTGTGTCTGCAGGCTTTGCCATTTACGACACTATGAATTATATTAAGCCAGATGTTTCTACAATTTGCATTGGAATGGCTGCATCTATGGGAGCATTTTTGCTTGCCTCTGGAGCTAAGGGAAAGAGATTTGCCCTTCCTAATTCTGACATTATGATTCACCAACCTTCTGGTGGTGCACAAGGTCAAGCAAGTGACATTCAAATCAATGCAGAAAAGATTTTAAAAATTAGGCACAAATTAAATGAAATTTTAGCTGAAAGAACTGGTCAAGATCTTGAAAAAATCGAAAGAGATACAGATAGAGATTATTGGCTAACTTCTGAAGAAGCAAAAAAATATGGTTTAATAGATAAAGTTATAGAAAAAAGGGTTTGAGGTGAGATATGTCAAATACAGATGAAATTTTGAGATGTTCATTCTGTGGCAAAACGCAAAACCAAGTGAATAGATTAATCGCCGGACCTAATGTAAATATTTGTGACGAGTGCATCGAGAGATGTCACGCAATTTTAGAAGAAGAAATTCCCCATGAGATAAATAAGGATTTTGACCTAAAAAAACCAGCTGAAATCAAAGAGATTTTGGACCAATATGTGGTGAAGCAAGAGGATGCCAAGCGTGCCCTTGCCGTTGCCGTATATAACCACTACAAGAGGATTTCATCTTCCAAAAAACTGGACCCAGATATTGAACTTCAAAAGTCCAACATCTTAATGATTGGGCCTACTGGTTCAGGCAAAACTTTACTTGCACAAACTCTTGCCAGACTTTTAAATGTTCCCTTTGCCATTGCCGATGCCACAACTTTAACTGAGGCTGGTTATGTTGGCGAAGATGTTGAAAATATTATTTTGAAATTAATTCAAAATGCTGACTACGACATTGAAAGGGCAGAAAAGGGAATAATTTACATTGACGAGATAGATAAAATTGCCAGAAAATCTGAAAATGTATCTATCACAAGAGATGTAAGTGGAGAAGGTGTGCAACAAGCACTTTTAAAAATTATCGAAGGCACTGTTGCCAATGTTCCGCCACAAGGTGGCAGAAAGCATCCTTCTCAAGAATTTATTCAAGTTGACACCACAAATATTTTATTCATCGTTGGTGGTGCCTTTGACGGAATTGACAAAATTATTGAAAATAGAACTGCCAAGTCCTCTATGGGCTTTGGGTCTGAAATTATTGACAAGAAGGCCAATAGAGAAAATATTCTTAAAAAAGTTGAAACTGAAGACTTGTTAAAGTTTGGACTTATACCAGAACTCATAGGCAGACTTCCTGTAACTATAACTCTTGAAGAATTAGATGAAGATGCTCTAGTAGAAATTTTGACTAAGCCAAAGAATGCCCTTGTAAAACAATACAAGGAGCTATTAAAGTTTGACGATGTTGACTTAATTTTTGACGACCAAGCCCTAAATTATATTGCAAAGAAGGCAATAGAAAAGAAGGCAGGAGCTAGAGGTTTAAGAGGAGTTATCGAAAACACAATTATGAATGTCATGTACGAAATTCCTTCAAGAGATGACATCAAGGCAGTAAAAATAACTAAGGAATCAGTAGAAGGCACAGCATCTGCTGAATTAATAAAAAAATAAAAATAAATTTAGCCGTGGTTGACACGGCTTTTTTAGAAGGTGAAAAATGGAAAAAGTAAAATTACCACTAATCCCTCTTCGCGACTTAGTAATCTTTCCCCACATGGTCATGCACTTTGATTGTGGCAGAAAAATTTCTGTAAACGCAATTGAAAGGTCGGAAATGCAGGACTCAAAAATATTTTTGGTGGCGCAAAGAGAACTGGAAGTTGAAGACCCAAAGAGAGAAGACCTCTTTGATGTTGGGACTGTGGCAACTATAAAACAAATTTTAAAACTCCCAGGTGGAGTTGTCAGGGTCCTAGTTGAAGGTGAAGAGAGGGCAAGAATCTCAAGCCTTGATATTAGTGACGAAATAATTGAAGCGGATATAGAAATCCTAGAAGAAGAGGAGGTTGACTACACAGAAGACGACCAAATCGAGGCAGCACTTCGCCTTGCCTTAAATGACTTGGAATCCTACGCTTCTCTTGATGAAAAATTCTTCCCAGGACTTTTATCAAACATTGCAGACACAGACGACCCATCAAGGTTTATCGACACTGTTGTTGGCTATCTTGACTTTAAACTTGAAGAGTACCAAAAACTACTTGAGACAACTGATATTTATGAAAGACTTGTTGCCTTTCACGAGATAATGAAAAAGGAAATAGAAATTCTTTCCATAGAAAAAAATATCAACGACCAAGTTAAAAAGAAAATGGACGACATCCAAAGGGAGTACTATTTAAAAGAACAACTTCGCGTCATCCACAAGGAGCTTGGCGATGGCGAAGACGAGGGCGAAGTCACAGAAGTTTACAAGAAAAAAATCGAAGAAAAAAACCTTCCTGATGAAGTGAGGGAAAAAGCCCTAAGTGAAATAAAAAAACTTAGAAACTTAAATTCACAGTCACCAGATTATTCCATGCTCATAAATTATTTGGACTGGATAATTGATCTTCCTTGGCTTGATGCTGGAGAGGAAAAAGTAAAATTAAGTGATGCGAGAAAAGTTTTAAATGAAGAACATTACGGACTTAAAAATGTAAAAGAAAGAATTTTGGAATTTATTGCCGTGAGAATTTTATCTGGCGACAAAAACAAGGGCCCCATACTTTGCCTTGTGGGACCTCCAGGAGTAGGCAAGACTTCCATTGCCAAGTCCATTGCCAATTCTCTCAACAAGGAATTTGTCCGCATGAGCCTTGGCGGTGTAACTGACGAAGCAGAAATAAGAGGACACAGAAGGACTTACATTGGAGCCCTTCCTGGCAGAATTATTTCTCTCATGAAAAAAGCTGGCAAAAATGATCCAGTATTTTTATTTGACGAGATAGATAAAATTGGAAATGACTTTAAGGGCGATCCTGCATCAGCACTCTTAGAAGTCCTTGACCCAGAGCAAAATAATTCCTTTACTGACAGGTATATGGAGCTTCCCTTTGACTTATCCAATGTATTTTTTATAGCCACGGCAAACACAAGGCAGACTATACCGAGACCCCTTCTTGACAGAATGGAAGTTATAGAAATTGGTGGCTACACGCCTAATGAAAAATTAAATATTGCAAAAAAATATTTAGTTGCAAAACAAATTTCTGAAAATGGTTTGAAGAAGGAAAATATTAGTATTTCTGAAAAGGCCCTAAGGGACATAATAGATTACTACACTCGCGAATCTGGCGTTAGAGGTTTAGAAAAACAAATTTCAAAAATTGTGAGGAAGGCTGCCCTAAAAATTGTGGAAGAAGATTTAGATAAAGTTTCTGTGTCCACGAGAAATATTTCAGACTTCCTTGGCGAAAAAATTTATTTAATAAATGAGAGAGAAAAAAATTCTGAAGTGGGCTCAGTTAATGGTCTTGCCTGGACAGAAGTGGGCGGCACTACACTTGTCATTGAGACAACTGTCATGCCTGGCAAGGGAAAACTAACACTTACAGGTTCTCTTGGCGATGTCATGAAGGAATCAGCCATAGCTGCTATTTCTCACATTGCATCTAATGCAGAAGACTTTAAAATCGACCCAAACTTTAGAAGTGAAAAGGACATTCACATTCATGTGCCAGAAGGTGCAGTGCCAAAGGATGGGCCTTCAGCAGGAATAACAATTGCCACATCAGTTTTATCTGCCCTTACAAAAAAACCAGTACGAAGTGATGTTGCCATGACTGGAGAAATTACCCTTCGCGGCAAAGTCCTTCCAATAGGGGGGCTTAAGGAAAAACTTTTGGCTGCAGAAAGATATGGAGTTAAGACTGTAATCATTCCTGAAGAGAACAAGAGGGACTTAAAGGAAATCGAAGAGGCAGCCGTTGAAAAGTTGGAGATAAAAACTGTTTCAAACTTCAAAGAAGTTGCAGAGATTGCGATAGGTGATTTTAGTGAAGATAAATAAGGCAGAACTGGAAAAAGTTGCAGTTTTGGAAAAGCAATATCCTGTGGCAAATCTTCCTGAGTTTGCCTTTGCAGGCAGGTCCAATGTGGGCAAGTCATCCTTTATAAATGCCATGCTAAATAGAAAAAATCTAGCCAGAACTTCATCAACGCCAGGAAAGACTAGGACCATTAATTTTTACAAGGTAAATGACGACCTTCGCCTAGTGGACCTACCTGGCTACGGCTACGCAAAAGTTGCCAAAAAAGAAAAAGAAAAGTGGGCAGGCATAATCAATAGATATCTTGAGAACAGAGAAAATCTTTTGGAGACGATTCTCTTGGTGGACATTAGGCACGAGCCAACAGATTTAGATAAGCAGATGTATGACTACATCCTTCACTCAGGTTTTTCTGGCATAGTCATTGCCACAAAAAAGGACAAGATAAAAAAATCTCAAGTAGATAAACACATTTCTGTCATAGCAAAAAAGCTTGGCGTTGAGCACAGAGAAAATATAATTCCCTTCTCTTCATCAGAAAAAGATGAAGTCAAGGATATGTGGTTTATCTTTGAAGACATATTGAGATTTCACAAAGAAAAATAAAGTAAAGAAGGACCTTCAAGGTTCTTTTTTATTGGGACATGAGCCTGTGAAAAGTAAATTTCACACAGTTTTAAAAAATTAAACATAAACTTATGTTAAGATATAGAAAAATGGAGGAGATTATGAAGATAAAAAATAAAATTATGACTGCGGCGCTTTCACTATTGTTGCTTCCAAGTGCAGTTTTTGCTAGTGCAGGAGACGAAATAGTAACACTTGGCGCAGACTTAAGTGAAGAGCAAAAAAGTGAAATGCTTCGCGAGATGAAGGCTGATGACAAGGCAAAGATCATTGAAGTCACTAACAAGGAAGAGTACAAGTACTTAGGAGATGTCCTTTCATCAAAGGAAATTGGAAACAAGGCAATATCTTCTGCCATAGTAAGATACAAAAAGGCAGGCAGTGGAATAAATATTAAGCTTTCAGACAACATTCGCGTTGTAAGTGAAGATGCCTTTTTAAATGCCCTTAATACTGTAGGAATAGAAGATGCCGACATTTATGTAACAGCACCAGGAAAGGTAAGCGGCACAGCTGCCCTCACTGGAATTTTAAAAACTTATGAAGAAAACACTGGCAAAAAGCTTCCAGAAAATTTGAAAAAAGTTGCCAATGAGGAATTAGTTGTGCAGACAAAACTTTCTGAAGAATTAGGCGACGAAAAAACTAACGACATAATTTACGAAATCAAAGATGCCATGGCAAAAAATATGCCAAAGGACGAAGAGGAAGTTAGATTTATAATAAATACTGTGACAAATAATTACAATATAAATTTAACGGAAAACCAAGAAGACAAGCTTGTGAGCCTCTTTAACAACATGAAAGATGCCGATGTAGATTGGAATAGAGTGGCAGACACAGCAGTAAAATATAAGGACCAGGCATCAAAATTTTTAAACTCACCTGAAGGAGAAAAGGCAGTTGAAAACACGAAGAGCTTTTTGGAAAAATTAATAGACTTTATAGTTTCACTTTTCAAATAAATTAAGAAAAAGATTTACCAGGATGATATTAAGGTGAATCTTTTTTATTGAAGAATTTATTGAACAAAATTATAAAAAAATATTTAAATCTAAATCGTTGGAAAGTATTTTCAATAAATTTTTTCCGAAAATACTGTTGCCAGATTTATCAAGGCTAGGAGAATAGACACAAATGCCACATTTACCAGGTACGACACCTAGTATTGCACCGCTAAAACCACTTTTTGATGGTATCCCCACTTCTAATAAAAATCTTCCACTTTCTTCATACATTCCACAAGATGCCATTTGTGCAAGAACTATTTTTACAGAGTCTTTTGAAATTATCTCAGCATTATTTGCCAAATCTTTGCCACCATTGGCTAGTAGAGCACCTATATGTGCAAGCTCTGTAGAATTCATTCCAATAGAACAATTTCTTATGTATAAGTCTAAAACTTCTTCAGCTTCCAGAGAGAATATTTTTTTACTTCTTAAGTAGTAAGCAATTGATCTATTTACATCAGTTGTCTCCATCTCTGACTTGTAAACTTCTTCTAAAAATGAAATATTATTGCTATTACTTAATTTTTTTATTTTAGCAACAACTCTATTAAACTTTTCATCTAGGTCTTTTCCTTTTATCAGGGAAGATGTAGTTATTGCACCAGCGTTTATAAATGGATTAGCTGCCATATCATCAATTGGTATCAATGAGTTGAATTTATATTTAGTGGGTTCTGTTCCAACTTTTTCAAAGACTTCATCTATGCTGTTATCATTTAATGCCATTATGAGTGAAATAACTTTTGAAATGGATTGAATGGAAAAGACTTTATTGTAGTCACCAAATTTATATTCATCACCATTCACAGTTACTAAACTAAGTGCAAAATCTTTTGGATTTACATTTGCAAGTTCAGGAATATATGTGGCAACTTCACCTTCATTTGCATAGGCTAAACTATTTTCTATTGAATTTTCAATTATTTTTATTGTTTTTTCTTTATCAGTAAACATTTATGTCTCCCTTGAAAAATAAAATTATAGTTAAAAATAACGGCTCAAAAATTTGTTAAGAGCCGTTAAATTTCATTTAATATAGTAAATAATTTTTATCTAAAATTATTAGCCAAGCCGTTTAAATAATAAAGAGCTGCCCAATTTGCAACATGGGCTGCAGTTTGAAGTGAAAGCGTATCAGGATAAATTTCTACAAAATCAAAGCCTTTTGCTCCAGCTACTCCTGCTGCATGAACCATCATATTGAGTTGGTAGCTTGTCAAACCTCCCATATCTTGAGGACCTTGTGGCATAGATGCTGCGTCTAAAGAATCAGAACATATTGTTACATAAACAAATTCAGTGTCTTTGAAAGCAATGTCTATTGCTTTTTCAATTGACTTTTTCCATCCATTTTCATGAACTTCATTGGCTAAGATAACTGTTGCACCATGAGTTTTTGCATTTTGGAACTCTTCTCTATGATTTCTTGGACCTCTAATTCCAATATGAACAATTTTAGTTGGGTCCATATTCTCGTCTTCATAAAGTCTGTAGAAAGGTGAGCATCTAGAATATAAATCATCACCAAAAGATTCATAGTTATCTAAATGAGCATCAAAATGAAGTACTCCAACTTTTTTTGGATATCTTTTTGCTATTTCACTAATTATTGGGTAAGCAATTCCGTGGTCACCACCAAAAGTTATTGGCATAATTTTCCTATCTAATAATTTAGAAACTTTTTCTCTTATAGCATCAAATGTAAAATTATAATCACCATTATGAACTGGAGTATCACCGAAGTCTGCAACTTTTAAGTAATCGAAACAGTCTTGGTCATAATCAGGAAGATAACCAGTATATCTTATAGATGCACTTCTTATTGCTTTTGGACCTTCTGTAGTAGGGGAGTAACCACCTATTGTACATCCGCCTTCCCAAGGAACACCAATAACTGCTGCGTCTAAGCCATCTAAATCTTCGTCATTTTCAATAACTGATAAATTCAGCCATGAAGGTACTCCACTGTAGATTGTGTTAGGTAAAAAACTTGGATCATAGATTGTAGGTTTACTTTCTCTCATCATTAACAACTCCTTTAGTAAATTAAATTATTTTATTTAATCTTATTATAAAATATAAAATCGAACATGTCAACGATAATATAACTATAAAAACTACATTGTAGTTTTTATAGTTACTGAATATTTTTTGTAAAATTTATAATTTCTTGTGCTATATCATCTGAATTTTCTTTAATTGTTTTTGTAGGAGCAGTTGCACTTATTGTAGCAACTAATTTTCCAGATTTTATTATAGGAACGGCTACAGAGCTTATTCCTATTGCTACTTCGTCAATTTCAGTAGAGTAGCCCTTTTTATCTATGTTTTCTAATTCTTCTATCATTTTAGATTTTGTAGTAATAGTATTCTCGCTTACTTTTTCTTCAGGAATATTGTTTAAATAATTTTGCAAAAAATCCTCACCTGAATATTTTAGAATTAATTTACCAGAAGATGTTGCATTTAAAGGCAATTCTTTAGAATCCCTGATGTACAAAAAATATCTTGATTCATCGGGTTCCTCGGATAATATTTTTACAATATTATTTTCTGAAATTTTATGAAATCTTGAATTTACATTATATTTATTAGCGATTTCCTTTAGAAATGTCTCTAAGTTATTTATAAAAATATCATCATTTCTACTCTTTAGAAGTTTAGACTTTGGTAAAAATATATAACCAAGTTTATAAACATTTTTTTCTTGATCGTGCTCTAAATATGAAAAATAAACTAAAGTATTTACTATTCCTCTTGTTGTATTTATATTCAAGTTTAGCATTTTACTTATATCATTTAATTTTAATTCTTCGTTGTCCTCGTTAAAACAATCAATTATTTCAAATGCTCTTTGTATGGATTGTATTAATTTCATGTAATTCACTACTCCCTATGAAAACTATTATAACACAATACTATTAAATGGTATTTATCAATAATAGTCAAAAATTTTTAATTATTAATTGTTTTTGTAAAAAATTTTAGGTGTTTTTATATTAATTTGATAAATTGATAAAATTTTTGTTGACAAGGTTTGCATGACTAATTATAATTATATTATAGTCTTAACAACGGCATAGCCGTGAAAAGAAAGGAGAATTTTATGGAAACTCAAAAAAGAAAGTACACTTTAGCTGAAAAATTAAAAGCTATTGGACCAGGGGCTATGGTTACTGCATCCTTTATTGGACCAGGTACTGTTACAACCGCTACTAGGGCTGGAGCTGAATTTGGATATGCTCTATTGTGGACGGTAATATTTTCTATCATAGCTACGATAATCCTACAAGAGATGTCAGCTAGAATTGGTATTATAACTAAGGGTGGCTTAGGTGAAGCTATCTTAGAAGAATTTAAAGACAGACCTTTTTTACAAAAATTTTCAGCTTACTTTGTTGGAGGCTCAATAGCATTTGGATGTGCAGCATACATATCAGGAGATTTAACAGGTACATCTTTAGGTATAGCTACTCTAATAAATGTTCCTATTAGAATTATAGTTCCTGTTATTGGTATTATAGTTTTAACATTAATTTTAAAGGGAAATATAAAATTGTTGGAAAAAATTTTAACTGTTTTAGTTGCAATAATGGCAATAGTATTTGTTACAACTATGTTTGTCTCCAAGCCAAATTGGGGAGAAGTTTTCTCAGGTGCAGCACCTACAATACCTGCAAAATCAATAATTTTAATTATATCAATGATTGGTACTACCATAGTTCCTTATAACTTCTTCATTCATACAGGAACAGCAGCAGAAAATTGGGATTCACCAGACCAACTAATTTTATCAAAGTGGGATACAATTGTTTCTATAAGTATAGGTGGTTTAATCACAGCTGCAATAGTTGTTACTTCCGGAACTCTTATGAGAGGTCATGTAATCCAAAGTGCTGCAGATTTATCAATACAGTTAGAACCACTATTAGGATCTTGGGCTAAGATATTTATGAGTATAGGTCTATTCTCAGCTGGACTATCTTCAGCCATAGCTTCTCCTCTAGGTGCTTCTTACACATTGGCAGGTCTACTTGGTTGGAAGTATGATAATTCAGATAAAAGATTTAAATACACTAACCTAATAATAGCAATAATTGGTATTGTTGTAGGATCAATAGGATTTAATCCAATGCAAATATTATTAATTGCACAAGCTCTAAATGGACTTATCTTACCTATAGCAGCAATTTATGTTGTAATTATTGCATCAAGTGTTAAACAATTAAAAGAATACAGAAATGGCAAAGTTCTTATTTTACTTGGATCCTTAGTTTGTCTAATAACAATATTCTTAGGCGGATATTCTGTAGTTTCAGCATTAAAAGGCTTAGTATAATATAAAAAAAAGATCTTGTTGAAAATTTTTCAGCAAGATCTTTTTTATTGCAAGAAATTAAAGATTTGGGAAATAAAAAAATCCGGCGAACCGGATT
>NZ_HE978567.1:369513-384508 GCF_000311825.1 Peptoniphilus grossensis ph5 | reverse complement strand
CGAACCGGATTTTTTTATTTTTAATGCTAATAATATTTTTATTTGCTAATAAAAATTTTGCCTAATAATATTTTTATCTGCTAATAATATTTTTTACATCTCAAATAAAAATTTTAGAACTTATTGTAGTGGACTTTTGATGATATATCGAATTCTTCGTGGTCCTTTGTGCCTGATTTTTTGTAGCCAATTGGAATCAAACATTGTGCTCTATAAGGTTTTTTCACGCCAAAGTTTTCTTGGAAGTATTCTTCATAAGAAATCTTTCCTGCAGTCTTTCCTTCTTTGACATTGATCCATGAAGATGAAAGTCCTTCTTCTTCAAGGAGAAGTTGTAGGTAGGCTGCTGTAAGTGATGCTTCTTCCACCCAAGTCTTGCAGATGTCTGTGTTTGCAATTACTATTACAATCACAGGTGCGTCCTTTAGGTAGAGGGTTGCAAAAGAATCCATATTGGATAGTTCTTCAATCTTCTCTTTGTCATCTACTATTATAAATTCAACGGGGTGAGAGTTGCCATTTGATGGTCCCATTGATGCGTACATCAAAAGTTCTTCCAATTTTTCTCTGTCAACTTCTTTATCTTTATATTTTCTAACAGTTCTTCTCTTTAAAATTATTTCTTTTAACAAAATATCACCTCACCTACATTCTACCACATATTCTAATTAAAGTAAGCTGTGCAAATATATTCATAATATTTTTAAATTTTATAGGAATCCTTGTAATTTAAAGGAATAAGAGCGATTTTCAGAGGGCAAAATTTCTTTGAAAATATTTTCATAAAGGCTTGACAAAAATATTTTACTACAGTACAATATAGGAGAAGTGAAAACTTCATCATCTTTTTTCTTCCCTTAGAGAACAGTTATCTTTTTACATAATCTGTTCTCTTTTATTTTGCCTAATTTTTTGTACATAATTTTTTGTAATCTCCAAGAATTTTTACATAGAAAATTTTTTGCAATCATCAAAAATTTTTGCAATAAATATTTTTGCAATTCCACAAATTTTTTAAAATTATTTCAAAAGATTTCACTTTTATTACAGGGACAAAATTTCTAAATCTTTATAAAGACACTAGATAAAGTATAAAAACCGTATATGTTTCATTAATGTTACAAGATAGGCTCTTTGTAACACAAACTTAAAATAGAAATTGTTTCAAAAGATAATTATTAAGTTATAATAATAATGAAGGTGATAAAAATGAAGATTTTGAAAAAGACTTCATTGATCATTATCTCCACAGCATTGATTTTAACAAGCACTGTATTTGCAAAATCCTTTAGAGACACAAGAGGGCACTGGGCAGAATCATCTATTGACTTTATTACAGACAAGGGAATAATGTCTGGCTATGATGACAACACATTTAAACCCAACGAAAACATGACGAGAGTTGAGTTTTATGCCACAGTAAATAGTTTAATTGGCTTCGACAAAACTTACACTGTCACTTTTTCTGATGTAAACACTTCTGACTGGTATTATAGCGATGTAGCTAAGGGCATAAAGGCAGGATACATCACACCAACTACGGGAAAGTTAAATCCAGAGAGAGATATTACAAGGGAAGAGGTTGCAGAAATCCTTGGTTATGTTTATTCATTACCGACTAAGGCAAGTGCAACTAATGAATTTGGCGACAAGAATAAGATTAGTGAATCGGCAAGGGGTTATGTAGGCGCCCTAGTCGATGCAGGAATACTACGAGGATACTCTGATGGAAACTTCTATCCAACAAGATCAATTAGGAGATCAGAAGCTGCTACGCTTTTCAGGTCGATGATTTCTAATTACAACTATCCACAAAAAAAGGCTCTGAATAATAGTAAAATTAAATTTGGAAGCAGAAATCTCTACGAATAAGACAGGTGACTGTCTTATTTTTTTGTCCAAATTTATTTTTTGATTTAGCCAGAAATTTTTGCAATGTTTTTTATTTACACAAGCTTATAAAATTTTCAAAAAAAGAGACTTGTTCATGCCAAGTCTCAAAATTTTAAATTTATAAATTTCTAAAATAATCTAATAATATTTCTGATATTTCCTTGTCGTAATTTTTTATTACGCTAAGATTTTTATACATATCAAAGCCGCCAGCTCCCGTTGCCCTGTAATTATTCATGACTATGGAAAACTTGTCGCTGTCTTTTACTTCTCTTCCCTTAAAGTAAATTTTCCCAATTCTTTTGCCCACTTCTTTTTTTAAATCCAAATCAAAGTCTATGCCATAAAAGAAATCGAAGTTGTAGTGTTCTTCCTTGGGCTCAAGGAATTTTTTGGCGATTTTATAATCTCCATCATAGACTATATAGGTGTAGTCCTCTTCAATGGCTTCTCTTAGGGTCTTGCCATCAATTTCAAGGACAAGAGCTGTGTTTGGGAACCTGTAAGTGTTTAAGACATCTCTTGTTGTTAGATCTTTTTTAAGGCCAGTTATGACATTGGCAAAGGATGTAATTGAGATGTCGGCGCCAGTGTAGTCAAGCTGAATTTTATTTATTAGGTCTGCAAGGTCTGAACCTTTTACTGCCATTTTTATCTTGTCATCAGGGAGGTAGTCGCGAGAAAGCCTTGCTATAGGTTCGTCTAAGTAGTCTTGCACCTTTTCTTCTACATACTTATATTTTTCTTCCAAGTAATTTTCTTGAAGGCTTGGTTCTATAAAGGATGCATAAACTTTTCCCTCACCAGGATCTATTTCTATCATGGCAGCCTTCATTCCGTTGGCGGGACTTTCCACTGCAAAGGTCTTATTAATCTCGCCAGATAATTCCATGTGTTGGTGACCTGCAAGGATCAAGTCGTATTGAAGCTCACTTGCAATTTTTCCGCCCACATTTTCACTGGTGTCTGATAATTTTTCGCCAGTTTTTAAATCTATTTCGTAGCCGCCGTGATAAATCAAAATATTAAAATCGGTTTTTTCTTTTTTTAATTTTTCTAAAACTTCCTTGGCAGAAGTAAAGGCATCTTTTATTTCAAAGTTTTCTAAATTTTCTTTTCTTTCCCAAAGATTTACCCAGTCTGTGACAACTCCAGCTATGCCAATTTTATAGCCGCCAATCTCTTTTACAGCATAGGGAGAAAATTTTATGCCATCACTTTTGTCAGTGACATTGGCACAAAGAAGTTTTCCCTCCATGTTTTCTACATAAGTTTTTAAATAGTGGTAGCCATAATTGAAGTCGTGATTGCCAAGGGTGTAGTAGTCAACATTTTGCATGAGGTCTGCAATAATATCTGAGTCCAAAAATTCCTTTACATAGTAGGCAAAGGACGAACCCTGGAGGGTGTCGCCGCCGTCAGTTAGGATAGTGAAGTCGTCTTTTTTTATATTGTTTAAAAGAGAGAGATAGCCAGTGGCTTTTCTCTCTCTATTTAAATAGTCTGTGGGGAAAAAATATCCGTGTAAATCTGATGTGTGAATTATTTTTATTTTCATTTTTCACCTACTAGCCTTGCTCTAATTTTTGTTGAGAAAAATTCTATAAATAATACTAGAATTATAAGTCCCAAAAGGATTGCGCCAACTTCTTGCCACTTGTAGGAATTTATGGCAAACATAAGTGGAGAGCCAATGCCGCCTGCACCAACTAGTCCAAGGACTGCTGCGTCTCTAAGGTTTATGTCAAAGCGATAAATTGTTGTAGATGCAAAGTTCGCCCAAAGCTGTGGAATTATTCCAAAGCGAATTTTTTGGAAAGTTGTGGCGCCTATTGAGGAGAAGGACTCCAAAATTGACTTGTTTAAATTCATGATGTTATCGGAAAATAATTTTGTCAGCATGCCTATTGAGGTAAAGCTCATGGTCATAAGACCTGCAAAGGGTCCAGGACCTGTAACTCTTATAAACATAAGCCCATAGACTATGGAAGGTATTGTCCTTATTAGGATTATGAGAAGTCTCACCATATAAGCTATGGGAGCTGCCACAATATTTGATGAAGCCAAAAAGCTAAGAGGTATTGCAATTATTGAGCCTACCAGTGTACCTAAGAAGGCTATACACATTGTCTCAAGGAGAAGATAGGGCACGCCTTTTTTTGTCAAGTTAAAGAGCATATCTTTCTTGGGATTTAAAATTCCCTTTATTATATTTTTTGCAACAGTCATTCCCTCTTCAGTTGCCGATTCAAAATTTATTACGGTTGAAGACCAAATTATCATGAATAAAACTATGGCAACTATCATGAGGATGTAGCCGTGATTTTTTGGTTCTGATTTTAGTTTTTCTAATACTTTTTCTGACATATCAATTCAACTTTCTTCTAAAGTGGGCAGAGATATTTTCTATGACAAAGACTGTCACAAGTAGTGTCAATAATATCATGCCCACGCGGTTGTAATCTCTCCAGTTAATGTTTTCGTTAATGAGTAGACCAAGTCCTCCTGCTCCTACATAACCAAGGATGGCAGCGTATCTGACGTTACCTTCAAAGTTGTAAAGAGCTGTTGAAAGGTAGAAGGGCAAAATTTCTGGCACAATGGATTTGAAAAATGCCATTGTCCTTGTAAAGCCCATGGAGATCATGGCCTCAAAGGCTCCCATGTTAACTGTTTCGATTTGCTCGTAAGTTAGCTTTCCTACATAGGAGAAGGAAAAAATAAAAATTGCAACAGTACCTGCAAAGGCGCCAAGTCCAAAGACATAAGTGGCTATAAGTGCAGACACAAGAGTTGGAATTGTACGAAGAACTGAAAAAATTAATTTTACAATCCAATTGATTATTTTGCTTTTCACCATATTGTGGGATGCCAAAAAGGCAAAGGGAACAGATATGACGGCACCCAAGAAAGACCCCAAGAAGGACATCTTTATTGTGTCTAAAAGTGGTCCTACAACTGATGAGAAGTAGGAAAAGTTTGGCTTAAACATTGGCACAAGTATTGCTGAAAGTTTGTGAGAATTTTTTACCAGGGTGTTTAAAGAAAAGCCAGTGACTCTAACAGAAATTGCTGTAAATAAAAGGAGGAGAATAATTACTGGTATAGTAAAGCCAGGGTATTCCACTACTTCCTTTCCAGATTCTGTTATATATTTTTTTGGTTTAAAAATTTTGTAGTAGAGGTTCATACTTCCTCCAATTTTAATTCTTCAAAGGAATCTCCGTAAATAGACTTTAAAACTTTTTCGTCAACATCCTTGGCAGGTCCATAGTAAATTATTTCTCCATCGCGAACGCCAAGGACCTTTGTTGCATATTCAAGGGCAAGCTCAACATGGTGGATGTTTAAGAGAATGGTTATGCCGAGATTTTCGTTAATCTTTTTAAAATAGTCCATTACTTGCCTTGCCGTAACAGGGTCAAGACTGGCAACAGGTTCGTCTGCCAAGATAATGCTTGGGTTTTGCACAAGAGTCCTTGCTAGGGCAACTCTCTGTTGTTGACCACCAGATAAATTATCTGCCCTTTCAAAGGCCTTGTCCAAGATGTCCACTTGTTCAAGAGCTTCAAGAGCCTTTAACTTGCACTCCCTTGGATAGATGCCAAGGATTGACTGGATAGGATTTAAATCAGGCACAAAGGAAGACATGACATTTTTTATGACAGAGATTCTTTCAACTAAGTTAAAAGATTGGAAGATCATTCCAATATTTCGCCTAAACTTTCGCAGTTCCTTGCCCTTTAAACTCTTCACATCAACTCCATCTACAGTTAAAGTCCCAGAATTAATGTCGTGCATTTTATTTATAGTTCTAATGAGAGTGGACTTGCCGGCGCCAGAGCGACCTATGATGGCAACGAACTCGCCATCTTCTATGGTCAAGTTAATATTTTTTAGGGCCTTAAATCCACCGGGATATACCTTATCCACATTCTTAAATTCAATCATAATACTCCTTATAAAAAAGAGCTTCTCTTGAAGCCCTTTCTTAATTTTAAAATTCTCTTAAAAGTTTTAACAACTTTTATTTATAAAAACACAATAAGCTTATTAGTTTTTAAGTTCTTTTAAAAGTTTTTGTGCTTCTCTTTCGCCATCATAATCAGAATCTTTTGCAACTTGATAACCTTCGTGGCTATAAATTGAAATTATTTCTTTACCTTCATCAGTATTTGCAATTTCGATGAAAGAATCAGAAAGAGCTTTTTTAAATTCATCTGTCATAATTTCAGAGTTTTTAGAAACAGAAATTGTGTCATTAAAGATCTTATCAGTAACACCAATTACGTTAGTTTCGTCCCAAATAGATGCAGATTTTTTAAATTCATTTTGCCATTTTTCAGCATTGTCCATTCTAACATCGGCAAAGCCAACCATAACATCAACTTGACCAGAAGCAAGTCTTGCCATAGAAGATGGATAAGAATCAGCTTGAACGATAGAAGGAAGATCAGTTAGACCCTTTTCGTAATTTTTTTGCAACCAAAGATATGGATAGATGTAGCCAGCAGAAGAAGATGAACCCATTACAGACCATTTAGCACTTGCAAGGTCTTCCCAAGTTAATTCTTCGCCATTATTTACCTTTGCAGCAAGTTCCTTACCCTTTTCAGAAGGACCAGCAATTACAAGAGCTCTGTAGAAGTTTACTTGATCTTCAGATTTTTCAGTTGGTTTTTTGTCGTTCCAATCCTTAGGATTTTCAGAGTCAACAGAAAGTCCCTTTCTAGTTGCAGTAAGAAGAACTTCAGCGCCATCGTCGTAGATTGCATAAGTTCCGCCAGGGATAAATCCAACATCAACGCTACCCGCACTTAGAGCTTCGCCAGTAGCTTCGTAGTTTGTACCAACAGTGATGTCAATGTTTTTAACATCGTAACCTTTTTCAGCAAGCTTAGCCTTTAAGATGTCCTTTAAAGGTTCAGTTTGCGTAACAATTTCTTCAGGTTCCCTTGATGGAACAAATTGAATTTTTAAATCTTCAATTACATTTGCTTCTCCATCAGCCTTTGCCTCTTCCTTTTTGTTACCGCCACAAGCAGTAAGAGTCATTAGCATTGTAAGGAGTAATACTAACCATGTTTTTCTCATACAATACCTCCATAAATAAAATTGGGTTTCCCCAAATAAGAATGTCTTATCAAATTAATTATACCAAAAAAAAGAATAATAAATATCAAAGCAGTGTAAAAAAGTAAAAATTTTAAGAAAATTTTCTTAATTTATTAAATTGTGACAATTTGATATAATTTTTTTAAGGAGTGAAGAAATGACTATAATTGTTAAAATAGATGAAGCAAGATTTCCCAACCTAGGTAGGGGAAGCTTCGAAGGTAAAAAATATGAATTTAAGGGCGGCATCCTTGGTCAGACTGTGGAGATAAAAGCAAGAGGCAGAAGGTCTAAAAAGGCAAAACTATTAAATGTAATCGAAAGATCAAGTCTTGAAAAAGGGTCTCCTTGCCCTCACTTTGAAAAATGTGGCGGCTGTAGCTACCAAACCCTAAGCTATGAAGATGAACTTAAGTATAAAAAAGACTTAATCGAAAAATTATTTAAAGAGCATGGCATGGAGAGAGAACTTGAAATAATACCTTCGCCAGTCCACAAGTTTTACAGAAATAAAATGGAGTACACCTTTGGCGACGAGTACAAGGATGGACCCCTTGCCCTTGGACTTCATGTAAAAAACAGATTCCACGAGATAGTAAACACCACTGATTGCAATATTGTAGACGGTGACTTCAATGAAATAAGAAGCCAGGTCCGAAATTATTTTGAAAAAATTGGAGAAGTCCACTACAACAGAATGAGACACGAGGGATTTTTGCGCCATCTCTTAATAAGAAAGGCTACGAGAACTTCTGAAATAATGATTTTACTTGC
The DNA here is from genome assembly GCF_000311825.1 of Peptoniphilus grossensis ph5. GTDB lineage: Bacteria > Bacillota > Clostridia > Tissierellales > Peptoniphilaceae > Peptoniphilus_A > Peptoniphilus_A hominis. The sequence continues at coordinate 376,726 of NZ_HE978567.1, read as the reverse complement.
CACATCAAGTCAAAGTGAGCTTGATAGAGAAGCCTTTGTAAAATTTCTTTTGGACTTAGACCTTGAAGGCGAAATCGTCAGCATTTTTCATGTAAAAAACGACGCCCTATCTGATGCAATTGTCCCAGAAGAAATACATTTAATTTACGGCAAGGACCACATAGAAGAGGAAGTCCTTGGACTAAAATTTAAAATAAGTCCATTCTCATTTTTTCAAACCAACACAAGATCAGCTGAAGTCCTCTACAAAATGGCGAGAGAAAAAATTGACGCAAAAGATAAACTGGTCTTCGACCTCTATTCAGGAACGGGAACCATAAGTCAGGTCTTGGCAGCATCAGCCAAGAAGGTCATTGGAGTAGAAATAGTAGAAGAAGCAGTGGAAGCGGCGAGAGAAAATGCTAAGCTTAACGGGATCGACAATGTTGACTTCATAGCATCAGATGTCTTAAAAGTATTAGATGACCTAGACAAGAATCCAGACCTAATAGTCCTAGACCCACCGAGAGAGGGAATAAATCCAAAGGCAATCGAAAAAATAATAGACTTCGATCCAGAAAAATTTCTATATATATCTTGCAACCCCGTAACCCTTGTCCGCGACCTTGAAGTCTTTGGCGATAGAGGCTATAACATAGAAGAAATAGAAATAGTCGACCAATTCCCAAGGACCTCTCATGTGGAGAGTGTAGCGTTGATACAAAAGATGTAAACTTAGAAATCCTGCATTTCAAGCAGTTTTATAAGCATTTTGTCTTTGATAAAGATGAAGAAGGATACGTCAAAAAGACTCAAAAAAACTATATGGACGTGAGAGTTGTTTTGCAACTGGTATAAGGAAACACAAAAAATATAATTAACTCATTTTGTACTTTCTACAAGAGTAGCTTATAAGGCTGCTCTTTTTTTATGAAGAAAGGATAATATAACTTTAGACATATAAATCTAAATATTTGTCCCATAAACGTAGAAATACGTCCCGATTTGCGATATAATGATAAAGAAATTAGGAGGTATGGCAATATGAAAAAACAAAATGTTTTGAATTTAATAAAATACCATGTGGAAAGGAATGAAAATTCCTTTAGAAATGAGGCTATAGCAATAGCAAGATATTTTGATAGCATAGGAGATTATCAGTTATCTGAATATATTATGGGGTTAATATCTGAATCAAATTTATATTCACCACAAAGTAGTGATTTTGAAAGTGAGTTTTTAAAGCAAGTTGAAATAAGAAATTTGGAGGCTTTAAATTTACCGCTTGAAATAACAGAGGATATAAAAGGTATTATTAATGCTGTAAATCATAATATTGGTATTAATAAATTTTTATTTGAAGGATTACCGGGAAGCGGAAAAACAGAAGCAGCAAAAAATGTTGCAAGATTGTTGGATCGCTCTCTTTTTAGAGTGGATTTTGAAAATTTGATAGATAGCAAGTTGGGACAGACTAATAAAAATATAGTAAAAGTATTTAGAGAAATAAATATGCTTCCAAATGCAAATAAGGTTGTGGTTTTATTTGATGAAATTGATGTTATTGCTTTAGATAGGATTAATTCTAATGATATTAGGGAGATGGGAAGAGTAACATCTACAATTTTAAGAGAATTAGATAGATTAACAGATCTTAATAAAGAAATAGTGCTTATTGCAACAACTAATATATATTCAAATTTTGATAAAGCATTAATTAGGAGATTTGATGCTGTTATTAATTTCAATAGGTATAGCGATGAGGATTTAATAGAAGTTGCTGAATATTACTTTTCTTCTTTTATCAAGAATTTTAAAGGAATATCAAAAGACACAAGATTATTTAAAAAGATATTGAAAAAAGCAAAAAAAATACCTTATCCTGGAGAATTGAAAAACATTATAAAAACATCACTTGCATTTAGTGATGTTGATTCTGAGTATGATTATTTTAAGAGATTATATAATAGCTTGATAGGAAATCTGGATCACAAGGATATAAACCAGCTTCATGAGGAAGGCTTCACTGTAAGAGAAATAGAAAAATTAAAAGGAGAGTCTAAAAGTTCTGTCTCAAGAAAGTTAAAGAAGGAGGAAGTAGATAGTGAATAATGTCTTGGAATTAAAAGGGAAACGCTTTGTACAAGCCAGTAAAAATGGTAATCGTGGTGGTGTATCCATGAATGGGAGGATGGAAGTCAGTACAGAGCATTTATTAAGATTAAAAGCTCAGCTAATCCAGATTAAAGAATTTTGGGATAAAGAAACAAAACCGTTTGAGGGTATTTTGGTTAGTGTTTATTATAATAAGATTGTTGCGAAAAGTAATCGAATTGCTGGACTTTTTAAAGGGACAAATTCTAATGAAGCAATTGTTGGAGCAAAATTTAATTCAAATCAGAGTAAGCATATAATAACATATTTTCTTGATGAAGATGATTTAACTAAAAGTATAGAGTTAATTGTAAATACTTCAAATATATTATCTCAAAAATTTAGAGGAAATATCAGCAAGAGCGAATTTAAAGACAAAAGTATTGTTAATTCGGAGGTTTTTAAAAAACTTTCTGTAAGTATGTCTACATTTAAACAGGTGATTGCAGATGTATCGTATATTGATTCTTTTGAGGTAGAGTTACCTACGATAGATATAAAACAGAGTATTATAACTTTGTATGATGTAAGAAAAGATACAAAATTATTATTTGAAAGATTAGGGATAGATATTTTAAGTAGCCGAATTTTAGATAATCAAACTGTTTACTTAGACGAAAAGCAGGTAGAACTACTTTTAGTAAAAGCACCTTATCTTGTTTCAATGGCAACCGTTGATTTGTCAAGTTTATCACCTGATGATTTTACCAATGAGCATCAAACAAAAATGATAACTATACCATCCCCAACTATTGAACCAACAATTGGGGTGATAGATACCTTATTTGATGAAAGTGTTTATTTTAGTGATTGGGTTGAATATCATGATATGGTCTCAGAAGATATACCAAAAAATCCAAAAGATTATAATCATGGGACAGCAGTATCTTCCATTATTGTTGATGGAGCAAGATTAAATCCTTGGCTGGATGATGGCTGTGGAAGGTTTAAAGTTAGGCATTTTGGAGTAGCGGTAGGTGCTGAATTTTCTTCATTTTCAATAATAAAGAAAATAAAGAGTATTGTGGTAAATAATTCAGATATAAAAGTCTGGAATATTTCACTTGGTAGTAATCAGGAAATTAATGACAACTTTATTTCTGCTGAAGCTGCAACATTAGATAAAATTCAGTTTGAAAACAATGTAATATTTGTTGTGGCAGGGACAAATAAACCAAGTGCAGATATAGTAAAAATAGGATCTCCAGCAGATTCTGTTAATAGTATAGTTGTAAATTCAGTTAGTAAGAATGGTCTGTCTACTAAATATGCTCGTAAAGGATTGGTATTATCTTTTTATGCAAAGCCTGATGTGAGCTATTATGGTGGCAGTGAAGAAGAGTACATTAGGGTTTGTGAACCTTTAGGGGCTGCGAGTGTTGCTGGTACTTCTTATGCTGCACCGTGGATTGCGAGAAAATTATCTTATTTAATTGATGTGATAGGATTTAATAGAGAAGTTGCAAAAGCCATTATTATTGACGCTGCAAGAGGTTGGGATGAAAAACCGACTCCTGAGGAAGTTGCTTTATATGGGCATGGAGTTGTACCAATTCATATAAACGATATTATTCAAACAAAAGATGATGAAATAAAATTTGTGGTATCAGACGTTAGTGAAAAATGGAATACTTATAGCTATGATTTTCCAGTGCCTCTAAAGGATAATAAGTATCCATATATTGCAAAGGCTACTATGTGTTATTTTCCATTGTGTGATAGATTGCAAGGTGTTGATTATACAAATACGGAATTAAATTTACATTTTGGGCGAATAGGGGATGATAAAAAAATCAAGGATATTAAGGGGGATAAACAGAATACGGAAGATACTTTAGAGGGAGAAAGAAATTATCTTTTGGAAGGTGAAGCCAGAAAGCAGTTTAGAAAATGGGATAATGTAAAGTATATCGCAGAGAGTGCTACAAAAAGAATGATACCAAAAGACTCTTATAGAAATAAAAACTGGGGTATGGAAGTAAAGACAAATAACCGATTAGCTCCTCAAGATGGTATAGGAGTTAGGTTTGGTGTTGTTGTAACACTCAAAGAAATGAATGGAGTTAATAGAATTGATGAATTTATCAGAAGTTGTACATTAAATGGTTGGTTAGTAAATGAAATCGATGTTGTTAATAGAGTAGATATTCACCAAAAAGTTAATGAAGAAATTAAGTGGGAATAGTATTTGTTTTTTTGCACTATCGACAGTAAATGGAATGGTATGGAATATTTATAAAAATTATAGCAAGTATAAGAGGTGAAGAGATATGGAGAATCAAGATAAGATATATGAAATAGAAATTAACAGTTGTGGTATAGGAGGGAAGCTTAGGATACAGAATAGAAATAATCTTAGGTATAAAAAAATTCGTACGTAGATAGCAATGTTGTACGAGAACATCTTTGTTTGTCTAAAGAAGAATATGAGTTGGCAATGCTTAATTTATTTAGATTATATTGTTGTGAGGGATTTTATCAAGAAACATCAGCAATGTATTTTGGCAACATACCGATTCAAGCTAATGGAGGCATTGAAAAATTTAGGATTACTGCATTAGTATATAATTATTAGATATGATATTAGAAAAGGATTAGAGGGAGTGATGACTATGCCTGATACAATTATATATTGGTTATGGGGATTGGTAAAAGCAATACCTGAAGATATTATCAAAGGACTAATAGCATCATTTTTAATTTTACTTATAATAAAACTTGTTAACAAAGTTAAATTTTTAACTTCTAAAATTAAAAATATCATATTAAATTTGTTTAATACGAAGATAGAAATATCTACTAAAACCACTTTTATTGAATCTCCAGATTATCATTACACTACAATAAGACGAGCTGAAAATGTTAGAAGTGAAAATTCTAATGACAATGATGTTTTTTTGCTAATTATTGCAGGAGTGTTTGTAGCTTCTATAGTAGTTAGTTTTTTCAAAGAATATGTAGATTATATTTCTTTGTTTTTAAAGTGGTTTGGACTTATCCCACTGATGATATGTATATTATTTTTATTTGTTATATCTATTAGTCAAGAAGTTCAAAAAGTTACAGTTAAATTCATCGCAGTTTCAATAGTTGTTTCTGCATTGACATTATATTATGGACTTAATCTTAAAGAAATGGCGACAACAATGAGTGCAACAATAACAGACGGAAGAAATCTTTTTGCATCGGTATATAAAATTTTTGGCGTATTTATAGGAGTAATTCAACAGTTAATATCTTATATATTATTGCTTAGAGTAATAAGTGTTTATATTGATAGAAAAAAGAAAAAACCGATACAATCAGTTCGTCGTTTCATCGCTAAAACAAAACAATTTGAATCGGTTATGTTCCTTAGCATTATAGTAATATTTTTGTCAATTTTATCATACGCATTTACATTAGAAGCTGTTCATAAATTTCTATTAAAACAATAGGAAGATTTAAAAGGCTATCGCTCCATCTCCCTGCCCATGTAAATTCCGTAGTTCTTTCGTATTTGACAAAGCTCGTTCATAGCAGATTTTGTAGAAGAGTACTCTTGCATAAGGGTATTCTTTTTTTCTTGCAATTTATAAAGTTTAGACAAAATATCTTTTGGATTTGGCGGCTTAGAATGGTTTTTTTAAGCTCTGAAAGGGCAGTTTCGTATAGAATGATTTGAGATTTATATTTCTCAAAAAAATACCTTGTCAGATGGATTTGCTTTATGTTCCTTGTAGTATTCTCGATGCTTTTTGATAGTATAAACTTGCTCCATAGTTGCAGAAAGCTCCTGCATTTCCTTGTCAATTTCTTTGGTTTTATCTTGTAAGTTCTGTCTTTCTTCAGCACTTTTCTTGTTGTATTCATCAAGCTGCTTAACGGAGTTAATGCCATGTTCTCTGATGAAAACAACTGACTCAGCCATTGTATTTAAGTTGTGTTTTGTTGCCCAGTATTCATAGCCCTCGATATATTTAACCTTTGTATTAGTATTCATATTGATGACATTTCCGATTCGTTTTTTGATAGATGGGGTTTTAATAGTTTGATTTTCTGTAAGACGCTCTTTTAGTCTTTCCTCTATATAGTCATCCCCAATCATCTTAATTCTTGTAAATCTCTGCTTATCTTTTTGCTTAAAGGCTATATGTTTTCCATACTTTATTTCATAACCAAGCTCAGTCATTTTCTTTAGAAATTCTTCCCAAGCCTTAGACTATTTTATCAAATGATAAATGTCAAATTGAATTCTGTTTTTCCAAGAAGTACATGTATTAAATTGCTCATTTTCGTACCAAGATTTACCAGCAGTTTTATATTTTCTTTTGTAATATTCATAGTATTTATCAATGACTGAAAGCTTATTTTCTTTACATAATTCATCACTTTGATACCTAATTTTGTGGTAAGATTTTTTGTTAGATTGGTAGCATTTACCAGTCTTGTAATTAACATTATTAAAAATAATATGGTTATGGATATGCCCTCTATCTATATGAGTTGCAAGAACAAAATCATAATCTTCTTTTAAAATTTTCTTACACAATTCCATTCCAATTTCGTGAGCTTTTATAGGATCAACCCCTCCTGGTAGAAAAGATTGGATTAAATGCCTAGCCAAAACTGTACCCTTAGTATCATTATCTTCTCGAGTTTTCAAAAATTGAATATGGGCAGTAGATGGATGACATTTGAATGAAGATACCAAGATTTTTTCATCAGTTTTTTCACTCTTAGTAATGTAATCTATTGCCAAATTTAGAGTTGATTTTATAGGATGTATTTTTGTAATTGCCATACTAATCACCAGAACTTTCTTTTGATTTGTTAAGAAGTAGGGAATGGATCTGCCATATCTCTCTTGACAATTTTTCTATTTGTTTATTCATTGATTCAATTTCATCCTTGTAAATAACACCAGTTGTATTAGTTGCTTTTGCAATCTGGTTTATGTTATTTGTTGCATTTGAAAGTAGCCATTGTAGGTTTCTAAATGGTTCTAAATCTACAACATAAATCTCTTTTTCTAATACGCATTTCCTAAGAAAGTGGGACATTGTTTTGCAATTTGCAAGTTTCATTTTCTTTTCAAAAA
>NZ_HE978567.1:318155-369106 GCF_000311825.1 Peptoniphilus grossensis ph5 | reverse complement strand
TTATTTAATTATTACCATTATACCATAAAATTGAAATGTTTGTATCTAATAGAAAAGCTTAAAATATAGATGTACGATTAATATGCTATAGTGTATTTTTAGTATAAAATCTAATTTTTGGGTATAATTTAATTAATTATTATGATGCATTAGGAGGTAGAGTTTTGGAATTAAATCATGAAGATATTATAGAAAATGTACTTGAAGGATATATTTTTTCTGAAAAAAAGGTTACTGATGAATGTAAAATTTATACAATTGAAAATTCTACTGGCTGTGGTGAAATGCGTTGCTACAATTTATTTGAAGGTGTTCAATTATCTTATAATAACCTAAATATGGAGACAGCATATCAAAAAATAAATCCTAAAAGCGGGGTTTTAGAAATAGATCATTGTTTAGAGGGATGTTATGAGTTTAAACTTGAAAATAATGAACGCGCTCTGATAGGTAAAGGCGATCTAAGTGTAATCGAAATAGGCAAAGTTCCTTTTGAAGATTCGTGCATACCAACAAAAAAATATGTGGGACTTTCAATATTTATTGATATTGAAAAGGCACAAAATTCTATTGATAAATACTTTCCGTATGCAAAAATTGATTTGTTAGAAATAAAAGACCGTTTATGTAAAAATGGTGCAGCTTTAATTATTCATTCACGTCATGAGATAGACCATGTTATTAGTGAACTTTATAGAGTAGATTCTAGAATAAGACTTTCTTATTCAATTATAAAAACAATAGAGTTGTTATTATTTTTAAATTTAGTTGAAAGTTCAGATACATTTAAGTTAACGTCTTTTTCAGAACCAGTATATAAAGCAACTGTAGAATCATATAAGACGATTTTAAATAATCCTTTTGAAAGATATTCTATTTCTGATTTATCAAAAAAATATGCTATTTCAGAATCCAGTTTGAAGAGATGTTTTATATACATAACTGGAAGCTCAATAGGTAATTTTATTAGGGAAAATTGTTTAGAAGCCGCTGCTAAATTATTAATTCATAAACCCTTAATGTCGATAGGAGAGATTTCTGATTTGTCAGGATATTTGAATCCTAGTAAATTTTCTGAGTCATTCAAAAAACATTTTGGGCAAACTCCTCAAGAATATAGAAAAAAATCCATCTGACCTTTTTAGAGCAAATAAAGAGCTGTCAGGTTATAAAGAAAATATCCATCTTACTTTATAATAAAGTTGAGATGGATATTTTTTTGTAAATATTCTCTATACACATTCTATGTACATTTTATTAATTAACGGAGGTGTTTTATGAACAATAAAAAAATGACTACAAAAGATGTAGTAACAGTAGCTATTATGATTGCTTTATTTTATGCAATTTCTATTGTTATTGGAATGAGTATGGTTGCTGTTCCAGTTGTATATATTTATGGTACTGCTGGAATTGAAATGTTTATAGGAGCTATTTTCTACTTAGTAGCAGCTAACAGACTTAATAAACACGGGCTATTATTTATATGGATATTAATTTATGGTCTTATCACAGCAGCTATGGGTTATGTGTTTATGCTTCCATATTTTATTGGACTTGCTATTTTGTGTGAAATAGTAATGATAGGCAAAGATACTTATATAAATCCAATAAGAAATATGATTGGCTGGAGTGTTTATGGTGCTGGTATGTTCATGGGAATAGGAGTTCCATGTTGGATAGCTTGGGAATCTTATCAAAAGCAAGCTTTAGAGAGTGGGTTTGCAGATAAGACATTAACATTGCAATATAATTTGGTATCTTCACCAAAACTACTATTATTAGGTGTAACAATAACCGTTATATTATCTGCTTTAGGTGTTTTGTTTGCACAAAAAATTCTTAAAAAGCACTTTAAAAAGGCGGGTATTTTAGAGTAAATGGAGATATATGGGAAATGAAAATAGAAAAAATAAGTGGAATAACTTGTCTTTTTTTAACTATAATTTCCTGTATGGTGTCAATATTTACAAAAAGTTACTATATGCATGCTCTGTTTGTAGGATGGCTTTGTATGCTTTTAGCATATTTTGGTTTTATCAAGCAGAGCATTATTTATTTTATGATATATAGTTTTACTACATTTTGGTTATTAAAAATGATACCTAGTGGTGTAGTTATAATTTCTCCAATGCTTTTGGGAATGTTGTATAAATTCATAGTTCCAATCATGGCAGGATTTTTAACTTTTAAGATACCATCAGGAAAATTAATTTCAATATTTCACAAATTAATGTTGCCACGAAATTTTGTACTTATATTAACGGTAATTATTCGATTTGTACCAACAATTGCTGGGGAATTTAGAACAATAAAAGAAGCTATGAAAGTAAGGGGATTTACAGGTAACTTTTTTCATATTTTATCAAATCCTTTGAGGACTCTTGAATATGCTATAGTTCCTTTAATTTTTCGTTCTATAAAAGTAGGAGATGAATTATCAGCAGCAGCGATTGTTAGAGGAATTGAAAACCCAATAAAAAGGGATTCATATTATAGTAACAAGTTGTGTAAATTAGACATAATTATAATAACTGCAAGCTTTGTTTTATTTATATTATGTCTTATATGAGAGGTGCATCATTGAATAATAAACTGGAAATTAGAAAATTATCTTTTTCGTATAATAGCAATAAAGATGAACAGTTGAAAGATATAAATTTAGACATTAAAGATGGTGAATGTTGTGTAATTATAGGGGAGTCTGGATGTGGAAAGTCTACTTTAACAAGAACTATAAATGGCTTGATTCCAAATTTTTACGAAGGAAATTTAGATGGAGAAGTATTTGTTGACGGCAAATCTATTAGAAATTTAAAATCCTGGGAAATAGCAAAGTTAGTCGGTAATGTATTTCAAGATCCTAGAAGCCAATTTTTTGCCAATGAAGTTAATGGAGAAATTGCATTTGGACCGGAAAATTTGGGATATAAGCGTGATGAAATAATAAGAAGAGTAAATGAATCAAGTGAGAAAATGAATATTGATAAATTGCTAAATAATAGGATATACAATTTATCCTATGGAATTAGGCAAAAAGTAGCAATTTGTTCAGCAAGAGCCATTGAACCATCTATTTATGTATTTGATGAACCATCTGCAAATCTTGATTTGAAATCAATATATAAATTTTCAAAACTTGTAATGGACTTAAAAAATGAAGGAAAAACTATAGTAATTGTTGAGCATAGGTTATTTTATTTAAAAGGAATAGCTGATAGGTATTTATTGATACAAAATGGATCTTTAATAAATAGTTATAAAGCAGAAGAATTTGAAAAAATCAGTTCAAAAGACTTAAATGCATTGGGCTTACGCTCAATAAATCTTAATGATATTGTTGTAGATGACCACAAAGTTAAAGAAAAAGAAATTAGTAGTGACAATTCTTTTGATTTTGAGGTGAAAAATATTAGTAAAAAATATAAAAATAATTTCGTACTAAAAGATGTGTCACTTAAATTTGATAGCAATGAGACTATTGCTTTAGTAGGAATAAATGGAACAGGTAAAAGTACACTCGGTAAAATTTATTCTGGGATTCAAAATCAGACTGATGGAGAAATAAAGATAAATGGACTCAAAGCTAATAAAAAGATGAGGTTAAGCAAAGTGTGGTATATTCCTCAAGATTTAGACTCTCAATTATTTGGGGAAGATTTGATGGATGAATTATTAACTGGGTTAAAAAATAGAGAAGATTATATCACGAAAGCAGAGGAACTTTTAAAAAAAGTTGGATTATTTGATATAAGAGATAAGCATCCAGCGACTTTATCAGGTGGTCAAAAACAGAGATTGGTTCTATGCGTAGCTATGTTGAGAGAAACACCTTTTATTATATTGGATGAGCCGACATCAGGGCTTGATTTCAGGAGTATGGATAAGGTGGGGAGATTAATCAAAGAGGAACAAAAAAAAGGAACAAAATTTTTGATAATTTCTCATGATATTGAATTTATAGCAAAGACGTGTGATAGACTTGTAAAACTAGAGAATGGGATAATAACAGAAGATTTTTATATTGATAATATAGGACAGCTGTTAAGAGCTATGGAGGCTAAATAATTTAGGAGGTGCGTAATGGAAGTTTTAAAAAAGCATATAGGACAAATTTTATCATCAGTTATTATTGCTGTAATTGGTGTTTTTTGTAGTGTTGTACCATATTTTGCTTTAGCTAAGATTACTCAAAATATAGCAATTAGTAATACAGATTTAGAATTCTATATAAGACCAATTTTGCTTATTTTAGGTGGGTTAATAGGAAGTGTTATTTTTCATGAGATTTCAACTTTAATTTCTCACAATTTAGCATTTCGCATAATAGAGGATGAGAGGAAGAAACTTGTAAGAAAAATTAATAGATTATCAATGGGAGAGATTGAAAAACGATCTAGTGGAGAATGGACTCAGTTTATGGTAGAAACTTTGAATAAAATTGAGCAACCGATAGCTCATGTTATTCCTGAAGTAATAGCTAATCTTATCATTCCAATCGCTTTAGTAGTTATTATTTTTATAATGGATTGGAGGATTGGAATTGCAAATCTTATTACATTACCACTAGGGGTGTTATTTTCAATTCTAATGATGGGTGGATATGAAGAAAAATCACGAAATTATCAAGAAGCCGCAAAAAACATGAATACAACAGCTGTTGAATATATTAGAGGTATTCAAGTTATAAAGGCATTCAATAAATCTGCATCATCATATGGAAAATTTGTAGATGCTGTAAATAGTAATAGAGACAGTATGCTAAATTGGTATTTAAGTGTTTGTTTCTATATGACAGCAGCAATGGAAGTTTTACCATCAACTTTATTATTTGTTTTACCAACTTCTTTATACTTGTATATGAATGGAAGTATTGAAGTAGGCAATCTAATAATGTGTGTTTTATTATCTTATGCCTGCTACAAACCTTTGATTAAAGCTATGAGTCATATGGATACTATGGCGAATGTAAGAGTTGTAATAGATGAAATAAAAAATGTTATGGAGTTACCAGAGTTAGAACGAGGTAATGGAGAGGAAAAAATAAGATCATACGATATTAATTTTGAAAATGTATGTTTTGCCTATAATGATAAGAAAAAAGTTTTTGATAACTTATCCTTTAGTGCAAAAGAAAATAAACTTACAGCTATTGTTGGTTATTCTGGCGGTGGAAAATCCACTATTGCTAAGCTAATTGCGGGATATTGGAACATTAATAAAGGGAAAATATCCGTAGGAAATGTAAATCTTAAAGATGTTTCTCTTGAAAAGAACATGGAACTTGTAACCTATGTATCACAAGAAAATTATCTATTTAGAAAAAGTATTATAGATAATATGAGAATGGCAAATCAAAATGCTAGTATTGAAGAAATAAAAGACGCTTGTAAAAAAGCTTCTTGTCATGACTTTATTATGAGTCTTCCTAATGGATATGAAACCATAATTGGAGAATCTGGGAGCAACTTGTCTGGAGGAGAGAGACAAAGACTTACAATAGCAAGAGCTTTGCTTAAAGATAGCCCAATAGTTTTATTAGACGAAGCTACAGCATATTCTGATCCAGATAATGAAGCTGAAATTCAAAAATCTATAGATGCATTAGTTGAAAATAAAACGGTTATTATGATTGCTCATAGGCTTTCTACAATAATAGGAGCCGATAAGATCATAGTATTAAACAATGGGGAAATTGAAGCAGAAGGAACTCATAAAGAACTTCTTGGAAAAAGTGAAACATATGCAAAAATGTGGAAATCACACATAAGTTTATCAAACGATAGGGGTGAGTAAATGAAAGAATTAATTCACAAGTTATATTGGGTAGCTGGAAAAGAATCTTCCAAAATTAGCAAGATGTTTTTCTTTGAAGTATTAAAAAGTATATTTGAAGGAATATCCCTTGGAGCTACAATGTTGCTTTTACTTAAAATATTTCAAAATATATTTGAAGGAAGAAATATTACACAAGAAGACATCTATGTCGTATTTGCAATAGCTCTACTAAGTGTAGTAGGGAAAATATTATCTAGTTATATGGCTGATAGAAATAAATACATCGCAACTTACAATATGGGAGCAGAAAATAGGCTATATATAGGTGATCAGCTAAAAAAAGTGAATATGGGATATTTTAGCAGTAATCGCCTTGGAAACATTTCAGGCGGATTAACCACAGTTATAGGTGAACTTGAAACCGTAGGAGTTAATATAATAGAAACTTTATTTGTGGGAGTAATTCAAACTATAATAATGGCGATATTTATGATTCCGTTTGATATAGTTACAGGTTCTATAATTTTAGGAACTTTATTCTTAGGAATGTTATGCAATGTTATCTTTCAAAAGAAATCAGATGAGTTGACTAAAAAATTACAAGCGTTAAAAATAAATCTAAACGCATCTACTTTAGAGTATGTCAAAGGTATTAGCGTCATTAAGTCGTTTGGAAAAAGTGGTGAAATGACCAAAGAATTGGACAGAGAGATTTATAAAAATAGAAGAGGCTTTATAAATGTTGAAAAAACTGTAGCACCTGCTGCTTTGATATTTCTAATTATATTTAAATTAGGGATTTGTCTTATTATATTTTCAGCTATTTATAGATTTTGTATAGGAGAAATTGATCACTATAAAGCTGTAATGCTTGTAGTGTCTAGTTTTATTGTTTTTTCTGGTTTTGAAATGGCTGGAAGTATGCAAAACGTTAGAGGAATAGCTATACAAAACTTGGATTCAATTGCTAAACTTAGGAATTTACCAACAATTTCAGAAGGCACAAGAACAAGCTTTGAAAAAGGAGATATAAATCTAAAGGACGTTGACTTCTCATATGACGAACAGAACTTATTTAACCGTTTAAATTTAGATATTCCAAAAGGTAAGACTACAGCAATTGTAGGTGGTTCTGGAAGTGGAAAAACAACACTTTGTAATTTGATAGCTAGATTTTGGGATGTAGATTCTGGAGAAATATTGATTGATGATATTAACATAAAAGATTTTAGGTATGACAATCTGTTATCTAATTTCACTTTTGTTTTTCAAGACGTCTATTTATTTGATGACACTATAAAAAACAACATTAAGTTCGGAAATCCAGAAGCTAGTGATGAGGAAGTTATTAATGTTGCTAAGCAAGCACAGTGTCATGAATTTATTATGAAGTTGTCAGATGGTTATGACACAGTTTTACAAGAGGGTGGTTCAAATTTATCTGGAGGAGAGCGTCAGAGAATATCTATAGCAAGAGCTATGCTAAAACCAAGCAGAATTGTTATTCTTGACGAAGCTACTTCAAGTGTAGATCCAGAAAATGAACAACAACTTATAACTGCTTTAAACAATTTGTTAAAAGATAAAACTGTAATTGTGATTGCACATAAACTTGAAACTATTAAAAATGCTGATCAAATTGTTGTTATGGATAAAGGAAATATTGAAAGTATTGGTAAACATAAAGAGCTTATGGAAAAATCACACATATACAAGAGTTTTATTGAGAAAAGAGAAAAAGCTACTGGTTGGAAAATTGAATAAAATTTAATAGAGGATGATTTTATGAAACAAGATATGAAAGAACAATTATTAACAAAAAGACCCATAGATTTACTTTTTCAATTATCTGTCCCTGCTGTAATAGGAATGATAGTAATAGGTCTTTATCCACTAATGGATGGAATTTTTGCAGGAAATATTATAGGACAAACAGCAATGACAGCTTGTGGTGTAGCTATGCCACTTACCTTTTTTAATAGTGGAGTATCTACACTCATAGGTGTAGGTTCAGCATCAGTTTTATCAAGAGCTATAGGAAAGGGTGACCAAAAAACAGTTGATAAAATTATGGGGAATTTAATCTTTTGGGTTATCCTATTCTCATCAATTATTACAATAGGCGGAATTTTACTTGCACCACATTTTTTAGATATGGTTGGAGCAAGTGGAGAAATTAAAGAATATGGTATCAGATATTTACGAGTAATTTTCATTGGTTCTCTATTTGTAAACTTTACTCAATCAGCAAACATGGTTATGCGTGGAGAAGGATTAATGAAAAAAGCAATGCTCATTATGGGGCTAGGGGCTTTTTTAAACATAATTCTTGATCCAATTCTAATGAAATTAATGGGAAGATACGCAATAGAAGGGGCTGCACTTGCAACTATTACAGCACAATTTGTTCAAGCGATAATAACACTCCATTACTTCAAATATAAAAGTAAAGCAGTAAAAATAAATAAAATCAAACCTGATCAGGAAATAAAAAAAGAAATGTTTGGCGTAGGGTCATCTGCTATGATGATGCAAATTTTATTTATGATTCAACAAACAATGCTATATAAAATGTCATTTAAATATGGCGGAGATACAAATGCTATCTTGATGGCAGCAACACTTAGAATATATGCCTTTTCATTCATTCCACTTTGGGGAATGAGTCAAGGTTTACAACCTGTAGTTGGTACAAATTTTGGAGCGAAAAAATACGACAGAGTAAAAGAAGCTATGAAAGTATTTTCTATCGGAGGATTAGTTCTTGCATCAATATTTTGGATACCAGCATTAGCATTTTCAAAGAATATTCTGTCTTTATTTGGAGTAGAAGAAAGTATTATAACTCAGGGAATAGGAAACTTTAGACTATTTTATTCTATCTTTATCCTATATGGAGTAATGGTAATGACTATAACATTCTTCCAATCAATAGGAAACGCTAAAAAAGCCGGCATAATAGTAATGCTAAGACAGTTATTTTTATTCGTACCTGCCATGATTATTTTACCAATGATATTTGGAGTTAAAGCAGTATGGTTTGCAGAACCACTTGTAGATTTAATTATGATAATAGCTGGTGTAGTAATGATGTCTGGGGAATTAAATAGGATGGATAAAATTAGTTTGAAAAATTCAAGTAATGAATAATAAGTGGGTTTATTTAAAAGAATGGAGGAAAATATGCAAGTAATGATAATTAAAGTAAATTTACCTTTTTTCTTTGGTTTATTCTGTTTATAAGCTAGATAACTCAGTTAAAAAATTAAATATAATTCTTATCAGAAAGAGTTTCTTTCATTTTAGAGGACTAACCATGCCCAAGAGCAGGAGTCCTCTTTTTTTGTTCCTTGAACTTACAAGCATACATGAAGACTGAAAAACAGAAAACCTTATAGTAAAAGAATACTCATCTGATATTGGTAGATAAAAATCAATATTTTACATACCTTTTAACACTTTTAAAAAGGGATGTGCAAAATCACAAAAATTCATTCTAAAAATAAAGCATTAAATTGTATCCAAATAGAGAAAGTTTGAGACCCTCCTTAAAGAACAGAATCATTACATAAAAATCAAATATTATATTTGACCTATTGGTATTCGTACAGGAATACTGATAGGTCTTTTTTCATCTAAATTTTTTAATTATTTAATTTTTACTCAAAACTACTCCATTTGTCCTAAGGAATATAGAGGAAAGAAAATTAAGGTTAAAAATAGCCTTAATTTCTTTGCCTGTGATATAGGAGGTGGAGTATGAGAGTAGAAAAGTTTGAAGGTAGACAAGAAATTATAAAGACTGAATATTTGGAAAGAGATTTAAAGGCAGAGCTTAATTTCTATCTATCGGATAAATTCATCCAAGACCTATTTCTTTTAGATGAAATTAGCCTTGAAGAATATAGGAAAATTAGGAGAGAAAACATTAAAAAATTAAGACCTATTCTTTCAGAATTATTGCTATAAGACTTGATATATACTCATTTGTACGGGAATATAGCACTATGAGAAAGAGAGGTGAGACGATGAAAAAGATAACAAAAATAGGAGCAAATCAAAAAGAAGAATCTATATTAAGAGTTGCTGCCTATGCAAGAGTATCTACAGACGAGGAAGCTCAGCTTGTGAGTCTTAAAACGCAGAAAGCACACTACGAAAAGATGATATCTGAAAATGCATCATATACTTTTGCAGGTCTATACTTTGACGAAGGCATTACTGGAACAAAGAAAGAATGCAGGGATGGACTTCTAAAAATGCTAAAAGATTGTGAGAATGGAAAGATAGATTTTATCCTAACTAAATCCATCTCAAGGCTTGCAAGAAACACAACAGATTGTCTGGAAATCGTAAGAAGACTCCTTGATTTAAACATTGGTATCTATTTTGAAAAAGAAAACATTGATACAAGAACTATGGAAAGTGAGTTGATGCTATCCATACTTTCATCCCTTGCAGAAAGTGAATCCAGGTCTATTTCAGAAAATAACAAATGGTCCATAAAGAAAAGATTTCAAAATGGAACTTTTATTATATCAAGCCCACCCTATGGCTATGAGAATATAGACGGAAAGATGGTAGTGAATGAAGAAGAAGGAAAAATCATAAAAGAAATATTTGAACAGTATCTTTCAGGTAAGGGAACGCACAAAATAGCAGAAGACTTAAATAAAAGAAAGATTAAAGGACAAAAAGGAGCAAAATGGCATGGGTCGACTATAAACGGAATCTTAAAAAATGAAAAATATATAGGCGATGTCATCTACCAAAAAACTTATACAGATGAAAATTATAAGAGACACAAGAATAAGGGAGAAGAAGACCAGTATAAGATAATAGACAACCATGAAGCCATAGTAAGTAGAGAGGACTTTCAGAAAGTTCAAGGCCTAATAAAGATAAGGGCTATAGCAAAAGAAAATGGGAAAAACACCAAAAGATATCAAAATAGATATAGCCTATCGGGGAAAATAAAGTGTGGCGAGTGTGGTTCAAGCTTTAAAAGAAGACATCACTATAATGGCAAAGAAAAATATATAGCTTGGACTTGCAGTGAACACCTAATAGATATCAACAAGTGCTCCATGAAGTTTATAAAAGACAAGGACATAAAAGTGGCTTTTATAACTTTAGTAAACAAGCTAGTCTTTGGAAAAGATAGAATTCTAATGCCACTCTTAGAATCTTTAAAGAGAGTGGACAGCAAGAAAGAAGTTGCGAAGATAAATAAAACAGAAGAAAGCTTAGAAAAACTAAGGGAAAGAAAAGAGGTTCTAAACAAACTTATAACTTCGGGAGTTTTAGATGCAAGTATTTACGCAAAAGAAAGCAGTGAAATTTCAAGTGAAGAAAGTCATCTACTCAGGGAAAAGGAAAGAATTAAAAAAGCCATCCTTGGAAATGATGAAGAAATAAGAGAACTTGAAAAATTAATAGAAATCTTAGGAAAAAGTGAAATGATAGATCACTTTGAAGATGACTTGTTTGAAGTAATCATTGCACACATACAGGTTGTCAATAGAGAGACTCTTGATTTTCATTTAAAGTGTGGACTTGTATTAAGAGAGGAAGTGAAAGAAGATGTCTAGACTATGCTATGGCTATACCATAAGAGACGGAAGATTAGAAATTGAAGAAAAAGAAGCAGAGAATATAAGAAAAATCTTTAAAAATTATCTTGCTGGAAATGCCCTTATAAAGTGTGCAGACCTTGCAGGCTTAAAGAAAAACAGTTCCAGTGTAAAAAGAATCCTAACCAATAAAAAGTATTTAGGAAATGATATCTATCCCAAGATAATAGATAGAGAAAGCTTTGAAAAGGCAGGTCAAATGTTAAAAGAAAGGGCAGTGGCCATGGGACGAGTTTGGGAAAAGGAAGAAGAGATTATTAAAGTTCCATGCAAGTTTAGGTATAAAGAGGAAGGAATTCTACCACTAGATCCTTTTGAACGAGCAAGCCACCAGTACAATTTAATCGAGGTGATAGATGATGAGTAGCAAGGTTATAGTTATACCAGCGAAGAAGAAAAAAGGAAATTCCATCAAGGAATCAGAAAAGAAGAAACTAAGGGTGGCAGCTTATGCAAGGGTATCAACGGACAGCGATGAACAGGCAACTTCTTATGACACTCAAATAGACCATTACACAAACTATATTAAGAAAAATCCAGATTGGGAATTTGCGGGAGTTTTTTCTGATGAAGGAATCAGTGGAACTTATACCAAGAAAAGAGCTGGCTTTAATAAAATGATTGAAGAAGCCATGGAAGGAAACATAGACTACATCATTACAAAGTCCATATCGAGGTTTGCTAGAAATACACTAGACTGCTTAAAGTATATTAGAAAACTAAAAGAGAATAACATCCCAGTTTACTTTGAAAAAGAAAACATCAACACTATGGATGCCAAGGGAGAAGTCCTCCTTACCATTATGGCATCTCTTGCTCAACAGGAAAGTCAGTCCTTATCTCAAAACGTAAAGTTAGGCTTTCAATATAGATTTCAACAAGGGCAAGTCCAAGTAAATCATAATAGGTTTTTAGGCTATACAAAAGACGAAGAGGGAAAACTTGTCATCGTTCCTGAAGAAGCAAAAATAGTAAAAAGGATCTACAGAGAATACTTGGAAGGAGCAAGCCTAAGAGATATAAAGGTGGGACTTGAAAAAGATAAGATAGTAAATGGAGCAGGAAATAAGAAGTGGCATGTATCAAACCTCAATCAAATATTAACTAATGAGAAATATATGGGGGATGCCCTCTTACAAAAAACATACACTGTAGATTTCCTGAATAAGAAGAGAGTAAAGAATGATGGAATAGCACCTCAATATTATGTAGAAAATAGCCATGAAGCCATTATACCTAAAGAAATCTTCATGCGAGTCCAAGAAGAAATTGATAGACGAGCTAATATGGTAAGTGGTAAAGGGAAAAGAAGAATTTATTCGAGTAAATATGCCCTTTCAAGTATTGTCTATTGTTCTAAATGCGGAGATATTTACAGGCGAATAGCATGGAATAACAGAGGAAAAAAATACACTGTTTGGAGGTGTTGTACAAGAGTAACCCATGGACCAGATGCCTGCCATGCAAGAACAATAAAAGAAGAAGACCTACAAGAGGCAGTTGTAGAAGCCATCAATCAACTTATATCTGAAAGCAGTGAATTAAAAGAAACAATAAAAGAGAATATTGAAAAAGCCATCACAGGTAATGGAAGTAGTGGAATAGAAGAAATAGACAAAGAAATGCTGGCGGTTCAAGAAGAGCTTTTAAAAGTAGCTAATGCCAAGAAAGACTACACAGACTTTGCAGACAGGGTGGAAGAGTTAAGAAATGAAAAAGATAAGATACTACTAGATATGGCAGAAGAGAAGAATGAACAAAGCAGACTAATGGAATTAGAAGAGTTTCTAGACAATCAAGAATTAGAAATAGAAAGCTATGATGAAGAATTGGTAAGGAAATTAGTAGACAAGATAGTTGTTTATGAAGAGAAACTGAAAGTAATATTTAAATCTGGACTTGAAGTTGAAATATAAAATAAAGCTAACAGTACCCGACACGCCTCTTAGTATAAAGAGGACCAAGTCGGGTCTTTTGATTTTAAAATCGTTTAAACTTATAGTCTCAATATATTTGGTGTAATACTACAATGACCGATTGAAAATAATCGTAATTAAATAAAAAATAAGTAGCTAGGTTAATAACTACTTATTAGAAAATCCTGAAATTTCAAATATATCATCAATTGAGATGCTAGTAAATTTGCCCTCATATTTATTTTTGATGGAGCTAATTGATGAGATTAAAGACTGGTATTCTTTTTCGGGAATAACTAGTTTAAGGACCAGTATTAAATCATGTAAATTTTTGCCAGTATAATTTTCATTGAAAAACTTTTCAAAAATAGCAGTTTGACCAGCTTTATTCAATGAGAATGAATACATGACTTCATCATGGGCACAAACATTTCTGAAAAAATTACAGATTTTAATTATATCTATAAGTTCAGTCTTACTAATTTTTTCTTTAGACTGGTAACTTTCTTTATATCTCTCACCAAAATCTTTAGCAATTTTATTTTGAAGAGATTCACCTAGGGAATTATAAAAATAAGATATATTTCCTAAAGTAAGGAAATTTACAAGAACCCAAAGAGGGATGTGGTCATGCTTTTTTATATAATGCTTAATAGGTTTCTTGCCATTTGAATTTTTATTTTCTCTACTTATGGCATTGGATAATGTCCCTATATTTTTCAAAACATAATTTAGCTGATGCTTTGATGCAGAATAATTTTCAATTTGTAAGTAAGGATACAGTCCATCTCTGTATAAGTCTGAAAAATGATAAGCACAGGATGTTTTTAGAAGTTTCTCAAAACGGAGCAGAGAAGAAAAAACCACTTCTTTTAATTCACGATCCATTTCATGAAGAGCATAAATTTCTTCAAAACTACTACCAGCTTTATATACATCTTCTACCCCATTAGAATATGTATTATTTAAAAATGGAGTTTTATAGCCATTGATAAGGTTATAATAATTAACTTGTGATAAAATAATCTTAGCATATTCTGGATTATTAATGTCTAAACCTCTATTTGAGAGTATTTCAATTTGTTCATCATAAGTTTTGAACGGTTTACTCATATGCACACCTCATAAAAAAACGCCCCGCCACGTATGGCAAGGGCTTGTTCCTTACTTATATTATAGCAGAAAGTTCTATTAATTCAAGGTCTTACAGAAATAAAATTGGTAAGCATGGAAACTATAAAGATATCTAGAAAGGTTTATAATTAATTAGTGGACATATTTCCGCATACGAGGCTTTTGAGAAATTTCAAATTTTATCAATACTGACCACTCAAGCCACGTTGAGACTGTAGTATTGATGTCAAGAAAATAAGATAACAAGCTATAAAACTGTTGAAATCAATGGCTTTTAGGATTTTAAAAGAAATCTTAAAAGCCATTTTTCTATTTGAAAAATACCTTGTGGGAACATATCAATAGTAAAAATCGTAGGGGTGTGTAGACAGGATAGATATTTATAGGGAGAGTGGACAGAATAGATATTAGGACTTGACACATCAATTAATAAGTTGTAAAATATAAACAAGTTAGCAGATTAGCTAATAATGTAATAGGAGGTAATCATGAACAATCACGAACTGACTTTTGGGGATTTTATTTCTCAGAAGAGAAAGGATTTAAGAATCACCTTAAAGGATATGGCGGACAGGCTTAATATTTCCTCGCCGTATCTAAGCGATGTAGAGAAAGGAAAAAGAGATTCTTTTGACTTAGAGAGGTTGAACCAAATTTCTAAAATATTAAACTTGGATGAAGAAGAATCATCCATTATGATGGATTTAGCTGGAAAGCAAAGAAATACGGTGGCACCTGATTTGCCAGAGTATATTTTAAAGACTAAAGGCTTAAGCGTAGCTTTGAGAAAGGCTAGAGACTTAGATGTTAAAGAAGAAGAGTGGATAAAATTCATTGAAGAAATTGAAAAAGAGAGGTAGGCATGTATCAATATAACTTCAGCAAATCAAGTACAGGTGCTCCATTTATCACTTTAGATCAAATTGAATCACTGACCGAGCAAATTCTCAATAAATATTGTCCTTCTGCAATTGAAAATTTTGAAGCAGTAGATATTGAAGGACTGGCAGAATTTGATTTAGGGTTTAGTGTTGAATATGCCTACTTATCTCATAACGGATGCTATGCAGGGATGATGGTCTTTAATGATGACCAAGTAATACGAACAATGAAAAGCCTAATGCCAAATGTTGAAACTGGACAATGGGAACTAGAATATCTTACAGATAGAGCCAATACTATTCTAATAGATAAACAATTAGACAATCCAAGAGATAAAGGGTTTAGAAGGTTTACCCTAGCTCATGAATGTGGACATGGAGTAATCCATCCGTGTGTATTCTATAGAGATCCAAACCAACTATCTTTTTTTAATGAAGAAGAAAAGCCTGCTTCGCTAGCTTGTCGAACTGGCGATGTTAATAAGAAGAAAACTAAACGCTGGGGATTTATGGATACAATAGAATGGCAGGCAAACACATTTGCTTCTTGTCTTTTGATGAATAAAAAAGCGATTATAAAGTATTTATACTATCTAGGTTATGATAAGCATATTAAGGATGAGACTTATCTATTTGATTTCATCATGAAAGTATCAGAGCAATTCCAAGTATCAAAAACAGCAGCATTAGTTCGATTAAAAGTATTAGGCTATGCACCTAATGACTTTGAATTAACAAAAGAACTATATAACGAATTTAGTTTTTAAAATATAGCTTAGCTATATTTTTTTAAGAAAGAAATTAGCAAAAAAGCTAACGAGGAAAGATAAGGAGGTATTATGGAACAAATGGCATGTCCAGTCTGTAAAAAGAGATTTTTTGATGTATCAAGAATTCCTTTAGAAAAAATAGAGATAGCAGCAAAATGTCCACACTGTGGGAAAATCTCAACACTGGAAATATCAAACAAAAATAAGAAAAAACCATACCGAGCAAAGAAGTAAATGTAACTATCAAATAGCCGGATGAGTATTCAAAAGGAAACTCATCTGGCTATTTTTATATTAAGGAGGTGATCCTATAGAAATAAGAAACAAAGAAGGAAAAAGAGTCTGTGATATTAGTGAAGACAAGAAAAAGCTAACTATCAGGCGAGGTAAAAGCACAACCATAGCCTATGTAGTTAAAGGCGAAATTAAAATTTTAAATAAGTAAAAGATATCCGCAAGAACGCTAGACGGCAGTCGGAAAACCAAACCATGGTTTTCTATTGCCGTCTTTTTTTTGTTTTTACGGATGGCCTTCTTGCGGATCTAGAGATTTTGCAAGGAGGCAAAAGATGGCAAAGAAAAGATATTTAGAAATAGATGGAAAAGAAATCGAAGTTAGTGAAGAAGTCTACAAAGAATATATGAAACCAATCTGGAGAGAAAAAAAGAGAATCCAAAGAGCTTATAAGAATTTAGAAGAACTACAAGATAAAGACAGAATTAAAACAGTGGCTGAGAAAAATGGAAACTATGTCCAAGCAGGAAGCTTAGAAACAGGCTTTGTCGAAACAAAAGAATATGGTCTTCCCTTATCCCTTGATGTTGCTGAAGAGGAATACGACTTTGAAGTAACTAGCGTTAAAAATACTGAGGAAATAGTAACGTACAAACTTCTAGAAGAAGCATTCTTAGAAGTCATTAGTGAATTTTCTGAAAGAGATAAAAAAGTTCTAAAACTACTCTTTCTCTACGAAATGAAAGAAAGAGAAGTCGCAGAAGTAGTAGGAATATCCCAAAAAACAGTTAATAACATCAAAAATAAGCATTTACCAAAGATTCAAGAGAAATTGAGACCTTGGAAAAAATAATTACTCAAAAACTTACTAGATGTCCTAAGGAATATGAGGGAAGAAGTCTTACTCAAATATAAACAGGATGTACTAAGAAGTATGAGGATATACAACTTACTCAAAATGAAGGCAAATGTCCTAAGGAGTATGAGAGGAGAAATCTTACTCAAAAATTTAATGAATGTCCCAAGGAGTATGAAAGGAGGAACAAAGTGGACTTAGTAAAAAACGAACAGATGGCAGAAAGTTTAATAGCTATCTCAATTGTTGCCAAGAAGATAGCTATGGAATTAATGCAACCAGAGAAAGGAGAAAAAAGTGTCAAGAATAAAGCTACTAATGGAAATCAAAGAAGATGCAGAGAATCTTGCATCTAGTATAGGCATCCTTCTCACAGCACTAGAAAGTGATGAGGAAGTTCCTAAAGAGGGAGAGGAAGTAAAACAAAACGAAAAGACCTATGAGATTGAAGATGTTAGAAAGATACTAGCCGACAAATCAAGATTAGGACATACAGCAAAGATAAGAGAACTCTTAGAAAAGTATGGAGCTAAAAAGTTATCTGAGATTGAACCAAGTAACTATAAAGACTTGGTAGCAGATGTGGAGAAGTTGTAATGGGCGCTCACGCAATATTGTCCGCCTCAAGTAGTTCACGCTGGATTCACTGTCCACCAAGCGTTAGGCTCTCTCAAAAATATGAAGATGAAGTTAGTCCTTATGCACTTGAAGGCACCTCAGCTCATGCCTTAGCAGAATATAAACTAAAGAATTTATTAGGCATAGATGTAAAAGATCCTACTGATGATTTGGATTTTTATGATGAAGAAATGGATGAGCTAACTGAGGGATATGCTTCATATGTGACAGAAGTAGTAAGTAGATACGAAAGTCCAGCCGTCTTTGTAGAAGAAAGACTTGACCTATCAGAATATGTTAAAGAATCATTTGGAACAGCTGACTGTGTAGTTGTTGGAGGAAAAGACCTTCATGTAATTGACCTAAAGTATGGTCAGGGAGTTTTAGTAGATGCTAAAGATAATTCACAACTCATGTTATACGGACTTGGTGCATTGACTCTCCTTGATGGAATTTATGATATCGAGAAAGTAATTCTTCATATCTATCAACCAAGAAGGTGTAACATCTCATCTTATGAAATCAATAAGATAGAACTTTATAAGTGGGGAGAATCTGTAAGAGAGATAGCGGAGAAAGCATATAGAGGCGAGGGGGAATTCTCTTGTGGAGAATGGTGCATATTCTGTAAAGCAAAGAACAGATGCAGGAAAAGAGCAGAAGAGAATCTGAAACTAGCACAAGATGAATTTACTCTACCACCAGAACTATCTGACGATGAAATTGAAGAGATTCTACCAAAACTAGACGAACTGGAACAATGGGTCAAAGATATCAAGGCTTACGCTTTAGAAAGAGCAATGAAGGGTCATAGATGGAAGGATCTAAAACTTGTCGAAGGTAGGTCTAATAGGAAATACCGAGATGAAGATGAAGTTGTAAAAAAAGTAAAAGAACTGGGATTCAATCCCTTTGAAGAAAAGTTACTTGGCATCACAGCTATGACTAAGTTACTAGGTAAGAAAGTCTTTGATGAAAATATCACCGACTTATTAGAAAAACCAAAAGGAAAGTTAACCTTAGTAAGCATTAGAGATAAACGAGAAGAAGTAAAAATTGACAATGTTAAAGAAGAATTTGGAGGTAAATAATATGTCAAATATGAATAAAACAAAAGTAATTACAGGTGAAGTTAGATTATCTTATGCAAATGTCTGGGAACCAAAGTCAATCAATGGTGGTAAAGAAAGATACTCAGTATCTGTCATTATCCCAAAGAGCGACCAAAAGACAATCGAGAAAATTGAAAAAGCAGTAGATGCTGCTATTGATGAAGGACTTTCTAAATTCAATGGGAAAAAACCTAATAAGAAAGCTATCAAACTACCATTAAGAGATGGCGATACAGAAAAAGATGATGAAGCATATGCTGATGCATATTTCTTAAATGCCAACTCTATGACAGCACCTCAAATTGTAGATAGAAACGTAGAACCAATTCTTGATAGAAGTGAAGTCTACTCAGGGGTTTATGCAAGGGTATCCCTTAACTTCTATGCCTACAATGTAAATGGCAATAAGGGCGTGGCCGTGGGTCTCGGAAATATTCAAAAGCTAAGAGATGGTCAACCTCTAGGAAATAGGTCTAATGCAGCAGATGACTTCGATGCTATGGACGATGATGACGAAGATTTCTTAGCATAGGAGGTAGAAATGGACTATTTAATTACAGCGATAGTTTTAGCTATTTGGTCCTTTTTATGGTATAAGCTTGGATTTTTACAAGCTCAGTTAAAAGAACTAGATAGAGATATCAGAAAAATAGAAAAACAAATAAAAGAAGATAGAAAAAATAATTTAGCAGAATTAACAAAGCTTAGTGATAGCTATGAAGAGATTGTCCATAGATCTTGAGACCTATTCTTCAGTTGATTTAGGCAAAAGTGGTGTATATAAATATGCCGAGAGTGAGGATTTTGAAATCCTCCTCTTTGCCTATTCTATTGATGATGGAGAAGTTAAGGTTATAGATTTAGCAAATGGAGAGATTATTCCTGAAGAAATATTATCAGCACTTAGCGATAAAAGTATAGAAAAGTGGGCCTTTAACGCAAACTTTGAAAGAGTGTGTCTATCTAGGTTTTTAGGTAAGAAACTAAAACCTCAAGGTTGGTATTGCACCATGATTTGGTCAGCCTATCTTGGCCTACCTCTATCGCTTGAGAAAGTAGGAGAGGTTTTAAAACTCGATAAGCAAAAGATGAATGAGGGAAAGGCTCTTATAAGATATTTTTCTATTCCTTGTAAACCGACTAAGACAAATGGTATGAGAACAAGAAATTTACCACACCACGATTTAGAAAAGTGGTCTACCTTTAAGAAATATAACCAAAGAGATGTGGAAACAGAAATGGCTATTAAGAAAAAATTATCAACATTTCCTATGCCTCAATCAGAATGGGAAAACTACTGGATAGACCAAAACATCAATGACAGAGGAATCTTAATTGATGAATCTTTAGTTGATTCAGCTATTAAATTTGATGAGATATTACGAGATGAAAACATGGATAGAGCCATAGAATTAACTGGTCTTGAAAATCCAAATTCTCCCTTACAGCTAAAAGAATGGCTAAATAAAAAAGGCTTAGAGATAGACTCCTTAGCTAAAAAAGATGTAAAGTCTGCTCTTAAAAATACTGAGGGAGATATAAAAGAAGTATTGGAACTTAGACAAGAATTATCTAAGTCTTCAGTTAGGAAATATGATGCTATGAAAAATGTAATAGGAAAAGACAATCGAGCAAGGGGTCTGATCCAATTTTATGGAGCAAATAGAACTGGAAGGTATTCAGGCAGGCTTATTCAAGTTCAAAACTTAAGGAGAAACAATCTAAAAGATTTAGAACTAGCTAGAAGTCTTGTAAAAAATAGAGATTATGAAACGATGGAAATTCTCTATGAATCTCCTTCTGATATTTTATCCCAATTAATAAGGACAGCCTTTATAGCAAAAGAAGGCACCAGGTTTATTATTTCTGACTTTTCAGCAATAGAGGCCCGTGTCCTTGCTTGGCTTGCAGGAGAAAAATGGGTACTGGACGCTTTTGAAAATGGAGAAGATATCTATTGCAGAACAGCATCAAGGATGTTTGGAGTGCCAGTTGAAAAGCATGGAGTAAATGGACATCTCAGACAAAAAGGAAAGATTGCCACTCTAGCCTGTGGTTATCAAGGGGCATTAGGTGCTCTAAAAGCAATGGGTGGAATTGAGATGGGTTTATCTGAAGATGAACTTCAATCAATAGTCGATTCTTGGCGAGAGGCAAATCCTAACATCGTAAGCTTGTGGTGGGACATAGATTCAGTCGTAAAAAGAGTTGTAAAGACTAGAAGTAAAGAAGAATACAAGAACCTAGTTATTAGCTATGAAAAAGGCATTCTTTTTATAGAACTTCCTTCAAAAAGAAGACTTGCTTATCCAAAAGCAAAAATCGGGATGAATCGATTTGGTGGAGAATCAGTAGTCTATGAAGGAGTCGTAGTAGGAAACAAGTGGGACAAGATTGAATCCTATGGTGGAAAATTTGTAGAGAATATAGTTCAAGCAATAGCCAGAGATATTTTAGCAGAGGCTATGATGAGACTTGAGAAAAAAGGTTTTAATATTGTCATGCATATCCATGATGAAGTTGTAATAGAAAGTGATTCATCTAGTGTCGAGGAAATAAATGAAATCATGTCCATAGTTCCTTGTTGGGCGACAGGACTTATTCTTGATGCAGATGGATTTGAAAGCGAATTTTATAAAAAAGATTAATGGAGGTTTATTCATGTTTTATGTTAAAGAAAAAATAAATGATGTCATGGAAGTAAGCATTGAAATAAATGATGAGAATGTATTTTGCACCTGTCCAAAGTGCGGAAAAGAAGTTCGAGTCGATTTGGTTGAAGTATTGGAAGAGGGAGATTTAGTTTCTACCCAAGTTTGCTGTAATACTTGTAGTGAAACAATGAGGGATATTTATGAATAAGGAACTATACAACGGGAGTGGGTGCAAGGATCCCACTCCTTATCAAGCAATTAAAAATGCAGAGAAGAGATACTATCCCTTGGTATATATCTGCAGTCCATTTTCTGGAGATGTAGAAAATAATGTAATTAAGGCAAGAACTTATTCTCGCTATGCCTTGGATAGAGGAAATATTCCCATAGCACCACATCTTTTATTTCCTCAGTTTATGAGTGATGAAAGTGAGAGAAGACTTGCCATGCATTTTAATTATGTCCTTCTTGGAAAATGTGAAGAAGTATGGGTCTTTGGTGACCATATAAGCCAAGGAATGGCTGAAGAAATAAGAGTCGCTGAAAAGAGAAAAATGAAGATTCGTTATATAAAGGAGGTAGCCTAATTGAAAATATACACCTCAAATTTAATAGGAGTGGAGTCAAACTGTATTTATCCAAATGAGGTTAATGCAGTAGATGTTAGGTCTTTTGAGAAAGCTGTGAGTTTTGATCATGTAATGGCTAAGTATAAAAATTCCTACAGGTCCAATGATAATTTTATAGAGTCAGAATGTGTTCCCATGGATATAGACAACGACCATTCAGAAAATCCAGATGATTGGATTTCAACTAACGATTTAAAGAGAATATTTGATGGAGTTAAATTTGTCATAGTTTACAGTAGAAACCATAGAAAAGAAAAAAATGGGCAAGCTGCAAGACCAAGAATGCATATATATTTTCCAATTCCTAAGATTACAAATTTAGCTGAATATGTAGGAATCAAAGAAAGGTTGGCGGAGACTTATACTTTCTTTGATGGAAATGCCTTAGATGGGGCGAGATTTTTCTTTGGAGTTAAGAATCCTGCTGTTGAAATAGTTAGGGGAAGGAAATATGTAACTGATATTTTAAAAGATGACTTTGAGGATTTTGATAACTCTCAAGACTTGATTCAGCAAGGCTCTAGAAATTCAACTATGAACCATTTTGCAGGTAGGGTTCTCATTCGATATGGAAATACAGGTGAGGCGAGAGAATTATTTGATAAAAAAGCTAGTCTTTGCTCACCACCACTTCCAGATGATGAACTGGAACAAATATGGAGGTCTGCTTGTAAATTCTATAAAAAGATAGCTGCAAGTGAAGATTATGTTCCACCTGAAGAATATACTGAAGGCATAAATTTAAGACCTTCTGAATTTTCAGACATAGGTCAAGCAGAAGTTTTTGTAAGAGAATACCAAGATAGAATTCGCTTTTCTCCTTCTACAGGTTTTCTTGTTTACAACGACTCTTACTGGGAGGAATCTGAACTAAAGGCACAAGGATGTTCTCAAGAATTGGTTCTGAAGCAACTAGAAGAAATAGACAATGAACTTTTGAAAATGGATGAAGACATTAAGAAATCAGGAATTAGGGATATTATGTCTTCTATGAGTGAGAAAAAGGCAATGGAGGTTTTTGATAAAAATCAAAAATCTATTTATTATAAATTAACTTTGCTTGAGGCATATAAGAAATATGCTGTAAAACGAGGAGACACCAGAGCCATCCATGCAACTTTAAAAGAATCAAAACCAATGCTTGAAATAGACCAAAGAGAACTTGATGTGGATGAGTTTTTGTTAAACACTCCGTCATTTACAGTAGATTTGAAAACTGGAGAGTGTAGAGAGCATAAGGCAGATGACTATATAACCAAAGAAACCTCTGTAGATCCAAGTAATGAAAATATGGATATATGGCTTGATGCCTTAGATACATTTTTTGTAAAAGATAAAGAACTTATAGAATATGTGCAGAAAGTAGCAGGAATTTCTCTAATCGGAAAGGTCTATATTGAGGCTCTCATTATAGCTTATGGTGATGGAAGAAATGGAAAGTCCACATTTTGGAATACTATCTCAAGAGTCCTTAATCTATATAGTGGGTCAATCTCGGCAGATATTCTTACAGTTAATTCTAAGAGAAATGCCAAGCCAGAACTTGCTGAAACAAGAGTAAAAGGCTTTTAATTGCATCTGAACTTCAAGAAGGATTAAGGTTAAATACTTCAAATGTTAAACAGCTTTGTTCTACAGATGAGATTGTAGCAGAGAAAAAATATCGAGATCCATTCAAGTTCATACCTTCTCATACCCTTGTCCTATATACTAACCACCTACCAAAGGTGGGTGCCTTAGATGAAGGAACCTGGAGAAGACTCATTGTAATTCCATTTGAGGCAAAGATAGAGGGCAGTAGTGATATTAAAAACTACACTGATTATTTAGTAGATAAGGCTGGGGGAGCAGTTCTCAAGTGGTTAATCGAGGGTGCTAAAAAAGCCATTGATGAAGATTTTAAATTCAGCCTACCTAAAAAAGTGGCTGATGCCATAAATGAATATAAGGAATCGAATAACTGGTTCAAGCACTTCTTAAATGAGTGCTGTGAGATTGATTCATCATTTGAAGAGAAGTCTGGAGAAGTCTATCAAGAATATAGAGCCTATTGTTTAAGAACTGGAGACTATGTAAGATCTACAACTGATTTTTATTCTGCTCTTTCATCCAATGGATTTATGAGGAGAAAAACTAATCAAGGAATTGTGATAAGTGGACTTAAACTAAAGTCAGACTTTGTGTAAAAATACAAGAAGTGCAGGTCGTGAATGTCATATATATAACTATTATATAGTAAGTAAATTAAATTTTAGTTATATATAAAGGTTATATAATAGAGTTTCACGACTTGCACAATGGCTAAAAATAGAGGTTTATATGTTAGAAAATGAAATAGAAAAAGCCTTAGTCGACAAGGTGAAACTCCATGAAGGTCTTTGTCTTAAATTTACATCTCCTTCAATGACGGGAATACCAGATAGGATAATACTTCTTCCTAAAGGTAAGGTTGGATTTGTTGAAACAAAAAGACCTGGAGGAGAACCAAGACCAATTCAGAAAAAGAGAATAAGGCAATTTAAAAACTTAGGTTTCAAGGTTTATGTTCTTGACTCAAAAGAAAACATTGATGAAATAATAAAGAGAATCGGAGGTGACTAATTGGAATATACTCCACATAAATACCAAAACTATGCTACTGAATTTATAAAAGAAAATGAAGAATCAGCACTTCTACTGGACATGGGACTCGGTAAGACGGTTATAAGCTTAACGGCTATAAAAGACTTACTCTTTGATTCTTTTGATGTTTCTAAAGTTTTAATTGTAGCACCATTAAGAGTTGCAAGAGATACTTGGAAGGAAGAAATAGAAAAATGGCCTCACCTTGATATCTTAGAATATTCAGTAGCAATAGGAAGTGAAAAAGAAAGAATAAAAGCATTAGAAGAACAAGCAGATATTTATTTAATCAATAGGGAAAATGTAGACTGGCTAATAAATAAGAGCGAACTACCCTTCAACTACGATATGATCGTAATTGATGAACTATCGTCTTTTAAATCTCATAGGTCAAAGAGGTTTAAGGCATTGATGAAAGTTAGACCAAAGGTAAAAAGAATAGTTGGTCTTACTGGAACTCCATCATCTAACGGCCTAATGGATTTATGGGCTGAGTTTAGACTGCTTGATATGGGAGAGAGACTTGGAAGGTTTATTGGTCAGTATAGGGAAATCTACTTCAAACCAGATAAGAGAAATGGACCAATCATATATTCCTACAAACCACTGCCTTTTGCTGAAGATGCAATCTATAAAAAGATATCAGATATCACAGTTTCTATGAAAGCTGAAGATTACCTAAAAATGCCAGAGAAGATAAACAATGAAGTCTTTGTAAATCTATCAGATAAAGAAAGAGATATCTACGAGACCTTAAAAAAAGACTTGGTAGTTAGCATTAAGGATAAAGATATAGATGCAGTCAATGCTGCTGCCCTTTCTAATAAGTTACTGCAAATGGCATCAGGTTCTGTTTATGATGAAGATAAGAATATGATTCATATCCATGATAGAAAGCTTGATGCCTTGGAAGATTTAATAGAGGGCGCAAATGGTAAACCTGTTCTTATAGCTTATTGGTACAAGTCAGATTTGAAAAGAATAAAAGATAGGTTTAATGTTAGAGAACTTAAGACAAGTAAGGACTTTAAAGAATGGAACCAAGGTAAGATGCCAGTAGCTATTATCCATCCAGCATCTGCTGGTCATGGACTTAACCTACAAGCAGGAGGTTCAACACTTATTTGGTTTTCTCTTACTTGGTCCTTAGAACTTTATGAACAAACCAATGCCAGACTTTATAGGCAAGGGCAGAAAGAAACAGTTGTGATTCATCATATTCTAGCTAAAGGAACTATTGATGAAGACGTGATGAAAGCATTAGAAAATAAGAATAAAACACAAGCTGCACTCATTGATGCAGTAAAAGCAAATTTAAAATGAGTAGAGGTTCTATAGAGAACTTACCTCAAAACTTATGGAGGTAAGAAATGAACACAAAAGAATATTTAAAGCAAGCTTTTTATTTAGACAAGAGAATAAACTCAAAGCTGGAGCAAGTTGAATCACTCAACGCTCTAGCAACAAAAGCTACATCGACCTTATCAGATATGCCTAAGAGTCCTAATATAGGCTCATCAAAACTTGAAGATACTATCGTTAAGATTGTAGATCTCCAAGAAGAGATTAATAGGGATATAGATAAATTGGTGGATTTAAAGAAAGAAATCGTGAGAACAATAAAAAAGATTGAAGATAAAGAACTTCAAGTCGTTTTAGAAAAAAGATATCTTTGTTTTGAATCTTGGGAGAAGATAGCGGTGGAGATGAATTACTCAATTCAGCATATTTTTAGATTGCATAGTAAGGCTTTAAAAAATATAGAGATATAAAAAAATCGGGTGACGCATAAATGCATCACCCGAAAAACTTTCGTTTTCAATTCGTGTTTTTATTATAGTACTAGTTTTAAAACTTATCCAGGATATCATGGTGTCCAATATCTAAAAGAAATATCAACTCATTATTTTCATAGAACCAAAGAATGCGAATATCCATGTTAACAGAAGACTCCCATATTCCATCTGTACCTTGTATCTTCTTAGTTCTTAAAGATGGGTGAGTAGGATTTTCTACGAAAAAATTAAGTTTCTTTTTCGTTTGTTTCTTTTCAGTATCAGATAGTTTTTTGTAATGTTTTTTAAAGGCCTTCGAATAAGTAATTTTATAAGACATTACTTATCTAACTCCTCGAATAGAGAGTCAATGGAATCAAAGATTGGCCTTTCTCCATTTTTTATAGAGTCCTTAATTTCTTTTACTTCAGCTTTTAAATTTTTAATGACATGTTCTGGATAGATTGCAACTGGAACGAGTACAATTTTTCCGTTATCTTCTATGACTTCAAATTGATCGCCTTGATTTAATTCCATAGAGTTTACTATGTCTTTTGGTATAGTAACTTGTGATTTAGCTTTTAGTTCAACCAACATAACAAAACCTCCTTAGTTAGAAATTCATACTTTCTAACTAAATTATATTTTCTTCTAATGAAAAAGTCAAGTGGAGAGTAAAGTTGATAGAATGAGAGTAAGTAGTTGTAGTATAGTTAAAATAGCAAAAGAATAATTAAAAGAGCCTTGGAGATTTCACCTTCAAGGCTTTCTTTATGGAGTGATAAAGTGCCAAGTAAACCAAAGAGACCATGTTCACATCCAGGTTGTCCTGAATTAGTTGACGGACGATTCTGCAAGAAACATGAGAAAGAATACAACAGAAACTATGAAAAATATAAAAGAGATCCTAGAACTCATAAGCGTTATGGAAAAGCATGGAGACTTATAAGAAAAAGATATGTAGCAGAGCATCCACTTTGTGAGATGTGTTTAAAAGAAAATAGAATGACAAAGGTAGAGGAAGTACATCACATACTTCCTCTTTCTCGTGGTGGAACTAATGACGAAGATAATCTTATGAGTCTTTGTAAATCTTGTCACTCAAAGATTCATGCAAAGAGTGGGGATAGATTTGGAGGATAGTTTTCCGTGGGGAGGGGGAGTCGTTATCTTAAAAGCTGATTTCCCTACCAACGGTGCCGCCCTCTCACGCACAAAAAAACGGGTTCAAAGGGGGTATTAAAGAACATCTTTCCAATTAGGAGGAAAACCCATAAATTTATAGTTGAAGTATCCTTGGTATTTATTAAAGGTATTTTCTAAATCTTTTAAAAGGGATTCCCATTGGTCGTTTGAGTTTAAAATTCTCTTTATGATTAAAAGAATGGGGAATATTTTATTTTGCTTGCCCTTATATTGTTCGTTTTCAGAATAAAGGCGGGGAGTTTCTTTTAAAGGCATATTATAAAGTCGAGTGTAATGGGCACAAATATTTCTTACTTCAACGAGACATAGAATCCAATTTTTTAAATATTTAGGATCTGTGTTGTAATAATTAGAAATTTCTTTTTGATCTTCATCCTTAAGAATACTAAACAAAGAAGATAAATTTCCAAAAGACATGAGTTCAACGGATACCCAGATTGGAAACTTTCCATCATATTTTTTTAGGTGGTGTTTAACAAATGGTTTATTCTTTTGCCTGTCAACTTCGTTGCTCAGATTCTCATTTATGATGGAATATATGGTTTGGCCTTTTTTATTTGTTTTATGAATAAAATTATCTTCGTGCATAAGTACATCGGAACCATACGTCATAGATAGATGATAAGCAATTTGTGTTCTAAGCTCTATTTCAATTTGCTCAATAGTTCTAATGAGGTTGTTTTTAAATTGGCTATCAAAGCAATAAAGGTTAAAGAGATGCTCGATAGTAATATGATCCTTATAATGCTCTTTATTATTATATTTTTTAAGACCAATACCATAACCTGAAAGTCTGTAATAATTTACTTTTTTCAAAATTTCTGTTGCATAAACTTCATCTTTGATTTTTAAGTTATGGTCAATTTTTAATTTGGTAATTTGATCTTCGTAGTTTAAAGCAGGTTTTAATGTCATATAAGTTCTCCTTAATATAAAAAAGCCCTCTCCGTGGTCCGCATGTAGAAAATCTACATTAAGCGTGGAGAGGTTCTGTTAAATTAATTATAACATAGAACTAGTCAAAGTCAATAACATACATGAGAAAAGAAATAAAACAACTAGGAGGTGATAGTATCGCTAAAGACGGAACATACAGAGGTGGAAGAAGAGTAAAAGCAGGAGGGAAACCACAGCCTGCTGCTGAAAAAATAGAGAAAGGTAAAAAAGTAGAAATATTAATGAATGATATTCCAACATTCACTCCAGAAGAAATAGATGCAGTTGACTTACCAGACGGAGCAGTTCTTGATGGAACCGATATGCCAACACCTAGTGACTATCTATCAGCAAAGCAAAAGAATGGAATACCACTTGGTGCTGACGAAATATATAAAGAGACTTGGAGTTGGTTAAAACAGAGGAACTGTGAAAACTTAGTAAATCCAAGATTATTAGAATCCTACTCCCAGGCTTTTGCAAGATACATTCAATGTGAAGAGGCAATAAGTCAATTTGGACTTTTAGGAAAGCATCCTACTACGGGAGGAGTTATTGCATCTCCATTTGTACAGATGTCTAGTCAGTTTCAAAAGACAGCCAACCTTTTATGGTATGAAATTTATGACATAGTGAAAGAAAACTGCACGGAAGTATATGAAGATTATGGAGAAGATATGATGGAAAAATTACTAAGGAGTAGAAAGTAAGGTGATTAAATGTTTGAAAAAGTAAATCCAAAGCACCCTGACAAACAGGCAGATTGTATTGCAGGTGCAATTGTAGATTTAGCATATAAAGAAAAGGAGAACCCTAAAATTGCAGTTGAGGTTTTGCTTGGTCATGGTGATTGTCATGTGATTATTGAAACGGACTGCAAGTTAGATGTTGAAGAAATCAAATCAGCTATTAATAGAATAGCAGGAGAAGTAAAAGCCGATATAAAAACTGTAGAGCAAGACATTCACTTATCGAACAATCAAAAAGAAAAGATAAGATGTGGTGACAATGGAATTTTTAAAGGAGTACCCACATCAGATGAAGAAAAGAAACTATCTTTAATTGCTCGTGAAATTTATTCCAATTATCCCTACGATGGGAAATACATCCTTGATGGAGATAAACTCATCATCTGTCAGTCAAATGTATCTACGGAAATTTTAAAATCAATTTATCCAAGAGCAATTGTAAATCCATTAGGAGATTGGACTGGAGGATTTAATGTAGATACTGGAGCAACAAATAGAAAACTCGGCTCAGATATGGGACGAGCAGTAACGGGTGGAGGACTTCATGGTAAAGACCTATCCAAGGCTGATGTATCAGTTAATATTTATGCCCATCTAAAAGCACAAGAGGAAAATAGGAATATTGAATTATCCTGTGCAATAGGAGCTGAAACTGTAGATGATAGACCATATTCAGAAATTGTAGAAATTGCTAGAAACTACATTAACTCTATCGGTGGTTTTGAAGAATTTGCTAAGTGGGGGCTTATATGATTACAACCAAAGAAATGAAATTAGTTGATATTGAAAAACTTGTACCCTATGTAAATAATGCAAGAACTCACTCACAAGACCAGATTAATAAACTACGCTCATCAATTCGAGAGTTTGGTTTCATCAATCCTGTAATTATTGATAAAGACTACGGAGTTATTGCAGGCCATGGAAGAATTATGGCAGCAAAGGAAGAAGGTATAAAAGAAGTACCTTGTGTCTTTGCAGACCATTTAAATGAGGCACAGAAGAAAGCATATATCTTAGCTGATAACAGAATGGCTCTTGATGCTGGATGGGATGAAGAACTATTAAGAGTAGAAATTGAATCCCTAGAAGATTATGGATTTAATGTAGAGCTCACAGGATTTTCACCAGATGAACTATCTAATATTTTTGATTTAGGAAATGATACAGAAGATGACGGCTTTGATGTAGACAAAGAATTAGAAAAGCCTACTTTTTCAAAGCCTGGAGATATTTGGACCTTAGGTAAGCACAAACTTATTTGTGGAGATTCTACAGATGAGGTTACTTACGAAAAACTTATGGGAGAATTAAAAGCAAATCTTATCATCACAGACCCTCCATACAATGTAAACTATGAAGGATCAGCTGGAAAAATTAAAAACGATAATATGGAGCAAGATAAATTCTATGAATTTTTACTGAGCTCTTTTTTAAATATGGAAAATTTTCTCGCAGATGATGGTTCGATATATGTTTTTCATGCAGATACAGAAGGACTTAATTTCAGAAAAGCATTTCAAGACGCTGGATTTTATTTATCTGGTACTTGTATTTGGAAGAAACAGTCCCTTGTACTTGGAAGAAGTCCATATCAATGGCAACATGAACCAATTCTCTATGGTTGGAAGAAAAAAGGAAAACACAATTGGTATACAGGAAGGAAGGAGTCTACCATTTGGGAATTTGATAAACCAAGAAAAAATGGCGACCACCCTACTATGAAACCTATCCCACTTTTATCTTATCCAATTAAAAATTCATCAATGACAAACTCCATTGTACTTGATCCATTTGGTGGAAGTGGAAGTACACTAATAGCTTGTGAACAGACTGATAGAATTTGTAGGATGATAGAACTTGATGAAAAATTTGTAGATGTCATTGTAAATAGATTTATTGAATTAGTTGGTAGAGATGAAGATGTAAGCCTATTAAGAAATGGAAAAGAGTATAAGTATAAAGATGTTATTAATCTGACTTGATATAAATCTTAGATTGAGTGATATATGTATGTGAGGTGATTAGATGATTTCAAGGGAAATTATAGAAAAATTAAAAGAAACTTATCCTGTAGGTACAAGAGTAAAACTAATCCAAATGGAAGATGAGCAGGCTCCGCCAGTTGGAACCTTAGGCACAGTTTATGGGGTGGATGCCATTGGATCAATCCTAGTAAAATGGGATAATGGTTCAATGTTAAATGTAATTTTCAGAGTGGATAGAATAGAAAAAATAGCGAGTAAAGGTTGAAATATAGCCATTATATCCTCTAATTAACTTGACTTATTTTTGGTTGTACGGTTATATGTACATACAAAAAAAGATAA
Source organism: Peptoniphilus grossensis ph5 (assembly GCF_000311825.1). Taxonomy (GTDB): domain Bacteria; phylum Bacillota; class Clostridia; order Tissierellales; family Peptoniphilaceae; genus Peptoniphilus_A; species Peptoniphilus_A hominis. The sequence continues at coordinate 337,272 of NZ_HE978567.1, read as the reverse complement.
GGAGAAAAATATGGTATACAAATACATGAAAACACAGGAAGATTTAAATGAGTTAATCGACTCTTCAGCAATTACAATGCTTGGACTTTATGAAGGAGAAAATGGAGACTTAGCTTTCCAAGATTATTTAAAAGACTACCTTGAAGATGACACAATTTATATCACAACGGGAAAAACAATTAACGAATTTTACGAAAGCGACCTTCCTGAAGACTTAAGGATAGTAAGTTTAAAGTACAACAAGTTAGGAAGACTTCCAATGATAAGGCTTGAGATTGGAGCCAAATGGTTTGACGACTTTATAGATAATCTCCAAAAGAATAAGAAAAGAGGAGTAAGATAAATGACAAACCAAGAATTAAAAAGGCAATGCTTTTTAGAGGCCACCAAAAGAATTAATGAAAAAAGAGATAAAGCACTTTTAGAAATTGCCAAGAAACATTCTTATGCAATAGTAGAAAGAGGAGACTTAGAAAAAAGAAACAATGATTCAGAAGACTTTTTAGAAGTTTCAGTATGGTCATTAAAAGAAATGTTAAAAGAGGCTTATGAATTAGGAAAACAAAATAATTAGAAATCAAGAAATTGAGCGAAGGCTCTTTTTCTCGTAGTGAACTAGCTAACGGCTAGTATTTTTTATGCCTATTTTTCAAGGAAGGAGGTCAAATGAAATATAAACCAACAAAATTTATGCTACCTACATCTCAATATGATAAAAACAAAGCAGACTATGCTGTTACCTTTATAGAATGTCTGAAACATACAAAAGGTAGATGGGCAGGTAAAGACTTCAAGCTTATTGATTGGCAAGAAGAAATCATAAGAGACTTATTTGGCATTGTAAAAGATACGGGATATCGACAATTTAATACAGCCTATATTGAAATACCAAAGAAAATGGGAAAGTCAGAACTTGCAGCTGCTGTAGCACTCCTTCTTACTTGCGGTGATGGAGAAGAAAGAGCAGAAGTTTATGGTTGTGCTGCCGATAGACAGCAAGCAACTATAGTTTTTGATGTTGCAGCTGATATGGTAAGAATGAGTCCAGCACTATCCAAAAGAGTAAAGATTCTAGCATCCCAAAAGAGAATGATATATAAGCCGACCAATTCTTTCTATCAAGTTTTATCTGCAGAGGCTTATTCTAAACACGGATTTAATATTCATGGTGTAGTATTTGACGAACTTCATACCCAACCTAATAGAAAGCTATTTGATGTAATGACAAAAGGGTCAGGAGATGCAAGAACTCAGCCCTTATATTTTCTCATAACAACTGCAGGAACAGATACAAAATCAATCTGCTACGAAACGCATCAAAAGGCAGTGGACATACTTGAAGGAAGAAAAACGGATCCAACTTTTTATCCTGTAATCTATGGAGCAGACAGGGAGGATGATTGGACAGATGAAAAAGTATGGCATAAGGCAAATCCATCTCTTGGAATTACAGTTCCAATAGAAAAAGTAAGACAAGCCTGTGAATCAGCTAAGCAAAATCCAACTGAAGAAAATGCCTTCAGACAGTTAAGATTAAATCAGTGGGTCAAACAATCAATTAGATGGATGCCTATGGAAAAATGGGACTTATGTAATTTTGCTGTTAATGAAGAAGAACTAAAAGGTAGAGTTTGCTATGGTGGACTTGACCTATCAAGCACTACTGATATTACAGTTTTTGTTTTAGTCTTTCCTCCAATAGACGAAGATGATAAATATCAAATATTACCCTACTTTTGGTTGCCAGAAGATAACCTCGACCTAAGAGTAAAAAGAGACCATGTAAACTATGACCTATGGAAAAAACAAGGCTATATTATGACAACAGAAGGTAATGTAGTCCATTATGGTTTTATAGAAAATTTTATTGAAGACTTAGGCGAGATTTATAACATTAGAGAAATTGCCTTTGATAGGTGGGGAGCAGTTCAGATGGTTCAAAACTTAGAAGGTATGGGTTTTACGGTAGTTCCATTTGGTCAAGGATTTAAGGATATGTCCCCACCAACAAAAGAATTAATGAAACTTACACTTGAAAGAAAAATAGCCCATGGGGGTCATCCAGTATTAAGGTGGATGATGGATAATATCTTTATTCGAACAGATCCAGCTGGAAACATAAAGGCAGACAAAGAAAAGTCTACAGAAAAAATAGATGGAGTTATAGCTACAATTATGGCTCTTGATAGGGCTATAAGGTGTGGTAATGATACAAGTGAATCTGTTTATGACGACAGGGGTCTGATTGTATTTTAATCTCGCTATTTTTGATTTATCATAGCCAAATCTATTAAAATGGCGAAATTAATCTCGCCAGCATTGATTTATATACGCCATATACGATATAATGGCGAGGAAGGTGGTGATAGAACATGAGAGAATTTAATTACTCAAAGCTTTTAAATTTAAATATACCTGCAAAAATGTATGATTTAATATCAAAGATCTATGAATATAAAGGAAAACAGGAGCTATACGTAGCTAATTTTTCCGATGTTCTCGATAAAATGATAGAGGTTGCAAAAATTCATTCCACTAAATCATCTAATGCAATAGAAGGTATTTCAACAAATGATACCAGACTAGAAGAGTTGATGAATAAAAAAAGTGAACCTAAGAATAGAAATGAAGAAGAAATATATGGTTACAGAGAAGTTTTAGATATCATTCATGAAAACTATGACAATATAGAATTCACAAAAAACAATATTTTGACCCTACACAATAGGCTTTATTCTTATTCAGGGGAAAGCCATAAAGGAAAATTTAAAACAATGGATAATAGCATCGTTGAAGTAAATTCCCTTGGTCAGAAAAAAGTAAGATTTCAGCCTGTATCAGCTTTTGAAACAGAAATATATATTGATAGAATGATTGAGGCTTATAATGAAGCTGTTAGTTTAGAAATCCCGCCATTACTTCTAATACCAACTGTGATTCATGATTTTTTATGTATCCATCCATTCGCTGATGGAAATGGTAGAATGTCAAGGCTATTAACTCTGCTACTACTCTATAAAAATGGATTTTTTGTAGGAAAATATATTTCACTAGAAATGATTATTGAAGAGACAAAAGATATTTACTATGAAGAATTGCAAGCTTCAAGTGAAGATTGGCATGACGGTACGAGTGATGAATTACCATTTATAAGATATATGCTTTCGGTCATCTACAAAGCATATAGCCAGTGTGATGAAAGATTTAAACTAATAGCAGAAAAATCTATAACTTCTTCAGATAGAGTGATGAAGATATTTGATAATTCCTTAGAACCATTATCTAAATCAGATATAGTAGTACTTTGCCCAGACATTTCTCAAAGAACTATAGAAAGAGCATTAAAAGAATTAAAAGACAGTGGCTTAATTAAACAATTAGGTAGCGGTAGAGCAACTAAGTATATTAAATTTTAAAGCTATTAGCATCTACAAAAGTAGGTGCTTTTTTAATGCCTACTTTTAGGAGGTGGTAATATAAACATTTTAAATAGAATATTCAAGTCGAGAGACAAACCTAAAGACGGGGAGAGGATATCTTCATCGTCTTTTTTATTTGGGAGAACAACAGCAGGTAGGAATGTCAACGAATTTACTGCTATGCAAATGACAGCAGTTTATTCGTGCGTAAGGGTTCTTGCTGAAACCTTAGCAGGACTTCCTCTTCATTTATACAGAAGAGGAAATTCAAACTCAAAGGAAAAAGCAAAAGAACACGCTATATATTTTTTATTACACGATGAACCAAATGATGAAATGACTTCATTTGTATTTAGAGAAACACTAATGACCCATCTACTACTTTGGGGCAATGCCTATGCTCAGATAATTCGTAATGGAAGAAATGAGGTTATTGGACTCTATCCACTAATGCCAAACAAAATGACTGTAATGAGAAGTGAAGATGGAGAAATCTTTTATAAATACAATCACAAATCAGAAGAGGTTTATCTTTTAAAAGAAGATGTCCTTCATATACCTGGACTTGGTTTTGATGGACTTATCGGCTACTCACCAATTACCATGGCAAAAAATGCAATTGGAATGGCGATGGCTTGCGAAGATTATGGTGCGTCATTCTTTCAAAATGGAGCACAGCCTGGTGGGGTTTTAGAGCATCCAGGAATTATTAAAGATCCAGAAAGAGTTAGAGAGTCGTGGAATGCAGCCTTTCAAGGGGCTAAGAACGCCAACAAAGTGGCTGTACTGGAAGAAGGAATGAAATATCAACCGATAGCAATAGCACCAAGTGAGGCCCAGTTTTTGGAAACAAGAAAATTTCAATTAAATGAGATAGCAAGGATATTCAGAATACCGCCCCATATGATTGGTGATTTGGAGAAGTCATCATTTTCAAATATAGAACAGCAGTCACTTGAGTTTGTTAAATATACTCTTGATCCTTGGATTGTTCGTTGGGAGCAATCTTTGGAAAGAGCACTACTAACGAAGAAAGAAAAAGAGTCCTACTTTATTAAATTTAATCTCGAAGGACTTCTAAGAGGAGATTATGAATCAAGGATGAATGGATACGCTGTAGGAAGACAGAATGGGTGGATGAGTGCAAATGACATAAGAGAATTAGAAAACCTAGATAGGATATCGGCTGAAGCAGGTGGTGACTTATACCTTGTAAATGGAAATATGCTACCGCTTGATAAAGCTGGTAGTTTTTATCAGCAGAAAGGAGAAGAAATAAATCCTAATGAAGAACAATAAAATATTTTGGAACTGGAAAAAGGATTCAAATGAACTCTATATAGATGGAGTTATTGCAGAAGAGTCTTGGTTTGATGATGAAATCACTCCAAGGCTCTTTTTTGAAGAATTAAAAAACAAAAGTGGAGACATAACTGTGTGGATCAACTCCCCTGGTGGAGATTGTATAGCTGCATCAAGAATTTACACCATGCTTTTAGAACACAAGGGAAATGTGACCATTAAGATTGATGGACTTGCAGCATCAGCAGCATCGGTCATTGCTATGGCAGGAACTGAAGTATTGATGAGTCCTACATCATTAATGATGATTCATAACCCCTTAACTGTTGCCATTGGTGACTCAAAAGAAATGCAAAAAGCTATCGATATGTTAAAGGAAGTCAAGGAATCAATCATCAATGCCTATGAGATTAAGACAGGTTTATCCAGAGAAGAGATTTCTAATCTAATGGATGGAGAGACTTGGTTTGATAAGAATAAGGCCATTGAGATGGGCTTTTGTGATGGAACTCTCACTGACAAAAGAAAAGATGAAAAAGTGACGAACATGGTCTTTTCAAGGCGAGCAGTTACAAACTCGCTCTTAACAAAGATAAATAAAGAAGTGAAAACTCACTCAATGAGTGAGGTCGAAGGCAGATTAAACAAAATTAAAAATACTTGGAGGTAAAGATATGAACTTAAAAGAATTGATGGAAAAGAGAACTAAAGCTTGGGATGAGGCAAAATCATTTGCTGAATCAAAGAAAGATGAAAATGGCCTAATATCTGATGAAGACTTCAAGACATACGAAGAGATGGAGAGAACTATCGAGAATTATACTCGTGAAATTGAAAGAAAGAAGAGGGAAGAAGAAATGGATAAATCCTTGGAAAATCCTACTAGTGAAGCACTAACAAATGAACCTGCTACTTTTAATGAAGAAGATAAACCAATGAGAGCAAGAAATGCCTACAAGAAGTCTATGATGAAGGCATTAAGAACTAACTTTAGAGATATTTCCAATGAATTAAAAGTAGGAACAGATGAAAGTGGTGGATATTTAGTTCCAGAAGAAATGGAAGCAGATATCGTAAACGGTCTTGAAGATGAAAATATTGTAAGAAAATTAGCTACAAAAGTTCAAACTTCTGGACTTCATAAAATTAACATTGCAGCTACAAAGCCAGCTGCCCTATGGGTTGAAGAAGGTGGTCAACTTACTTTTGGAGATGGTACATTCGATCAAGTATCTCTTGATGCACACAAACTCCATGTTGGTATTAAAGTTACTGAAGAACTTCTCTATGACGCAGCCTTTAATCTAGAAAAATACATCACTGAAGAATTTACTAGAGCGCTAGCAAACGCTGAAGAAGATGCCTTCTTAAATGGCGATGGAGTAAATAAACCTACAGGAATTTTTGACTCTAAAAAGGGTGGAGAACTTGGTGTGACAACAAAGGCTCAAACAATTAATGCGGATGAACTCATTGATTTAGTTTACTCTTTAGACAGACCTTATAGGAAGAAAGCGGCATTCATTTTAAATGATGCAACAGTTGCTCAGATTAGAAAACTTAAGGATGTTAATGGTGCATATATTTGGCAACCATCTCTCAAAGATGGAGAACCAGATAGACTTTTAGGATACCCCGCTTACACATCAGCCTTTGCTCCTAAAGCTGAAAAAGGAAAACTTGCAGTAGCCTTTGGCGATTTTTCTTACTACAAGATTGGAGACAGAGGAAATAGGTCATTCCAAGACTTAAAAGAATTATTTGCTGGTAATGGAATGGTTGGTTTCTTAGGTAAAGAAAGAGTAGATGGAATCCTTGTATTAAGAGAGGCAGTTAAACTATTAAAAATTGGTGCTACTGCCTAAGGAGTAGATTATGATTACTCTTGAGGAGGCAAAGTCATATTTAAGGGTGGATTTTGATGATGAGGATGAGATGATTGAATCTCTCATCCAATCATCAATCAAACACTCCATGGATGTAGCCAGGGTTGATAGTGAAGAAGAACTTTCTAAAAATCCAAATGGAAAGATAGCTGTCTTATATATGACAGCTTATCTTTATGAACACAGAGAAGAGGCAGATTATTCTGAACTAAACTTAACTCTAAGAGCTTTATTATTTGGAATGAGAAAGGCTGAGTTCTAATGAGGATATCAGATTTAAATAGAAAAATAATCTTTCAAAATAAAGCTGTGGAAGTTGATGAGATAGGTAACCATAAATCAGTATGGATGGACTATATAACAACATCAGCCTATATTTCTTTTCAAGGTAAAGGCGAAGAAGTTTTTCTTGGGATGGAAGTTGACAGGTCAGACATTTCTTTTACTGTAAGATTTCAAAATAGGTTGAAGAATATTAATACTTCGGAGTACAGAATTCTATTTGATGATGAAAAGTACAATATCATCTCAATTGACTTTATGAACTACAAAAACAGACTTATAAAGTTTAGGTGTAGGAAGGTGAGTAGATGAATGTAAAAATTGAAAACCTCGCCAGTGAAATAATGAAAGGCTTAGAAGAATATTCGGATATTGCAACAGATGAAGTCAAAAAGGAAGTCAAAAAAGCTGGTAGCAATATTAGAAAAGACATACAAGAAAATGCACCTGTAGGAGAAACAAAGAAATATTCTAAGTCTTGGTCTGTAAAAACTATGAAAGAAACTTCAAACTCAATAGAACTCGTAGTTCACTCAAGAAATAGATACCAACTGGCTCATTTGCTAGAGAAAGGACATGTACTAAGACAGGGTGGAAGAGTGTCTGCTAAACCTCACATTGGACCAGCTGAAGAGAAAGGGGTCAGAGAATTGGAAGAAAACATAATGAGGAAGTTAAGAGAATGAAGAGATTAATGAAAATAATTAACGAGATTGGACTTCCTTTTGCATATTCGCACTTTGCTGAGGGAGAAAGTCCCGATCCACCATTCATGGTTTATCTATTTCCAAAGAATAAACACTTTGGTGCAGATGGAGTAGTCTTTTATAAAAACACCCAGATAGACTTAGAACTATACACCGATAAAAAAGATTTAAAATTAGAAGAAAAGATAGAAGAGATACTTGATAGAGAAAAAATCTATTATGAAAAATCTGAAGTTTGGATTGAATCAGAAAGACTTTATGAAGTTCTCTATGAATTTACTATGGAGGTAAAAAATGGCTAATAAAGTTAAATTTAATATTTGTAATGTACACTACGCTCTCTTTGATAAAGTCGAAGAGGGCGTTATTAAATATAAAACACCAGTGCCAATGCCTGGTGCTGTTTCAATTTCATTGGATCCTAATGGAGAGCCTGAAAGCTTTTATGCAGATGGAATTGAATACTACACTATTTCAAACAATATGGGATATGACGGAGATTTGGAAATCGCCCTTATTCCAGAATCCTTTAGGACGGATGTTTTGATGGAAAAATCAGATTCAAATAAAGTTCTAATTGAGTCTTCAAACTCTGAAACTGCAAACTTTGCACTGTTATTTGAGTTTGATGGAGACCAAAAGAAAATCCGTCACGTCATGTATAACTGTTCAGCAGCAAGACCTACTCTCGAAGGAGAAACTAATGAAGAATCAAGAGAAGTTCAACCAGAAACCTTATCTATCCAAGCAAGACCACTTCCAAATGGAAATGTAAAGGCTAGAACAGGTGAAGAAACTACGAAGGAAACTTACGATGGTTGGTATAAGTCAGTCTATATGCCCACAGAAACGACAGTAACACCTTCAAGGGCAAGTGTTGGAGGTAAATAAATATGGCACTAACAAAGAAAATTCAGATTGACGGGCAAGATGTTATTTTTCGTGCATCAGCAGCTATCCCAAGAATCTATAGACTTAAATTTGGAAGAGATATCTTCAAAGACTTAATGGAACTTGAAAAGTCCATGAAGAAAAATGATGAAGATAAATCTAATCTAGATATAGGTTCATTAGAACTATTTGAAAATATAGCCTATGTAATGGCAAAGCATGGAGATAAATCTGTGCCAGATAGTCCAGAAGAATGGTTAGATAATTTCTCAACCTTTTCCATTTACCAAATTCTGCCACAGCTAATTGAGTTGTGGGGGCTTAACATAAAATCGGAAGAAGTTCCTAAAAAAAAGTAAGACCAACAGAAAGACCAATGACTACACCCTTGTTTTTACTAAGGGCAGTGGAACTTGGTCTTTCTGTTTCTGATTTATCCCTACTAACGATTGGACTTGTAAATGATATGTTCACAGAAAAGAATAATGACGACTATAAATACAAAGAAGTAGCTACACAAGAAGACTTTGATAAATTTTAATCTTCAAGTTTAGCTACTCTTTTTTCAGCATCTTTATAGACTTTGGATTCCGCTCTTGCACCGATAATAATGACAAGAACTTCATCATCTGATTTTTCCAATTTATAAACGATTCTAAGACCTGAACTCTTAAGTTTAATTTTCATAAGACCAGCAAGCTTAGAATCAGAAAGGTTAGAAAGAGGCTTGCCATAGCCACCTTCAGTATTAGGAAGAGGATTTATTAAGATCCTCTTAAGTGCTTTATCGACAATTTTTCTTTGAGATCCATCTAAGGCTTGATAGTCTTGGATGGCTTCTTTTATAAAGGATAGTTTATAGTTCATTCGATTTCGTCCTCATCAAGAGGAGAGACTTCATTTAAATCGATATGGAAGGCTTTTTCAAATTCACCTTGAGAAATTAAATCGGATTTATCCATTGATGACATCCTTGTATTGGCAAGCATAAGATCTCTTGCATCTTCGAGCTCATCAATGAGTTTCGTATATTCATCAGGGGAAAGAAGAATGCACTCAGGAGTGTTGTTCTTTAATACGACCTTAGAACCGTTCACTTTGACATCATCGAAAATACGTCCAGCTAGGCCTCGATTAAATTCAGAAATGGATACAGTCTTATTGGATAATTCTTTTACAAAATTCATACTTATCACCTCAAGATAAGTATAGCAAAAATTGATAAAAACATCAATAAAAACACTGATAAATATATCTCTAAAGAGGAGGTGAGATATTGGCAAATAGAATAAAAGGGATAACTGTTGAGATTGGTGGGGATACTACCAAATTACAGACTGCACTAAAACAAGTAAATACGGAGATTAAACATACTCAATCTGAACTTCGTGATGTTAACAAACTTCTTAAACTTGACCCTGGAAATACAGAACTTATCTCCCAAAAGCATAAGCTATTAGGTCAGACCTTAGAAGAAACAAAGAACAAATTAACATCTTTAAAAGAGGCACAGAAACAAGCTGAACAGGCTCTTGCAGAAGGAAAGATTTCCCAAGAGCAATATGATGCCCTTAAACGTGAAATTATTGAAACAGAACAAGCCCTAAAGTCTCTAGAAAGACAAGGGGCAACCACAAATCAGACTCTTCAAAACATAGCTATTACTGGAGAAAAATGGCAAAACACAGGGCAAAATATAGAAAACGTGGGAAGAAAAATGATGCCAGTATCTCTTGCAGTAGCAGGTCTTGGAGTAGCAGCTGTAAAGACTGCATCAGATTTTGATTCTGGCATGTCAAAGGTAAAAGCAGTATCTGGTGCAACAGGGTCCGACTTTGATGCCCTAAGAGAAAAGGCTCGTGAAATGGGAGCCAAGACAAAGTTCTCAGCATCTGAAGCGGCAGAGGCTATGAACTACATGGCCATGGCTGGTTGGAAAAGTAAAGATATGATTAGTGGTATTGAAGGAGTCATGAACCTTGCTGCAGCTAGTGGTGAGGACTTAGCGACTACTTCAGATATCGTTACAGATGCCCTTACAGCCTTTGGTTTAAAAGCTGAAGACTCTTCTCACTTTGCTGATGTTCTTGCTGCTGCATCATCTAATGCAAATACCAATGTTTCATTAATGGGCGAAACCTTTAAATATGCTGCACCTATTGCTGGTACACTTGGCTATTCAGTTGAAGATACAGCAGTAGCTATAGGTTTAATGGCTAACGCAGGAATAAAAGGTTCACAAGCAGGGACAGCTTTAAGGTCTGGACTAACAAGACTCGCATCACCAACTAAAGAAGTTATGAACGGAATGTCTATGTTAGGCTTATCTATTGAAGATGTGCAGGGTCTTTCACTTGATGAAACCTTAAGCACCTTTAGAGTTGCCTTTGCAAATTTAGACGGAACTCAAAAAGCACAAGCAGCATCCATGATATTTGGTAAAAATGCTATGTCTGGGATGTTGGCAATTATAAATGCCAGTGAAAAGGACTACAACAGTTTGAGTGATGCCATATATAACGCAGATGGAACAGCAGAAAAAATGGCTGCTACTATGCAGGATAACCTAGCTGGTCAATTAAAGATCCTACAATCTGCCCTAGAAGAATTAGCTATATCCTTTGGAGAACTTTTAATGCCTGCTGTTAGAAAAGCAGTAGATATATTAACAAAATTGGTAAATGGACTTAATGCACTTCCAGGACCAGTAAAAGGTGTTATTGCAGGTATCGGTCTTTTTATAGTTGCTCTTGGACCTGTACTTATGATTGTAGGAAAACTTGTATGGTCAATTGGAACTATCATGACTAAAGGACCTATAATAGTAGGAGGAATTACTAAGATAGTTGGAATATTTACAGGTACACTTATACCAGCAATTACTGCAGTAGTATCAGCCATAGGTATTGTTCCTATTGCTATTGGTGCAGTAATAGCAGGTCTTGTTCTTTTATGGAAGAAATGTGACTGGTTTAGAGAAGGGGTCATCTCCATATGGGAAACTATTAAGGAATCAACTGTTGCTATTTGGAATGGAATAAAAGAATTTTTCGTAAATCTATGGCAGGGAATATCAGAATCTTGGACAAGTACCTGGACTGAAATCACAAGTTTTCTATCGGAATTTTGGTCTGGATTTATTGAAGGTGTTAAGACTACTTGGAAAGGCATCAAGGACTTCTTTGCCAACCTATGGAATGGACTTTCTGAAGGATGGAATACTATCTGGACATCTATAACAACTTTTCTAACTGAATCTTGGAATACCTTTATTGAAGGAGCAAAGAGTCTATGGCAAAGTTTAGGGGAATTCTTTACAAGCCTTTGGACGGGAATTCAAACTACTTTTACTAATATATGGACAGCTATTTCAACTACAACAACAGAAGTATTTACAGCAGTTGGAGAGTTTATAAAAACTACTTGGGAAGGTATAAAGACTTTAATTTCAACAGTTCTTGATGCAATTAAAGTAAAAGTAGAGACTATTTGGAATGGACTAAAAGAGTTTTTAACAACAGTCATTACTGCCATTGGAGAATTTATTTCTACATCCTGGACCAATATAAAAACAACTATTGAGACTATCTTGACTTCTATTAAGACGGTCCTTGAATCAATCTGGAATGGGATAAAGACTTTTATCTCATCAACAATGAATAATATTAAGAGCTTAGTTTCATCTGCTTGGAACTCCATAAAGTCGACTATTTCATCTACAGTGAATACTGCGAAGTCAGCAGTATCATCAGCCTTTAATTCGATGAGATCAAGCATTTCATCTATCATGTCAAATATTCAGTCCACTATTAGAAATGGATTTAATAATGCGATTAATCATATTAAGAATTTGGCATCTCAAGCTTATACATGGGGAGCCGATATGATTAACGGAATTGCAAGAGGGATTAGAAGTGCGATTAGCAATGTGACATCTGCTGTATCGAATGTAGCATCAACTATTAGGTCTTACTTGCACTTTTCAGTTCCAGATGTTGGCCCACTTACTGACTATGAATCATGGATGCCAGACTTTATGGAAGGCTTATCTAATGGAATAGAAAAGAGCAGAAGACTAGTACAATCTTCAATGAAAAATGTCGCAAGTGATTTGGTTTTAAGCCCAAGCATATCAGCTGTTGGCATAGGTGGACATGATAAAGAATCAGCTATAAATGGAATTGATATAGGAAGACAAATATCCGATGCACTTGCAAACATCAATTTAAAATCTGAAAATTCTGGAGATATAGTCATACCAGTATATCTTGGAGGGACTCTCCTTGATGAAGTTATTGTCAATGCATCTATGCGTAAGAATTTAAGGAGTGGAGGGAGGTAATGACCTAACCCAAAATCTGTGATTTTGTTGGTAGGTCAGATGCAGTCTCACCCCATGAACAAGGAGCAAAGCGACGCAGTGAATGGAGGTGTAGTCGTATAATGAAATATCAATCATATTTAATTATTGATGGAGTAGACCTACCTCTACCAAATTCTTATGATTTGGAGTTTAGAGATATAGAGGCAGATACTGGAGGAGAAACAGAGGCAGGCACTATTCAAAGGGATATTGTTAGAAATAAAGTAGCAAGTATTTCTGTAGGTTTTTCATGTAGTCCTAAGCTTGTGAAGATATTGAGTGGTCTTGCTAACAAGTCTAATCTTAAAGTTAAATACTTAGATACCGAAACGTTGGAACTAAAAGAGACACAGATGTATATAGATAAGTTTCAGGTCAAATTAATAAAAGATACTTCTTATAAAGGGCTGTGGGAAGTATCTTTTTCATTGGAGGAATATTGATGTATCCAACAAGCAATGAATATAAAACAGCAATCAAAAAGAATTCTCGTAAATTTTACTGGACGGGAAATATCATCTTAAAAGATGAAACAATCATTCCATTTACCAATAAAGATATTCTTAAAGGGTCTGGGTACATCCATCGTTCCTGCTCTGGATCTTCTGAACTTGAAATAGGGACAGTTTATGCTGGAGAGTTTGGAATAAGTCTTTTTTCAGATATAGATAGGTATTCTCTAGAAGATTCAAAGCTAGAACTTTTTTATCATCAAGAATTAGAGAATAAAAAGATAGAAACCATACCAATGGGAATCTTTGATGTTACTGAGGCAAATAGGTCTAAGAAGATTTTAGAACTAAAAGGCTATGACTATATGCTTAGGTTTGATAAGAATTTCCCAGTGACAGATACCTTTGGTACAGCCTTTGAATTACTAAGTCTCTCATGTGAGAAGTGCAAGGTAGAACTAGGTATGACAGAAGATGAGGTAAAAGCTTTTGTAAATGGAGAGGAAGTTCTGGCTATTTACCAAGACCACGATATAGAAACCTACAGAGACTTCATTCACTATATAGCATCGACTCTTGGTGCTTTTGCTGGGGTTTCTCGTGATGGTAAGTTGGTTTTAAAGAAGTATGCAGAAAGTATATCAACTGAAATTAAAACAAGAGAAAGATTTTCTTCATCAATATCAGATTTTAAGACAAGATATACAGCCATCAACTCAACAAATGCAAAGACTAAAATAGCTGAATACTACTCTTTAGAAAATGATGATGGCCTAACTATGAACCTCGGAATAAATCCTTTAATGCAATTAGGGCTTCCTGAAAAAAGAAAAAGAATGTGTGAGGTGCTTCTTACTGAAATTTGCAAAATTCATCATACACCCTTTGATATGGTAACCATAGGAGACCCCAGCCTCGATGTAGGAGATAGAATAGCTATTTCTTACGAAGAAGAAAAGATTGAAGGACTTATTACCGACATTGAATACAAGATAAATGGAAAGCACAGGATTTTAGGAGTTGGGAAGAATCCATACCTATCTAAGGCCAAAAGCAAGAATGATAAAAATATAGTAGGACTATTAAATCAAATTGAATCTGAAAAATTAGTAGTTCATGCCTATTCTAATTACTCTGCCTTTAGTCTTTCTACAACAGATACACCAATAATTCGTATAGAATTTGCCTCCAATAAAGAAACGGAGGCAATTTTTAATGCCTCAATATTGTTAAATATCATCTGTGATACTGAAGAAAAAACAAGAAAGATATCAAGAAAGGTTAAGAAACGAGTAGAGGTTTTAAATAATGATGGAAAATCCTATGATCCTCCAAAGTTTGATACCCAAGAGGGCACAAGCGAAAAAGAAGAAGTAGAGGAATTAGACTTTATTGAAAACATAGAAATACCAACAAGGATAGTTATTACGTATGTTTTTAATGATACGAAAATAGAACATCACATTCCAAAAGAAACCTACTTAGGTGGTGACCACATTCTAAATCTATTTTATCCATTAACTAAACTTCAGGAAAAGACGATGAACAACTTCTCAGTGCTTATTAGGCTAGAATCAGGACAAGCAATGATAGGTAAAGATAATGCTATTGCAGCTATATCTGGTCAATCTCTAGGTTCCACAGAGGCTTGGGATGGAAAGATTAAGATTGATGAATCCTGGAATAGAATAAAACTTAGTCATTTATTCTTGCTTAGAAAATTGAAGGCTGAATACAAAGTAGAAAGACAAGTCCCAAGGCCACTAGTATTTAATGAAAAGGTAGGAAGATTTAAATACCAAGGATTGATGCTAGGAAAATATACGGAAGAAATTACTACAGAATTTAAAGATAAGGAGGAAGAAAATGCTCAAGGGTAAATCAGTCATTGAACTAACTGATGTGAGGACAAATAAGAAGGAGATTTATGAAGATGAAAACCTAATAACTAATGCAGTCCCAGATTTATTAAGACTGAATCCATCAGGGCTTATGTATCCGATATTTAAAACCAATGCAGAGGAATACAAGGAAGAAATATTCCCAATAGCAAATAAGTGTTATGGGGGTATTTTATTATTTGAAGCTCCTCTCGATGAAGATTCAAATAAATATATAGCACCTGCAAATAATAAGATAATTGGATATGCATCGAATGATGTTAATTCAACAGATGCACCAAAAAGAGGCTCTGCCAATTTAACTGAATCTACTTCTATAGAAAACGGATATAAATTTGTTTGGGATTTTTCAACATCGCAAGCCAATGGAAGAATATCTGCTCTTGCACTAACTCATTATAAAGGAGGGAGATATTTTTATGGAGATGCTTATGGTAGGCAGTCTTGCTTAAGGTTAAATTACACCTATACATCCATAGATAATGAAATTTTGAAAGTTTACGTAGGTATGGTAGAAGCTGATGCTGTTCACAATACAATTACTTCTGTTTGGCCATTGGAAAACAAAACATTAGAAATATTAAAAATGCAAGAACCATTAACCAGTCTTGGATTAAATGATCCAATCTTTAAAAATGCTCCTCAAAATATAGAAAAGACGACAATCTCTATAGAAGACTTTTATAAAAATATCGGAACGTATGACTGGTATGAATCGGGGTTTTTTGATGGTAAAGATGGCTATTACTATGGCTTCATAAGAAATCTTGAAAACAATTATACTGACTTAAACAGGATAAAGATAAAAAAGGATGATTGTAGCTATAAGATAGATCATTGGAAATTAAATAATATTAGACTCTATAGAATTGGATCATACCCATCAAGTTCTGATAGTGCCTATAAAAATGGTTATAGCTTGTTAAAGAATGGATATCTATACGTCCCTAATAATGACTGTAATAAAATCTATAAAATTAATGCAAATAATCCAGTTGATGTTTCAGAAATAGCCGTTGATTTTGAAATGAAATACACATCTGGAGAAAGTACAAGTTTAGGCATTTATGAATGGGGTGACTATATACTGGGATATAAGTTTGTGATTGATGGAGACGATAATATCATTCAAACGAGCAATGCAACTTTTTATGACATGATGACTCCATCAATTGAATTAGGGCCGTTTAGGGTAGGATATGGGTCTTTTAGGGGAAATCTCTATAAAAATTTATATTTGCACACTCCGTATCTTGGAACAATTAATAACCTATCAAGTCCAATATTAAAAACAGCAGATAAGACAATGAAAATAACATATACCTTAACAGAGGAGGAATAAAATGAATAAGTTTTTAGAAATACTAAAAGTATGTTTTACAGCCATTGGAGGATGGTTGGGATTTTACCTTGGAAGTGTAGATGCTTTTATTTACACACTTCTTGCTTTTGTAATAGCCGACTATTTGACAGGAGTTTTAAGAGCAGGAGTCGAAAGAAAGCTATCCTCATCCATAGGATTTAAAGGGATAGCTAAAAAGATTATGATTTTTATAGTTGTGGGAATCGCAAACCTATGTGATGTAAATTTAATTAAAGGTGATGGGACAATGATAAGAACAGCCATCATCTTTTTTTATATAGCAAATGAGGGACTTTCTATATTAGAAAATTCTGTAGCACTAGGCTTGCCAGTACCAGAAAAATTAAAAAGAGTATTAGAACAATTCAAGGAGGAAAAATAAATGAGTAATAGTCCATTAGTACAGGCAACAATTCTATCACCTAACCATAGTGGAAGAAGAGATCAGAAGATAACTAAAATAGCAATTCACCATGCAGCTGGAGTTATAAATGGTAGAAATCTTGCTGGAGTATTTGTGCCAAGGTCAAGACGTGCATCAGCTAACTACAATTTAGGATCTGATGGAGTCATTGTTTTAGGAGTAGATGAATCTAACAGAGCCTGGACAACCTCATCTTCCTGGTGTGACAATAGAGCAGTAACTATTGAAGTAGGAAACTCAACGAGAGGACCTCAGTGGTTGGTTTCTGATTATGTTTTAAATAGACTAATTGATTTAGTTACAGACATCTGTAGGAGAAATGGAATCTATCCTTGCACCTACACTGGAGGTAAGGATGGTGTCCTTCAAAAACACGAGTGGAAATTGTCCTGGTCCATATCTAGGCAGCAAGTTTCCATATATTGCAAACGAGGTTAATAAAAGACTAAGAGGCAATAAGACCGTTAGTAAACCAACAGGTGAACTATATAGAGTTAGAAAATCTTGGTCTGATGTAAAAAGCCAGAAAGGTGCATTTAAGAATTTAGATAATGCCAAAAGATGTGCCGATAGGTTTAGATTAAAAGTATTCGATGCAAATGGCAAGATAGTATATCCAATTGGAAAGAAAATCGATGAGTTAGCAAGGGAAGTTATAAGTGGAAAATGGGGGAATGGAGAAGAAAGAAAAAGAAGATTAACTCAAGCTGGATATGATTATTATGCTATTCAAAGAAGAGTGAACCAACTATTATAATATGGAAAAATTCACCTGTACCAAGTTGCGGTACAGGTGTTTTTCTATTTTGAAACATTTTAACTAATTTTAAATATCGGTGTTAAAAGTTCAATTAATAAATTAAAGTATTGTATGAAATTTACAAGATTAAAATCATTGACAAAAAATTTTTATTAGAAGATACTTATCCTAAGGAGGAAAAAATGTATCATTCAAGATGGAAAGGCAGTCATTATGAAGCTGGATTTAAGTATGGAAATCTACTTTTTAAAAATAGTAAAACACCAAATTTTAGCCAACTAATAAATTCAGAAAAATTAGAATATTCAAAAAAAGCATATCAAATCTACAATAAATTTTATCCAGAGATTTTAGATGAGATACAAGGCTTTGCGGATGGTTTAAATATAGAACTTGATATAGTTTTTGCGTTTTTATCATCCATGTATGTATTTACAGAAGACGCATTTTGCTCGTGTATAGGTATTTCTAATTCAAGAGGAATATTTCTTGCTAGAAATAGTGATTTTGACAAAAGTATAAAAAGTTTCACAGATAGTGCCTTGTATAGAATCAATCATACCTATTCTTTTATAGGTAATACAACGGCTATGATTCAAATGGAAGATGGAATGAATGAGAAAGGCTTGGCATGTGGTTTAACTTTTGTCTACCCAACTGTTAGAGGAGTAGGATTTAATGCGGGCTTTTTAATCAGATATATTTTGGAGAGGTGCTCAACAGTTAATCAAGCTAGAAAATTTTTAGAAAATGTAGATATTGGGTCATCTCAGAATATAATTGTTATTGATAAAAGTGGGGAAATTTTACTTGCAGAATTGAATTCAAACGATAGATATTTTGAACAAATAAATGGAGGATGCGTATATAGAACAAACCACTTTATGTCTAAAAAGATGAACAAATATAAAGCAAAAATTAAAGATGATATTTATTCTAATGATAGATATAAGACATTAGAAAATGCAGATTCTGATTTGTTAGATATAAATGGTATAAAATCACTTTTAAGTGGAGAGTTTGGTTTTATGTGTCAATATGATAAAAGTCAACAAATTGATACCCTTTGGTCATCTATATATGACTTAAAAGAAAATAAGATATATCGTTGTGAAGGAAATCCAAGTAGGAAAAAGTATTCTATTGATCACAGATGGTAAGAATCATTCATAAGGAAAGATATCCCATTATAAGAAAATCAATCGACCAATTAGCAAGAGAAGTTATAAATGGAAAATGGGGGAATGGAGAAGAAAGAAAAAGAAGGTTAACCAATGCTGGATATGATTATTATGCAATTCAGAAAAGAGTGAACCATCTATTATAATATGTGAGTAAGAAGCCTGTACCGATTTTGGTACAGGCTA
>NZ_HE978567.1:226552-317465 GCF_000311825.1 Peptoniphilus grossensis ph5 | reverse complement strand
ATTTAGTTAATCTAATCTAATGGCTTAAGACATCACAAAGTATTATAGCCAACTCTTCTAATATGTAAACTAAAAATAGTGCCGGGTGAAATTGATGTAAAAACGTACAAAAAGTGGCAAAAAATCTTGAAAAGTGGTATTATTAGAGTGTATAGATTCTTTTTCATCGGAATAAATTTCATTGTATATGGGATGTTCCTGTAGAAAAAAGAAGAAAAGGAGGAAATAATGTTGAAATGTAAAAAGATAACAGCATTTTTTTTAGCTTGTTTAATGCTGTTAGGTACAATTGTGCCAATTGGAGAGGCATTTGCGCAAGGTGCAAATCATTTGTCAAAAACAAGAATTAGTAGGATAGAGGTCAAAGATCGAAAAGGTAATACCATTGATCTTAATGAGAAAATTGAGGAAGATAAGGACTGTAGACTAGAAATAGACTGGGATGCCAGTGAATATGGAGCAGATATTAAAGAAGGAGACTATTTTAATGTCACTCTTCCTAAAGGTTTTAAGGCATCAAAAAGCAACTTTGCAGTACATGCTCTTGATGGAGTGCAAGTTGCAAAAGCACAAGTAAATGACCTAAATTCTGAATCGGGGGGGGGGTACTCTAAAGGTAGTATTTACAAGCCTTGTAGAGGATGAAACAGATGTAAAAGGTAGTATTGCTATCGAAGGCAGCCTACTAAATACAAACAATCCTCCTGAAGAAAAAGAATCAGAAATTAAAGAAGACGAAGCATCAATCGATAAAACAATCGAAGAAAAAGAATCAGAAATAAAAAAAGACGAAACATCGACTGAAAAAACGATGTTTGCTCAAAATAATGAAAATAATTCAACAGATGAAAAATGCTCAAATATTGATCTTAGCTTAGATATAGAATCACACGAACAAACAGAATATTATGGAACAGATTTAATTCAAAGTAAAGTTGTAATTGATGGTAAGGGAATTGAAGGTCAAGTTGAAGGCTTATATTATGATGTTATTCTCCCTTCTGAAGAGTTTCCAATAAGAAACGATGGAAACAGGGATCCCGTTGATGTGACAAGATGGGAAGACCCAAATAACCAAGGAAAGTATATAGATTCTTCAGCTACTATTCAAGAGTATCCTATGATTGATAGGGTGGAAAAGAGAGTAGAAGATGGGAAGACCATCTATAGAGTTTATTTAAAAACCATAGATTCTACTACTACTTTAAAAATACCTTATACTTTTAGTTTTAAAGATAATATTACACCACCAGATTATAAATTCCAACCAGAAGTTAAGCTTTATGACGCAAGTGGATGTCTTATAAAAGAAGTAAAAGACAAAGAATATTCTATTAAATATGATGACTTTAGGGGAAGAAAACTAGTTAACCTGTCTAGTGAAAAAGACCAAATGAATTATGGCGGAAGTGAAGATAAAAAGGATCCTCGAAGAATAGCAGAAAATGACACAAGACCTGTAAACTTTCAATTCAGGTTAGAAGTTAAAGATCGTGGTTACAATGGAAGCAAAGCAAGAGCTCTTAAATCTTATGTAATCACAGACACCCTACCAACTTATACGGATGCAGATGGAAAGGAAAGGACAGCTGAATTTAGAGCGGAAGAAAACCCAGGATGGGTGCTTTCTGCAGATGGAAAGACGGTAACTTATAATCTTAATGAAAGAAAAAGACATAGTAATAAGGATGGAGACTTTTTATGTGGTGGTGCTGAAGGCGACCTATATGAAGAGGGAGTTCAGCTAAAATTACGCTTTCCAGGTGCAGAAGCCAATTCAAAGGACACTCCAAAAGATGATAGAGTATATTATGACAATAGTGTTGACATAGAAGCAAGACCATATAACCCAGCTGAAGGGGAAGTTTACAAGGCTTCAGCTAATTTAAGCTTTCAATTGACATCCGATCCATTAGATGGAAGTGGCGTATTTTGGAAGAATAACGGATATGATGACGGCGTATTCTATCCAGAAACGCCAGCCAAGACTTATTATGATCCAACAGGAATGGCTACGGCAGAAGTAAACTATAGTGTTTATTTAAAAAACAGAATATCTGAGCCTATGAAAGACATCGTCATCATTGAAGATGCTAAGAACTTTGATTCCAGATTTTATGTGTCAGGTATGCTTGCGCCATCAGAATTCTCACCTGGGAAAAAATTTGTGGATTCAAGTCAGTATGAGATAAGGGGGATTAAGTCAGATGGGACTTATGATATTATAACTGGAAAGTTATTTGGATATGAAGAGTATCCGTTAAATAAACTTGCTCAGGAAGAAGCAAAAAAGATAAGAAGGCAAGTTCTTGATGGAAAGATAGAAAGAGAAAATGCTCCAGCTGTAAATCCAGAGTATGATAGAGTAGAGATACATTTTAAAAATTATGAACTGCCAGTAGGTACTACGCTTAGATTAGATGTAAAAATGAAGTACAAGGATCCTTTTAAGGTTAAATTTGAACCAGATAGAGCCCTTAATAATACAGCAGAGGTAAATTTAAAATCCGGAGAGGATGAATATAATTTTACAGCATCAGCAGATAAATACCTCATACCAATAGAAGAGTCTGTTAAGCTCTATAAAAGCACCGATTACTTACGTAATCCTACACCTAAGGTTGGAGATCAGATTAGATTTAGAATAGAATATGATTTTAGAGGATTGTCTGACCAAAGAGAACTCTCAAACTTAACATTTGTAGATCTTTTACCTGAAGGTATAACTGTAGATTCAAAAGAATTAGGGTTGAGGGCTGATGTCGGAAGTGGATTTAATTATAAATATGAGCTGGTAAAGAATTACAATAATACTGGTAGAGACGCTTTTATTTTAAAATATGACAACTTTTTAGTGGGCGAATTTAGGAATGTTCATGGTAAGAAATTAGAATTTAGTTTTGGAGGAAGAATTAATGAGAATATTGTCCCAGAAAGGGCTATTACAGACAAGATTAATAATGACAATATAGTCTATTCTTACTTCAATGATGACCAATCTGTGTTAAACCCTAAGGTTGGTGACCCTATGTCATCTACAGTAGTTGTTGATAAGCTGGATATCAATAGAAATGGGAAGACACATGACTCTATCCTAATGGCGAAGTCAAAGGTAACCTCTACTTTGGCACAAAGTGTAAAAAGTATTAAAAGAATAAGAAGTGTAGAACCAGCAGAAGAAAATGGGGACCTTGTATATGACAGGGCATTTTCATTAGATACAGTTACTAATTATGCTGATAAAGCCAATGATAAATTAGGTAGGTTTGAATATCAGCTGAGAGTAAATAACTATAAAGATGAGTATTTAAATAAACTGGAAATATATGATGTACTACCAAGTTTTACTGATGGAAATAATAAATACAGGAATAAACTTGTCGATGAAATAAAAATCTATAAAGCTGGCAAAGATATAACAAAGGATTTTAATATTTTTTATACAACAGATGAGAATCCTTCAGAAGACCCAGTAAAAGCTGTAAAAAGCCAAAATTGGGTTAAAAGTCCGACATCATACGAAGATGTTACCGCTGTAAAGATAATCGGTAATTATGACCCAGTATTAACACAATATGAAACCTTAGATATCAGACTTCAAATGAAAGCTCCAGAATATCCTGGCAGCAATGTTCTTAATGATAAAGTCGCAACGAACAGCTTCTTTGTAAGATATGCAGATAATGGAAATTTCGGAGAATCTAATTCTGTTACGAATAGATTAATGAAAAAAGAAGATATCAAAGTCGAAAAGATTTGGCAAGATAAAGATGGCAAAGTTATAGACGCTCCAACAGGCAAAATAGAAGTAGAACTATATAAAGATGAGCAAGCCACAGGAAAGAAACTAGAATTAAATAAAGCCAACAACTGGAAAGCAGAATTCAAAAACTTAAAATTAGAAGATAAATCCGACATATATACGATAAAAGAAGTCGGAGAAAAAGACGGCTCAATCAAGTTTGGAGATAAATGGTATGATGTTTCATATACGAGAACAAAGGAAGATGGTTTTAAGATCACAAATAAAGAACCAAGTACATTGACTCCATTAGACCCACCAAAGACAGATGTAAAAGTACAAAAAATCTGGCAAGGAAAAGATGGAGAAAAAATAGAAGCTCCAGTAGACAGTATAGTAGTAGAATTATACAGAGATGGAGACAAGACAGATAAGAAGTTAGAACTAAACAAAGACAACAATTGGACTGTAGTCTTTAAAGACTTAGATGTAGTAGAAAAACTAGACTCCGAAAAAGCCTACGAATACACAGTAAAAGAAGTAGGCGAAGAAAAAGGTCTATATGAACTAGAAAATAAAAAGTTTAGAGTAAGCTACACAGGATCTATGGAAGAAGGCTTTAAAATAACAAACAAGTTAGAAGAAACATCAAATCCATGGACACCAATAACACCATCAAAGACAGACATCAAAGTAGAAAAAATTTGGCAAGATAAAGATGGAAAAGAAACAGCGGCCCCAGTAGAAAAAATAGAGGTAGAACTCTATAGAGACGGAAAAGCTACAGATAAGAAGTTAACACTAAATGCAGAAAACAACTGGAAAGTAGAGTTTAAAGACTTAGATGTAGTAGAAAAAGTAGACTCAGAAAAAGCCTATGAATATACTGTAAAAGAAGTTGGTGAAAAAGAAGGAAACATCAAACTATCAGATAGCAAATACAAAGTAAGCTACGAAGAAACAAAAGAAGGCTTTAAAATAACAAACAAGTTAGAAGAAACATCAAGTCCATGGACACCAATAACTCCATCAAAAGAAGACATCAAGGTTGAAAAGATTTGGCAAGGAAAAGATGGAAAAGAGATATCCGCACCAGTAGAAAAAATCGAAGTAGAACTCTACAGAGATGGAAAAGCTACAGGCAAAAAGCTAGAACTAAACAAAGCCAACAAGTGGAGTGGAGAATTTAAAGACTTAGACGTAGTAGAAAAACTAGACTCAAAAGAAGCCTATAAATACTCAGTAAAAGAAGTTGGAGAAGAAACTGGTTCAATTAAGCTGAATGGGCATTGGTACAAAGTAAATTACAGTGGGTCTATGAAAGATGGCTTCACAATAACAAATAAAGAAGAACCAAAAACACCGCCTACACCACCAACACCATCTGAACCAGATACTATAACTATTAAAGTTAAGAAAGACTGGACTTTATATGGAAATAAACCAGTAGATAAAATCATGGTTGAACTATATAGAGATGGAAAAGCTACAGGGAAAATTCTTGAGTTAAACAAAGCCAATAATTGGAGTGGAGAATTCAAGAACTTAGATGTTAAGAAAGGTGCAAATTCAACGCATGACTACCACTATACGATAAAAGAAATTGGCGAATCTGGAAATACAATAAAACTAGATGGAAGATGGTTTGATGTCAATTATCTTGGTAATATGAAAGATGGTTTTACAATTGTAAATAAAGAAGAAAAACCAACGGAGCCAGGTAAGCCAGAAGAACCAAATACACCAAATAAACCTAATGACCCACAAGAACCAAATACGCCTGAAACTCCAAAAGAGCCAGAAAAACCAAATAACCCTGGAACACCAGTTAAACCAAATACTCCTAAGGCTCCTTTACCAGGTAAGCCTCTACCTAAAACAGGAAACGGATTAAATCCATCAACCTATGCTTGGATTTTACTAGGACTTGGTAATCTTTCTACTTTTGCTGGAATTCAAAGAAAAAAGAGAATAAAATCAAGAAGAAAGAAAAATGTCAAATAAGCAAAAAAAAGATCATTTAAGTAAATTTCTTCTTGCAGTCGGGTTAATATTCATTGTTTTTTCTATTGCTTTTCTATTCCTAAACCATAAAAGGTTGGAATTAAAGAAAGAAGAATCCATTAATCTGGAAAAACAAATAAAACAAGAATTACCTCCTTTTGAAAATTACGAACAGGAGAATAAACCTGGAGAGATAGAACAAACTGTTGCATCAAAAGACTCTATAAAAGATACAGCTATAGGCGTTCTTAGAATTGATAAAATAGGAGTAATTACCCCTATTAGTGATAATACAAGTGAAAAATCTTTATTAGAAGGTTCAGGTATTGTTGAAGATACAGATATACCGACTTCAGAGGAAAATACTATAACTGTTCTTGCAGGGCACAGAGGAGGGATAAATGAAACACAATCCTTTCTAAATATTGACAAGTTGGAAAAAGGTGATGAGCTAAAGATTACTACTCGGGAAGAAGAACTCTATTACAAAGTAGTTGATAAAGAAGTAATTGAACCTACAGATTGGAGTAAATTTACACGAGAAGAAGGAAAGACCAAACTCTTTTTAATGG
Source organism: Peptoniphilus grossensis ph5 (assembly GCF_000311825.1). Lineage (GTDB taxonomy): Bacteria > Bacillota > Clostridia > Tissierellales > Peptoniphilaceae > Peptoniphilus_A > Peptoniphilus_A hominis. The sequence continues at coordinate 311,147 of NZ_HE978567.1, read as the reverse complement.
CATGTCACCCCTATCCCAAAAACGATAAAAGGCTTTTAGTAAAAGCTGAGCTAATCAAAAATGATGAAGAGATAAACAATTAAATTAGCAATATAAAAAACTATCCATTGAAATTTATTTCTCTGGATAGTTTTTTGTTGCTATTTAAAACATAGACTCATAAATTGAGAGGCAAATTATGAAGTAACAAAAGCATGGATACTATTAGCTATAAATTTTACTCAAAAACACTCCCTATGTCCTAAGGAATATAGAGGAAAGAAAATTAGGTTAAAAATAGCCTTAATTTCTTTGCCTGTGATATAGGAGGTGGAGCATGAGAGTAGAAAAGTTTGAAGGTGAAAAAGAAGTTATAAAAACTGAATACACTGAAAGAGATTTAAAGGCAGAGCTTAACTTTTATCTATCGGATAAGTTTATCCAGGATCTTTTTCTTTTAGATGAAATTAGCCTTGAAGAATATAGAAAAATTAGGAGAGAAAACATTAAAAAATTCAAACCTATTCTTTCAGAATTATTGCTATAAGACTTGATATATACTCATTTGTACGGGAATATAGCACTAAGAGAAAGAGAGGTGAGACAATGAAAAAGATAACAAAAATAGAAGCGAATCAAAAAGAAGGATCCATATTAAGAGTTGCTGCCTATGCAAGAGTATCGACAGATGAGGAAGCTCAGCTTGTAAGCCTTAAAACACAAAAAGCACACTACGAAAAGATTATATCTGAGAACAAGTCATATGCTTTTGCAGGTTTATATTTTGACGAAGGCATCACTGGAACAAAGAAAGAATGCAGGGATGGACTTCTAAAAATGTTAAATGACTGTGAAGACGGAAAAATAGACTTTATCCTAACTAAATCCATCTCAAGGCTTGCAAGAAACACGACAGATTGTTTGGAAATCGTAAGAAGACTCCTTGACTTAAACATTGGTATCTATTTTGAAAAAGAAAACATTGATACAAGAACCATGGAAAGTGAGTTGATGTTATCCATACTTTCATCCCTTGCAGAAAGTGAGTCCAGGTCTATTTCAGAAAATAACAAATGGTCCATAAAGAAAAGATTTCAAAATGGAACTTTTATTATATCAAGCCCACCCTATGGCTATGAGAATATAGATGGAAAGATGGTAGTGAATGAAGAAGAAGGAAAAATAATAAAAGAAATATTTGAAAAGTATCTTTCAGGTAAGGGAACGCACAAAATAGCAGAAGACTTAAATAAAAGAAAGATTAAAGGGCAAAAAGGATCAAACTGGCATGGGTCGACTATAAATGGAATCTTAAAAAATGAAAAATATATAGGCGATGTCATCTACCAAAAGACCTATACAGACGATACTTACAAGAGGCATAAAAATAAGGGAGAAGAAGACCAGTATAAAATAATAGACAACCATGAAGCCATTGTAAGTAGAGAGGACTTTGAGAAAGTTCAAGACCTAATAAAGATAAGGGCTATAGCAAAAGGAAACGGAAAAGACACTAAAAGATATCAAAATAGATATAGCCTATCGGGGAAAATCAAGTGTGGCGAGTGTGGTTCAAGCTTTAAGAGAAGACATCACTATAATGGCAAAGATAAATATATAGCCTGGACTTGTAGTGAACACCTTAAAGATATTAATAAATGTTCTATGAAGTTTATTAAAGACAAGGACATAAAACTAGCTTTTGTGACTTTAGTAAACAAACTAATCTTCGGAAAAGATAGTATTTTTACACCACTCTTAGAATCCTTAAAGAGAGTGGACAGTAAGGAAGAAGTAGAGAAGATAGAAAAAATAGAAGAAAGCTTAGAAAAACTAAAGGAAAGAAAAGAGGTTCTAAGCAAACTAATAACTTCGGGAGTTTTAGATGCAAGTATTTACGCAAAAGAAAGCAGTGAAATTTCAAGTGAAGAAAGTTATCTACTCAGGGAAAAGGAAAGAAGTAAGAAAGTCATCCTTGGAAATGACGAAGAAATAAGAGAGCTTGAAAAACTAATAGGAATCTTAGGAAAAAGTGAAATGATAGATCGCTTTGAAGATGACTTGTTTGAAGAAATCATTGCCCACATACAGGTTGTCAATAGAGTGACTCTTGATTTTCATTTAAAGTGTGGACTTGTATTAAGAGAGGAAGTGAAAGAAGATGTCTAGGTTATGCTATGGCTATACGATAAGAGACGGAAGATTAGAAGTTCAAGAAACAGAAGCCGAGAATATAAGAAAAATCTTTAAAAACTATCTTGCTGGCAATGCCCTTATAAAGTCAGCAGACCTTGCAGGCTTAAAGAAAAACAGCTCCAGTGTCAAAAGAATGTTGACTAATGAAAAATATTTAGGAAACGAAATCTATCCCAAGATAATAGATAGAGAAAGTTTTGAAAAGGCAGGACAAATGTTAAAGGAAAGGGCAGTAGCTATGGGACGAGTTTGGGAAAAAGAAGAAGAGATCATTAGAGTTCCCTGCAAGTTTAGATATAAGAAAGAAGAGACTTTGCCTCTAGATCCTTTTGAGAGAGCAAGTTATAAGTATAGGTTAATCGAGGTGATAGATGATGAATAGCAAGGTTATAGTCATACCAGCGAAGAAGAAAAAAGGAAATTCCATCAAGGAATCAGAAAAGAAGAAACTGAGAGTGGCAGCTTATGCGAGGGTATCAACAGATAGCGATGAACAGGCAACTTCTTATGACACTCAAGTAGACCATTACACAAATTATATTAAGAAAAATCCAGACTGGGAATTTGTGGGAGTTTTTTCTGATGAAGGAATCAGTGGAACATATACCAAGAAAAGAGCTGGCTTTAATAAAATGATTGAAGAAGCCATGAAAGGAAATATCGACTACATCATTACAAAGTCCATATCGAGGTTTGCCAGAAACACACTTGACTGCTTAAAGTACATTCGTAAGCTAAAAGAAAACAACATACCAGTTTACTTTGAAAAAGAAAACATCAATACCATGGATGCCAAGGGAGAAGTCCTCCTTACCATTATGGCATCTCTTGCTCAACAGGAAAGTCAGTCTTTATCACAAAATGTGAAGTTAGGCTTTCAATATAGATTTCAACAAGGGCAAGTCCAGGTAAACCATAATAGGTTCTTAGGCTACACAAAAGACGAAGCGGGAAAACTTGTCATCGTTCCTGAAGAAGCAAAAATTATAAAAAGGATCTACAGAGAATACTTGGAAGGAGCAAGCCTACGAGATATAAAAGAAGGACTTGAAAAAGATAAGATACTAAATGGAGCAGGAAATAAGAAATGGCATGTATCAAATCTCAATCAAATATTAACTAATGAGAAATACATGGGGGATGCCCTCTTACAAAAGACTTATACAGTGGATTTCCTGAATAAGAAGAGAGTAAAAAATGATGGAATTGCACCTCAATATTATGTAGAAAATAGCCATGAAGCCATCATACCAAAAGAAATCTTCATGCGAGTCCAAGAAGAAATTGATAGACGAGCTAATATGGTAAGTGGCAAAGGGAAAAGAAGAATTTATTCCAGCAAATACGCCCTTTCAAGTATTGTCTATTGCTCTAAATGCGGAGATATTTACAGGAGAATAGCATGGAACAACAGAGGGAAAAAGTACACCGTTTGGAGGTGTTGTACAAGAGTAACCCATGGACCAGATGCCTGCCATGCAAGAACAATAAAAGAGGAAGACCTACAAGAGGCAGTCGTAGAAGCCATCAACCAACTTATATCGGAAAGTAGTGAATTAAAAGAAATAATAAAAGAGAATATAGAAAAAGCCATCACAGGTGATGGAAGTAGTGGAATAGAAGAAATAGACAAAGAAATGTTGAAAGTGCAAGAAGAACTTTTAAAAGTTGCCAATGCCAAGAAAGACTACACAGACCTTGCAGGCAGAGTGGAAGAATTAAGGAATGAAAAAGAAAAGATACTTCTAGATTTAGCGGAAGAGAAGAATGAACAAAGCAGGCTAAAGGAATTAGAAGAGTTTTTAGATAATCAGGAATTGGAAATAGAAAGCTACGATGAAGACTTGGTAAGGAAACTTGTAGATAAGGTAGTTTTATATGATGAGGAACTAAAGATAGTGCTCAAGTCAGGAGTTGAAGTCAATGTATGTGTATAAATATATTGACTTTCAAATATAACATGTGCTACAATATAACTAAGTTATATTTGAAGAAAGGAGGGCAAATCGTGGCAAACGGAGATTATGAAGTAACTCATAATAGGATTCTTAATAGCGGTAAGAAAATTTTCAAAGAACAAGGATTTGAAAAGGCAAATTTAAGAGCTATTTGCAAAGAAGCAGGTGTTACTACTGGGGCGTTTTATGGTCATTTTGAGGATAAGGAAGCACTTTTTTCTGAGTTAGTTGAGCCGATTGTAAGCCAAATACGAAAATACTATGCTATGTATGAGGATGAGAGTTTTGAGACATATAAAAAGGAAGTTCCACTTGGGAAAGAAACCATTTATAAAATTTTAGACTCTAAAGCACATGGTGCTGTTAAGATGGTCTTGTATTTTTTTGAAAATAAAGATGCATTTGAGTTATTAGTGTTTGGTTCTTATGGAACAAAATACAGTAATTTTTTAGATGAACTCGTGGAAATAGAAGATAAAAATCACATCAAAATATTAAGCATGATTTATGGTGAAGATGGTGTCGGTAGTGTAATAACCGATATGGGAATTCACTTAATTAACCATGCATATTATTATGCTTTATCTGAAGTTGCTGTTCATTCTAAAAGCAGAGAAGAAGTAGAATTAAATGCCAAACTAATTTCAAAATTCTTTAATGAAGGATGGGGCAAAATACGAGGTTTGTAAAATGGAAAAATTTTTGCATCAAATATAACTTAGTTATATTAAAGATTTAATTTTATATAAATTGGCAACATGCTGTTTTATAAGCAGATAAAAAATATTATATGTATTCAAGGAGGAGAAAAATGAATTTAAAAAGTATTGTAAAAATAGCAGTATTTTCTGTTATTGGTTTTGTATTAACAATGGGATTGGGACTTTTGACAGGATCGTTTGGAATGATTCCGAGTTTGTATTTATCATCGGCACTTCCAACAATAATTGCCGCGCCAGTTTTTGTAATAATGTGTAAACAAGTCGCACAAAGAGGAACAGCATTCTTATATTTCTTATTACTCGGCGTGTTCTATGCTCTTATGGGAATGTGGCCTGTAATAGTAGTTTGTGCAATTGCAGGAATATTAGCAGAGCTTGTGATTGGTAAAAAGGAAAATTACTCAGACAAAACTATGAAAGTAGGTCTTGGTTTTGGTGCTGGTATGTTTATATATTCGCTTCATGCGATGTATTTCACATTCGTATTTGGTGTAGAAGGTCTTACAAAACAATTCCCTAAGATGTTTACAACAGACTATGCAACATTTCTTTATAATTTTTACACCCCTAAAAACATTGCAATTTGCGTAGTGATCGCAATCGTTGCATCAATTATTGGTGCTAATTTTGGAACATATATTTACAACAAATTCTTTAGCAACAGGAAGAAAAAAAGTGTTTTGTAAAGGTGAAAAAAATAATATAAACGAATACCAACTATCAGATAAAATCAACCCGCTTGCTATAGTTGGGTTGATTTTACTATTTTCAGTTATTCTAACTGTTGGAGAGCAATCACAATATTTATTTTCCCTTATTTTTGTCTTAGGACTATTATTCTTATTTTCTATAAGAAAGGCATTTAGAACGATATGTTCATTGCTTATAGTATGGGGGCTTATTTATTTGCTGAAACCACACTTAGGAAATGTTTTGGTTGGTTCTATATATACAATGCTACTTATAGTGTTGAAATTTGCTCCACTTTTCATTTTGGGAAAAGTTCTGTCCTCATATAGTTCTTCGCATCTAATGGCTGCATTTAGAAAAATTGGAATTGATGGTGGAATAGGGATAGGAATTACAGTATTCTTTCGTTTTATTCCGGAAATCTCTATTAGGATGAAGGAAATAAACAATGGCATGAAAATTAGAGGATTTAAAGCAAGTATTTTCAAACCAATTAAAACATTTGAATTATATTTTGTTCCTCTTATGTATAAGTGCATAGATATAAGCGATACCTTAACTTGTTCAATCATATCAAAAGGTATTGAATATGATGGACAAAAAACAAGTTTTCATGAGGTGAGATTTACATTTATTGATATAGCAATGATGATCGGAGGAATGATTTTGTTGGGGGCGAGTTTATGGAAAATATTTTAGAGGCAGAAATCAAATCCTTTCATTATGGAGAAGATTTGATTTTGAAAGATTTAAAAATGTCTGTAAAGAAAGGCGAAATTATAGTCTTAACAGGTCTTTCAGGATGCGGAAAAACGACACTTTTAAGACTACTAAACGGGCTTATTCCGTCATTTTATGACGGTGATTTGGACGGCGAAATTAAGATTTTAGGGAAGGATATAACTACTTATAAAAAGGGAGAGTTAGCTAAATATATTGGCAATGTATTTCAAAATCCTAAGGATCAATTTTTTTGTGATGTAGTTGAAGATGAAATTGCTTTAGTAGGTGAAAATTTGGGATTAGACAGGGACACCCTAAAAGAAAAAGTTGAAAAAGCAATGGACTTGTTAGGAATAAATCATATTAGCAAAAAATCCATTTTTGAATTATCAGGGGGAGAAAGGCAAAAGGTGGCGATAGCAGGAACACTTATTTATGATACAGACATTATCTTTTTCGATGAACCTTCAAGTAGCCTTGATTACGATAGTATAAAACATTTCAGTGAAATACTTATCAGATTGAAGACGATGGGAAAGACAATAATTATAGCGGAACATAGGCTCTATTATTTAAAAGAGATTTTTAGCAGATTGATTTATATAAAAGACGGTACAATATGTGATGTTTTTCCGAATGGTAGTCTTAGTAATGATAAATGTAAGGAACTTGAGTTAAGGACACTTAATGAAAGAGAATTGATATCAGAAAAAGAACCTATTGTGGCTAAAAGCTGTATCAAAGTAAATAAAGCCTGCATTCATCAAGGCAAAAGAACTTTGATAGAAGAATTAACTTTTGAGCTTGGAGAAAGCGAAATAATGGGAGTGATTGGTTCTAATGGTATTGGGAAAAGTACTTTGGCAAAAGCATTATGTGGTTTATCTGAAAAATATTTGGATGTCAGCTATGGACAGAAACAAAGAGAAAGACTTAGAAATTCATATTGCGTGTTACAAGATGTAGATGCTCAGATTTTTTTAGACACAGTAGAAAATGAGTTGATATTTTGTAAAGATAAAAACTCGGAAAATGATTTAGAAAAGATACGAGAATATCTGAAAGATACAAACCTGTGGCATAAAAAAACCAATCATCCGCAGAAACTATCCGGTGGACAAAAACAACGACTGGCAATTATTACTTCATTTTTATCCGGTCGTAAGCTGATAATTTTGGATGAACCAACATCGGGACTTGATTATAAAAGTATGAAAATTATGTCCGATTTAATTACAGAAAAAGCAAAGGAGATTCCAATTATAATAATTACTCATGATTTAGAACTGTTATTTAAAACCTGTCATTCCGTCTTAATGCTCGGTGATAATGGTTATAAAAAAATATCTGTAAAGGGAAATGAAGCGTTAATCATGAATTTTATGGATAAAAAAGGAAATTTATTGAAGGAGGAGAATGATGTTAAATAAGGTTTTTGAGTATGCTGGTTCGCATAAGAAAACAATACATTTAGCGAGTTTTATTATGCTATTAAGTGTCATTATGGGAGTTGTGCCATTTCTATTTGCTTATCAGATTATAAATCCCTTGATTTTAGGACAAAATTTGGAATTCACAAGGTTAGTTATTTTGCTTGCCGGTATTTTGATATGTTTGGTTTTGCAAGCATTATTAGGTGGTTTGGGTCTTAATATGTCCCATAAGGCAGCATATAACACATTATTTGGACTTAGAACATCTCTACAAAAAAAGATGGAGAATCTTCCCTTAGGAGCTATTGAAGAAAAGGGAACAGGTGCTATTAAAAAGATGTTTGTAGATGATATTGGTAGTTTGGAAGTTCTTTTGGCACACTCATTGCCTGAAGGAATTGCCAATTTAATTGTGCCTGTAATGGTATATATTGCAATGTTTTTCGTTGATTGGAGACTGGCACTTATGTCTTTGGCATCCATTCCACTAAGCATTGTCGCTATGATGATTATGTATTCCGCAGGAATGAAAAAAATGGGACCATATTATATGGCGAGTGGAAAAATGAATAATACCATTATTGAATATGTGAATGGTATGGAAGTAGTAAAAGTGTTTAACAAGCAAACGGAATCATATAAAAGATTTTCTAAAGATGTTGGAGATTATAGAGATTATGCACTCGCTTGGTATAAGACTGCATGGCCATGGATGGCATTATACAGTGCCTTACTTCCATGCACGATTATATTAACATTGCCGCTTGGAGGTTACTTTGCTTACATGGGCTATGTTAGTCTTTCTGATTTGATATTGGTATTATGCCTATCTTTGAGTATTGGCTTACCACTCTTAAAGGCTTTGGGATTTTTACCAACGATGCCACAGCTTAATTATAAAATATCTGCATTGGAAGATGCTTTAAATATAGAACCATTAAAACAAGGTGAAAACAAGTTTAAAGGTATAGATCATACTATTTCCTATGACAATGTTACATTTGGTTATCAACTAAGCAAGATGGGAGAGAATGGACAACCTGAAACATACATTAAAAATGTGATTCATAATGTGAGCTTTACAGCAAAAGTTGGAGAAAAGACAGCCATTGTTGGAGAATCAGGCTCAGGTAAAAGCACCTTAGCGAAACTCTTAATTCATTACTATGATGTTTTAGAGGGAAGTATTAGCATTGGAGGACAAAATTTACAGGATATGAGTCTTAAGGCACTGAATAAAGAGATTTCTTATGTGTCTCAAGACCAATATTTATTTAATACTTCACTCTTAGAAAATATTCGTATCGGAAATTTGTCAGCTACCGATGAAGAAGTGATAGAAGCTGCAAAGAAAGCTCAGTGTATGGAATTTTTAGATAAGCTCCCAAATGGTATTTACTCTTTGGCTGGCGAGGCAGGAAAGATGTTATCAGGTGGAGAAAGGCAAAGAATATCATTAGCGAGAGCTATTTTGAAAAATGCTCCGATTGTTGTACTTGATGAGGCAACAGCCTACGCAGATCCGGAAAATGAAGAAAAAATGGAAGCAGCTATTCGTGAACTTGTAAAAGGAAAAACATTGATTGTAATTGCTCATAAACTTCCGGCAATTGTAGATGCAGACCAAATATTGGTAATGAATCATGGTCGTTTAGTTGCAAATGGAAAACATAATGACTTGTTAGAATCATCAGCAGACTACCGTAAATTATGGGATGCGACACTATTTAGTAAAGATTGGAAAATCAGCAGAAAGGAAGGTGAAATGAATGTTTAAACTAATATCAAGAATTTTAAACTTGTCAGGAAAGTATAAAAATAGAATTAAAGGGGCATTTGTTTTTGCCTTTATTGAATCTGTTTTAAGTAAAATGCCTATTTTTATTGCATTTACTGTATTGATAGGATTTTATGAAAAGACAATATCACCGAAAACATTCTTGTATGTAGGAATAGGACTTGGTTTGGTAGTGTTGGTACAGGCATTGGTTCATTTTTTAAGCGATAAATTGCAAAGTGCTGCTGGCTTTCTGATTTTTGCAGATAAAAGGATGGAGCTTGGAAATCACCTTAGAAAACTTCCTATGGGATATTTCACATCAGGAAATTTAGGAAAAATCAATTCTGTTTTAAGTTCAGATATGTCATTCATTGAGGAAGTATCCATGAGCACCATAGCTAATATGATGAGTTATGTGCTTTCAACCGTTGTGCTTACTATATTCATGTTTGTTTTAGATTATAGAATAGGTCTTGTGTCTGTGTGTGTAACTCTAATAGCAACATTACTTGCAAGCAGAATGAATAAAATGTCTTTATCTGAAGCTGTTATCAGGCAAGAGCAAGGAGAGAAGCTAACAGATGCAGTTTTGTCATTTGCAGAAGGAATTAGTGTAATCAAAAGCTATAACCTTTTAGGAGACAATTCAAAGGCTCTTACAGATAGCTTTGCTTCATCAAGAGACACTTCTATAAAGTTTGAAAAGAAGATGACACCTTGGACAAGCGGATTGAACATTATTTATGGTATCGGAATTACTTTTATTTTGGCACTTGCTTTGTATCTTCATTTACAAGGAATGTTGAAACTTCCTTATGTGTTAGGACTGATACTATTTGTATTTGACTTTTTCAGTCCATTAAAAACTCTTTATGGAGAAGCAAGCAGGCTAACAGTTATGAATGCTGCTTTAGATCGTATTGAAGAAGTATTAAATGAAACAGAACTACAGGATACAGGTAAAAAACATCTCTTAAAGGCTAAGTTTGGTGAGCCGGAAATTAGTTTTAATCATGTGAAATTTTCTTATGGAGAAAAAGAGGTTTTGCATGATATGAATTTTGAAATGAAAAAGAATACAATGACAGCTTTAGTTGGACAGTCCGGAGGAGGAAAATCTACAGTAGCAAATCTTTTGGCAAGATTTTGGGATGTAGACTCCGGTGAAATTTTGATTAGAGGGGTGAATATAAAGGATGTTTCGCTATCTGAATTGATGTCGGAAATTAGTATGGTTTTCCAGAGAGTGTATTTGTTTCAAGATACGATTTTTAACAATATTGCCATGGGGAAAGAAAATGCGACGAAAGAAGAAGTTATAGAAGCTGCAAAAAAAGCAAGATGCTATGATTTTATTATGGCACTTCCTGATGGATTTGACACAATGATTGGAGAAGGCGGAGCAACTCTATCCGGTGGTGAAAAACAAAGAATTTCTATTGCTCGCTGCATATTAAAAGATGCTCCTATTGTAATTCTTGACGAGGCAACAGCAAGTGTTGATGTGGACAATGAAAGCTATATACAGGAAGCAATCAGTGAATTGGTAAAGAATAAAACATTATTAGTTATCGCCCATAGATTAAATACTATTAGAGATGCCGATAGTATTATTGTAATCAAGGAAGGGAATATTGCAGAACAAGGAACCCATAATGAGCTAATTGCTTTAAATGGGATTTATAAAAATATGGTAGAGCTCCAAGAAAAAAATAAAGGACTAAAAATTATATAAAAATTGGTCTAAGAGAGGAGAAGGCAATGAAACAAGATATGAAAGAACAATTATTAACAAAAAGACCGATAGATTTACTCTTTCAGTTATCTATTCCGGCAGTTATCGGAATGATTGTTATCGGTCTGTATCCGTTAATGGACGGAATATTTGCAGGGAAAATTATAGGACAGACAGCAATGACTGCCTGTGGTGTCGCAATGCCACTTACCTTTTTCAACAGCGGTGTTTCAACTTTACTTGGTGTAGGTTCTGCATCTGTACTTTCAAGAGCAATCGGTAAAGGGGATCAAAAAACTGTAGATAAAATTATGGGTAACCTAATCTATTGGGTGATTTTCTTCTCTGTAATTATTACAGTTGGAGGAATACTTCTTGCTCCGCATTTTTTAGATATGGTCGGTGCAACGGGTGAAATCAAAGCCTATGGTATTAGATACCTTAGAGTAATTTTTATAGGTTCTCTATTTGTAAACTTCACACAGTCCGCAAACATGGTTATGCGTGGCGAAGGACTGATGAAAAAAGCTATGACGATTATGGGACTTGGAGCATTACTGAATATCATTCTTGATCCGATTTTAATGACAGTTATGGGTGAATATGCGATTGAAGGTGCTGCCCTTGCAACCATCACAGCACAATTTGTTCAGGCAGTGGCAACACTACATTATTTCTTGAAAAAGAGTAAAGTTGTTAAAATCCATAAGATAAAGTCTGATGCGGGAATTAAAAAAGAAATGTTTTCTGTCGGTTCATCCGCTATGATGATGCAGCTTTTGTTTATGATTCAACAGACTATGCTCTATAAAATGGCATTTAAGTATGGCGGAGATACCAATGGAATTTTGATGGCGGCATCACTTCGTGTATATGCCTTTTCATTTATTCCTCTTTGGGGAATGAGTCAAGGCTTACAACCTGTTGTTGGAACAAACTTTGGAGCAAAGCAGTATGACAGAGTAAGACAGGCTATGAAGGTCTTTTCTATTGGCGGTTTAGTTCTTGCAGCAATCTTTTGGATTCCGTCTTTATTGCTTTCAAGTCAAATACTATCTTTATTCGGTGTAGAAGCAAACATCATTGCACAGGGTGTTGGAAACTTTAGATTGTTCTATTCCGTATTTATTTTGTATGGAGTAATGGTTATGACTGTTACTTTCTTCCAATCAATCGGAAACGGAAAGAAAGCTGGGATAATCGTAATGCTTAGACAACTGTTTTTGTTTGTTCCTGCCATGATTTTATTGCCAATGATATTTGGAGTAAAAGCTGTTTGGTTTACACAGCCACTTGTTGATTTCATTATGATTGTTGTTGGCGTTTTCATGATGATTGGGGAACTGAATAAAATGGGGAAAGAAAAAGTTCAAGCGTAAAATTTCTTATTAGGTGTTTAGAATTTGAAACATTAGAAGGACTTAATTTATGGAAAATAGTTAGCTATAAAATGGAGGGATAGAAATGGAAAAGTCTATATATTTATTTGAAAGAATAAACCACAATAAAAATAGTCCTTTTTCCTATAAGCTTTATAGCTGTTTGTCTTTCCATATGCTCGTCTAAACAATTAAATATAATTAAAGGAAGAACAAGTTTCTTTCGTTTTAGAGGACTTCTTATGCCAAGGTGCAGGAGTCCTCCTTTTTTTGTTTTAAAACGCAGACAAAAAGAAATGGAGGAAGCATATATGCCAAAAAAATATTACCTTTATATCAACGGACAAAAGGTCAAAGTCAGTGAAGATATTTATAAAGTCTACTGGCGAGAAAGAGAACACGAAAAGTATTTGGAGCAGGTGGAAAGAAAAAACCACTTGCTCTTTTTTCATCATTGGATCATGACGGACATTTTGTAGATAATATTGTTGATGAAAGTGTTGATGTAGAAAAGATTGTTGAAACACAGATGATGATTGAAGCAGTCAGAAATACAATTTCAAGACTCAATGCAGAAGAAAGGGGCATCATTGAGCGTTTGTACTTTCAGGATGAAATTCTTTCGAGTATTACAAGAATAAAGAAAGTGAGTTATCAAGCTATACAATGGCGTAAGAATAATATATTGAAAAAACTGAAGTTGTTATTAGAAGATTTTTTAAGATAATCGACTTGTAGATAAGGGCAGATTTTCCATTATAAAGTAAAGGTGATATAGGGCTATTTTTCTTTGCTTATTAATAGTATATTATGTAATGAGAGAAGGAATTTATATCATAGATATATTCCCACATACGAGGCTTTTGAAAAATCTCAAATTTTATCCATACAGACCACTCAAGCCACGTGGAGACTATAGCGTTGATACAAAAGATGTAAATTTAGAAATCCTCCATTTTAAGCAGTTTTATAAGCATTTTGTCTTTGATAAAGATGAAGAAGGATACGTCAAAAAGACTCAAAAAAACTACATGGATGTAAGAGTTGTTTTAAGACTAGTATGAGGAAACACAAAGAAAAAATTAATAAGATAAACTCATTTTGTACTTTCTATAAGAGTAGCTTAAAAGGCTGCTCTTTTTTTCAGGAAGTGAGTATATATAAATTTTAAATATAACTAATAATACAAAATCTGATTTCCGATAAGCAGAAGTCCAGACTTCCGAAAATCGGAATTCAAGAACTCCGAATAACAGATTTCTAGAAATCCGAAAATCGGAGAGTAACTATAATAATATTAGTAATATTGAGTTAAGAAAGAATAATTTTAGAAAGGGAGTAAGGATTCGTTACATCCTTTTTTAAAAATGGAAAACACTCACAAGATAACTTTACATATTCGCTTTTATAACACACAATAAAAGCGAAGACGAGAGGAGGCGGACTATGAATACACTTAAAGAATATATACAAGAAAATTTAGTAATAACTAACAAAGAAGCAGAAGAACTTGGATATACTAGGCATAATCTATCAGAATTAACCAAAATCGGACAATTAGAAAGATTAAGACCAGGTCTATATCAATTAAAAGGAAAAGTAATAGACGATTTTATTTTAATATCATCTAATAGTAATCGAATTATATTTTCCCATCAAACAGCCCTATATCTCCACGACTTAACCGACAGGACCCCAAATGTATTTCATATATCTGTCCCCCAAGGCTATAATGCAAGCCATATTAAAAAGAGATATGAGGATCTACAAGTTCATTATGTAAAAAAAGATTTATACGAACTTGGAAAAACAGAAATAAAATCACCGCAAGGCAATCTCATACCAGTTTATGATATAGATCGAACAATTTGCGACATCATAATCGACAGAGAAAAAATAGATAAACAGATTTTCACAGAAGCTATAAAAAGATACTTTAAATCACAAAATAAAAATCTAAGACGACTCATAAAATACAGTAGACTATTTAAAATAGAAGATGAGGTTAGAAAATATATGGAGGTATTATCATGATTAATATCGAGAGTATAAAGAGCAAGATAAGAAGTCTGGCAGAGAAGAAAAATAGTATAAACATGTGATGCTATAATATTTGTATTAGCATTATCGGGTATAATTTAATAAATCCTTGTACAATTTAAATGAAAGGTGGTAGAAATATGGATATAATGAAATCTTTTAACTTAGCAATAGACTATATTGAAGATAACTTAACTGATGAACTTGATGAAAAAGAAATAACACGGATAACAGGATATTCATTTCCAATGTTTTCAAGAATATTTTCAATCATATCAGGATATTCATTATCTGAATATATAAGGTTAAGAAAGATGACAAATGCTGCAATTGATTTAAAAAATTCAGATAAAAGAATTATAGACATCGCAATAAAATATGGTTATAATTCTCAGGATTCTTTTGCCTTAGCTTTTAAAAGTTTTCATAAGCTAACTCCAGGTCAAGTAAAAAAAGGAGAAAAGTATCAATATTTCCCAAGAATCTACTTTTCAATTTCAGTTCAAGGAGGAAATCAAATGGATATTAAGATTGAGAAAAAGAAAGCGTTTAAAGTAGCTGGTATTAAATCGGATGTAACTAAAAGTTCAAATTTCCCAAAAGTTTGGGATAGACTGGTTGAAAAAGTACCAAGAGAAAAATTTGAAGAGTTTGGTAATGGTCAAATCTATGGCGTAGGATATGACTATATAATGGACGAAGAAGATTCATTTATATACTTAGCTGGTTTTGATTTAACGGATGAAGTAAAAGCTGAGGAGTTAGGGTTAGACATACTCAGCATTCCTGAAAAAGAGTATGCCATTGTAAGCTTAGAAGGTCCTATACCAAAGTGCATTCACGAAGGATGGAAGTATATTATTTCATATTTCTTCCCTAAAGAAGGATATAGACATGATGAAAGTCCTGATTTTGAAGTATATGGAGATGGAGACCCTAATTCAGAAGATTATCAAATGGAATTATGGGTTCCTATAGTAAAAGAGTAATTTAAATTTGTTTAACGGCATCTATCAAATGGTAGGTGCTCTTTTGATGTCTATTAGTAAAAATAGGAATGAGTAAAAAATCCAATGAAACCTGACATTACAACAGGAGATGCAATTACACCAAGGAAAATAGAATACACCTATCCCTGTATCTTTAGCCAAGAATATATAAAAATAATGGCGTACCAATTAGAAACAATTTTAGCTGAAAAATACGAAACCATAATCAGAAGAAATATAACAACAACACGAATGAGAGACTTTTATGACCTATACACCCTCTACAAATTAAAAAAAGATGAGATAGATTATAAAATTTTAAAAGAAGCAATAGAAAGAACTTCCGACAAAAGAGGAAGTCAGGAGATAATCAAAGACTATGAGGAAATAATCTAGGACATAAAAGAAGATTCATACCAAAGATCCTTGTGGGAAGTATATCTGAGTGAAAATAATTATATTGGAGATCTGACCTTTGATAAGGTTGTTGATGTAGTGAGAATTATTTCAAATAGAATAAATGAGATGTAATATTCCAAACACTGTTTGGAATATTACAGACAAGAAAATATTAAGTATGAGAAGTGGAATTATTCTGCTTCTTTTTTATAATTCAAATATTACTTAAAAAGAGACTATTTTCGTTCTTTAAAAAACATTTAATGGTATAATATAATAAATATAATTTTTCTACGGAGGGTATAGTGAGAACTTTTAGTTATAAAAGATTATTTAAAAAACTGATAGATTTAGACATGACAAATAATGAATTGATGAAAAAAGCAAAAGTTAGTAAAAGTACATTTTACAAAATGAAGAATGGGCAAAATGTAACTACAGATGTTTTGCTTAGAATTTGCAATGCTTTGGATTGTGATATTGAGGAAATAGTAGAGTGTATTAAGTTCGATTCTTAATATAACTTGGAACAATTTAATAAACTGGAGGAATTTATGATTAGTTATATTGAAAGAACATACTTTAATGATTTGTTAAATAGAGGTGGGTATGTTTTAGATTTTTCTACATATAGATTTGACGAATTCACATTGCATAGTGTAGGAATAGCTTTATGTGAGACATATAATTTATCAAAGGGTAAGTCGTTAAATGAATTTATAAATGAAGGAGATGATGATAAGGTAGTAAAATTATTAGATGATTTATTGGAATATTATGAAGTGCGATATTCCTTAGAAATAGAATCAGATGATAAAGCTTATAACGGAAGCACATACAAATCTCTTTATAATAAGTGTAAGGAAATTATTGAAAGAGAAAAGAAACATTCTAAGAAATTTTCTAAAGTATCAGAAGAGTTAAAGAAAAAATTTTCTAGTAAATATATGAATCAGCAAATAGATTTGATGGTAGCAATGTGTGATGAAAATCCGACAGAAGCAATAGGAAAGTCAAAAGAATTACTAGAAAGTTGTTGTAAAACAATCATTGAAAGCAATGGTGAAATTATAAAAGATTCAATAAATATGGGACAACTTGTAAAACAAACTCTAAGTTCATTGAATATTCCCAATAAAGGCGTGGCGATGGATTTAGAAGAAGAAAAAATTGTGAAACAAATTACAGGGAGTCTTAATGGTTTAAGTAGTGGAATAATTGAATTAAGAAATCATTATGGAAGTGGGCATGGTCGTTCTGCAAAATTTAATGGATTAACAAAACGACATGCAGAATTATCTGTTGGAGCAAGTATAACTCTTGTTCGCTATTTGTGGGATACATTTTTATTAATAAATGAAAATAAATGAAAATAAATGAAAATGATAAAATTAAATGGAGGTACTAAAAATGGTAGATTTTAAGAAAAAAATTGCTTTAAAAAGTAAGGCGAAAATTACCAATCCTATTGATTTATATAATACGCTTGATAGAAAGAGTATTGCAGGTCCTTTGAGACCCGTTCAAAAATATGCTTTGGAAGAGTGGTATAACAATAGAAAAGATGAAAGAGATCTTATTGTAAAGCTTCATACTGGAGAAGGGAAAACTTTAATTGGTTTACTAATACTACAATCAGCACTTAATTTAGGAGAGGGGCCATGTATATATGTTTGTCCTAATATTTATTTAGTCAAACAGGTTTGTTGGGAAGCTGAAAAATTCGGTATTCCATTTTGTGAAATTGATAATAATAATGAAATCCCTAATGAGTTTTTATCAGGTGAAAAAATTTTAATTACACATGCTCATAAAATTTTTAATGGAAAATCAATTTTTGGATTAGGAAATAACTTCACAAAGACAAATACAATAATTCTAGATGATTCCCATGCGTGTATAGATGTCATAAAGAATTCATTTACTTTAACCATTAATAGAAATAAAAATGGAAACGAGGATATTTACGGTAGGATACTCACTTTGTTTTCAGATGATTTAATAGAGCAAGGTGAGGGTAGCTATTTAGATATTAAATCTGGAGAATACGAAACTTTCATGATGGTTCCATACTGGGCATGGAATAGTAAAAGGACTGAACTTTTATCTATTCTATCTGAATTTACCAATATGGATGAAATTAAGTTTGTGTGGCCATTGATGAAGGATAAAATAATAGAATATTCTTGTTTTATTTCAGGAAGTAAGATTGATATTGCTCCATATAACATTAACGTAGAACAATTTGGGACATTTTCAAAAGCTAAGAGAAGAATTTTAATGTCTGCAACGACTCAAGAAGATATTTTTTTTGTCAAGGGTTTGAATTTTTCAACTGATGCAGTGGCTAATCCGATTGTGTATCCACAATTAAGATGGTCTGGTGAAAAGATGATATTGATGCCATCATTAATAGATGAAACCTGTGATAGAGACTTAGTTGCAACTAAATTTGCATCAATAAATGTTAAGAAGTTTGGTATCGTCGCTATAGTTCCTAATACAAAAAGAGCTATCTATTACAGTAAATTAGGTTCAAAACTTCCACAAAATAATCAAGAATTATTTTCTGTGATAGATGATCTAAGAAAAAATAATTTTGAAAAAACCGTTGTGATAAATAATAGATATGATGGGATTGATTTGCCAGATGAAAGCTGCAGAGTTTTGATAATGGATTCAATGCCATTTCTAGACAACTTCTCTGATAGATATGAAGAAAAATGTTGCCCTAATAGTGAAATTATAAATAAAAAAATAGCACAAAAGATTGAACAAGGATTAGGAAGGGCTGTTCGAGGAGAAAAAGATTATTGTGCTATTCTTGTAATAGGATCTGATATAGAAAAATTTATGAGAGGAGTGTTAACAAGAAAATATTTTTCTGCCCAGACACAGAAACAAATAGAGATTGGGTTTGAAGTCGCAAAAATGGCAAAAGAAGAAATTAGTGAAGAAGATCAGCCTATGAAGCAGATTGTTTCACTAATAAATCAAATTCTCAAAAGGGATGAAGGGTGGAAAGAGTATTACACTGGTGAAATGAATGCAATTATTCAAGATAACGTAGAAAATAAAATTTATAACAGATACTCAGAAGAAAATGAATTAGAAAAGTTATTTTCACAAGGAGAATATGAACTTGCTGTAGACAGGACACAAAAATTCATTGATAAGTTTATCAATGATGATTTAGAAAAAGGCTGGTATTTAGAGCAGATGGCAAGATATGCATATATGTACTCAGAGGAAAAATCAAAAATACTTCAAAAGTCCGCATTTAAAAAGAATCCTCAATTATTAAAGCCTAAAGAGGGAATAGCATATTCAAAAATCTCTTTTCTGAATGAAAATAGAATAAATAGATTCAAAAGATATATTGGAAAATATGACAGTTTTGATGAATTTAATCTTTATATAAATGAACTGATAGAAAATCTTTCTTTTGGCATTGCGGCTGAAAAATTTGAATCTGCATTAAAAAACTTAGGCGAAATTTTAGGCTATGTTAGTCAACGCCCAGATAAAGAAATTAGAAAGGGTCCGGATAATTTATGGTGCGTTTCAAATAAAAAATATGTTTTTTTTGAGTGTAAAAATGAAGTGAACGAAAATCGAAGTGCTATAAAAAAATCTGAAGTAGGCCAATTTAATAATCATTGTGGATGGTTTAAGGAAGAGTATGGGGAACTTGTAGATGTTTTGCGTATAATGATAATTCCTACTAAACAGTTAGCACATGATGCGGATTTTAATGAGAAAGTTTTCGTGATGAGAAGGAATGGTTTAAAAAAGCTAAAAGATAATCTAAAAAAGTTTGTAAAAGAAATCAGAAAATACGAATTAGATTCATTATCTGATGACAAAATTCAAGAGTATTTAAATATGTACAAATTAAACATTGAGGATTTTCCAGGAAATTATATTGAAGATATATATCATTTAAAAAAATAAAATAGTTAATAGAGATGGAGAGACGATATCTCTCCATCTCTTTACCCATGTAAATACCATAGTTCTTTCGTATTTTATAAAGCTCGTCCATAGTAGATTTGGAGTAAGAATACTTTTGCATGATGGTATTTTTTTCTTGTAACTTTCGTAAAACTCATCAATGACAGATAGGTTGTTTTCTTTGCATAGTTTATCGCTCTAATAACGGATTTGATGATAGCTTTTCTTATTAGACAGGTAGCATCCGCCGTTACCATATTTACATTGTTGAAAATGATGTGAATGTGAATATGTCCTTTGTCTATGTGAGTAGATAAGACAAATTCGTACTCATTTCTTAATATTTTTTACAGAGTTTCATACCAATCTGATGTGCTATTTCAGGCGTGGTTTCTCCCGATAAAAAGTATTGAATAAGATGCCTTGCAAGAACATTTCCCTTTGTTCCTGCATCATTTCGTGTCCTTAAAAATTGTGTATGGGCAGTTTCTTGATGGCATTTATGAGTGCTGACTAAAATCTGCTCATCTGTTTTATCTCCATTTACAATGTAGTCGATAGCAAGATTAAGAGTCGATTTTATGGGATGTATTTTGTAATAGCCATAAAAACTAATCACCTCCGGAAGTTCTGTTAAGGAGTAGAGAATGAATTTGCCACAGTTCTTTTGAGAAATGTTCAATCTCTTTTTTCATGTCATTGATGTCCTCTTTATAGATTATGCCTGTCGAATTAACTTGCTTTGCAATCTGATTTATGTTGTTTGTGGCATTGGAAAGCAAGCCTTGTAGATCTCTGAAAGGCTCTAAATCAACTTGATAAATCTCTTTTTCTAAAACGCACTTGCGGATAAAATGGCTCATATTTCTGCACTTCGCAAGTTTTCGTTTTTCTTCAAAAAGAGTCTTTTCTTCTTCAGTTAATTTAATTTCAAGTCGTTCATTTCGTATTCTATTTGCCATAGGTATTTCCTCCTTTAGGTGTATTTCGGGGTCTTAGGGTTCTCCCTAACAAGGTAAAAATTAAAAAATGGAGCATTCCGTAAAGGTCTGCTCCATTAATTTTTTCGTAAGTGTCCGTACACTTACTGTGCTTGCTATTAAAGTTATAAGCGTTAAGCGTTTATTAAGTTCTGTTAATTATACCGCATTTAAAGAAATTAATAAAGAAGTATAAAGGGCATTCAAGCAAATATCTTAAATAAGATTACTAAAATTTAAAATAATCCATGTATTGAAATTAATTATCAAATGAGCTACAATAAAACTGACGATAGCGTCGGAATTATTTATTGACAGGAGATAAAGTTTTGAATGATAAAAAATTGAAAGTTGGAGAAAAAAGGAAGTTAGAAATTCTGGAAGCGGCAAAGAAATGTTTCTTAGATAAGGGTTTCCAAAATACAACTATGGAAGATGTTATAGAAAAAGTAAGTTTAAGTAAAGGTGGTGTTTACTATCATTATGGATCAACCTACGAAATGATTTATGATTTTATGAAATTAGGCATCAAATATAGAGGAGAGAAAAGCAAAACTATCGATACATCTAAGTTAACGAGTTTAGACGCAATTACTGAGATGATGATGGAAAGAATTTATGATGAAAATGAATTTAAAAGCATATATGCAATTTTTTTGAAACTACAAAATGAAGATAAAAGATTGTGTGAAATGTTTGAAAATTTAAAAGAAACAAACACAGAAATTTTATCGTCTGCATTTCCTCCAAACGATAAGCTCTCATCTATTTTTGAAGATGAGTTTTTAGTGACCTTTGTAAATACTTTGATTTTAGGATATGAAAGTTTAAATCAAAAAGAAATTTTTATTGAAAATAAAGAAACAATCAAAAAGATGTTAGAAGAATATTTGAAAAATAAATTTCCTGAATTATTAGGCTGATCTTAAATTATGGTATAAAGATGAATACAAAAAAGACATTTTTAAAAAAATTTTATGAGCTAATAATTACATTATTAATTGTTAGTGTTTTATCATTTGTTTTAATGAAATTATCTCCCGTCGATCCAGCCACTGCATATGCTAAAAGACATATCGGAAGTCCATCACCTGAGCAAATTGAAGAAGTAAGAATAAGATTTGGTTTTGACAAACCTGTATATAAGCAATATTTTAACTGGATTAAAAATCTTTTTTCTCTAGACTTAGGACAGTCTTTAAGCAATGGTAAACCAGTCTGGGATAATATAATGTTGGCGTTGCCAAAAACTTTATCTGTTGTTTTCTTTTCCGCAATATTGCAGGTAATTTTGGTTTTATCTTTGGGATGTATTACTTTCTTATGGAAGAGCAAGATAATCAATAAGCTTATAAATCTTTTATGCCTTATTGGTGTTTCAATTCCTAGCTTTTATATTGCTATTATCTTACTTGATATATTTGCAGTAAAGTGGGATTTGCTATCAGTAGCAGGTAATATTGGCATTACAAACTATCTACTTCCTGCAATAACTTTAGGGATATTTGGGGCTTCTTTTTATTATCCACTATTTAAAGATGCTTTAGACAAAGAGAATGGTGAATATTATATTATGTTTTTTAGAGCAAATGGTCTAAAGGAATTTACTTTGTTCGTGAAATATATATTGCCAAACTCAATAGTAAAGTTAATTCCAAATTTCTTTCAGAGTATTGGACTTATGATTGCAAATGTGGCAATAGTTGAGGGAGTTTTTTCTATTCCAGGATTTGGATATTTGATTGTAAATTCTGTAATAAATCGTGATGCAACTATGATTCATGGGTTGGTTTTCTTTCTAGCATTATTTATTGCACTTGCTAATATAATATCAGATTTGATAAACGATCTTTTGATAAAGGAAAGGGGAGATTAATGAAAATAAACAAAAGGACATTATTTCCTTTCCTAGTGATTTTATTTATATTTTTTGGAAGTTTTTTTGCCCCTAATGATCCCTTAGAAGTTAATCTTCCCCTTCGATTTGCAAATCCAAGTTCTAAGTATCTTTTGGGAAATGATAGCATGGGTAGGTGCGTTTTATCGAGAATACTGTACGGGGGGAAAACTACATTATTTATGGTTATGACGGCATCAATTATTGTTTTTACTTTAGGTTTGCTTTTGGGAACACTAACGTCAAAAGTTACCATGAAAAAGAATGTAATAGTAGATTCGATTATTAATGCTGTAACGGCTATACCACCAATTGCTTATTTAATCATATTTATAGCATCTTGGGGAAATGGAATAAAAACTACATTAATCGCTTTGGTTGTTTCATATATATTGAGATTTTTAAGACTTGTTAGAACTCAAATAAATATTGAATATGATAAAGCTTATTGCACTTGTATGATTTCACTAGGTGCTTCAAAGACTAGGTTGGTTCTAGTTCATATACTACCAAATATATTATTAGATTTAGTTCATTATATTTGTTTGTCCTGTGCGGATATGATTTTAGCAATTACTGGTTTTTCATTTATAGGAATTGGACTTGGAGAAAATGTTGTGGAGTGGGGTTCTATGATTTTAGAAGCGAGAGATTCAATATTTATTAAGCCAGAACTCATAATTTACCCGATTTTTGCAGTTTTTATTACTACAATGTCTTTTAATATTATTGCAAAAGAAGCGAATAGAAGGTGAAGATATGATTTTGGTTAATCAATTACAAGTTACAGATAAAAAAGGAAACAATCTTTTAAATAATATTTCTCTTAGAATCCCTATGGGAAAAATTATTGGTCTCACTGGACCCAGTGGTGCTGGGAAGACTACATTAGTAAACACAATACTTGGGATTTTATCAGAGGATTTAAAAGTAAGTTCTGGAACTATTACTATAGATGATTTCGATATATTGGGAAAAGACAATATCAATAGCAACAATAGAAACATCGCTTTTATTCCTCAACTTCCCATGATTTCTTTTGACAAAAGAAAAAAGATAAAAAGTCAAATGGTTGAAATATATATTGCTAATCTTAATATAAATAAATCAGAAGCATTAAGTATAGCAAAAGATAAGCTCAAAAGCGTCAATCTTGAATATGAAAGAGTTTTAGATTCATATCCAACTGAACTCTCTGGAGGCATGATTCAGCGTGTTATTTTAGCGATATCTATGGGACTAAATACTGATTATATAATTGCTGATGAACCAACATCAGCCTTAGACAATTATAACTCATCATTATTTTTTGAATTGATTAAAGCAAATTTCAAAGGCAAAGGAATTTTGTTAATAACACACGAGGCTGATATTCTTAAAAAATATAGCGATTACATCTATGTGATAGAAAATGGATGCCTTATAGAAAAGGGGAGTAGTGAAGATATATTTGAAAGCCCTAAAGAAGAATGGACAAGAAAATTTGTTATCTGTAGTCAGAAAATATTAGATTCTGGAGGTGAATGGAAATGGACGAAATAGCTATGAGTAATGTTAGCCTTTCTTTTGAAACAGTAAAAGGGACATTTAAAGCTCTAGATCAAATTTCCTTTTCACTAAAAAGGGGAGATAACTTAAGTTTAATTGGTGAAAGCGGATCTGGTAAAAGTACCATTGCAAAAGCATTGATAGGATTAGAAAGAATAGATGAAGGATCTATACTATATGATTCTGTAGATATCTCAAAATTAAAATTAAAAAAATAAGGAAATATAGAAAAAATATCCAGTCTGTTTTCCAGGATACATCTGGTACTTTAAATCCTGGTATAAGCACTTTTAAAAATTTGGAAGAAGGGCTTATTAATTTAACAAACTTGTCGAAAAAGGAAAGAAAGGAAAAGGTGTTATTATTTTGCGAGGATTTACATTTAAAAAAGGAAATATTAGATGTGCCCGTTCACCAACTATCTGGAGGTGAGCAAAGAAGATTGTCGCTTATAAGAGCCCTTATGGTTAATCCTGATTTTTTAATACTAGATGAGGTTACAGCTGGGCTTGACTTACTGACGATTGAAAAAGTATTAAACTTACTTTTTTATTATCAATCTAAGTATAGTATTTCTTATATTTTTATCACTCATGATACAAATCAAGCAAAACAGATTTCAGATTATATCATAGAAATAAAGAAAGGAAAAATATTTAGAGAAGGAAAATTGCAAAGGAGATAGAAATGATCAAACTTAGAAAAAATATGATGGTTTTATTGGCACTTGTATTTAGTTTTTCAATTTTACTAGGAGGTTGCCAAAAGAATCAAGAAAAAGCACAAGAAAATTCAAATGTAGCAAGTGAAAACACAAAAGATGAAAGCAAGAAGGTTTTAACCTTATGTACTGCTAAAGAACTGACAAACCTTACGACTTTAACAATGAATAAGGAAAATAATATGGCTTGTGGTTTAATTTATGAAACCCTAGTAGCTTATGAAAACGGTGAAATTGTACCAAAACTTGCTGAAAGCTTTGAATATAAAGATGATGGCAAAACTTTAGTCTTTAAATTAAAGGACGGGGTAAAGTTTTCAGATGGTGAAGATTTTAATGCTGATGCAGTAAAAAAGATATTAGATTTTGATAAGTCAAACCCTAATTTTGCAGGCATTAGGGCTGTTGCAGAGATAAAATCAACAGAAGTTATTGATGATAATACGATTGCTATTCACTATGAAAATCCGTCTAAATTTTATATAAGTGGTTTTTGTTTCCAAAATGTATTGGGGATGCCATCTCCAAAGTCATTTACTGAGGGAAACTTTGAGACATTTAACAAAAATATAGGAACAGGTCCTTATGTATATGAAGAATTTAAATCTGGAGAATATACAAAATTTGTTAGAAATGAAAATTATCATGGGGAAAAACCTTATTATGATGAAGTTATTGTCAAATATATTCCCGATGCTTCCTCAAGACTTCAAGCCTTAAATAAGGGCGAAATAGATTTAATTTATGGAGCAGATTTAATAAATTATGATGACTTCAAAAAAGGTTCTGAAATTAAGGATGTTACTGGAGAAGTCAATAAAAATAGGACTTTGACTAAGAATCTAATTTTAAATCCAAGTAAAAAAGAATTAGAAGATTTAAAAGTTCGCCAAGCAATTAATTATGCAATTAACAAAAAAGACATTGTCGATAGTTTAACATACTCATATGAAGATGTAGCTGAAACTTTATTCCCTAAAGATGTAGCTTATTGTGATGCAAATTATCCAACTAATTATAGTTATGCTCCTGAAAAAGCAAATAGCTTGTTAGATGAAGCGGGTTGGAAACTCAATAAAGATACAGGAATTAGAGAAAAGGACGGAAGTCCATTAAAGCTTCAATATGTTTACTGGTCAGATTTAGTACTTGCTAAGGAAACTGCACTTGCAATAAAGACGCAATTAAAAGAAGTAGGTATAGATGTTGACCTAGTTGAAAAAGATCAAATGTCATGGTGGACAGATGGTATAAAGGGAGAATTCCATTTGACAACCTGGAATACAGAGGGTTCTTATACTGAACCTCATAAGTTCTTACAAGAATCAATCACTGAAATGGATCCACATTTGATGCCGTTAAAAGCACTTTCTGATTCAAACATATATATTGATGCAATAAAGAAGGCTTCCACTTCTACAAACGAAGGGGAGATTAAAGATAATATACAAAAAGCTATAGTATATTCAAACGAAAACGCTATGGATTTGCCTCTTTCTTATTCAAAAGAAATGATTTTGTATAGGAATGACAAAATTGGTGGATATGATTTTACAAGTACACCACAATTTTTCAATATTTATAGTGTAAAAGCTAAATGAGAATAGGTTAATAAATTGAATTTAAGGCAGGTCTATCTATAAAGTAGTGAATGGATAGACCTATCTTATTATTACGAAGTTTTATTAAGGAGGGGATTTGATGGATCTAATAAAACAATATGTAAAAAAGAGAAAAGGCTCATATTTTATGTCAATCTTACTGGCAATAATTGGAGTAGTGGCTGGTCTTTTTTCTTATATTTTTATGGCGAAAATTATTGTGAATTTGATTAATGGCATAAGGGATATGAGCTTATACACTCCACTTTGTATAAGTATTTTCATAACATTTGTTATTAAAGAAGTGGCAGCAGGAATATCAACAAGTATTTCCCATACCGCAACTTTTAACTCATTAGGAGAAATCAGAAATGATATTTCTAAAAAACTTTTTAAGATGCCACTGGGAGATGTTCTTTCAAGATCTTCAGGAGAATTAAAAAATATTATAGTTGAGCAAGTTGATTCTATGGAAACTTCACTTGCCCACCTAGTGCCGGAATTTACGGCAAACTTAGTAGGACCTCTTCTATTATTTATTTATATGTTTACCTTAGATTGGCGATTGACCTTGCTATCACTAATTCCATTTGTGGTAGGAATGTCTATTATGATGTCTGTTATGAATGCTCATTATAAGGAAATGTTTGGAAAGTCAGTTGCCATTGGTCAACACATGAATAATTCTATTGTTGAGTATATAAATGGGATAGAAGTAATAAAGACATTTAATCAAAGCGAATCATCTTATAAAAAATATGCTGATGCAGTTTATGACAATGCAAGCTTTTATTATAACTGGATGGGTGAATCTATGAATAGGGTTGCCATAGGTAGATTACTTTCTCCTATGGGAATTATTACAATCATACCCTTTGGGATTTTATTTTATATAAAGGGAAGTATTGATTTAGGAAATTTAATTACCTTAATCGTCTTATCCTTTGCTACGGTTTCTAGCATTTTAAAAATCATGAACTATATGGATGATATGTCAAGAATATCAACTATAACTTCTGAAATAGGAAAGATTTTAGATTCAAGAGAGTTAGAAAATATTGACAAGGGAGAAAAAATAGAATCCTATAATATAGAACTTCAAGATGTAGACTTTTCTTACGATGGAAAAAAGAAAGTCATTGATAATCTTTCTATGGAAATAAGAGAATCTAATGTTTCAGCACTCGTTGGTCCTTCTGGGTCAGGCAAGTCCACAATAGCAAAACTCATTGCTGGATTTTGGAATGTAGATAAGGGATCTATTAAAATTGGCGGAGTAGAAACAAAAGATGTGTCGCTCGAAAACTTGTCTTCACTTATTTCTTTTGTATCCCAAGATAATTTCCTCTTTGATATGACTATAAAGGAAAATATTAGGCTTGGAAATAAGAATGCCTCTGACGAAGAAATTATAGATGTATGTAAAAAATCTGCCTGCAATGATTTTATTATGAATCTATCTAATGGTTATGATACAAGAGTTGGTGAAGGTGGAGGTCATCTATCTGGAGGAGAAAGACAAAGAATATCTATTGCTCGTGCCATGCTAAAGAATGCACCAATCGTAATTTTAGATGAAGCAACTTCTTATATAGATCCTGAAAATGAAGCTCTCATACAAAACGCCTTGGCAAATCTAGTTAAGGGTAAAACTTTAATCATAATCGCTCATAGGTTAAAGACAATTGTTGATGCAGATAGGATATTTGTTATTAAAGATGGAAAATTAAATTCTTATGGTACTCATGAAGAACTATTAAAGTCATCAGAACTTTATAAGGAAATGTATGCTGCAAATTTAAGGGGTGATGAAAATGCTTAATGTGTTTAAAAAGATATGGAATTTTTCAAAAGAAGAACAGGTATATATTAAGAAATCCATTCTCGCTGGATTTTTGCACGCAGTATTTAATGCCCTTGAGTTTGGTGCAATTTACTATATGCTAGTAAATATATTCTCTAAAACTTTAGACTATAAGGCTATCTTTATTTGTCTTGGAATATTAGTTATATCCCTTGTTGGAAAGATAATGACACAAAAATCATCACAAATGGCACAAACACACGCTGGATATTTTATGGCAGCTCATAAGAGGATTGAAATAGGAGAAAAAATAAAAAGAGTTCCTATGGGTTTCTTTTCAAGCTTTTCACTAGGAAGATTAACTACTATTGCTACATCTTCACTTTCCCAAGCAGAAATGTGGGTGCCTATGCTTTTGGTTCTTGTACTTGGTGGAGTTTTAAATACTTTAGTCTTTGTCCTTGGAACTTTAATTTTTAACGTAAAGGTAGGACTGGTTGCTGTAGCAGGTGTGGTAGTATTTTTCATCGTTACATCAATGATGGAGAAAAAATCATCAGCTAATGCAGACAAAATGACAGAAACACAAACAAGACTTACAAAAGAAGTATTAGCAACTTTACAAGGAATGCAGGTTATAAAATCCTATAATCTTGGTGGAGAAAATAACAGGGCTTTAAGAAAGTCTATAAAAGATACATCAAATATACTTTTAGATTTAGAAATATCTGTAGCACCTTACACAGTTATCCAAAGAATTGTAATGGGAATAACAACAGTAGCTATGGTCTATGTATCATTAAAATTAAATTTATCAGGTGAACTTCCACTTGCTGAAACAATTCTTATGATTATGGCATCCTTTATTATCTTTGAAGGCTTAATCGGGGCAGGATCAAACATGGCAATCCTAAGAGCTTGCGAAAATGCCATAGATTCTGTAGGTTTTATCGACTCTATGCCTGATATGAGAGAAGGAAGTATTACAGAGCCAATAAAAAATCACAACATAGTCTTTAAAAATGTATCATTTTCCTATGATGATAGACCAATTTTAAAAAATGTATCAGCAGAGATAAAAGAAAATACTATGACTGCTATTGTTGGACCATCTGGATCTGGTAAAACAACATTTTGTAATCTAATAGCAAGATTTTGGGATGTAAATTCTGGAGAAATTTTAATAGGTGGAAAGAATATTAAGGACTATAAGATAGAAAACCTTATGAATTCAATTTCCATGGTATTTCAAGACGTCTATCTCTTCGAAGACACTATTGAAAACAATATAAAATTTGGAAAACAAAATGCAAGCCATGAAGAGGTTGTAGAAGCTGCAAAGAAGGCGAGGTGCCATGAATTTATAGAAGCTTTACCAGAAGGATATGACACTATCATTGGGGAAGGTGGAGCAAGCCTATCTGGTGGAGAAAAACAAAGAATCTCAATTGCAAGAGCTATGTTAAAAGACGCGGACATCATAATCTTTGATGAAGCAACAGCAAATATAGACCCGGAAAATGAAGATAAGCTTAAAGAAGCAATAGAATCATTAACAAAAAATAAGACAGTAATAATGATTGCTCATAGACTAAAGACAATTAGAAATGCTGACCAGATTTTAGTCTTAAAAGATGGAGAAATAGTAGAACGTGGTAATCATGAAGAACTGATTAAAAATAATGGACTTTATTCTGACCTTATAAATGCAAAAACTAAGGCGGAATCATGGAAATTAAATAATTGATAGGAAGAAATATTTAAAGTCTCTGAACATGAAAAATATTTAGAGCAGGTGGACAAGAAAAACCACTTGCTCTTTTTTTCGTTCCTAAATCAATATGGGAATTTTGAAGATAATCTAGAAGATAAAAATGTTGATGTAGAAAAAGTTGTAGCTACACCAATGATGATTGAAGCATAAAAAATGTATCAACCATTACCCTTTAAACAGGATTTAGGTTGATACACAAAATTATTTACAGACCCTGTTATTGTGTAATTAAGACTATAAGCGTTAAGCGTGCTTATTTATAGTAAATAAAATTATACCATACTCAGAATATAATTTCAGGGCACTATTGACAAAAGTATAAGAAAATGATAATCTTTATTAAAGAACGAGTGTCGGTCAATAGGTGGTGAGATTTTGGCAAAGAGAAATGTAAAAGATCCAGAAGAAAGAAAACAGGAGCTTATAAATATAGCATCCAGACTTTTTGAAAAGTATGGGTATGAAAAAGTTTCTGTGCGAGATATTCTCGCAGAAGTTAACGGTGCACCTGGAATGTTTTATTATTACTTCAAATCAAAAGAAGATATTTTTTTGGCTTGTATGGAAACATATTTTGAAGAAAAACTAAAAAATAAGTTGGATATACTTCAAAATAAGGAAATGGATTACGAAGAAAGAATAAAAATTGTAAGAGAACTTATAGTAAAAGATATCGGTCAATTTACAACAAGATATAATTTTTCGAAAGAGAATTCAATTACAGATAACTCTTACAGGCTATGGGAATTAATTCATTACATTGGAAAATTTATAGATGTCTATTCAGAGTTTATAATTGAAGGAATTGAAAATAAAAAAATAGAAAATAATATGGGAATAAACAGAGAAAATGTGAGAAGTTTTGCAGCTTTTATTTTATACGGAGCTGTTGGAACAATATATAATGACTATATTATTAAGGGAGAAAACAAAACAAATTCAAGTGAAGCCTTTGGAATAATAAGCGAACTATTTCAAAGACCTCAGTAGAGAAAAATAAAATATAAGTATTTTACAAGGGAAACATCAATGGTGTTTTCCTTGTATTAGTTTTAAGGCAAATGAACGAACTCGTTCGGTAAGGAGGTATGTTTTAGATGAAAAAGAAGAAATCAATCAAAGATATTATTTCCTACAGTGAAATAAAAAAAGGACAACTTGTAGGAGGGATATTATTTGTTAGTCTTGGTATGCTATTAAGTATTTGTCCAATTTTGGTGATATACAAAGTTATAAAATCCCTATTTTTATATGGGAAATTAGAACAAAGTACAATACAGTTTTGCATCTATGGACTTGCAGCAGTGGTATTGTCATATTGCTTAACTTACATTGGCGGTATTTTATGCCATAAGTTTTCATATGTTTTAATAGCTAACTTAAAAAAGAAGATATTATTTCATATTGGGAATCTTCCTTTAGGGTTTTTTACCGGAGACAACAAGTCAAAAATAAGGCAAGTATTAGGATCGGACATGAATCAAATTGAGGGATATTTTTCTCATCAATTACCAAATTTAATTTCAACTTTAGCACTAATTTTAGCAATGATAATTGTTATGTTGAAGATAAATTTAATATTAGGTCTTACGACTGTGTTAATTATATTTGTTGGTTTAGGAATTCAGATTGCAATCATGGCAAAGATTATAAAGTCGGGTGGACTTGAGAAAAACTTTGCGATTCTGGATCAAATTAATTCAGCAACTACTGAATATGTTAAAGGTATGCCGGAAGTGAAAATCTTTGGAACAGGAGCAAAATCATTTAAAACTTTTTCAGAGTCAGTAGGAGAATATAGAGACTTTACAAGTTCGATGACATCAATGATAAGACCGGGATTTGTCTCATTTAGAATGTTTATTCTATCTGTTGCTACATTCATAGTTCCAGTAGGAATACTTTTAATGTCACGAAATAATAATTTGGATTTTGCTACAGTATTTATTTTCTATTTGATTCTTGCACCTGCTATTAGTGTACCTGCATTAAAACTCAGAGATTTTGCAGAAGGGATGAATTTACTAAATGAAGTTGTTTTGAGGATCTATGAAATTATAGATGAAAAAGAATTGGCAATTGAAAATAGTGAGGAAGAGATAAAAGGTCATGATCTTGAATTTGAGAGTGTAAGCTTTTCTTATGGAAATGAAGAGGTTTTAAAGAATATAAGCTTCTGTGCTAAACAAGGAGAAGTTACAGCATTAGTTGGCTATTCGGGAGCAGGCAAATCTACCATTGGAACGCTAATACCCAGATTTTACGATCCTTCAGAAGGCTCTATTAAAATTGGTGGAGTTAACATAAAAAACATTCCGATGAACGCCTTAATGGAGAGGATAGCATTTGTTTTTCAAGACAGTGATCTTATCACAGATACAGTCTTCAATAATGTTGCTATGGCAAAGACAGGTTCTACAAAAGAAGATGTTATAAAAGCCTGTAAAAAAGCAAGATGTCATGATTTTATTGAAAAACTTCCTAATGGATATGACACTGTTTTGGGTAAAGGGACTTATTTATCTGGAGGAGAGAAACAACGTATTGCCGTAGCAAGAGCGATTTTAAAGGACGCACCAATATTAGTATTAGACGAAGCAACAAGTTTTGCTGATTCTGAAAATGAATATCTTATGCAGGAAGCTTTGTCTGAATTGGTTAAAGATAAGACAGTTATCATGATTGCTCATAGGTTAAATACCATAGAGCATGCAAATCAAATTTTAGTAATATCTGATGGAAAAATTGCAGAAAGAGGTAAGCATGAAGATTTAATCGTTGCAGAAGGAATATATAAGCGACTTTTTGATATTTTTAAGAAGACTAATGTTTGGCAAATGGATATAGAAGGGAGTGAGAATGAATGATAAGAAATATTACTTTAGGAAAGATGAATAATATAAGAAAATCCATTATCTTAAATGTTTTGGCATCTATTTCAAACCTTATACCATTTATTGCTTTGGCAAAAATTGTAGAAATACTATTTTTGAATAGAAGTGCAGATAGTATAAATACGAGCCTATTATGGAAGTATTTTGGGATAATGGCAATATTTTTCTTAATAACATTCTTATTGGAAAATTTAGCCACAAAATATACCTATGAACTTGGATACAAGACAAGTGCAGATGGAAGAATAGAGCTTGCAGACCACATAAGAAAACTGCCGATAGGTTATATTTCAGGGAAAAGCTCAGCAGAAATCTTAGATACATTAATGAATGATTTTTTCAAAGTTGAAACGGCAGTAACTCATCAATTACCTCAATTTTTCAGTGGAATATGTGTAGCGGTTCTTTGCTCAATATTATTTTTGATAATTAATGTAAAAATGGGAATAGCAACACTTATTGGATTGCCGATTTCTGTTCTACTTCTTACACTCATGCAAAACTTTCAGAAAAAAATTTATTTGAAAACAAAGAAAATGAGGATAAAAGAGGAAGAAGATATAAACGAATATTTGGATGCTATTAAGACTCTGAAAGCTTATAACAGCTTAGATGATACATTAACAAAGCTTGAAGAAGATATAGATGACTCGAGAGATGCAAATATTAAGAGTGAGAAAGGATTTGGTTCATTAACTACCATAGCAAGTATGATTTTAAGAATAGGACTTCCTTTGATGAGTTTAGTTGGTTCCTATTTATTTATAAATGGATCTTTGGAAATTGATACATTTTTAATGTTCTTATTTGTAGGCACAAGGATTTTTGACCCCTTGGAGCTTGCACTTGTAAATTATACAGGTCTACAAATGGCATCAGTTTCAGGAGAGAGAATCATTAACTTACTTAACGCTAAACCTATGTCAGGAAATTCCGATGTAAACGAAAGCAACAAAATTGAAATCCACGATGTTTCATTTTCTTACAAGGAATCTAAGGTTATCGATAATGTTTCATTAGACATTAATGAAAATGAATTAACTGCTTTTGTTGGTTACTCTGGCTCTGGAAAATCTACACTAATTAAATTAATTTCCAGATTTTATGATCCTAATGAAGGGACAATTAAAATTGGTGGAGTAGATTTGCTAACAGCCGACCCTGATAAATTAATGGATAAATTTTCTGTTGTTTTTCAAGATGTGTATCTTTTTAAAGACACAATTTATAACAATATAAAATTTGGAAATGAAGATGCAAGTAAAGATGAAATCATGAATGCTGCAAAAATGGCAGGAGCTTATGACTTTATAGTCAAAAAAGATGATGGATTTGACACTATGATTGGACAAGGAGGAGCGACTCTGTCTGGAGGTGAGAAACAAAGAATATCAATAGCGAGAGCAATATTAAAAAATGCACCAATAATACTACTTGATGAAGCAACATCTTCACTTGATCCTGAAAATGAACTTATTATACAGGAAGCAATATCAAATTTAATTAAAAATAAAACAGTTGTGGTTGTAGCTCATAAATTAAGG
Source organism: Peptoniphilus grossensis ph5 (assembly GCF_000311825.1). Lineage (GTDB taxonomy): Bacteria > Bacillota > Clostridia > Tissierellales > Peptoniphilaceae > Peptoniphilus_A > Peptoniphilus_A hominis. The sequence goes on along the minus strand of NZ_HE978567.1, from coordinate 276,407 downwards.
AGCGTAATGGGAGCTGATAAAATTGTTGTTTTAAACAAAGGAAAGGTAGAGGAAGTTGGGAAGCATGAAGAACTTATAAAAAATGAAGGACTATATAAAGACTTATGGAATTATCAAGAAAAGTCTAAAGAATGGAAGATTGTACAATAACACTCAATTTTAAAGGAGGAAACTTATGAAAACACAAAAGAAATCATCAAAAAACGCAGTTACAGCCGGTGTTTTAATTGCACTTTACTTTGTAACATATTTAGTAATTGGGGCAATATCTATGCCTGTCCCTGTTTTATTTTTACTAATGCCTATGCTTGTAGCACTACTTGCTGCACCAACCTATCATATGCTTCTTGCAAAGACAAAGTCAGCTACTGCTATTATAATCGCAGCTATATTACCAAGTATTTTATTAGTTGCAACTGGACATATTCCAATTGCGCCATTAGTGGCAGTGCCTGCTGGAATAATTGCTATGTTCATAGCAAAAGGTGGAAATTATACAGACTTTAAGAAAAATACAATTAGTCATATGTTTTTTTCTCTAAACTTATTTGGAGGATTCTTACCAATTTGGCTTATGAGAGAAGCATTTTTTGAAAGTGTAATAAAAGGTGGCTTAGATCAAAGCTTTTGTAACACAGTAAGAGCATGGACACCAATATGGATGTTACCAGTTATGATTATAGGAACATTTATATTCTCTTTGATTGGTTCTTATTTTACAAAAAAAATACTAAATAAAAAGTTGGAATCAGCAGGAGTTTTATAATGGAAAATTCAAAGTTTGTTCTGGGGTTAAAATATGACCTCAGAACAAAACTTATCTTGCTTATAGGTGCGAATATTTTAATTTTTTTAGGGTTTGATTGGATCTATCAAAGCCTTATTACATTATTTTTCCTTGTCATTATTATTAGCGATGGTTATAAAAAATCCGCTATAAGGTATATTTTATTTTTTGTAATAAGTGTAGTATTGGAAAAATCTTTAGCCTATTTTAGTATGAATTTTCTTTTGAATTTAATTTTATTTATGTTGGCAATTGGAAGAAAATTTTTGCCATGTATTATCGTGGGTAAATGGATTTTAAATTCTACATCAGTTTCCAGTGCAGTAGCAACTTTACAAAAATTAAAACTTTCAAAAGACTCACTCATAATGATTTCTGTAATATTTAGATGTTTGCCTACTATTAAAGACGAATGGAGTCATATAAATATGGCGATGAAAACTCGAGGAATTAATTTTAACTTAATCAATTTAACAAGAAGACCAACATTAATTATGGAATATTTTTTTGTGCCATTGTTCGTAAGTGTGATAGAAATTGGGGATGAGCTGTCCCAATCAGCCATTATAAGGGGACTTGATGCTCCTGTTCAAAAAACAAGTAGACACCTAATTAAGTTTAGAAAAAATGATATTGGTGTTCTAATTCTTATGATTTTAATTTTATCAATAGTATTATTTATGAAAGTATCAGGGTGGGACTTATGATTGAAATTAGAGAATTAAGTTTTAAATACAAGGGAGGAGCTAATTACTCATTAAAAGGAATTAATTTAAATATAAAAAAAGGGGAATGCATTCTTCTATGTGGTAGGAGCGGTTGCGGAAAGTCGACTCTATTAAAGCTTATGAACGGTATAATACCTGAGTTTTATGATGGGGACATTTCTGGCAGTGTTATGGTCAATGGTATGAATACATTTACCACACCAATTTATAAATTATCTAATAATGTAGGCTCGGTTTTTCAAAATCCTAAAACACAATTTTATACAACCAATACAACCGATGAAATCGCTTTTGGTTTAGAAAATTATGGAATAGAAAGAGAAGTAATTAACAAAAGGATTGAAGAAGTTGAAAAAGAGCTTCATCTTGAAAACTTGATGAATAAAAATATATTCAATCTTTCTGGAGGAGAAAAGCAGAAGATTGCTATAGCAAGCATTTACGCATTAAACCCTGAGATATTTATTCTTGACGAACCGTCTTCAAGCTTAGATATAAAGTCAATGGAAGAACTATCACTCACAATAAAAAAGCTTAAATCTTTAGGAAAAACTATCATTATTGCAGAACACAGATTATGGTATTTAAAAGACCTTGTTGATAGAGCAATATACTTAGAGGATGGAAAAATCATCAGAGAATATAGTATGGACGAAATTGAAAATCTAAGTGAAGATGAACGAATGAGAACGGGACTTAGGCATTCTGATTATAAAGCTATTGAAGGATTTGATGATTTTGAAAATTTAAATAAAGGGGCTTTATTAGAATTAAAAAATCTGATATTCAAAAGAAATACCAGAACAATTTTGTCCATCATGGATCTTAAATTTTGCTATGGGAATATTATTGGAATAGTTGGAGAAAATGGAATTGGAAAGTCTACGCTAGCAAAAATCATATGTGGCTTATACAAAGAAAATAAAGGGAAAATTTTAAAAGAGGATGAGAATTTCAAAACAAAAAGCAGGTTAAATGAGAGTCTGCTTATTATGCAGGAAGTGAACTGTCAGTTATTCACAGACAGTGTTAAAGATGAAATAGTATTAACATCAAACATTAAAGATGATAATGCTTTAGATACTTGGCTAAAAGATATGGAGTTAAAAAATATCAGTGATAGGAATCCTCACACCTTGTCGGGAGGACAAAAACAGAGAGTAATTATCTTATCCGCTTTACTATCCGACAAGAAAATTCTATTTTTTGATGAGCCAACCAGTGGATTGGACTATAGAAATATGAAAATAGTAGCTAAAAACATAAAAAAAGTAAAGGAAGAAGATAAGCTAATCTTAATAATATCCCATGATGTTGAGTTTTTAGAGTCAGTTTGTGATAAAGTGATTGATTTTACTTATTTATAAAAAAGTATACATTAGTGAATTACAAGAGGGACATATGATAAAAACGCAAAAAAAACGAGAAGTTGTAAATAGTATTTTTTATAATATTCCATAAAATAAATTTTATAATATTTTTTCGTGTTAGAGGATTTATGCCTAACAGCATAAGTCCTCTTTTTTTTATGCTCAAATTAATCATTAAAACTCAAAAATACTATAAAAAATAAAAACTTTGGTTACCAAAGAGGGCAAATTTCACTATATAAAGTGAGGGGTATTTTGTCATCTTTCTATAAAAATCCAAATACTTTGAAGTGTGAAGATTCTTGAAATTGATTATGTGAGATTAGTATATTTCAAATTTAATCCACTTATCAAGGTAAAAAAATAACTTACATAGGAGGTTAAAATGCAAGCAATAAAGATTTATAGTATGAGAGTTGCTATGTTATGTAGGCTTTATGATCTTAGATTAATTAATGATAAGGAATATACAAAAATTAAGAATAGGTTAGAAAATGATTATAAGAAGATGGATAGAAAGTAGTTAATCTTGTGATATAATCTACACTGTAGAAAGATAAAAAATGGGAAGGAGGTAAAATGAATACTAAAGTAAAAGTAATAAAAGCTTCAAATACAGGAGCAAGAAATAGGAATGCACTACATTTAGATCTAAAATGTGTTGCAGCATATTGTCGAGTAAGTACAGATAGTAAAGATCAACTTGAATCATATAAATCGCAAGTTGATTATTATACAAATCTAATAAAAAATAATAAGAACTGGACTCTGGCTGGTATATATGCAGATGAAGCAACCACAGGAACAACTGCTACTAAAAGAGCAGATTTCATGAGGCTAATAAGTGATTGCCAAAATGGAGATATAGACATGATAATTACTAAATCTATATCAAGATTTGCAAGAAATACATTAGATACCTTAAAGTATGTAAGGCTATTAAAGGAAAACAATGTTGGTGTAGTATTTGAAGAAGAAAATATAGATACTTTGACAATGGATGGAGAGCTATTATTAACAATATTAAGTTCAGTAGCTCAACAAGAAGTAGAAAATACCTCAGCCCATGTAAAAAAAGGACTGAAAATGAAAATGGAAAAGGGGGAGCTTATTGGTTTTCAAGGTTGCCTTGGCTACGATTATGACCCTACAACAAAAAGCATCTCTATAAATGAAGAAGAAGCCAAAATTGTTAGATATATCTTTAAAAGATATTTAGAAGGCAATGGTGGTTCGGTCATTGGTAGGGAACTAGAAGAACAAGGATATCTCACCCCTAGAGGTAAAACAAAATGGTCTGATACTACAGTGTTAGGAATAATTAAAAATGAAAAGTATATTGGAGATATACTAATGGGAAAAGCTTTTACAGTTGATCCCATAACAAAAAGAAGACTAGCAAACTTTGGTGAATCTGATAAATATCACATTGAAAATCATCACGAGCCAATTATATCAAGAGAAGACTTTGAAAAGGCACAAGAGATTAGACTCAGGAGAGCACAAAATAGAAACACCATTGCTAACAAGGATAGAAAGAGAGAAAAACTATCAAGACAATACGCTTTTTCAAGTTTGCTGGAATGTGGATTTTGTGGAGAAATACTTTCAAGAAGAACTTGGCACACAAGTTCAATTTACAAAAAAATTAACTGGCAATGTGTAAGGTCAACAAAAAAAGGTAAAAAATATTGCCCTCATTCAAAAGGAATACAAGAAACAGCAATAGAAAAAGCTTTTGTTGAAAGCTATAGGCAATTATGTCATGCAGATTCAACAGTAATAGATGACTTTTTAAAAATTGTAGAAGAAGAAATAAATGATAATACTTTAGTCAAAGATTTGAAAAAGTTAGATAACCAATTAAACAGAATCATTAGTCAAGAAAGAAAGTTAGTTGATCTTCATTTAGAAGATAGTATAGACGAAGAAGTTTATGCTAAAAAGTATAAAAAACTTACAAAACAAAAAGAAGAATTACTTGATGAAAAGAAAACCCTAGAGCTAACAATAAAAGATGAAAACTCTATTAAAGAAAGACTAAAGCAATTTAAAAAGCTCTTAGAAAACAAAGAAATTATAGAGGGATTTAACAGAACAGTATTTGAAATCATAGTTGATAAAGTTGTGGTGGGCAGAATCGACAAAGACGGAACAGTCCATCCATATGACTTGACATTCTATTTCAAAACAGGAGCTAAAGATAGTCAAGATTCTAATAATTTCAAAGATAAAAGAAAAAATGCCAAAGACAATTACATTAATAAATTGTGCTCCTACAAGAATGACGAGGATAAAAAATTATGTTCCCAAGCAAAAGACAACGCATGTGGAGACGGTAGCACTGCTTGTACGAGTTGCTAAGTAGTGTAGTAGAAGCAGATGTATGTCCTATGCAATGCGCTCCCAAGAAAACGAGCAAGGTAAAGTTTGATTGGCTGCGTGCTACTGCAAACTGAAGTACCGACATATAGATCTAATATAATTATTAAAATGGTGTAGACAAATTGAAATTTTTGGAGGTGAAGGGTATGGCTTCAAGTAAAGAATATTTAGATTTTATTTTAGAACAACTATCCGATTTGGAAGAAATATCATATAGGTCAATGATGGGTGAATATATAATTTATTATCGTGGAAAAATTATTGGTGGAATTTATGATGAAAGGTTTTTAGTGAAGCCTGTTAAATCTGCAATAGCATACATGCCAAATGCAAAGTACGAGTTACCATATGATGGAGCAAAGGAAATGCTATTGGTAGATGATGTTGACAACAAAGAATTTTTAACTGTCTTACTTAATTCAATGTATGATGGATTACCTGCACCCAAACCAAAGAAAAAGAAATAATCACATTAGAAGTTGTAGGGGGTGTTTTTGTGTCAACAATTAAAATTGAAAACCCCACTTTCTCATATTATGGATATGTAAAACCCATATTTAAAAATGTATCGTTTTCTTTTGATACAAACTGGAAAACGGGATTGATAGGAAGAAATGGAATCGGTAAATCAACTCTATTTAAGTTACTTTTAAATCAAGAAACTTATCAAGGTAAAATAAGCAAGGATGTTGAATTTATTAAATTTCGACCAAATATAATTGATACTTCAAAATTAGGGATTGAGTCATATAAAGAACTAATATCAGATGAGGAAGAATGGAAATTATTTAGAGAACTTAATTTGCTAAATGTAGATGAGAGTCTTGTTTACAGAAAGTTTGAAACGCTTTCTAAAGGAGAACAGACAAAAATCCTCTTAGCTATTTTGTTTACAAGAGAAGAGGGTTTTTTACTTATAGATGAACCAACAAACCATTTAGATATGGACGGAAGAAAAGTTGTCAGTGAATATCTGAAAAGAAAAAAAGGTTTTTTGCTTATATCTCATGATAGAGATTTTTTAGATGGTTGTATCAATCATGTTATTTCTATTAACAGGAATTCTATTGATGTCAAATCAGGAAATTTTACATCATGGTATGAAAATAAATTGAGGAAAGACCAATTTGAAATTAATCAAAATGAGAAATTAAGAAAAGATATTAAACGATTAAAAGAAGCTGCAAGACAAAGTCAAATTTGGTCTGATAAAGTCGAAAATACTAAAAATGGTGTGAAAGTATCAGGCGTAAAACCAGATAAGGGACATATAGGTCATCAGTCAGCTAAGATGATGAAAAAATCCAAGAATTTGGAGAATAGACAAAATAAGGCAATAGAAGAAAAACAAAATTTACTAAAAGATATTGAAACAAAGGAACTTCTATTATTGCATCCATTACATCATCACAAAAATCCTCTAATATTGGTTAGAAATTTATCATCATGTTATGGAGAAAGACAGATATTAAGCGATGTAAGTTTTGATATAAAGCAAGGTGATATAGTGGCTATATGCGGGGGTAATGGTAGCGGAAAATCAACCTTGATTAAAATTTTATTAGGTTTAAATCACGAGTATTCAGGTGATGTAAAATTAGCAAGTAATTTAAAAATATCATATATTCCTCAAGATACATCCAATTTAACAGGTAGCCTAAACGAGTATATTGACAACCAAGGTGTGGATGAAACATTGTGCAAAACAATTCTTAGAAAATTAGATTTTGCAAGAGAATTATTTGAAATAGATATGAAGAATTATAGCGATGGACAAAAAAGGAAAGTTTTAATTGCTGTTAGTTTATCAAAGCCAGCTCATATATTTGTTTGGGACGAACCACTGAATTATATAGATGTAATATCAAGAATACAGATTGAGGAAATTATAAAAGAAGCAAAACCTACACTTATATTTGTGGAACATGATAAGAGATTTGTAGAAGACATAGCTAATAAAATAATACGATTACAAACTAAATAATAACTCCCGGTTTGTCGAGGTAATACCTGTTAACGATACCATTATGCTATCGTTAAAAAGTATGTGGATATGTTCCCACATACGAACGCGACTACTTGACATACTTGGTGTTCATTCGTTTCATAAGGAGCGCGTAACACTGCTTGTACGAGCTACGAAGTAGCGAAGTAGAAGCAGATGTACGTCCTATGCAAGGCACGCCCAAGAAAACGAGCAAGGTGAAGTTTGATTGGCTGCGTGCTACTGCAAGTATAGATATGCTCTCAATAACAAGACTAAAAGTTATCGTGAGTAGATGACACTGCCCGCGCGACAGCTGTCCAAGAGCTAGGAGCAAAGCGGCATGGCGATTGACCGGGGAGTGCGTGGTATTGCTGTCAAAAGTGCAGATTCTAAAGGCTAGAAAAATCTCGAAATCTAAGACATCGGAGAGTTTAAGCAGATGAGTTTGATTTCAGTATTCTTCTTGTTATTGTTTTATCAGAAGTCATACATCAAGAAATTGTAGTATGGTTGAGTTTACAAAATCACAGCGGACAGGTGCAGTTGATGGGATAGATGTAAAAATTTATATATTGTAAAAACAATAATTATGCTTTTAAAATACTTAAGAAATAGAAATTGATAAACGTTGGCAAAATAATAAGGAGTATTCATATGAGTAAGAAATACAATGATGTGAGAATAAATTCAATTGAAAGAAATATAAAGAATAATGCTTTAGACTATTTGGATCATATTAATAAAAATAAAAATGAGGAAGAAGTATTAAAAGTTTTAAAATATTCTGGTTATTTTGTTACAGATAGAAACGAAAAATTATTTAGTAACGATACTAAATGTCTAATAAAAAATTGGGTTAAAGATAACCTTTCAGATAATAGTTATAAGAAATTTAGACGATTATCTAAAGAGGGTAATAAACTAAATAAAAAAAGAAATCAAATTAAAGAAGATATATTTAAAACTGAGCTGATGAAGTGTTCATATTTAGACTTGGTGGAAAGGTTTAATGATCAAATATCTATGAATTTAGATAAATTAAGTGAAGCTTCATCTGAGTATGAGCAAGAACAATATTTAGTTTCTAGCGAAAATATCGTTTTAGGATTAGGAACATTGCTTAGAGATGGATTTAAAAATAACAAGTCGACGTGTTTTCAAAATACTGATGATAAAAATTCAAATGATATCCTAGTTTTAATTCAGTTACTCAATTTAGTAAATGATATAATTGTTAATTGGATGTTCGGAGATGTGGAAGTAAATACTGGATTATTTAATAAATTATATATTAGAGAAAATCATGGAATAATTACGGATAGAATATTTTCATTTTTAGAGTACTATAATTTAAATAATGCTAAAAATTTGAAAGATTTTGATAATGGAAATGAGATAATTAAATATTCGAATTCCTTTAGAGAAAAATTAAAAGAATTCTTTTATAGCGAAGACTTAACTGAAGAATACCTAGACATAAAACTGGAAAGATGGGTTTCCATCTACACTTATTTCTATAAACTAGCTATTAATGAGAAAAACGTACTAAAAATAGAAATAGAAAAATTAAAAAATGATTTACTTCAAAATAAATTTAGTGAAGCTGAAATAAAGGTTATTTTTAAGCATCTGGTATTTGGTCAAAGCAAAAATGATTTATTCTCATCATTTTTAATTGAATACAACAATTTTATACTTTTATTTCCGTCATTAATAAAAATGATTGAACCACTAAAAAGTGTAATGGTTCTTTTTACTAATAATAATGAAATATCGAAAAAGGGTTCAAAATATGAAGAAAACATACATAATTTATTATTGAGATACAATCTTAGTGCAATTAAGAATGTTAAAACAAGTAGTAATGGCGAGAGTTATGAATTAGATATTTTACTATATATAGATGATACACTGTTTGTCATTGAGTGCAAAACTCAATTTCAGCATGAGAATGTGAGAGGATATTGTCGTAATATTCAGGAGTTAGATTATTACATTGATAAATTTAAACGCAATTTAAAATATTTTACCAAGGATAAAAATGGAAAGAAAAGCATTAATTCAAGACTTAAGGCTATTAATTGCAATATAGATAATGTAAATGTAGTCCCGATTTTATTAACAAATATTTCTTACTCTTTTGTTGAAAGAGAGGGAATATATATTTTAAATGATACAAAGTTATACAATTTTATAACTGCCAATCAGCCCGTGGTACATTATTTTGATAATAAAAATAAGGAATATTTCCGAATAGGGATGTTATCTCCAGAATTGTTTAGAAATAAAAAAGCAAATACATTTATTGATTTTCTTAGAAATAACAATAATTATGAAATTAGCCCATGTTGTGCAATAGAAAAAATTTTTTTAAAAGAGAAAATTTTTAAAAGATATAAATTGTATATTACACGGCAAAATTTCAACAAAGACACATATGATAGAAGAATAGAAAGGTACTGTAAACAAGAAGATGAATTTAATAGTATAAAATAATTTACTTGAATAGTTCTTAAGATATATTTTCACAAACAGACTCAGATTCATTAAAACATGTCTCAAAAAGTATTCTATGTATGGGACATTATAGTCTGATACTATTTAACGATAACCTTATGCTATCGTTAAATAGTTTAGTCGATATGTTCCAACATACAGACAGGTTCACTTGACATACTTAGTGTTCACTTGTTTCACGCAGAATGTATTACTCTTCTCAAAAAGTAGGTTTGATAGTACTTGTACTTCAAACTTATTTTTGAATAAAAATAAAGAAAAATTGCAGGGAAGATTTTAATTTTCTTATTAATTAAAATATATTTAATAAGATTTCCAAAAAGAAAATAAGTAAAAATATAAAAATTAAATTTTCACTAAAGGACTTATTTAAAATATTATTAAGTACTATGTAAAGGAGGGAAAGATGGATATATTTTTAGTGACACTTAGAATATTGTTAGCAGCCTTTTTGGGGGCCATTATTGGTGTAGAAAGAGAAATGAAAAATAGAGCTGCTGGTTTTAGAACGCATATTATTGTTAGTGTTGGCGCCTGTTTAATTATGCTTATAGGAATAGATGGAATTGGCAAAATATCTGATGATGTTGGACGAGATACGGCGAGGATTGCGGGCCAAGTTGTAAGTGTAATTGGTTTTTTAGGTGCAGGTACTATACTTCAAAAAAAGAAGGTGTATCGGGTCTTACAACAGCTGCGACCCTATGGTTATCTGCAGCAATTGGACTTGCAGTGGGAATTGGATTTTATGAAGGAGCAGTAATTGCAACTATAATTTGTCTAGTAACCTTTGTATCCTTAAAGGGCGTTAGTGATTTTATAAACGATATGACAACAAAGTCTTATATAATGGTATTTGATACTGACAATTTTAATGAAGAAAGCTTTCTAGATTTTGCATCAAAAGAGGGCGTGGAAGTTAGAAAATTAGATATAATTGATGAAGATATAAATGATAAATCAATGATTAATTCAACCTTATCCTTTAATAGGAATTATAATATTGGTAAATTTTTCAAGAAACTAAAATCAGATTATCAAATGAGTTTAGTAAAATTAAGTAAAGAAAAAGATAAAGACTGATTTCGATAAAAGTCTCAAAGAATTTATGGAGAATAATTGAAAATATTAATGATAATTTTTAAAGTAAAATAAAGATATTTCCCATAAATATTTGGTCAAAAGAGATAATAACAAGTGAAAAATAAATTAGAGGTCCCTAGGATTTATATCTTAGGGGCCTTATTTATAAAAAATTTTTTGAGAAAGATAAAAATAAAATTTGAAAGAGAAGTTAAGAAAAACGCTAAAAAATATTTTAAAGCTTATTGCAATCTATCGTGTATCGATATATAATTTAATTATCGATAGTCGATACTAAAGGAGGCAAGATTATGTTAAAGACAAAATATTTAGCTTATACAAACTTTGGACTTGTTGAAAAATGGTATGAAGACATGGCAAAAAAGGGCTGGCAAATTGAAAAAATAATTTTGCCCTTTATCCACAAGTTTAAAAAAACTGAACCAGAAGATGCCAGATACAAAATTTCCATGGCTCCTAATGAAGGATCCTTTTCTGCCTTCTCCAAGGATGAACTAAGGGACTTTGATGATATGGCAGGAGATTTTGGTTGGCATCTTGTATACAGGACCTTCAACATGAACATTTACAAGTTAGAAGAAGGAAGCCAAGACTCTCTTTATAACGATGGGAGTGAAGAAATTGAAATTTTAAAGAAGGGCGTCAGGGGTGAAATAATTTCTCTTAGCATAAATTTCATTGTTTTTGCCTTCCTATCTTTCTTTTTAATTTCTCAATTTTTATCCAGTAACATATTTTACTCCAACTACACAATATTTATGGGTCCAGCTTGCCTTTTATTTCTTCTTTTGGATGCCTTGGCTCTGGGAGATTATATATTTTTTAAAAATAGAAACAGAGACGCTAAAGATGTAAATGAAATAAAGTTTTCGCGACTTACCTTTTCTAAGTCCTTTATCATATTATTTTATATTGCAATTATTTTAATAGTGGTTGCACTTACATCAGACTTTTTACTTCCTAGTGGCGACTCTACTGGGGCAAATATGATCATAAGTCTCTTACCATCAATTATTATGTTTTCATTTATTTATTTCTATCGCAAAAAAATTAAAGCCATGAACATAAAAAGAAAGGAGAAAAAATTTATTTTAATCTCAATGATAGTTTTAATTTCTTTAATTACAAATATTTTTACTTTTACCTTAATCGATAAATTATCTACGGCTAATGAGATTGAAAGCCAAGTTGTGAGAGATTTTATTAAGACTAGGGAAAGGAGAAGCTTTTTGACAGAAAGCTGCGATTATTATTCATCAGAAAAAAATAAGCTTGGCATAATAAAGACTGTTGTAAAGTCACAGGACCTTGCATGCAATTTATTTGAAAGAATTTTAAAAGATACTATGAAGCACCCTTATAGGGCTGAATTTGTTAAGGACATCTCTGAAGCCTATCCCTATGACAGGATATATATCTTATCAGATCAAGAAGACTATTTGATTTTATACAAGAATGTGGTCTTAGAAGTAAGTGGAAATCTTGAAGATGAAGAGGTCCAAAAGGATATTGCAAGGATCTTGGAGGTGTAGACATGGCAAGAGACCAATTCCAAACCCTAACAGAGCCCATGTACTTCACCCTCTTGGCACTAGGTCAAGTGAGAAATGGGGCAGAGATCACCTCTTGGGTAAGTGAAATCACAAGAGGAAGAATAAGGCTTGCACCAGGAACCCTTTACGCCCTTTTGGCACAGTTTTTAGAAAATGATTTGATTACAAGAGTTGAAGTGGATAAAAAGGGAAAATATTATGAAATAACAGGTGAGGGCAGAGAGCTTCTAGAAGAAGAAGTGAAGAGACTTAGACTTTTAATAGATAACTACGAAAATCATTTTCATGGCTGATGGTTATAAATAATTCGGGGAAGCCTACTAATTGATGGAAATTATTTTGGCTATCAGAGAAAAAGACTAGCCTTATTAAAAAATATATGAAATAAATTAAGACATAATAAAAATTAAAAAAGGGAAAAAGTAAAGACCTCCTTATCTAGGAGGGGGTTAAGAGGATTCACTTCCAAAGGGAGGTATAAAATGTTAAATGGACGAGGTAAGAGAAAATATTTAATCTGCTTTATAATAATGTTTGTTCTTATGATTATTTTTTTAAGCTACGCCTTAAGGCATCCAGAAGCGAGTATTAGGATGCCAGTTGCTGTCCTACATATTTTTTATCTTATATATGTAATAGGAATGCTTGCTTGTCTCGTAAAATTTTTTAGAAGTAAAAAATAAATTATTAATTACAAAAAATTTTAAATTAAAAAATTTAGATAGTGGAAAAGGGAAAGACGATTAAGAAAAAATCTTAGTCGTTTTTTTGTATCTTGTATTATAAAGGTAAAAGGACAAATAAAATTGCAATAATTAGAAAAAGTATTAAATTACTTAGAAAAAGATTGTAAAAAAATGATATTATCTATTTAGAGGAAGTATTAAATGTAGACTTAAAGTACATTTGTAAAATTTTAAGGGGGATAATTTATGATAAAAAGAAAGAGGGATAAAAAGAAAAGGAAAAAGCTATTTATTTTGCTACTTCTTTTAGTTTTGCTCTGTCCCATAACTTATCGCTACAAGGATGGTGGCACTGTTTCTTATAAGGCTATTTTATATTCCTACACCAAGTACCACAGGATGGAAGAGGATGAGTCATATTTTACAGCTAAGGAGTTTTTAATTTTCCCCTTTAATTTTTTAAATTAAAAGGATTAAAATAAAAGTAATGATAAAGTTGGAGGACATAAAGGGATTAATATAATTATCTTTTATATGGACACAAGATATTTTAAGGTAACCACTATTTTTGAGAAGAAGTAGATATTTTGAAAATGAATTAATAAAAGGAGAAAAGATGATAATTTATTTTTCGGCTACGGGAAATTGCAAGTACCTAGCCACTAGAATAGGAAAAGAATTTAATCAAGAAATTTTTTCTATGGTGGACTTCATGAGAGAAGCTAAATTTGATTTTCAAGATGATGAAATTGGAATCATTTCACCAACTTATAATTGGGGACTCCCAAGCCTTGTAAAAGATTTTTTGGAAAAAATAGATGTAAGAGCCAAGTATCTTTATTTTATTTCTACATACGGAACGACGCCAGGTGCGTCAGATGTAATGGCGAAGAGGGCTCTGTCAGGTATAAAAATCAATGCCTTTTATTCTGTCAAGATGGCAGATACCTGGACTCCTATTTTTGATCTTTCTACTGAGGAAAAAGTTGAGAAGTTCACGAAAAATACTGAAAAAGAAATAGATTCTCTTATTGAGAGAATTAGAAATAGAGAAGAAAATGAAAAGATGAGTCCTAGAATGCCATCTTTCTTAGTAGATTTATTCGCACAACCACTTTATAATTCTTGGACTAGAAAGACATCTAATTTTCATGTTGAAGATACCTGTATTGGATGCGGGCTGTGCCAAAGAAAGTGTCCTATTGCCGCAATAAAATTAGTAAATGAAAGACCTGTCTGGGTAAAAGAAAAGTGCATTGCCTGTCTTGGCTGTCTGCACAGATGTCCAAAGTTTTCTATTCAATATGGGAAACACACAAAAAAACATGGTCAATACACCAATCCTCACGTGAGGGTGTAACAATTTTTAATAATATGTCTAATTAGAAATAATTCCATAAGGGAAACATTTCTAATTAGAAGAGACTGGCATGCCATAACAATAAAAATCTTTAATAATAATTTTTAAAGCCCTAACAAAGTTAAGACATCAATTAATGTATCTTACTTTTATTGTCATAGAAAAAGAAGATAGCATTAATTTGCAATAATTTAAGGGGGAGTATTTATTAGAAAAAGAAAGAGAGATAAAAAGAAAAGGAAAAAGCTGTTTATTTTGCTACTTGTTATAGTCTTGTTCTTTCCCGTTGTTGGCAGCTCAGAATAGGGAGTTGTGGTTTCCTACCGAGCAATTCTTTACTCCTATAAGAGGTATGGAATAGTGGCTAGGGACGGGTCTTATAAAACGGTGCCTGAATTTTTAGTTTTCCCCTTTAATTTTCTAAATTAAAAGTATTAAAATAAAAGTAAGAAGGAGGCAGGGCATGGGACTAATTTTTGGTTTTTATATAAAAAAGGCTGTGAAGATCAAATGATTTTGCTAGGGTAAGCTTATTTACTTTTATTGCTTGGAATTTTAGAAAACGATGATATCCAATATTATTAACGGATTTAGATTGAAAGAGTATTTTGCGGAGGTTCTTTATGGGATTAATAGATATTGCCAGCAGTAAATCTATATGGCGTGGAATGGATTATTATAAATAGAATAAAGTTCTTTCGTATACTGTGAATGAAGATGGAACCTGCGAAGATTTAGTAGCAGGTAGTGGCGATGAGGATTATCATGTTCATGTAGATATGGAGCATCCACGAAAATCCACTTGCGATTGTCCTTTAGCAAATGGAAAGAAAATAATATGCAAACATATTGTCGCTCGTTTATTTTTGCCTTGATGAGTCAGAGGCAGATTGTTTTAAGAATGAAAAGACAATGTATGAATCAGAGGAAGAGGAGCGCAGGACTAAGAAATATGATAAGTATATGGGATTTGCAAATACTATGTCACCAGTAGAATTGAGAGAAGCATATGTGGAACTTATGGTTGAATTAGATGAATATAGGTTAAAAGAAAAGTACGGGAAATAATTTTTCTTATATTCTGTAAATATATAGTAAAAAGGAAGTATGAGAATGGCAAAAGATTTAACTACGTCTCAAATCGCTAGACAAAATATTTTGAATAATGATTTAGCAGTTAATGAAATTCAAAATCAGACAGGTATTCAAGGTATTATGTTTGATGGACGATTAAGATTAACAAAATCAATGGTGGCAACATATTTTGATGTTGATGTGAGAACAATCGAGAGATATGTTAGCGAGAATTCTGAGGAAATTGCTTCAAATGGATATGAGATTCTAAAGGGTAAAAAGCTCAAAGAATTCATGGATTGTGTATTAGCGCAGGATGTTCCCGACATAAATGTCGGGAACATTAGCAATAGAACTCCGCAAATAGCAATATTTGATTTTAAAGCCTTTCTAAATATGGCAATGTTATTGGCAGAAAGTGAAAATGCAAAAGTTCTTAGGCAAATAATGTTAGACATTGTCATTGATTTTGTTAATCAAAGAACCGGTGGTTCTACAAAGTACATCAATCAAAGAGATCAAGACTTTATAAGTGCTTTTCTTCAAGAGGAGAATTATCGCAGAGAATTTACTGATGCATTAAGGGATTATGTTGATATGGGAAATAGTAAATATGCGATATATACGGATAAAATATATCAGAGTATATTCAAGGAAAAGGCACAAGAATATAAGCATATACTTCATTTGACCAAAAAAGATAATGCAAGGGATACTATGTATTCAGAAGTTTTAGATTTGATTGCATCCTATGAATGTGGTTTGGCTTCAATGATAAAAGATCAATCGGAACAATTGGGAAGGAAACTTAATAACTGGGAATTGTCTGACATTTTTACATCATTTGAAACGTTGCCGTTATGGAAACCTTTAATAATTAGAGCGAGAACGAAAATGGCTAGTCGAGATATGGCGCTAAGAGATGCTTTTCATTATCAATTGGAAGAATATATCAAACCATTAGATACAGAAGAATATGAAAAATTCTTGGGTGTAGCTGGTGATGAGCTTGAAAAGTTGATGCAAGAGAATAGTGATGTATTAAAACGATTAAAGGAGCGTAGCTAATGGCAGAAATCAATTATATTACTATTGAAGAAGCTAAAGCTATTCACCAAGTTACCATAGAAAATAGTGGTGGTGGAGACTATGGTCAACTTGATACAGAAAAGTTAGAAAGTGTTTTGTTTCATATACAGAATGATGATTATTATCCAACCTTTTTAGATAAGCTAGAGCATCTATTTTTCTGTGCATGTAAGTTTCATTGCTTTGCAGATGGGAATAAAAGAATAGCAATCACTCTCACCGCAATGTTTTTATTGAAAAATGGTTATATGGCGGTCGCAAATGTATATTTTAGGGAGATGGAAAATATAAGCTACCATGTTGCGGCCGGACATATTGATGAGAAATTACTCAGAAGGATATTAGATGCTATTTTAAATTATACATATGATACAGATGAAGAATTAAAACTGGATATATTTAATGCGATATCTGTAGTAGATGAATTCTATTAACAGAGCAATTAACCAAGAAAAAGTAAAAAATGTCAGAAAACAAGCGGATTATGATCTTGTTTTGCTTGGTTAATAAGTTCCTAATTTAAACAAGAACCACGACGTAGTTACCTGTTGTAGCAAATCTTCATATCCCCTCGGCGTTACCAACGAGCCACGCAGAATGTATAATTTTGATGGTCAGGATATAGAAATAAGTAAACGAGACTTATGTTGATACTGTAAAAATGGGTCTTGATATATTAAAATATGATGATTGAGGAAGGAGGCGTGGCATGGGACAAATTATTGAGTTTCCGGATGACAAAAGGTCAAGGGAGAGGATCCAAGAGCTTAAAAAAACTTTGGAGGACCTTGTTTTTGAAAGGGACAATCTTAAGTTTGCTATTTGTGAAAATATTAAGACTGCATATATGCTAAGCTTTGGCAGCCTGGAGTACAGGCTTTACAAGGCCTATTGCAAGTATCTTCACTTGAAGAGAAAAAGAGACATGATTCAGGCGAAAAAGAACCGTCAAGAAAAAATTAAGATGGAAGTTATTGACAAGAAGCTTGATGAAGAATTTGCCGACTACAAAAAGAAGTTAGATGAAAAAATTGATGAGATCAACCATGCCCTTGAGCGTTCAAAAGTTGAATTGCTGTCTGAGGAAGATACTAAGCTCCTTAAAAAACTTTACAAAAATATCGTCAAGAGGCTACACCCAGACATCAATCCTTTGATTACGGATACAGAAAAGGAATTATTTTACAATGCAACTGAAGCCTACAAGGATGGCGACCTTGCAAGTCTTCAAATTATTTACGACATAGTTTGCAGTGGCGATGATAAAGATGGAGGAGACCTTACTGGTAAGTCCCTAGAAGATGAAGTAAAAAGGCTGGAGGATTTGGTGGATCAAGTTCAAAGAGCCATTGATTTAATAAGGTCCACGCCACCCTATAGCTTAAGCATTTATGTAGAGGACGAGAAGAAAAAGGCAGAGAAGTTAAGGGACTTAGAGAGAGATTTAAAGAGTTTTGAAGATGCAATAGACACGCAAGAAGAGTGCATTAATGAACTGATGAGGGATGAGACATGAATGACTTAGTAAAAATAGATAATGGCGATTTAATTGAATATCTCATGAAGACTGGAAGTGGTCTTGACTTGCCCAAACCCTTTGAGAGGGACATTTATCTTTTTGACACCTATGTTGCCGGCACGACACACATTGAAGGCATTGAAAAAATTGGGGAAAGCCTCAAAGATGACGACCGCTTAGTTTTTTATCGTGAGCCAGAAAATGAACACGACCCCCAAGCCATTCGCATAGAAACCTTGGAGAAAGAAAAAATCGGTTATGTCCCTCGCCAAGATAATGTCATCTTTTCACGACTAATGGATGCTGGCAAGGTCCTCTTTGCCAAAGTTGTAGAAAAGGAAATGCGAGGCAAGTGGCTCAAGATAAAAATTAAAATCTACCTTCACGAAAGCTAGAAAAGGAGTAAAAATGAAAGAAAAACTAATAAAATTTTATGACAAAAAGGACAAAGACAAGGCTATTATTTTATTTTTGATTTATTTTTTTAGCGGCATTTTATTTTTAAGTATTGGCGAAATGCCAAAAGTTTATATGGCTGTGGCAGTTATAAACATAAGGCTTGTCATGCCCTTTTTGTTGGGACTTTTAATTTTTTTGCCAAGCTTATTTAAAAGGCGAGGATATTTTTCTTACCTTCTAATTTTCTTATTCATTCCACATTTATTTTGGATATACTTTTTAAGTAGCAAATATTTTTTTTACTTTCCTCTTTCTTTGGGGATAATTTTTGGTTTTTACATAAAAAATACTGTGAAGGCCCAATGATTTTGCGGGAGCAAAAAAAGAACCCTTTGTTGGAATTTTCTGACAAAGGGTTTTCTTATATAGATTTAATCGTCTTCTATGACAAAGCCTGTTATGCGGGCTTGTATGGCAAGCTGGGTCCTAGTGTTAAATCCAGTTTTATCTAAGAGGTGTTTGATGTGAGTCTTCACTGTGTTTTGTGATATGTTAAGCCTTTCTGCTATCTCGTCATTTCCCACACCTGTAGTCAAGAGGCGAAGGACTTGAATTTCTCTAGGCGTAAGCTCTGTTGATTTTGTCAAACCAAGCTTTACCTCTGGGGTTTCTTCGGGATAAATTGATTCGCCTGCCAGGGTCCTCTCGATGATTTCCAAAATTGTCTTTTCAGAAACTTCCTTGTACCAAAAACTATCTATGCCAATTTTTTTCGCCCTGTCCATCCAAGAAATTTCGGGCATACTTGTCACGGCGATTATTTTTATGTTTGGCTTTAATTTTTTTATCTTCTCTGCAGCATCAAGCCCGTTAGACCCATCTTCCATGAGTATGTCCATAATAATAAGGTCTAAGTCATCCTTTAGGACATAGGTGTCGGCAAACATGGCTGTGTCAATGCAGTAGACAACTTCGTAATTGGGGCATTGGTCTATATAAAGTTTAAACATCTCGCGGGAAACAAACTGGTCGTCTACAATCATTATTTTATAAGTCATAATTTTCTCCTTTAGGCCAAGACAAGTTTAGCTGAAATTTTGGGCTTGCCTTTATCTCCATTCTACCACCATAACTTTCTATGTGCTGGCGAATATTTTTTAGACCGCCCTTTTCCCTTATGGGTTCATGAGCTGGCAGTCCATCATTTTCTATTTTTAAGAACTTGTTAAGATCGTCTTCACTTAGGTAGATCCAAATATTTTTTGCCTCGCCATGTCTAAGGGCATTGTTTAGGGCTTCGTGGACTATGTCAACTAAAAGGATCCAGTCCCTTTCATTGTCAGGAGTTTTTCCATGAAGATGAACTTTTACGCCAATATCCTTTGCTGCTGAAATTAGTTTTTCAAAGAGCAACTTATTTTTTGAAGTGTCAGGCTTTTCTTCTGTGAAGTCATTTTTTTCATCTATTTTTTCATCTAAGATCAAGAGACTTTCCATCCAAAGCTTTATGAGCATGTGGCGGTCTTCCTTGGTCTTTTTATTTTTTCAAGTAGCGCCTAAAATATATGAGGGACTGACCGATTTTGTCGTGAATTTTTATCTTCGCCTGCAAAATTTCCTTTTGCCTAGTGTATTCCACCACATTTTTTTGGTAGTCCTTTAGACTTTCATTTATTCTTTGAATTTGCGAAGTCTTACTCTCGATTTCCTTATACATTGCCCATTCAAGAGTGATGTTATAAGCCAAGGTCTCTCTAAAATTTTCGTGAAGAATAATTTTTATGAGCCAAACCTTGCCCTTGGATTCAATGACAAGGGGGTCCCTTTGCAAAATTTTTGTGGGAGCCTTGATTTTGTTATTTCTCACATCTTCAGCACAAACTACATCATTTACTAGCATCCTGCCAAAGACTTGGTAGGAAATTTCTTGCATCTGCCTATTTACCAGTAGAGGCGTCCCATCTGCTTTTGAAAAGCAAATGCCATCGGGAAGATTATCCATGCTTTCCTTAATGGAGTTCTTGCCAATACTTGTGTTTTGAGTCTTAAAAAATTTGCTGAAAAATAAATATTCCAAGGAGCAAAGGAAGAGGTCGTAGTAAATAAAAATATAGGCAGGCAAGGATAAAAACAATCTGCTCATATTAATTTTTCCACTGCCAATTTCTGCTAAAACTTGCAAGGGCAAAAAACTCAAGATGAAAATCCCTAAGCTGAAGGCAAAAATTGGGAACTCTCTTTTACTGTTTGAGGCTGCAACGACAAATTTTAGGCTTACAACTAAAATCACTAGGTTTACCACAAAGAGGTAGGTCAACCTAAAGGTGTTTAAGTCCATTAGTTTCATAGGGCACCCCTTTCAATAGAAATAGTCCAATTTATTTGATATCCACTAAAGTTTTCGTGGATTAAGATGCCCTCTTTCCTATAATTTTTTTCTAGCTCCTTAAAGATAGAAAAAGTTTTTGAAGATATGACTTTTATTTTTAATTCAGGACGCCTTCTCTTGTCGGCAAAGATAAGGCTAATGGAAGACATGTGAGGCTGGTAGGTCTCCAAAATATTTTGGAAAATTTCATATAATTTTAGGCAAATTTTTGCATCAAAGCTCCTATTAATTCTCCAATCTAAATCAGTTCTCACCTGGCTCAATTCTAAATAATCTAGGGACTCAGAGAAGGCAAGCCTTAACTCTGAAAGGTCTAAATTTTTTTTATTTTTTGTGAGCAAAAATAAGTTTGAATATCTTTTTATGTAGACATCTAAGATGCAGGCATATTTTAAGGTATTTTCAAACTCTTCTTCATCTTCTGGCAGGTTTTTCATAATGTATTTTAGCTTTTCAAATTGAGGTTCCAGCTTTAATTGGATGTGCTCTCTTATTTCCTTTTGCTCCTCTACCTTTACCATATTTTTCTTTAGCTTGTTGTTGGCCTTTAAAAGTTCATTTTCACTAAGCATTTCTTCATTTAGCTGCATCAATTTTTTCTTGAGCTTGTTAAAATCAGTTAGGTCAACGAACCAAAAAGATTTGCCGCCCTTGATGCTGGCACTTTCAAGAAGGGTGTTCTCATTTAAGAGGACAGGCTTCTTGTAAGCCTTGTTAATGAGCTTAGGCTCGATGTTGGGATAATTTTTGGGCGTGAAAATAATATTTTCAGCTAAGTCCATTATGCCAATGTTAAGTGAAGACATCTTTAAAAAAGATTCGTAGCCCCTGTTGGAAGGTATGAGCCTTTTAAAAACTAGGGACTCAATAAATAAAATCACCATTAAAATATTGAACTCGGCACTTTTAAAGACCATTTTAAAATATTCAAAGGGCTGCCAGCCAAGCATATATAAAAAAGTGTAAAGCGCCCAAAGTAATAAAATTGAAATGGAAGGGACTATGGTGGAGATGGGACCTCTTGTTATGTAGGGAATCATTGTAAAAAAGAGGGTCAAAAGAGACAGGATGCCTATATAAATAATTCCAAAATAAAAGATCGGTCCATATTGGTTTAAGCCCCTTGAGCTTGCGTCTAAGGAAAAGACAAGTCCGTGGATGTCGTTAGTCAAGATGAGGATAACTAAAACTCCCGTTGGGACCCAAAGGAGTTTCCAAAAGTCGCTAATATTTTCCCTTTCAGACTTTCCAACAAAGAGGGATGTCAAAAAGACAAGCTGGATGAGGACTATGGGGAAGACATAATAAAAATATCTGATGTATCTAACAGCCAAGGGACTTTCTAATAATATTTCGTACTTAAGAGTTCTAAATGCCAAATAAAAAATTAAGAGGATGCCAATAGTTTTAAATCTTCTGACAACTGATGCCCTTAAAACTCTGTTATTCATATTTCTAAGCCACAAGAAAATTATTGTTGTGTAGAGGCAAAAAATTATTATATGTACAGGAAAATTTATTAGAGAAAAATAATCCAATGTGTGAAGGATGCCTGCCACAAAAACTAAAAAAATTGAAAGTAAATAGCTGATTATTTCTTTGCGATACACGAGTCTTCCTCCCTTCTTCAAAGATTTTATTTAGATAGAGATTTAATTACTTAAAGTTTTTTTAATTATATCAAAAAAAGTCCTTTAAGCTATTTGATTTCAGCCCTTGGATAAAAAGCAAAAGACTTGCAAGGGAGAAAAAATAAAAAATTTTTTAAAAATTTATAAAAAATCACCCTTTTGGGTGATGTGAAAATTTTAAATTTTAGTAGAATGAAATTATAAAGATAAAAAGTTGGAAAAAATTAGAATTAGGAAGAAATATTTTAGAAAGAGAGGAGATGTCTATGAAAAGTTTTAGGAAGGGCAAAGAGAATATTAGGATAGAGTTTACAAAAGGATAGGAAGGTGACGACATGAAAAAAATGAAAAAGAGAAATGTGATTTCAAAAATTTTGTTACTGCTTTTAATTTTATCATCCTTTATTTTTAGTGGATATAAGATTCAAAAGCCAATAAAAATTTATATTAATGGGCAAGTCGTAGAGTCAGATCAACCGCCACTTCTTATAGATAACAGGACTTTCGTACCAATTAGGGTAATTGCAGAAGATCTTGGTGCAACAGTTGACTACGACAATAAAGATAGAATTGTGACAATAAGAAGAGACAAGACAAATATTTTACTGACAATTGGTGATGATATTGCTAGGATTTCAAGTGATGTGGAGACAAGACCTGCTATCTTAGATGCGCCAGCCTTTTTGAGAAATGATAGGACCTACTTGCCACTAAGATCTATTTCAGAATTATTTGGCATGCAGGTTGATTGGGATGGAGCCAAGAGAGCTGTTTACATAAAGGAAAAGTCTTATTTGCCTGACTACATTAATAGAGATAATGCATTAGAAGAAGTCCTTGAAAGATTAAGTAAACTTGGAATTTTTAAAAATGAAAAAGTTTATTTTGAGGTAGATGACTATGAAATGAAACTAGATGGCGGAAGTTATGAGGGCTATTTAGTTACAATTAGGAAGGACAACCCTATTGATGAGAATTTGACGGAAATGATGGGACAATACTTCATCAACAAGAAGGGGACCCTTCTCATGGAATATGATGTTGTCAATGATAGTTTTAAGCTCTTAATTGGAGTTAATTAAAAGATAAGGATATAAGGAGGAAATAATGGGATTTATACAAGCTTTTATGGGTTCTTTAGGTGGAACACTAGCAGATCAATGGAAGGATTTTTATGGACCAATGCCAGGAGTGCCTGCAACAGCAGCAGTCTTTCCTGGAATACCTATGGGAGTAAATAACAAGAGGGGAGCAAACTACAAGGGCAACGAAAATGTAATTACTAATGGCACAAAGGTAATCGTACCTGAAGGCACAGCCCTTATAACTATTCAAGATGGAGCCATTACAAATATTATTACTGAAGTTGGCGGTTACGAATACAACACTGAGGACCCCAACTCCAAGTCAATATTTGCAGGCGACGGCTTTGTGGACTCAATAGTTAAGTCCTCATGGGAAAAGTTTAAATTTGGGGGCATACCTGCCACTAGCCAACTGCTTTTCTATGTGAACTTAAAGGAAATTCCAAACAACAGGTTCGGCACACAGTCAGAAATTTATTGGGACGATGCCTTTTTTGGCACACAAGTTGGCGCCATAACTCGTGGCACTTACACCCTTAACATAATCGACCCCATTTTATTTATAAAAAACTTCGTGCCAGTAAAATATTTAATAGCCGATGCAGAAATTTTTGACTTATCCGACATGGACAATGACGCAGCAGAGCAACTATTTAACGAAGTTGTGGGTAGTCTTTCAGCTGCCTTTTCAAATTATACCAATGACCCAAGTAGGGGCAACCGCATGAGCAGGATCCAAGGCGACCAAATTGGCTTTGCCCAAGCTCTTGCCCAAGCAGTGGAAGATGGCTATCAATGGAAGACTTCAAGGGGACTTCAAATTGCAAAGACTGCCATACTTGCCATTGAATATGACGAAGATACTAAGGCGCTTATGTCCGATGTCAAAAAGGCAGATGCCCTTGCTGGCAGCCGTGGCAACTCCTTCTTCCAACAAGCAGCAGCAAGAGGTATGCAGTCTGCTGGTGAAAATGGAGGCGGAGCAAACATGGCATTTATGGGCATGGGCATGAACGCAGCTGGAAATATGATGGGCGGAGTAAAACAACCAGATGTTGGAAATTCTTACCAACCAAATTTTGGGGCTGGACAAGTTAATCAAAACCAAGCTTACAACCAAGGACAAAACCAAAATTATAATCAAGGACAAAATCAAGGCTATAACCAAGTCCAAGCTAGTCAAAGCCCAAGCCAAGACCAAGAAGACCCAACAGAAAAATTAATTAAGATGAAAAAACTTCTGGACGCAGGAGTTATCACTGAAGAAGAATTTGCCAAGATGAAGTCAGATTTGCTAGGCATATAAGAGGTGATCTTATGACAGATGACAAGTCAAGAGAAGATGTAAAAATAATAGAAGGCGAAGAAAAAGAAAAAGATGGTCAGGTGAAATGTCCAAAGTGTGGCTCAACTGATATTGCCACAAACACCAAGACAGGGAAACTAAGATGTAACTTCTGCAGGCACGAATTTGAACTGGACCTTGCAGAAGAAGACGAAGATATAAGTACTCTAGAGGGAAGAAAAATAAGGTCTGGCGCAAAGGACATAGAAGAAGACAGCAAGGATATAATCACCCTAAAATGTGAGTCCTGTGGCGCAGAAGTTGTCATAGATACGAGAACTTCAACTCAGGCGAGATGCCACTGGTGCCGCAACACCTTGTCTATTAACAATCAAATACCAAATGGCGCAGTGCCCGATGTAATACTTCCTTTCAAGGTTTCTAAGGAAGATGCGAAAAAAGAAATTGCAGACTTTGTAAAGGCGAGAAAGTTTTTCGCTCACCCAAGCTTCACCAGAGAATTTTCCACAGAAAATATTTGCGGAGTTTACATTCCTTACATGTTAATAGATGTCAACGCCCACATGAGGCTTGAGGGCGAAGGCGAAATCGAAACAGCTTGCAGGAAAGTTGGAGAAGAGGACAAGGAGCATTACGAATACGACGCAGATGTCTATGATGTAATAAGAGATTTTGACATATTTATAGACGACCTTTCCATAGAATCATCCAGTGACAAACTAGATTACTCATCAAAAAGTAAGACCAACAACATAATAAATTCTATCATGCCCTTTGACACAGAAAATTGCGTAAACTTCAACTCAAATTATTTGACAGGCTACACATCAGAAAAGAGGGACACAAACATAGACCTTCTCCAAGAAGTAGTTCATGCACAAAGTTCAGATGTGGCAAGGCTTGAAGCCAAGAATACCATTTCAGATTACGACAGGGGAGTAAGGTGGGAGGAAGAAGACTTTGAAGTCAAGGGCGACTCATGGAAGTCAGCCTACTTGCCAGTCTGGCTCTACAGCTACATGCAAACCAAGGGCAAGAAGAATCTCCTTCACTATGTAGCAGTAAATGCCAGGACCTTGGAGACAATGGGTAGCGTCCCAATTAATTTCACCAAGCTTTATACCGTTTCAATTTTAATAGAAATTTTTGGAGGAATATTGGCATTTATCATCACAACTTTTGCTGCCATGGAAAAATTTAATGGCACAGATTTTCAAGACTACAGAAATTACGCTTGGCTCCTCTTGCTTTCAGGCTTTGTATTTTTTGTAACCATGTACTTGCGTTACAGAAACGCCAATGCCAGACACCACTACGAGCTTGAGACTAAGCACGCAATTTCAAACCTAGTCTGTGAAGATAACTTTGTGACAAGTATTTACTCAGTGAGAAACAGCCAAATCTGGGGAGACAACACAGATGAACTAAAGGGAAATAAGCTGGATCTAAGTAAGGACAAGGTGCTTAAAAAAGCAATGGATAAGGGCGTCCTAGATGAAGCACTTGAAAATCAAAAGAAACTAGAAGAAAAGGATGAGTAAAATTTAGAGGTGGACTATGAAAAAATCAAAAATTAAAATTCTGTCCTTACTTTTGGCATTAATTTTAATGACCATGACTTTAGGAGCTTGTGGCAATGAAAC
Source organism: Peptoniphilus grossensis ph5 (assembly GCF_000311825.1). Lineage (GTDB taxonomy): Bacteria > Bacillota > Clostridia > Tissierellales > Peptoniphilaceae > Peptoniphilus_A > Peptoniphilus_A hominis. The sequence goes on along the minus strand of NZ_HE978567.1, from coordinate 249,795 downwards.
TGGTGGTGAAACTGGAGGGCCAGATGATGTTGCTGAAAAAGAATTTATGAAAAAAGAAAAAATTGAAAGGGAAAAAGAAAATAGGGAAGAAAAAATTTCAGACCAAAGGATTTTTGAGCTTGCAGGCAATAAATTTGAGCTCCTAGAAAGTAACCTAATAGAAGATTCCGATGGCGACACAGACCTTGTAAACACTTGGAAATTTACAAACAACACAAAGAAAGCAACATCAGCTGCCCTAAATGTCTATATAACTTTTATGCAAAAGGACCAAGACATGGATACACCGGGCTCAATTTTCATTAAAGAAGGTTCTACAGACCAGTTGGCAGACTACTCCTTTGAAAATGTAGAGCCGGGACAAAGCAAAGTATTTTTCACTTCCTATAAGCTAAAGGACAAAGAAAGCCCAGTGACTATAAAAATTTCTGACATAGATGGATCAGATGAAAGTAAAATCCAAGTGCCTCTTGCTGATATGGAAACAGTAACAGTTGACGGATTAGATGTGCCAGAGTAAAATCTAGAAATTCTATTGGCTCAAAAAACTTTTGCTTAGAAAAAATTAAGCCTAAGAGTAGAAAATAAGGAATAAAAATATAAACTAGAGTACAAATTCTTATTTCTTCCTAACCCCTTTATTGGAAAATTTCCAGTAGAGGGGTTTTTATTGTTGTCATGGTGAAATATTTCAAATTGAAAGTTTTACTTTTTAATTTTATAGGTCTTTAAAAAATTAAATTAAAAAATGTAAAGAGAAATTTACAGAATAGAGGGGAAATTCAATTATTCAAATATTTTTTCGCAAGGACATTTATGATAAAATATTAGACAAGGATACTTTATCTTAATAAAGAGAAAGCAATGGAGGAAATTATGATTGAAAAAATTATTGACGACAATGAAAATATATTGTGGCGAGGAAGGCCCAATGCCTTTCTTTATATTCTAGGCAAGCCAAGCATTTATTTGATTGCATTAATTTGGGGAATCTTTGACTTCTTTTTTATTGCTAATTTTTTTAGAGAATTTAGCTTTATGAATGGATTTTTTAGAGAATTTAGCTTTATGAATGGATTTTTTATAATTTTCTTTATGTTTCATCTTTTCCCTGTCTGGTTTGCAATTTTAATGCCCATTTACAGGATTTTTAATTATGGAACTATAGAATATGCAATTACAGACAAGAGAGTTTACATCAGCCAGGGCGTTTTTGGAAGAGATGTAAATAATTATGAGCACAGAGAGCTTACAAATTTGAAAGTAGATGTAAATTTTATGGAAAACATCAAGGGACTTGGCACAATTATCCTAGCTTATAAGGGCGAAGAGGGAAATTCAGCTTACAGCTTTAAGGCTGATAACAATAAATTTATTTCCATTGAAGATCCCTACGATGTTTACAAGCTGCTTAAAAAAGTATCTCTCGATGTTACAACAGACCAAGCCTATCCCAATGCCTATAGACCTGAAGAAAACACTGGCTACAATACAAAATATAAAAGATAAGTTAAAAGGCAACAAAATGATCACTGAGAAAATTTTCATGTCAGAATTTTTTCGGTGACTTTTGTTTAATTAGGAAAGTTTCTGTAATATTTCATTTTAATAAAGCATTTTTTATGATACTATTTAATAGATAAGGATAACTAGTAAGTTATGAGAGAGAGTTGACAAGCTGTGAGAAATTTTAATACAATTTTTAGACAGACAGACAGACAGACAGACAGACAGACAGACAGACAGACAGAATAATTCTGTCTTTTTTTATAAGTATTATTATGGCAAAAGTATCATCTTTTTGACAGGTGTATATTTTTGCCCTTTTTTATGGATAAAATGAGGTGATTTTATAGGAAGTTTTAAGTTTTAGAAAATGTGAGAGGAAGATTTAAAAAAATATGGAGGTGCATAATGCGCAAGAAAAATATTATAGGATTTTTATTGGCATTTGTAATGCTATTATCAATCTGCACAAGTTCCTTTGCAGTCTATGCAGAAGAATCTAGGGGCGCAAAAGAGTCAGCAGTTGAAAATAAATTTGCAAGTGCAGAAGTAATGGATGAAGAAAAGGAAATTGATGCAGAAAAAACAGAAGATCCACAGGAAGAAGAGATAGTTAAAGAGCCAGTAGAGCCTGAGAAAAAAGTAGAAAAAGTTCAAGAACATGAAAAGGCAAAAGAACTTAAAGCACAAGACTCAGAAGATGCTATTGAATTGGGTGAAGAAAAAGTACCTGGACCAGTAGGCGCTCCTGAAGGTTTTGATTTAAGTAAAATCAACACACTTGCAAAAGATGCTGAAGGAAATTGCTATGCGGTTAAAGACTATGGAAACACTTATGATGATGTACTTACTAAGTACTTTTACAAAATAGACGAAGAAGATTATAATGAACTGTCTCAAAAATTTTTAATGACCTTTAAAAGAAAAGATGGAAAACCTTTTAAAGTATATGATTCTAAGATAAGTCATGGAGATATAAGAGAAAAAACACCAACATCTAGCGTTGGCGATGCGATTTTTACAGAGCTAAAGCTTAGAGACCACATGGTATACGAATCTACAATAGTAGGCAATTTCTCTCCTGCAAGGAGAGTACAAGAACAAAAAGGTGTAGATTGGTATATAGAATTAAATAAGGACTGGGTTATAAAAACCACTCCAGGTTTTACTAATGGAAGTACTAAATCTAGGTCTATATATATAGATTACAATGTTGAAGTAAATGGCAATGGCCATAGAGTCTACAGAGAAGATGATGATTCCCAAGAAATTTTTTGTATTGGTGCTGGAAATGCTGAAGGTGATAAAAGTAAAATAAGTCTTAATAATCTTATTATAGATGGTGCCAATAAATATATGGGAATCCTATTATATAGGAACACAATATTAGATTTAAAAGCTGTACAACTAATTAATGGATTTATAAAGCAGGCTAATTCTGGCGGCGCAATAACAGCTCAAGACGGATGTGAAATTAGCACCGACGCTGACACAATATTTAAAAATTGTAAAGCTAAAAGAGGCGGAGCTATAAATGCATGGGAAAATGTTAAATTAAAAATAAATGGCTCTAAATTTATTAATAACGTTTCGAATCTTGGGGGAGCTATATGCTCATTGAATGGAGAGACCACTATTGATATAAACGGTGTTACTTTTGATAATAATCATGCTGTAGCTATTGGTTCAGATCCTGTGATTGGTGGAGCAATTTATTCCAGGTCAAAATTAAATGTTGAATCCACTGATTTTAAAAACAATTCAGCAGAATCAAATGGTGGAGCGATTTATTCAACTATAGCCTTCACAGTAAAAAATTCTGAGTTTACTAATAATAGTTCAGAAAAATCAGGTGGAGCAATTTATGTTCCGAAAGAAGCTCCAGCTAAAATTACAAACACAACATTTAGTGAGAATAAAGCTAAATGGGGAGGAGCAATAGCTAATTATTCTAAGTCAAGCATAATAGCATCTACTTTTAACAACAATATAGCCATAAGTACTGGTGGAGCTATTTATACTGGTGAAGGCATAACAGTAGAAAAAAGTTCTTTAGTAGAAAACAAAGCAAATAAAGGCGGAGCTATTTATATATCAAAGGGAGAAAGTGAAATAAAAAATACTTCCTTTGCAAAAAATCAATCTTTAAATAGTGGCGGCGCTATATATATAAACCATTATAACAAGGGAACTACTAAAATCTCCGGTACAAGATTTACTGAAAACGCATCTAAGGCCTATGGTGGAGGAATCTTTTTAGGAATTGAAGGAAAATTAGAAGTAAGTGGATCTAAATTTTCAAAAAATCAAGCTGCTTACGGAGCTGGTATTTCATCTTATATTAATTCTAGTGTGGAAGTAGATACAAAATTAACTAATATAAAAGTAGATTCTAGCGAGTTTACAGATAATTTATCTCTTATGGGAGCTGGAATATGTACGGCATTCCCAACAGAAATAAATAATTGTACCTTTAACAAAAATACAGCTATAATTCATCCACAAGATGACCAAACAAATCCACATGATTCAGGTACAGGAGGAGCTGTTGATGTTATAAATAATAAAACTGTTATCAAGGGCTCAACATTTGAAGAAAATGTCGCCCAAGGTTCAGGCGGTGCTATAGCTATTAGTGGTGTTACTAGAGATGAAGATAAAAATATAGCAACAATAAAACCTAATGTAAAGGTAGAAATTTCTGAAGGAACTAAATTTATAAAAAATACATGTGGAGTTGGACAAGGTGGAGCTATTTATACAATTCCTTATATATATGATATAGAAGGCTATGAAACTGCTGTACCTGAAGCTATACTTAGGAAAGAAGCATATAAAAACTTAACAACAGCAGCTGATACAATTTTTAAAGACAATGTTGCCCTATCAGGTTTTGTTGATCCACCAGAAAATTATGCTAAGTATACTAATCTAGCTTTTAAATCAAACTCTTTTACAGATGTGCTTCCAGATAAAGATGTTGCTAAATCACTTTTAAACAACTACGATGTCAACTACAAGAATAAAAAGTTAAGTGCCTTCTTTGATCCTAAGGGTGGAGAATTTACAGAGGGAGCTAATCCAAAAGATATAAGAGTTTTAACTGATAAAAAAGATGCAGAAATTACATTATTAGATGCTCCAAAGAGAGATGGATACAAATTCTTAGGTTGGAAGTGTTCAATGAACATCCCTGATGATATATTAAAAGAATTGCCAAAAGAATTAATCGAAAAACTAAATGAAGGCAAAATATTTAAAGCTGGAGATAAGTTTAAATTAGATTCCAACTATATCTTCATTGCTCAATGGGAAAAAGATGACACACCAACTACACCTCCAACTCCAGAACCAAAGCCAGAACCTAAACCAGAAGTTGAACCAAGAAGACATGAATATGTAGACACAATTTCAGTAATTGCAAAGGTGCCTGACAAGGAAAGCTACCTTCACATGAGCTATTTATTTGGATATCCTGACAAGACTATTAGACCTGAAGGCAATATGACAAGGGCAGAAGCTCTTGCAGTAGTAACTCGTCTTGAAGGTTACAGCTTTAAGGACGACAGTGCCAAAGTATTTAAAGACATGAAGGAGGGAGCTTGGTACAATAAATATATTAACGCAGCCTTTGAACATGAAATCCTAGTAGAAAAAGAAGGAGAAGACTTCAGACCTGACCAAGCAATTACCAGAGCAGAATTTGCAAAACTTATTAGTTTTATTGACAAGGACAATTCAAAAGTAGCACCTTTTGCCGATGTTAAAAGTCATGTATATGAAGATGCAATAAACAAGGCCTATGGCAATGATAGGATAAAGGGCTATCCAGATGGAACTTTCCGTCCTGATGCAAAAATTACAAGGGCAGAAATTGTGACTATTCTAAATAATTTTTATGACAGAAAAGCTGACTCAGAAAGTCTTAAGAATGTAGAAAATATAGAAAACTTAAAACATTTTAAAGATTTAAGTGAAGGTTATTGGGCTTATTATGAAATCACCGAAGCGGCAAACTCTCATGAGTATGTGAGAAGAAGTGGTGGACTTGTAGAAAACTGGATTCGTATAATTGAAGACCTCGTAAAATAAGATAAATTAATTGCCTCCCTAGGGGGGCAATTTTTTACGCCTAATTTTATTTGCTCAAGCTACAAAGGACTTGGATAATATTTTGATTCTTTAAGAAGGAATAATGGCAAAGGCCTTTTCTTTTAATTAGTTTTGTTTTTTTATGGGCTTAAAGGATATAAATAAAAGAGTATAGGGAAAAGAAATTATAAATGTGATAAAATATTTTTATAAACTATAAGGGGGATATTATGTCAGAAAATAAAAAAATCGCCATTCAAGAAACTTATGGCGAAAGATTTCAATATTGTTGGGGCTGTGGTCCTAAAAATCACGAGGGAATGCATTTAAAATCTTATCCATCAGAGGATGGAAGTGAGTGTATAGCAAAGGTGACTCCAGATTCAGTTTACACTGGTGGCGTTCCTAAGAATCTCTTTGGCGGAATGATTGCCATGCTTTTCGACTGCCATGGAACTGCATCTGCTGCCTGGTTTAAACACCAGGACCTAGGTCTTGACCTAACTGAAGACACAGTAATCGGTCGCTTCATCACTGCAAGGCTAGAAGTTGATTTTAAAAAGCCAACTCCAATGGACACTGAAATTACAATTACTGCCACTGCTGAAGAAATTGGCGAGAGAAAAGTTATCGTAAAAATGGTAATGGAAGCTGATGGTGAAGTTCGTGCCAAGGCAAAGATGGTTGCCGTTGGTGTAAAGGACAATATGTAAATTTTTAAAGAGACTTTAGAGGTCTCTTTTTTTATATTAATTTTTATAATTTTCCCGGCAAAAAATGATAAAATAAAGAGAAAATAAATTGAAATTTTAATAGGGGCTTTTATGAATTTAAAAAATAAAAAAATTGCATATATTTTTCTTTATCTTGCCTCCTTTGCTATAAGCTTTGGAATTTTAGTCTTAGTTAATAAAATTGAATTTATCCCACTAATAAACAATCTCCTCCTAGGATTTGGTTTTTTACTTTTTATTGGTCTACAAATTTTTTCACTCTACAAGTTTACGAAATTTAAAATTAATAAGCAGGGTAAAATTTTTATCTTCATCCTAATTTTAATTCTTGGAGGAATTTTTGCCTTTTATATTTTTCTAGCCTCTGTCTTTTCTGGAAAAGAGAATCGAAGTTTAATTTATGATGGCGAAAAATATTATATTTTAAATGTGGGCTGGATGGATCCTCTTTATGAAGTCTACAGAAAAAAATTCATCACCATGGATAAGCTAGATGAAGAAAGGCTTGGTCAGGTCTTCTCTGATTTGAGTAAAGTTAAAGATGAGGACCAGAGAGAAATTTTAAGCTTTTTAATTTATGGAAGGGAAAATTTTACAAAGGAAGAAAAAGAAGAGGAAAATCACCATGCAAAGGAAAACTCCAAAGGAAATCATAAAGTAGAAGATAAACCTGAAGAAAAAAATTCAGCAGAAGATAAAAATGAATTTTTAAAAAATTTCACAGCAGAAGACGCCATAAAAATAGAAAATTCAGACTATGGACTTCTTGAAGTAGACCATGCAGGAGCCAGGAGTCGCTGGTTTTTTGTAAAAATAGTGGGCGATGACATGACTTTTATTTCAGAATTAGAAGAAACAAGTCCAGGCGTCAGTGGAAGTCTTGATGATAGTGGAAATATTTATTTAAAGTTTACAGACATAAATAAAAATGAGACCCACTATATTTCAAGGGACGGCGGCAAAACTTTTGAAAAATGAGGAGAAAATATGGAATTTATTCTTGGTATTATTGCAATATTTTTTGCAATTAAAAATATAATAGCTTGGACTCATGGAAAGGATCCACAAAAGTATAGATTTTTAAGCCTTGCCTTTACATCTCTTACAATTTTTTCTTTTTATTATATGGGAGCGGAGTTTCTATCAAAAGGGGATATAGCAGGCGCTTTAGATGTTGTTCCTACAATATCAGAAAGTTTATTCTTTTGCACAATTGCTTCAATAATAATAAATGGAATTACGCTTTTTAAGATAAAGTAAAGTGAAAACTTTGAAAATTTTGTGGACTTTTTTATTTATTTTAAAGAGAATTTACAATATGATGATATAATGATAGGACTAAGGATTTCGGAGGCTTATTTTGAAGAAGAAAGAAATTTCCACAGCTATGTTATTTATAATTTTATTTGGCATTGTCAGTTTATTTTCCGACATGACCCATGAAGGGGCAGCTAGCATTAGGGGAGCTTACCTAAGTGTCCTCGGCGCATCCGCTGGGACAATTGGTTTTATATCAGGTCTTGGCGAACTTGTGGGCTACTCCATGAGGTATGTCTTTGGGAAAATTACTGACAGGACAAAAAAATATTGGCCCATGGTAATTTTTGGCTACATCTTAGATATTTTGGCAGTGCCTGCTCTTGCCCTTGTTGGCGAAAAGGGTTGGCTTGCGGCATCCCTTCTCTTGGTGGTGCAAAGAATGGGCAAGGCAATAAAGAAGCCTGCCAAGGATACTATTATGTCCTTTGCTGCCTCCCAAGAGGGCGTGGGCAAGTCCTTTGGAATACAAGAGATGCTAGATCAAATTGGTGCCTTTCTTGGTCCAGTCATGCTCTACCTAGTTATGTTATTTAAGACAGAGGGCAGCACCTTTGACATCTATAGAACTTGCTTTGCCTTTTTGGCTATCCCTGGTTTTATTACCATTCTTCTCTTGTTTTATACCAAGATGAAATTTCCAAACCCAGAGCACTTTGAGCCTGAGTCAAAAAAAGAAGAGGCCTTCCACATGAAGAAGTCCTTTATATATTATATTGCAGGTATTTCCTTCTTTGCCTTTGGCTTTATTGACTACTCAATAATAATTATGCACATAACGAGAAATTACACGGCTGTGGCGGGAAGCCTTCAGGAGACATCTGCTATTATAAATTCTGGCTCAATTCCACTCCTCTATGCAGGAGCCATGCTGGTGGATGCCATAGCGGCACTGGTTTTCGGCCACATTTACGACAAAAATGGAGTGAAGGCTCTTGTAATCTCCACAATAATTTCTGCTCCCTTCTCTCTATTTATCTTTGGCTTTAAGAGCCTTCCAGCACTTTACTTTGGACTTGTCCTTTGGGGCATAGGCATGGGTGCACAGGAATCAATTTTAAAGGCGGCAGTGACTTCCATGGTGCCAAAGAAAAACAGGGCAACGGGCTACGGAATTTTTGAATGTTCCTTTGGATTTTTCTGGTTCTTGGGGTCTTGGCTACTGGGAGTTATGTATAGCATCTCCTTACCAGCTATGATAAGTATTTCTATAGCTGCGCAACTTCTTGCCATTCCACTATACTTAAAGGTTGCAAGAGTAAAATAAAGGCGGTCTCCGTCTTTTTTTATTGCATAATTTTCTCAAAAAACTTTAAGGAAAATTTACAATTTTTTTACTTTTCCTTTAAAAAAAGACAATTATATTGTAAGATTAAGTTGAGTAAAAAATTGGGAGGATTTATGTCAATTAATTATTTTATCGAACTATTGGGAGGGCTTGCTCTCTTCCTCTACGGCATGGAAATGATGAGCAGCGGCCTTGAGCTAGTTGCAGGTGACAAGCTGCGTATTGTAATCGAAAAAATGACATCGAGTTTTTTTAAATCAATACTCGTTGGTACTTTCGTAACTGCTATAATCCAGTCATCCTCAGCCACAACAGTAATGGTTGTGGGTTTCGTAAATGCTGGACTGATGACAATTTATCAAGCAGTTGGAATTATAATGGGCGCCAATATTGGTACAACTATCACTGGACAATTAGTTGCCCTAAATATTTCTACACTGGCTCCTATAATTGCCTTTGTAGGATTTTTGCTAAATACATTTTCTAAAAACAAAAAGAAAAGATACATTGGTCAAGCTGTAATTGGTCTTGGATTTTTGTTTATGGGAATGCAATTTATGAGCGAATCCATGGAACCTCTTAGAGACTATCCTGGCTTTGTAACTCTAATGACAAAGTTTGACAACCCAATCCTTGGCGTACTTGCAGGTACAGCTATCACTGCAATACTCCAATCATCTTCTGCATCTCTTGGTATTTTGCAGGCCATTGCCAACCAAGGTGTAATGCCACTTCACTCAGCCATGTATATAATCTTTGGATTTAACATTGGTACTTGTATTACATCTGTCTTGTCATCAGTTGGTTCATCTAAGAATGCCAAAAGAACAGCCCTAGTCCACGTGCTCTTTAACATTATTGGTACTATAATATTTGTAACTATTTCCTTTATAGTTCCAATTGATAAAATAATAATTAGTTTTTCAAGAGACTTGCCGGCGGCACAAATTGCCAACTTGCACACCCTATTTAACGTTGCAACATCAATACTTTTGTTCCCATTCTCAAGAAAGCTTGCAGATTTGTCCTTCAAGATCATTCCTGGTATCGACAAGGAACAAGAAGAGATGTCTCTACAATATATCAACAAAAATATTGTCAAGGACGCACCAGCTACCTTTACTGATGTGAAGGCAGAAATTAGAAGAATGCTTGAAATAGTAAGTCAAAACTATGAAAATTCAGTTAGCCTCTTGAAAAATTTTGACGAAGAAAAATACGATGAAATATTTAGGCGTGAAGAAGTAATAAATTATTTAAACAAAGAAATTTCCGCCTTTATAATCGACTCCTTGGGTCTTGCAATGAACGAGCAAACTTCTGCAAACTTTGCAGCCTACCTTAGAATTTCAAGGGACATGGAAAGAATTGGAGACCACTCCAAAAACATTGCTGAAGTTGCAAAATTAAAGGAAGACCAAAGTCTTGCCTTTACAGATAAAACCTTTGAAGAATTAAAAGAAATAAATGATGTAATTGAAAAGATGTTTTCTTCAGCCCTTGGCGAATTAGATAAGGACGAAAGAGTTGCCTTTATGAGATCCTCAAACGAATTAGTTCAAAAGGATGCTACACAATTTAGAAACAATCACATGCTTAGAATGAGAGAAAAAATCTGTGACCCTGAAAGTGGACTTCTCTACGAAAAGACACTGGCAGCCATGGAAAGAATTTCATCCTACATTTCTAATGCAGGAAAACTTGCCATATAATATTTTAAGATCTGCTCCTTGGGGCAGATTTTTTATGTCTTTTTAGGAAAGGCTTAAAAGCTTTAGATCTTGAAAATTTAGATGGCAGAAATTTTTTGAGCCTTATAGATTGCCATAAAAATTTTTTATCTCCCACAATGGGTATATGTAAGATGGAGGAAGTAATGGAAAAAAATAGAATTGCAGACTTAAATAAATATATAGAAAAAAATTATCCCAAGGCAATTTTTATGGAATCAAGTGAAATAGAAATTCCAAACTTTTTGCAGAGAGACTTTCAAGATGGAGAAAAGAACTGCACCCTTGCCAGCCTTACGAGAATTATAAATTATTATTTTAAGGACTTGGACAAGTTTAAAATTTATGGGGAAATTTTTGAAATCGCAAGGAGAAATGGATACTTCAAAGAAATTGGAACCCTACCCTTTTTTATTTCTCGTATAGCCAATACTTATTTTAAGAAAAATAAGATGAAGATAAAGGCGAGAGGCATCTACCTGGGAAATTTTTATTCTCATGTAAAAGAGGAGATAGATAAATTTCATCCAGTCCTCATGAATCTTGCCACTGGCTACTACAAAAATCACTCCCTGGTTATTTTTGGCTACTCCCTTTATGACTACAGGGGAATGAAGATAAAAATCCTTCATGTCTATGACGGTTGGAATAAGACTCCTTCCTACATAGACTACAGCGACCTCAAGGGCTTTATGAATTTTCCAGTTTTTTCTTACAATATTTTTAACATTGACTAATATTGTCAAATATAATAGAGTTTAGGTCTAGAGAAAAGGTGATGTTATGGAGAAATCTTATTTAAAATTTTTAGTTTCAGAGCTGCTTTTTGTAAAGGAAGATACAATAATAAATTTGATCCCCAAGACTTATGAGAGGTACGGAGAAATTTTTGGCGACCTAGAAAATTTTGTGGATAGCTTAAATTTAAATATAAGAAAAGTCAGGAGGAACATAAAATTATTGGACAAGTTTTCTCCTGAAGATGCAAAAAGAAAATCTGAAGAAGAATTTGAGAGAGAGTTTAAAGAACTTCGTGAGGAAAATAAAGATAAGTACGCAAGAGATAGTGGTCCTGTAATTTCTGATGAAAAGAGAAAGGAAATCGAGGACATCTTTAGGGAAGTTATCTTTTATTACAGCCCAAGCCTAAATGATTTTCCAGCTGAGGAATTTGAAAGGGCAGAGGAACTTTTTAAAAACTGCGACGAGGATGGTCTTTTAGAATTTTTAAAGAGAGATAGACCAAGAGAGCTTGACATAAGTAGTGAAAACTTGCAATACATGAGAGAGGACCTAGAAATAGAAATATCCATGATCTTTGACAGGTTTCCCCTTAACCAACTTGACATGCTTGATGACAAGGAGGCAATAGATTTTAACCTAAAGAGGCTAAAGGGAGTCTATGAAGAGTACCAAGAGATCTATGGAGGTCTTGGCGAAGAATTAAATATAAAAATTGCAGAAAAATATTTACCCCGTAATTAATACGGGGCATTTTTTTATTTTCTTGAACTTTTTAAAATTTCACGGGTAATTTTTATTGCAAGCCTTCCTGCAATAAGGCCCAGGATCAGTCCTGCGATTATATCACTGGGATAATGCACGAAGAGATACATCCTGGAGAAGGCAATGAGTCCTGCTAAGATTAGGGCAAGGGCTCCTCTTTTTTTGTTGTAATAATAAATTACAGATGCAGCGGCAAAGGATGAGCCAGTGTGTCCCGATGGGAAGGAATATCCCATGGGCTCCCTTATTAAGATTGCCACATCATCTACTGTGAAGGGTCTCGGTCTCGCTATTATTGGCTTTAAAATCAAGAGACCAAAGACAGAAAAAATAATAAGAGCTACTGCAAGGCTAAAGCCCTCTCTCTTTAATTTGTTATTATTTTGAAAGAGCAAAAATATTGCAGCAACAATCCAAATAAATCCTCCATTCCCAAGACTAGTTATAAAAATCATAATATAATTTAGTATTGGAGAGTGGAGACTTTGTAGCGATTCTAAAAATTTTAATTCCATTATTACTTTTTACTAAATTTATGTTTTACAAAGTTCACAAAATTCTTCATGTCCTTTTTTAGGAAGGCGTCGTTGTGGTAGACCATGTAGTAAGTTCTCTTAATAGAGAGGTCTTCTAGTCTGTGTTTAACAAGGTCTTCGTCCTTAAAGGATGAAGATGCGCCTATGGAAAGAGCGTCAGAATTTTTTACAATATTTAGAACCATGTCCTTGTTTTGGCAGATGAATTTTAAATCAATTGGTATGCCTCTTTCACGAAGGAAATTTAAAAGCATTTTTTTAGAATTATCATCTAAATCGCCAAGGACAAATTTTTTGTTTCTCAAATCTTCTGCGTCAAGGACTTCTTTGTCTTTGATGTCAGAATCCTTTGAGGAAATTATAAAAATTTCATCTTCATAGAAGGACTCAGCTGAATTATCACAAATGCCAGCATCGCCATCTATTATGGCAAGATTTATAACGCCAGAATTTAATTTTTCAATTATTTTTTCGCGTGAATCAACATATACCCTTAGGCTTACATCTTCTTTTTTCTTTTCATAATCGTCGATTATTTCAAGCAAAAATTGAGAGCTAAAGTTTGAACTCACACCAAGATTTATGTTGTGAGCAGTAGATGAACTTTGCAAAAAAACAACAGTATCTTCAAATTGTTCCAAGATATTTAGGGCAAAATCATAAAGCCTTAAGCCAACATCTGTTATGTATAACTTTTTTGAAATCCTATCGAACAATTTTACATTGTACTCGTTTTCTATTTGCGAAATTGCATGGGAGACAGTTGGCTGCGAAATTTTTAAATTTTTTGCAGCGTTAGACATATTCTTTGCCCTAACAACTTCGATAAATATTTCCAAATCCCTTATAGTCATATTAACCTCCTTAAACTTATTCTATTATTATTTTTAAGAAAAATCAAGATTTATAGTAAAAAGGTTATATTTTTATTTTTTAGTAAAGATTCTTCATTCTTGTTGATAAAGGAACTCATCAAGAATAAAAAAGATTTGTAAAAAAATAGACAAAAGCCTTAAGCTTCTGTCTATCACCATTTATTTATATCGTAGCTTTTAATATCCTTAAACCAAGCCTTATCATCAGCCAAATTTTCTTGGAAGACGCCCTCCTTTTTCATGTAGTCTATAAAAAATAAATTAAACTTTTCTGCGCCTACTACATTTAAGTGGTGGGGATCGTAAAAATCTTCCTTGGATAAATTCATCTCTTCATTAAAGTCGTTGAAGTCGATAAAGCTTGCACCCCTAGCCTCTATTTCCTTGGCAATTACTTTTATGTTGTCGCTATACAAGTCGTAATCGTAGATGGGAGTCTTGACGAAAAATAATTTCACGCCATTTCTCTCTGCCAGGTCAATTATTTCGTCAAGGGCATCCATATTAAACTTAAAATAAGTTTTTTCATCATAGGCAAGAGCGGACTTTCTAAACTTATTTATCTCGGCTTCTTCATTGTTTTTGAAGTTTTTGCTCTGACCCTTTAAGAGGACATAGCCCTTTAAGTAGTCATCGTAGGAAGCCTTGTCAAAGTCGTAGTCTTCATCCTTTAATTCATCCCACCTGCTGTGGTAAGCCACAAGAGGGAGGAGAGCCTGAGTCTTAAAGCCCTTGGGAACTTTTTTTGCAATCATTTCAATTTTATTTTTTGACATAGGCATGTAGTCTGAATAAGAATTTACCACGCTGGAATCTTCTGTGATCCTATAAATTGCTGATTGAATGTCCACAAAGATGACACTTGGATTTTTTCTTTTAAGAGCATCTTTTACATAGGAGGCAGTGATCCTTAAGGGCTGACTTTGTGAGGCGAGGACATAGGACTTCACGCCAGTCTTTTCATAAATCACTAGGGGTTCAAAGGAACAGTAGGAGTGGCTTGTCCCAAAAAACATGGCATTATAATCCTCGCTTTCGTTAAAAAAGCCGCCAATTTTATTTCCCATGTCCCAAGGCTTTGCCAGGGACTTTCTCATAAAGAGATTATTTAGCTCTAGGCTGCCAAAAATTATTAGGGCAATAAATATTATTGATTTTAAAATTTTTAGAAATTTTTTCATTTTATCACCTACAAAACTAGAACTGGAAGTAAATAAAGGCAGATTCAGAAAATTCTGGACCATAGACGCCGAAAATTATTATGGCAAAGATAAAGGCAAGATAAATTATCCACCTTATTGGGAGAATTATTTTTAAAACTTTTTCGCTTAAATTTATCTTCTTGTACTTAAGCACATCAAAGATAAATAAAATGGCTATGCCAACAAGAAGGGGATAAATATTTGCTGTGCCAAATTTAGTCTTAGAAAGGTCCTCCATTAAATTTAAAGATCTTGGATTATTTATAATTGCAAGGAGATATTCATTGCCGTGATGAATATTTTCTGCCCTAAAATAAATAAAGGCAAAGACAACAATTATAAAGGTGAGGACTCTTCTCAAGCTGTCTAATAAAATATTTCTCTTAGACTTTTTATTGATGCCCAAAATATTTTCAAGGACATTAAAGACTCCGTGGATGAGACCCCAAAGGACAAAGGAAAGTTCTGCCCCATGCCAAAGTCCACTTACGAGAAAGACCACAAGAAGATTAAAATATTTGCGAAGGTCTCCCTTTCTGTTGCCGCCAAGGGGAATGTAGAGGTAGTCCTTAAACCAAGTGGATAGGGAAATATGCCACCTTCTCCAAAATTCTGTAATGGATTTAGATAAAAGTGGCTCCTTAAAGTTGTCCATTAGGTCAATGCCTAAGATTTTTGCAGATCCCTTAGCCATTATGGAATAGGAGTAGAAGTCGCAATAAATTTGTAGGGTAAATAAAATCCCAGAGATGATTAAGATCTCCCTAGAAAAATTATTGTAATTTCCAAAAACTTCATTGACGAGAATTGCTGCCCTGTCGGCAATAATTAACTTCAAAAACATTCCATAAAAAAATAGGACAAGACCCTTGACTAAGTTTTCGTAGGAAAATTTTCTAGGTTTTTTTATCTGTGGAAGTAAATTTACACTTCTTTCAATGGGCCCTGCCACAAGTTGTGGAAAGAAGGAGACAAAAAGTGCGTAGTCAATAAAATTTTCTTCTGCCCTTATGTCCTTTCTGTAGACATCAATTGTGTATCCCAGAGCCTGGAAGGTGTAAAAGGAAATCCCAACGGGAAGGAGGACATCAATTGCCAGGTTAAAATCTTTGCCAGAAAAATTATTTAAGAGGTCAGCAAAGAAATTAAAGTACTTAAAGACAAAGAGTATGCCCAAATTTATAAAAAAGCACAAAAAGACAGCAAGCTTCATTTTTTTAACCTGCCCTCTATTTTTCTCAATATAAAGACCTGTCATGTAGGTAACAAATATTGAGAAGACCATGAGGAGGGTGTATTTCACATTCCAAAAGCTATAAAAAGTGAGGCTTGCCAAGAGCAAAAATATATTTTTAAGTTTTTGTGGCAATAAATTGTAAAAAATTACAACTATTGGCAAAAAAATTAAGTATTCAAGTGAATTAAAAAGCATAAAATCCTCCAATCACTTTATATTATAGCAAATGATGGAGGATTTCAATATTGGATTATTAAGGAGCGACGCTCATCTTGTACTCTCTAGGAGTTTTGCCAGTGTACTTTTTGAAGGTCATAGTAAAATGAGGCTGTGAAGAAAATCCACACTCATAACTTATGTATTCCAAAGTTTTTTTGTCCTCTAAGAGAAGTTTTTTCGCCTTGTTTGTCTTTAGGGTATTTAAATATTGGCAAAAAGTGTATCCTGTCTCTTCTTTAAAAAGTGAGCAGAGATAATTTTTTGATAGGTGAAGTTTTTCTGCAAGCTCTTCTAGGTTTAAGCCTAAAGTATATTCGCTGTTTATAATTTTTAAAGCCTTGTCAATTATTTCGTTTCTGGAAAAATCCATTTCATCGAGAAGGGAATTGGAGTAAGATTCTATTAAATCCTTGGCAATATACTTGAGAGCTGACTTGTCTTCTGCCTTTTTTAATTTAAGGGTGAAGTCATCGTGTATATCTGTTAGATCCTTGTTATATGTAATTAGGAAATATGTATACAGGAAGGTGTTTAGGTCATCAATTTGTTTTTTCATCTCATCAAGGCTCTTGCTAAGTGAATTTTTTGAAATATTTTCAAAAATCTCGTGAGCACAATTTATGCATTCGGGCTTTGCCTTTTCGGCAATAGTAAGATAATTTGTCATAAGTCCTCCTTTATTATTTAATTATATTTTATGTGTGATTATTAAAATTTTGATAAGTATTATCCTTAACCCAATTATAAGACAAATGATATTAAATATCAACAAATAAATTCTATAAATTTTTAAAAAATTTTTTCTGTGAAATTTTTGCATTTTGACACTTTTTGTTGTAATATATTGTCCTTGCGAAAAATTACAAAAAAATATTGGCGAGAAAAATTTTATTTGAGAGACTTTGATAGAGGAATAATTTTAATATATTTTTTAAAAAATTTCTTGGCGACAAAAATTTTAAATTAAAAATTTAAATGAAAAGAAAGAAGTCAAATATAATTTTTAAAATTTTTATAATGTGGTGTCAATTTTTACTAAATAGCATATAATAAGAGCAGGGAGGGATTACTGTGACAATTTCAAGAGACAAAATGATTGAACTAGAGAAGAGAACAATAGAAGAATTTAAAATTGATTCTCTTATTTTAATGGAAAACGCAGGAATGGGAATTTTCCGCGAAATTAATCAGTACGATTCCTTTACGATAATTTGCGGTAAGGGAAATAACGGTGGCGATGGTCTTGTCATCGCAAGACATTTAATTCTCAGTGGAAAAATCGTGGAAGTCTTTGTTGTTGGCGACAAGGAGAGCGAAGAATTTTCCAAAAACTTAGAAATAATAAAAAAACTTACAGATGTAAAATATATAGAAGATGATAATTTTGACGAACTAATTGAATCCATTGAAGTAAATGAAATTACTGTAGACGCAATTTTCGGCACAGGACTCAATAGGAAGTTAAATAAATTTTATAGGTCTTTAATTGATGCCATAAATATTCACGGCAATTATATAATTGGAGTGGACATACCTTCTGGCATGGACGCAGACACTGGCGAAGAATATGGCAATTGTGTGGCTTGTAATGTTACCTACGCAATATCCGATATAAAAAAGGGTGAGCTTTTGAATAGCAATGTGGGAGAGCTTAAGAAAATATATATTGGGATTGTGAGGTACAAGGATGAGTAAAAAAATCAGCAGAAATATAAATTTGACAGAAGGCTCAATAGTTGAAGGTCTAATAAAATTTGCAATACCACTACTTCTCACAAACTTTTTGCAACAGCTTTATAACACTGCCGACCTTATGATAGTTGGTAGGTTCGCTGGCAAAAATCCCATGGCAGCAGTTGGTGCAACGGGACCTGTTTCCAACTTACTAATTGGACTTTTCTTGGGCCTTACCACTGGTGCATCTGTGGTCATCTCCCTATACTATGGGTCAAATGACAGAGAGGCTTTAAAAAAATCTGTAGGTGTTTCCTACTTTCTTGGACTGGCATCAGGACTCTTTATAACAATTTTTGGTTATCTAACGACGCCCTTCTTCCTAAGAATAATGGACACGCCGCCAGAAATTCTTAATGATGCCACAATTTATATGCGAGTTTTCTTCATGGGCACTGTTCCAATTTTAATTTACAACATGGGGGCATCTATCCTAAGGGCCACTGGGGACTCCAAGAGACCATTTAACTTCTTGTGTGTGTCGGCTATAGTAAATATTGTCCTTGACCTTATCTTAGTAGGATGGCTTCATATGTCAGTCTTGGGAGCAGGCATAGCAACACTAGCATCACAAGTTGTATCAGCAATCCTAGTTACTTATTCACTACTAAAGACAGACGGGTCTTATAAGCTTAGAAAAGAAGAAATAAAACTTCACAAGCATGAAGCCAAGAGAATTTTTGATGTGGGCATACCTACGGGAGTGCAGACAGCACTCTTGTCCTTTACAAATGTAATTTTCCAGGCAAAGATCAACTACTTTGGTGCCGATGCCATTGCAGGTGTTGCAGCTGAAGGAAGGATTGACGGATTTTTATTTATGTCCCTTCAAGCTATAGCCCTTGCGGCAACAACTTTCTCAGGACAAAATTTTGGGGCACAAAAATTCGATAGACTAAGAGAAGGCTTGAAAGTTTCCCTTTTAATAGTCTTTGGAATCTCTGCTGTCCTATCGGTAATTGCCTTTACATTGGCAGAACCACTTATTGCAATATTTAATCCAGACCCAGATGTAGTGGCCTATGGTGCCGACTTCCTTAAGATAATAAGTCTTGGCATTTGGTTCTTTGGACTTTCAGAAACCATTTCTGGCTTCATAAGAGGAAGCGGACATGCCATGGGTCCAATGATCATTTCTCTACTTACAATTTGCATTTTGAGGCTGGTAGTAGTTTACTTTGCAATGCCAATATTTAACTCCATAAGAGTAATAAGTATAATCTATCCAGTGTCTTACTTTGCAAACTTCTTATTGATGGCAATTTACTACAAGTTTGGCAAGTGGAGAAAAAATATAGATATGTAAAATTTGGCACCACAGGTGCCTTTTTTATTGCAATAAAGTAAAGTTTTATTGTAAACTATACTTAATATATAAAAAGCAGTGATGATATGAAAAAGAAAAGCATTTTTTTAATATTAATTTTACTTGGAGGGATTTTTTGGAGCCTGACAAGCTTTAGACGCTATCCCAAAAAAATCGTGGCAGAAGTTCTCTACACCATTGACGACAGAATTTTTGCCTTTGCCGATGATTACATAGAAGACTTTGGTCTGTCAGATATTTTCGAAAGGGTGAAGACCTCCGGCGACTATGGCATAAGGCTAAACAGTCAAGGCATAAGTGGCGACAAATTAAATATTATAAACTTTCAAAGCGCAAGTAATAAGTCCAGATATTTCATGAAGAGAAGAGAAAAAGACAATAATATAGAGACAGTTGGCGAAAAAATTGTAAATAGCGATGTCTATCTCTATAGAGATGACTTGTCCCACCTGCCCCTATACATTGACAGGAACACTATGGTAAACCTCTCTCGCGACTCTCATGTCCTAAGTGATCTGGGCTACGACATAGACAACAAAAAATTATTTCTCCCACCAGTTTCCTTTTCTGAAAAAAATTCAGAGCTAAAAAAATATTGTAAAAAAGAGTGGACGGAAATAATAAGGACAACTCATGTGAAAAATATTTCAGACAATAAATTTGAAATCAAGGTGAAGTCCAAGGACCTAGAAAAACTTATGAATAAGGTGGAAGAATTTTATAGAGAAGAAAATTATTTTCCCTACACTTATATAAGCAAAATCCTGGAAAAAGAATTTAAAAATATTTCAGGTGACCTAAAAAATAGAGATGACATAGTATTTTACATGGATACTGACCAGAACCTAAACCTCTTAAAACTTCAGTCAGCTGACAAAAAGTACAGCCTAAAAATAAAGGAGGACTTTGAATTAAAAGTGCCCCACAGGCATATTTATATTGAGCATGAAGAAAATGAAAGCCTAAAAACTATTAAGGGCAAGATTGATGACAGAAACTTCAGGATGAGCTACTATCCCAAAAATAATAAGCTCATCTATCACGACGAGCTAACTCACATAAACGCCCGCTTATATAATCTCGTCAAGTCCAAAAAATTTAAGGTCATAGCAGACATAGATGGCAGCCAGATAAAAAAAGTCAACTTCAATTTTTACACAGTCCCAAATAAAATAGAAAGAGAAAAAAATTATATAGAAATTTTAAAATTAAGTGAAGAAGATTGGAATAATTTAATAAAAGGAGCAAGGAATGAAAGATGATTTTAACCAAAAAAGCAAATTAATATTTAGAATATTATTTGACTCCCTAATTGTGGGGACCTTCGCAGGACTCTTTTCAGTTCTCTACAGGTTTGTAATAATGAAAATGGATTCTTACAGAAAATTTTTATACAGCGAATTTAGTATAAAGTCCCTTTTGATTTTAATTGTCCTTGCAATAATAATATCTTTTATAATTTATAGGCTCTTAAAATGGGCGCCCCTATCAGGCGGCAGTGGAATACCACAAATTCGTGGCGAAATCCTTGGCAAATTTAATATGGATGAAGTCCCAACCTTGGTATCAAAAATAGTGGGTGGCGGACTGGGTAACCTCATGGGATTTTCCCTTGGAAGAGAAGGTCCATCAATACAAATGGGTGGCGCAGCAGCAAAATTTATAGGCAAGACCTTGAAAAGACCTCCCGACGAAATAAAATACATGATAACAGCAGGGGCAGCAGCAGGACTTGCCGCAGCCTTTAACGCCCCCATGGCAGGCTGCATCTTTGCCATAGAAGAGCTTCACAAGACCTATTCAAAGTATGTCCTCTTGCCAGCCCTTATAGCATCAATAACAGCCAACTATGTGTCCTTTGTCATAATGGGGGCGGAAACATCTTTCTCCTTCTTCGTGACAGAGTCCCTACCCATGAATTTAATTTGGCTGGCAATACTAATTGGAATCCTCACAGGTTTAGTTGGAGGACTATATAACTTACTAATAACAAAATTTCAAGACCTCTTCAAAAAAATAGATTCAAAAATTTTAAAGTACGCCCTACTTATGGGTGTGACAATAATAATTGGCTTTAGCTTTTTTGAAGGAACAGGCGGCGGACATGGACTGCTAGAAAAAATGGCAAAGGAAGAATTTGCAGTAAAATATATTTTGGCAATCCTTCTTGTGAAATTATTTTACACAACATTTTGCTACGGCTCAGGAGTCCAAGGCGGAATCTTTTTGCCAGTCCTAGTCATAGGTGGATCTTGCGGAACATTAATATTCGCCCTACTTGGAAAGAACCTTGACCTGGATCCCTATTATGTCAACTTCATAATACTGGGCATGAGTGGAATCCTAGCATCAGTAGTGAGAAGTCCCATCCTTTCAGTGATCTTAGTAACAGAGATGACCAAGACCTTTGACCACTTAATTGCCCTATCCATAGTCGTCGTGGTCTCCTATTATGTGGCAGAAATCTTAAAAGTTGCCCCAATTTATGACACCCTTTTCGAAAGACAACTAAGGGACAAAAACCTACTCAGTCCAAAAGAAAGAGAGCTTGGCGACTATTCAGTCTTCGAGTACACAATCACTGGCGACTTAAAAATAATAGGAAAGAGCCTGAGAGAAATAAATTTCCCAAGGCACCTAATAATAATGTCAATAGAAAGAGAAGGCACAGAAATCGTTCCAACAGCAGACGACTTGATCCTTTTGGGCGACAAAATCACAGTCCTAATAAAGGCAGCAGACGCCCTAGAGATAGACAAATTTTTAAAAAATGAATAAATTATATGCCAGGGCTTAGGCTCTGGTATTTTTTTGCATAGAAAAAGTGCAAGTTTTTCTTGCACTCTTTAAATTTTTTATTTAATTTTATAGACTCTCTAAATATTTTTTTACTTGGGGACCTACAAAGGCTTTGCCCTTTGTCAAAAGGATTGGTCTTTTTACTAGCATGCCATCTGTAGAGAGGAGCTCAAAAATTTCTTCTTCAGTCATGGCCTTCTTCTTGTCCTTTAGTCCAAGCTCTCTATACCTCACGCCAGATGTGTTAAATAGTTTAAAGATGTCAACTTCTGCCAAGTCCTTTATTTTTTTAAGCTCTTCAACAGACAAGAGGTCCTTGTCGATTTCTCTGTAGTCGTAGGAAATATTTTTTTCTTCCAATAATTTTTCTATATTTTTGCAAGTGCTACATCTCTTGTAGCCGATCAATGTGTTCATTTTTAGCCTCCTTTTAGTAATTTCATTATACTACAAAAAATTATAAAAAATTTTTAAAAATTTTTGCAAAAAGTGTTTACAATTTAATTTAGTATGGTATAATGATAGTACCAAATAAGATTAACTTGTTGAAGTGAATAGAATTATTGTGAAGTTTCTTATTTGGCGAAACATGACAATTCCATCCAAGATCAGTAAAAATGTTTTTGATTTTTATGAATTTTACAAGTTTTGACTTAAAATGCCAAGACTTTTATATAAATCGAATAGTTTTTTATGGACGATAAAGAATTTTTAATAGTATAACTTTTAAAATAATTGATGGTAAATAGTTTGTTTAGATATTACTCTTAGTTTTTATATAAAATGGTACGCAGACTTAGAGTTGGGAATGCGAGAAATATTTATTTTATATAAGGCTTTGGTAAAATAAGAATAAAGGTGATAGTAGTGATTGAACCAAAAAGTTTAAGTTGGATGGAATTGGATATTTAAAAAGAATGTCATTTATTTAGAAAATAAAGGCATTCTTTTTTTATGTTCTTTTTAAGTTATAAGTTGCAAATTAAATTGCCACACAAAAAAATTGCGAAAAAAATTTTTGTCACACAAATAAATTATATTTTTTTAAATACAATTCATAAAATAAAATTTCACAAGTCCAAGAAAATTTGTATTTACATAAAAATCTGTAAGAAGCCACAAAAAAATCGCCACGACAAAA
>NZ_HE978567.1:218237-225418 GCF_000311825.1 Peptoniphilus grossensis ph5 | reverse complement strand
TTTACAGTAGAAAGACCATATACACAAATAACAACAGACACAACAGAATTTAAATATCTAGAAAAAGATAAATCAGGAAACTATCAAGTAAAAAAACTTTATCTAAACCCATATCTAGATATGTATAATGGAGAAATCATATCCTATGAAATATCAAAACAACCAACATTAGAACCAATACTAAAAGCCTTAAAAAAAGCAATAGAAATAACAAACACGAACAATGATAAGAGGATATTTCATTCAGACCAAGGATGGGCTTACCAAGTAAAACAATACACATCAAGACTAGAAAAAGAAGGAATAACCCAATCAATGTCAAGAAAAGGCAATTGCCTAGATAACTCACCAATGGAAAACTTCTTTGGAATACTAAAACAAGAAATATACTACGGAAAAAAATTCTATTCATATGAAGAATTGAAAGACACAATAGAAGAATATATGGAATATTACAATAAAGATAGAATAAAAGAAAAATTAGTATATTTAAGTCCAGTGGAATATAGAGAAAAGAATGCAGCATAAAAATTCCACCCCTAGGGGTGGAAAGTAATAAAATAATACCAGAGCTAGCAAACTACTAGTCCTGGTATTAGGTCCAACTTTATGGGGTCACCACAAAATTCGTGACGATTAATTTTTTATTTGTTTAAAATTTTTGCAGCCATTTCTTTTCCAAATTCAATAAGCTTTTTAATTTCTTCTTCAGTTGCTGCACCTTGGATTTCTAGTTGTGTGTCAAGTACATCGTACTTGCCATCTTCCATGTATTTCTTTAGGGTTTTAAGAGCGCCCCCTGACCAAGAGTAGGATCCGAAAATTCCCCAATAATTATTTTTCATTCTTTGGTGAGAAACTTCTGTCATTAGATAATCCATTGGTGGGAACAAATTATTGTCATATGAGCATGATCCTATGATTACACCCTTGTATCTCCAAATGTCTGATAAAAGATAGGAGTTAGAAGTCTTTGTGATGTCTCTGACCTTGATATTCTTAAGTCCGCCTTCAGAAAGTCCCCTTGCCACAGCTTCTGCCATCATTTCAGTATTTCCATACATTGAGCCGTAGATAACAACGCATCCGTCAACAGTTTCTTGTTTAGCAAGAGATGTGTAGATGTCAATTATTTTCTTAGGATCTTCTCTCCAAATAGGTCCGTGATCTGGACAAATTAACTGAATATCAAGGTCAGCTAATTTATTTAAGGCTTTAAGGGCTTGTGCTGCATATTTTCCAACTATATTTATAAAATATCTTGTTGTTTCTTCGTGATAGTGAGCGTCATATTCAATTTGATCGTCAAAAATTCCACCATCAAGAGTTCCAAAGCCACCAAAAATATCTTGTGAGAAAAGTGTCTTTGTAGTTTCTTCATAGGCTACCATAGATTCTGGCCAGTGAACCATTGGAGTCATGTAAAAAGTATATTTTTTATCTCCTAGTTCTAGTGTTTCACCATCCTTAACTTCTATGATGTTGTCTGTAATTTCATAGAAATTATTTAGCATGGCAACAGCTTTTTTATTTGTAACAAGTTTCGCATCTGGATAGATTTCCAAAATTGATTTAATTGAAGAAGTGTGGTCTGGCTCCATGTGATTAATCATAATGTAGTCAATCTTTTCGTCTTCGCCAATTATTTCATTTATTTTTTCCACATAGGAATCAATTGTGTTTACTCTTACTAAGTCAAAAAGTACATTTTTTTCGCCCTTAACAAGAAAAGAGTTGTAAGCAACTCCCTTTGGTAGGGGCCACATGCCTTCAAATAGTTCAGTCTTTCTATCATTTGTGCCTATATAGTAAATGTCATTTTTAATAGGCACTGACAATAAATTTTCCATAAAATCCTCCTTATTTTTAATTTATTTAAACTACCTTAAGTCTTTTAAGATCAGGACCAAGTCCTTTGACAAGAAATTATTTTAATATCTCCTCCTAATAAAATTCCAAAAAGTCGTGTCTCTCTCCCTTTTCTTTAAATCCTAAGATTTGTTCCATATTTACATTTTCAGTTGCTCGAAGAATATTTATGTCTACATTTTTGTTTTCTTTTTTTAGTTCTTCGATTAAGTCCTTAATAAAAAATCTCTTGTTGCCAGACTTTTTCTTTGTCACAGTGCAGGCACAGTCAAGGGCAGATAGTCCCGTTGACTTCATAAAGCGAATGATTGCCTCTTCACGAACTAGATACATGGGTCTAATTAGTTCAAGCCCTTCAAAGTTTTGCGATTTTAATTTCGGCATCATAGTCTTGAAGTCGCCAGCATAAATTATATTTAAAAGAACAGTCTCTATGACATCGTCAAAGTGATGACCTAGGGCAAGCTTGTTGCAGCCAAGTTCCTGAGCCCTGTTGTATAAATTGCCGCGGCGCATTCTCGCACACATATAGCAGGGAGATCCGCCCTCAGACATTTTTTCTGCAACAGAAAAAACATCAGACTCGTGAATCTTTACTGGTATGCCAAGTCTTTCGCAGTTAAACTCCAACATCTGTCTATTTTCAGGAAGGTAACCTGGGTCCATGGCTATAAACTCTAGTTCAAAGGGCACCTTGTTGTGTCTCTTTAATTCCTGCAAGAGTTTTGCAAGAGTGAGGGAGTCCTTGCCGCCAGAAATTGCAACGGCAATCTTGTCGCCAGGGCTTATAAGTTCATACTTATTTACGCTTTGCACAAATTTTTTATATATGTCTCGTCTGTAAGTTTTTATAAGGGACCTTTCTATGTCCACAGTGCTTTTTATTGTTTCCAAAAAATTCCACCTTTACCAATCTAATGTTATTATAGCACAGTTAATTTTTATTTTTAATATAATAGAATTTGTAGGCCAGTTAAAAATTTTTCTGCATAAAAAATATTGGTGATTTATAAAAAATACCTATTTTAAAATAAAGGGCTAAAAATCATTAATTTTTCAAAAAATATTTATGATGTGATATAATTTATGTAATTAACTAAGGGACTCTACTTATGTAGAGAGAAGAAAAGGAAGTATAAAATGGTAAATTATAATGTTAAGAAAAATTACACATTGCTTGTGGATTTTTATGAATTAACAATGGCAAATGGATTTTTTAAGGAAGGCATGAGAGACAAGACTGTCATCTTCGATATGTTTTTTAGGGAAGTACCTGACAACGGTGAGTACACAATTGTTGCTGGCCTAGAACAATTAATCGAGTACATGGAAAATCTCCACTTTTCTGAAGAAGACATAGAATTTTTGAGAGGCAAAAATATTTTTGACGAAGAATTTTTAGATTATCTATATAATTTTGAATTCCAATGCGATGTCTGGGCAATGCCAGAGGGAACTCTTGCCTTTCCTGGTGAACCGCTCATGACAGTTAGAGGTCCAGCTATACAAGCGCAAATGCTTGAGACTATGGTTCTCTTAACTTTAAATCATCAATCAATGATTGCCACTAAGGCATCTAGGATTGTCAAACAAGCAAAGGGAAGACCAGTTGTTGAATTTGGATCAAGAAGGGCGCAAGGTTATTCTGCTGCAAACTTAGGAGCAAGGGCTGCCTATATTGGTGGCTGCGCAGGAACTGCCAACACTTTATCTGATAAGATGTTTGGCGTGCCAGCTCTTGGGACTATGGCACACTCTTGGGTTCAAATGTTTGACTCTGAACTTGAAGCCTTTAGGGCCTTTGCAAGAGTTTATCCAGACAACTGTCTACTTTTAGTTGACACCTACGACACCCTAAAGGAAGGCATACCTAATGCCATAAAAGTTTTTGACGAAGAAGTCCTCCCTCGTGGATTTAGACCTAAGGGAATAAGAATCGACTCAGGAGACATCACTTACATCTCCAACAAGGCGAGAAAAATGCTTGACGATGCAGGCTATCCTGATGCACAAATTATGGCATCAAACTCTCTTGACGAGTACACTATAAGGACAATCCTCCACCAAGGGGCAAAGCTTGATTCCTTTGGAGTTGGGGAAAGACTTATTACATCAAAATCATCTCCAGTCTTTGGCGGAGTTTATAAGTTAGTTGCAACTGTAAGTAAAGATGGAAAAATTATTCCAAAGATAAAAATTTCTGAAAATGTTGCGAAAATCACTACGCCAGGCTTTAAGGAACTTTACAGATTTTATGAAAATGAAACAGGCAAGGCAATGGCAGATGTAATTGCCCTAAGGGATGAAGAAATTCCTGAAGACAATTATGAAATTTTCCACCCAGTTTACACTTGGAAGAGAAAAACCTTAACTGACTACACAGCCAAGAAGGTTCTAGTACAAATTTATGACAAGGGAAAACTTGTCTACAAGCTTCCAAGCCTTGAAGAGATAAAGGAAAAGGCGGAGAGAGAACTTGACACCCTTTGGGAAGAAACAAAGAGACTTGACAATCCAAATGAATACATTGTTGACTTGTCAGAAAAACTTTGGGAAGTTAAGGACCAACTTTTAAAGAAACACGGTAAAAATTAAAAATAGAAAATTAGAAAGGGAAGAAATATGCAGTATTACGGAAATGTTTTTAGACCGCCAAGTGAGGCAAGGTCTCTAATTATTCAGGCAACAGTGGGTTGCTCCCACAATTCTTGCACATTTTGCTACATGTATAAAGATGACGACTTTAGGATTAGACCTCTTGAAGATATAAAAAAGGATTTAATCGAAATGAGCTCCTATGGAGATTATTTCGAGAGAATTTTCTTGGCTGACGGAGATGCCTTGATCTTAAAGACAGAAGATCTACTTGAAATTTTAAAAACTATAAAAGAATATTATCCCAATGTAAATAGAGTTTCATCCTATGCGACAGCCCAGGACATTAACAGAAAGTCTCTTGAAGAATTAAAGGCTCTAAGAGAAGAAGGACTTGAAATGCTCTACATTGGTTTTGAAACAGGTGACGAGGACCTCCTAAAAGAGATTCAAAAGGGCATTAGCTATGAAGAATATGTCACTGCAATGAAAAAGGCAAAGGAGGCAGGCTTTAAGACTTCTATCACTATTATTGCAGGCCTTGGAGGAGTTGATGGCATGGAAAGAAATGCTATTGGAACTGCCAAACTTATATCTGAAACAAAGCCAGACTTCTTGGGATATCTCACAATGAGAATTTATAAGAACACTCCTCTTTATGCCGACTACATCTCTGGCAAATTTAAAATGCCAGATGCAGGAGAAATTTTGGAAGAGATGAAAATATTTTTGGAGCATGTGGATTCAGAAGGCACAGTCTTCAGGTCCAATCACGCATCAAACTATGTCCTACTTGCAGGCAACTTAAATGAAGATAGAGAGGCTCTAATAAAGTCCATTGAAAAAACTTTGAAAAAGAAAAACTTTAGACCTGATGTATTGAGAGGTTTCTAAATTGAGTAAAAAAGATTTAAAAAATAATGCAACTTCAAAAAATGAAGAGGATTTAAAATTGCAGGAGATTTCCAAGCACCAAAATAGGGGCGTTATTTCCTTTACCAAGGAGGAGGACGAGAAAGCTCTGGCAGTAAATCCCATAAGATTTTTGCTTCCACTTGATTATAGCAAGGCTCCTCGTAAAGAGGAAAAGCTTGAAATTGACTACAAGGAAAAAGATGAGCCCTCCAACAAGGATTTTGAAATAATTATGGAAGTAAATCCAAGTAATTTTGAAGATGACAGGAAGAAAAAATTTAAGAAAAAAAATAATTTGCCAATGCTTTATGACAAAGAGAAGATGGAAGAAGAAACTATGGGCATAATTGACGATTACGCCGACATCTTCACTAGGCAAATGAAGCTCATGATGGATTTTTCTGAAATTTACGTCAAGAGCATAAGTAGTATGCAAAAATCTTTTTTTGAAGACTACTTTAAATTATTTGACGACTTTTCAAAAAAATAGAGGAGAAATATGGAAGAAAAAAGAGAAGATAGAGAAAAAATTAATAGTCCCTTAAAAAAATTATCCTTTAAAAACGAAGTTTACAAGAAAGTTTTTTTACTGGGACTGGCACTTTTATTTGTCGCCTATTTATTTTTAAATAGCAAAAGTATTTTCAAAGGCTTTGGAGTCCTAGCGGGAATTTTAGGTCCCTTCATACTTGGAGGAGTAATTGCCTTTATTATGAAAATACCTCTAAACTTTTTGGAGAGAAAAGTTTTTGACAAGATAAAAAATGAAAAATTTCAAAAGCACAAGAGGACAATTTCCATTGCAATTTCCTTTATATTTATAATACTTGTATTTTTTCTAATAACTGCAATAATTTTGCCACAGCTAATAAATTCCTTTGATGGACTTACAAAGTCCCTTCCTAGCTTTTTACAAATGGCAATAGATAAGACAAGAGAGATACCTTACCTAAATAATTATTCAGACAAGTTGCAAAGTGAATATGATAATTTAAGCTGGAATGAAATATTTAATAGGATAAAGGGCTTTGTAACATCAAGCGACAAGTCATCACAAATACTTAATGGTGCTCTTTCCACTGCATCAAGTATTTTAGGTGGACTTGTATCCTTTATGCTTGCCCTAATTACATCAATTTACATTTTGGCAGATAAGGAAAGACTTGGCTATCAAGCTACAAGAATTTGTTATTCCTTCTTTAATAATAAAGTTGCAAATAAAATAATTCATGTATTTCATCTGCTTCACGAAAACTTTTTTGGTTTCATAAGAGGACAGCTTACAGTTTCCACTCTTATAGGTATCGCAACCTTTGTGGCTTCCTTTGTTTTAAGGATTCCCAATGCGGCAACCCTTGGGGTAATAGTTGGCGTCACAGATCTTATTCCAATTATTGGTCCCTTCCTTGGTGGAGCTATGTGCTTTATTATGATAGTAATAGAAGATTCCACAAAGGCTCTTATGTTTTTGGTCTTAATTGTAATTCTTCAACAACTTGAATCAAACTTAATTTATCCAAAAATTGTTGGAGACGAAGTTGGACTTCCATCACTTTGGACTCTTGTTGCCATTACACTTGGTGGATCTTTATTTGGAGTAGTAGGAATGTGGGCATTTATTCCACTTGCATCAACTCTTTATGAAATAATGAGAGAGTACACAAAATATAAAATTGACGAGAAAAATTTAGATTTAAGAATGAAAAAAATTTAAAAGAAAAAATAAACTGCTTGGAGAAAATTATTCTCTAAGCAGTTTTTTCTTGCAAAATTTTAAAGATAAATTATTTACTTTTTTTGGC
>NZ_HE978567.1:207697-217290 GCF_000311825.1 Peptoniphilus grossensis ph5 | reverse complement strand
CTTTTTTTCTTTTTATCTTTTTTTGTCTTCTTCCTCTTCTTCCTTACTTTTTTCTTCTGCTTCCAAAATATTTCCTTCGCAGAATAAGTAAGTTCTCATTTGTTCGTCCCAGCCTTCTTGGTTGCGGCGAAGCCATTCAAGTGTCATCATTGCGTGTTCAATTTCTTCTTCAGCATTGTGCCACATGATTTCCTTTAATTCTTTGTCATCAGTTACTGCAACTCTTTGGAAGTACCAGTCAACTGCTTCGATTTCTTCTTTTAGGGAATTAATCGCCCTAATAATTTCTCTTGATTTCTTTGTCATTTCCGCTGCGGGTTCATGATAATCGTTAGCCATAATATGCCTCCTTAAAACAAAATACAATCTTCTATTAAAATTATAGCCACAAAAGCTTGTTAATAAACAAAATTTTTGAAAGTTCTTCTTTTGGGGTATAATAGAAAAAGACTGAAAAGGAGAGATTGTAATGATAGAATTTAAAAATGTCAGTAAAATCTATCCCGGCAATCAGGTTGCAGCTGAAAATATAAATTTAAAATTTAAGGATGGAGAGTTTATATGTTTTATTGGAGCCAGTGGATCGGGCAAAACTACTTGCATGAGAATGATCAACAGGATGAACGATATAACTAGCGGAGATATACTAATAAATGGAGTCAGCATTAAGGATATGGATCCCGTTGACTTAAGAAGGCAAATTGGATATGTAATTCAACAAATTGGACTCTTGCCACATATGACTGTCTATGACAATATTGTCCTTGTCCCCAGACTTTTGAAGTGGGACGAAGACAAACTAAGACCCATAGCAGAAAATTTAATCGAAAAAGTGGACCTTCCGCTATCTTACTTAGATAAATATCCTTCAGAATTATCTGGAGGTCAACAACAAAGAATTGGTGTAATAAGAGCTCTTGCAGCAGACCAAGACATAATTTTAATGGACGAGCCCTTTGGTGCCCTTGACCCAATAACTAGAGACGCCCTACAAAAACTTGTAAAGAGACTTCAAAAGGAAATGGGAAAGACCATAGTCTTTGTCTCTCACGACATGGACGAGGCACTTAGCCTTGCAGATAAAATTGTAATTATGAAAAAGGGCCATGTGGAACAATTTGACACGCCAGAAAATATTTTGAAAAACCCAAAGAGCAAGTATGTGGAAGACATGCTTGGGGAAGAAAAATTAAACGAAGCCAAGACTTCTTATAGGACTGTGGAAACTATTATGCTTAAGGATCCAGTTTCCCTGACTTCAGATAGGTCAACCTATGATGCCCTAGCTCTTATGAGAAAGAAGAGAGTAGACACAATTTTTGTAACAGACGAAGAAAATCATCTACTTGGAGCAGTGGGCATGTTTGACATTGGACGATTTGGTAAAAAAATAAAATCTCTTGATGAAGTTATGGAAAAGGTCTATGCCATAAGAGAAGACACCGTAATAATGAATGCCATTCGTGACATTTATAACTTGGACATAAAAAATCTTCCTGTAGTTGACTCTGAAAATAAGCTAGTTGGACTTGTAACTAGAGCCTCAGTAGTTGACACAATCTACACAAACCTTTGGGAAAATGAAGAGGAAGATGAAGTTGAAGAAATTTTTGAAGATGACAATTTATCTAAACTTATGAAGGATGCATCGGGAGAATCCTCTAAGAAGATAGGTGAAGATAATGCTTGATTTCTTAATGACTAATAGCACTGAGATCCTGTCAAAGTCCCTGGAGCATCTTTTTATTGCCTCAATTTCACTCTTTTTTGGAGTTTTAATAGCAGTGCCCATTGGTATATTTTTGACACGATCAAAGACGGCAGCAAAAATTGTCATGGCAATAGCATCAGTCCTACAAACTGTGCCTTCCTTTGCTCTACTTGCCCTCATGATTCCAATTTTTGGCGTGGGCAAAAAGCCAGCCATAGTTTCACTTTTCATATATTCCCTACTTCCAATTTTGAGGAACACCTATCTTGGTATAGCAGGAGTAAATGACAAGCTAATAGATGCGGCAAGGGGCATGGGCATGACCAGGTCACAAATTTTATTTAAAGTGCAAATACCTATGGCAATGCCAGTAATTATGAGTGGCATTAGACTTTCTGCCATTTATGTCCTTGCTTGGACGACTCTTGCAGCCTATGTAGGAGCAGGTGGACTTGGGGACTTTATCTTTAACGGACTTACCAATGCCATAATGCCAATGGTTGTTTGGGGAACAATCCCAGTAACCCTAATGGCAATAATAGTGGATTTCTTATTTGGCATACTTGAAGACAAACTTTCACCTAACAAGACAAGTGGGGTGGCATAATGAAAAAAACAAATAAATTTAAAAAAATAATTTTGATTTTTATAATGCTATCCATGCTTTTAACATCTTGCACCCTTCCAGGTCTAGGAGGAAATACCAAGACCAATGTAGTTGTAGCCACAGGCTCAAATACAGAAAGACAAATCTTAGGTGAGATAGTAAAGCAAATGATTGAGCACCACACAGACCTTAAAGTTTCACTTATAACAAACCTATCATCATCAGTCCTAAATCATATAGCCATGTTAAAGGGTGATGTCAATGTGGTAGGGGGCATGTACACAGGCACAGCACTTAGTGGCGAGCTTGGCATGGAGCCCATAAAGGATCCAAAGAAGGCAGAAGAAGTTGTAATGAAGGAATATTACAAGAGATGGGAAAGATATTGGTATCCATCCTTTGGCTTTGACAACACCTACGCCTTTATGGTTACAAAAAAATTTGCAGAAGAAAACAATTTAAAGAAGGTATCAGACCTTGAAAAAATAAAGGACAAAGTAAGCGTTGGCGTTGACACAGCTTGGATAAAGAGAGAGGGCGACGGCTACAAGGCCTTCCAAGAAATTTACGGCTTTAAATTTAAGACAATCTATCCCATGGACATAGGACTTGTCTACACAGCCCTTGCCAGCGGAGAAATGGATGTAGTCCTTGGCTATTCAACAGACGGCAAAATTTCATCCTACGACCTAGTAGTCCTAGAAGACGACAAGAGGCTCTTCCCACCTTACGACTGCTCACCAGTAGCATCAAAGGCCATAGTAGAAAAATATCCAGAAGTGGAAGAAACCATCATGAGACTTGTGGGACAAATCCCATCAGAAACCATGCAGGAACTAAACAGACAAGCCGATGAAGACTTAGAAATGCCAGCAAAGGTAGCAGAAAACTTTTTGAAGAAGAATAATTATTTTGAAGACCTAAAAGTTGACAAAAATAAAATAAAAGAATACAAAGAATTTGTGGAAGGAGGAAAAAATGTCTGATGTAATAATTTACTATGCACAAAACTCATCCTATGTCTTTGAGCAGTTCCTTAGACACTTTCTCATTTCCATATACGGAGTTTTATTTGCATCAATAGTAGCAATTCCCCTTGGATTTTTTGTGGCAAGAAGGAGAAAATTATCAAGAATTACCATTAGCATTGCCAATGTAATGCAGACAATACCTTCCCTTGCCATGCTTGCCATACTCATGTTTTTAATAGGAACGGGACCAGACACAGTGGTCTTTGCAGTATTTTTATACGCCATCCTTCCAATCTTAAAAAACACAGTGGCGGGCATAAATTCAGTGACGCCAGAACTCGTTGACGCAGCAACAGGCATGGGCATGACCAAGCTTCAGCTAATGACAAAGGTGGAATTGCCCCTTGCCATATCAATAATAATGGGTGGCATAAGAAACGCCCTAGTCCTTGCCATAGGAGTGACAGCAGTGGGAACCTTCATAGGAGCAGGCGGACTTGGCGACATCATAACGAGAGGAATAACAGTAGCCAACGGCAGCCCAATAATAATAGCAGGAGCAATCCCAACAGCCCTTATGGCAGTCTTGGCAGACTTTTTGCTGGGTATAATCGAGCACAAACTAACACCAAGAACCTTTACTAAGATTTAAAATTTTAGAAAATAAAAAACTCAGGTACACATGACAGTGCCTGAGTTTTTCTTTGCCAAAAAAATTTATTTTTTAAACTTTTAAAACGTTATTTATTTTCCGCCCCTTGCAAGTCCGTAAGTCAACTCTTTTTACTTTTTCTAAATTCGATAACAGAAGCTAGGGTGTTAACTAGGACTATATAGTGGTGGTAGAAGGAAAAGTATAGGGAGAGAACTGGTGCGCCAACCATCTCCAGGGGTGTTCTGCCAGCTATATTCCAAGGTATATAGGAGGGAGTCATAACTGCAGAGTTTTCCATATCCAGCGCCAACTTTTCACTGTCCTCGTAACTTTCACGAGCCATTTCATAAGTGAGCATTATGGTAAGGGTTTGGTTGGAAGAAAAAATTGAAATCACTGTGGACATGATAGACATGACCACCATATTGGGCAGCCTTGCAAAAAGTCTTTTTACATATTTTTTCACGCCCACAAGAAGGTCTGTCTCCTTAAAAAATCCAAAGTAGCCAGAGGATATACCCACGATTAAAAGCATCTTTAGCATGGAGACAAGGCCGCCGCCATTTATAAGCTTGCCTGCCTCAGAATCTATGTGAAAGCCAAAGATTAGGGCCCTAAAAATTTCGCCTGCCCCTTTATTTTGAAAGACTGCGGCAAAAATTATTGATATTACAATGGAAATCACCATATTTATTTTTAAACTCACCTTAAAAATTGACAGCAGGATGATGGAAAGGGTTGGGATAATCAATAAAGCGTTGAAATTAAATATTTCTTTTATTAGGTTTATGCCCTCCTTGTCGACCCTTGCGTCAATGCCAAGGTTAAAGACTTGGTAAGTTATTATTGTAAGAACAAAAGGAAGAAGACAAGTCCTAAACATATTTTTTAAGTTCACATAGAGGTCAGTCTTTGTGAGAGTCGCCACAAGTAGTGCTGATGTAGACATGGGAGAGGACCTGTCGCCAAAAAAACAGCCCGACAAAATTGCCCCGCCGCTAACTACTGGACTAAAGCCCATGGCATTTGATATGGACATGGAAATTATGCCCGCAGTTGATGCTGTGCCAAAACTTGTCCCTGTTAAAAAGGATATAGCAGAGTTAAAAATAAAAACTCCCACATAAAAAAACTTCGGTGCTATAAGGCCTGTCCCATGATAAATTATGTAGGCAATGGTGCCAGACAGTCGCCAAATGCCAGTGATCATTCCTATTAGGGAAAAGACCAGGAGTATTGTCTTGGTGTCCTTTATGCCCAGGAAAATCATCTTAAAAATTTCTCTTGGGCTAAATTTTTTCTTGTAAGCGTAAAGTGCAAGGACTATTAAATTTATAAAAAGAGCCAAGGCTATTGGGACTTTAAAAATTATTGCCAGGAATAAAAATAGCATAAATAAAATTAAGACAACCATCTCCATGGTAATCACCTCTACTACATTATAACTTAACTTTATCTTTATATATAATCTTTTATAATTTATAAAACTCACTAATAAAAATTTTACTTAATCTTAATAAAGATTTAAGAAATGTGCAGCTTATAACTATTGCAAAGGCAAAGGAAATTACTATATAATTGACTGTGGAGGTAGATATGAAGAATTTATACATAAGGACAAAAAACTTTATTTTCAAGAACAAAATTACAAAAATCTTTGGGCTAATTTTATTAATAGCCCTTGCATTTTTGATTTTTAAAATAATTTCAGGAAAGCTTAGTGGCAAAGATGGAGAGATAATTTCTTCCAACCAAGTAGTGACACTGAAGAAGGGCAGCGTAACTAATTCGGTGACAGAAAAGGGCAAGGTTGTGCCTTCAAACTCTGTGGAAGTTTTTGCAGAAAAGCCACTTCCTGTCACTCATGTAAATGTAAAAGTGGGCGACCTGGTGAAGAAGGGCGATGTTATTGCTCAGCTTGATTCATCTTCCATTGAGCAACAATTAAAGTCAAGAAGGGCACAAAAGTCTGCCACAGACAAAAATCTTTCTGCACAAATTTCTGCTGCCAAAAAAAGACTTGATGAGGCAATTTCTGGTCGTGATTCGGGCAAAAATCCAGCCATAGTCGCTGCCGAAACTTCACTTACTCAAGCCATGGATCAATACCTTGCGGCACAAAAATCCTATGACGACTTCAAGAGAAGTTTAGACGAAGCCTATAACCAAGGCATGGTTGCAGAAAAGAGCACGAGAGAAAATCTTGCCTACCAAGAAGAGGCGACAGACTTAAAATATAGACAACTGCAAGATGATATGAATAAAAACGCAAATAAAATTGCCGACAACAGGGCACTGGCAGCAGACAAGGCAAGGCAAGAGGCATATTTACAAAATGCACTTGATAATGAGAAGAGAAGACTAACTGAACTTGGAATTTCCATTAAGGAAGAACAGGGAAGACTGGCTGAGGCTCAAGAAAAAGTGTCAGGATTACAAGCTGAAATTTCTGGATTTCAAGCAGAAGTAGACCTTGAAGAACAAAAAAATCCTAATGATCTAAATAAAATAAATGAACTTAAAGGAAAAATTGTAAATAGAAAAAGCGAATTAGAAGCAATAAACTTTGAGGAAATAAAAAAATCAGCCAACGAAAATATCAATAGACTTACAAGGACACAAAACGAAGTAGAAATTGAAGTAAATAGAATTTCAGAAGACCTTGCCACTGCCAAGGCTGACCAGCAAAAATACACATCAGAGGCAGAAGCAATGGAAAAAGAATTGGAAGGCCAAGGAAAACAAGTTGACGGAACAAGGCTTGAAGTGAAAAAAGCCAAGGAAGACCTATCCTCTGATGCCGACAAAGCCATAAAATCACAGAAAGCTCGTGATGACGAATTAAAAACGCTGGCACAAAACCTTGAAACAGCCAGAGACAATTACGAAAGTGCCAAGAGAAATCTTGAATCCACGAAGACCCAAGTTGCCAATGAAATATCTGGTCTGTCTGACAACTTAAAGACGGCAAAGGCAGGTGCCAACAACCTAGACAGGGTGGAAATCGAAAATTTGACAGAAGAATTGGAAAAATCACTGATAAAGGCTCCAACTGACGGCACAGTTACAGAAGTAAATGCCAAGGAAGGGCAAGCGCCAGCGGCAGCAGTGGCAAAAATCGAAACCATTGACACCTTGAGGATAGAATCACAAGTAAAAGAATACGACAAAAATTCAGTGGCAGTGGGAACACTTGTGGAAATCACATCAGATTCAGCCATGGGCGAAACTTATAAGGGCAAGGTAATTTCCATAGATCCAGTGCCAATGCCAGCCTCTGCCGACAACAAAACGGGAGAAGTTCTCTACAAGACAACTATTGAATTAGATGAGGGGCAAGAAAGCAAACTAGCACCAGGCATGACCCTTAGAGTAAAATACATCATGAGCGAAGAAAAGAACACCTTCAAAGTGCCAACAGATGCAGTCTTTGAAAGAGATGGCAAAAATTATATCCTCGCCCTAAAGGATATGGGTAAGGATAAGTACCAAATCCAAAAAGTGGAAGTGAAATTGGGACTTTCCAATGACGCAGAAACTGCCATAAAATCTAAGGACTTAAAGGAAAATGACAAAGTCCTTGCCACATCTGGCGGCTATGGCGAGGGAAGCCTAGTAAAAGTAGTAGATGCAGACTTGGCAGACAAAAAAGCTGGAGAAAAAGATGAGAAATAAGCTGATAAAAATGGAGGGCATCAAAAAATCCTTTAACATAGGCAAGGAAAATGAACTGGAAATCCTTCACGGCATAGACTTTGATGTCAATGAGAGCGAATTTGTATCTGTAGTAGGACAGTCGGGCTCAGGCAAGTCCACCCTCATGAACATTATAGGCCTCTTAGATAGGCAGACATCAGGCTATTACGAGCTAAATAAAGTTGACATATCATCCCTAAAGGATAGCGAACTTTCAGCCTATAGATCCAAAAAAATTGGCTTTGTCTTCCAAAATTTTAACCTCATACCCAGGTCCAATGCCCTAAAAAATGTAGAACTCCCCATGACCTATGCAGGAGTCCCCAAAAAAGAGAGGGCAGAAAGGGCAGAAAGGCTACTTGAAATAGTTGACATGAAGGACAGGATGAACCACCTTCCCAACGAACTATCTGGAGGGCAAAAGCAGAGGGTGGCAATAGCGAGAGCCATGGCAAATGATCCCGACATAATCTTGGCAGACGAGCCAACGGGAGCCTTAGACTCCAAGACAGGCAGGACAGTCATGGATTTATTCCACAAGCTAAACGAAGTGGAGAAGAGGACTATAATAGTCATCACCCACAATCTTGAACTGGCAGAAGAAGCCACTAGGATTTACAAGATGACTGACGGGAATTTGGAGGAGATTTAATGGACCTATTAGAAACAATAAAACTCTCCTTGGAAGGACTAAAATCAAATAAATTAAGATCTTTTTTGACCATGCTTGGCATAATAATAGGCATAGGCTCAGTAATAGGCATCACAACCATAGGTGACGCCCTGACAAAATCAGTGAACAAGGCCTTTGACTCCATAGCCAACACAGCAGTCCAGTTCTATGTAAAACCAAAAAACGCAGATTATGACAGCGGCGAATTAAGTGAAAGTGATTTCTTCACAGAAGATATACTAAAATATTTAGAGGCTCAAAAGGGCAGGAGAATAGAGGAGTTAATCTATCATGGAGAAAGTGGACAAGGCTATGTAAAAGATGGTAGAAACAAAGAAGCAGTATCCATATCTTCCACATCTGAGGGAGAAAAAAATCTTTTTAAACTAAAGATGATTGCGGGCAGATTTTTAAACGAAGAAGATGTCGCTCGTGGCAAGTCCGTGGCAGTAATATCAGACAAAGTTTTAGAAAAGGTCTATAAAGTGACGGCACCAGAAGTCTTGGGCAGAGAGGCAAAAATTGAAGTCAACGGCAAGCTAATAGTTGCAACGATTATTGGTGTCTATGAGTACGAAGAAATGTCCGTCATGGGTCAATCTCTAAACGGAGCAAACTCCACACTTTACATCCCAAGGACCACAGGCGACAGAGAACTTTTAAGTGAACCCAGAACAGTTTATTATGATTTAGCATTGACACTTAAAAACCCCGACAGCATAGAAGAAGATGCACAGGCAATAAGTGACGAACTAAACGCAAAATTTTACGCCGACAATCCTCGGGCAGAAGTGGCATATTACTCAGCAAAAAGCGAGATAGCACAGATGAATTCTGCCATGTCATCAATCCAAATAGCCATAGGAGCCATAGCAGCCATCTCCCTTTTAGTAGGTGGCATTGGCGTAATGAATATCCTTCTCGTGTCAGTAACAGAGAGAACAAAGGAAATTGGCATAAGAAAGGCACTGGGGGCAACTCGTGGAGATATACGAAAGCAGTTTATAATCGAATCCATAATAATTTGCATAATCGGAGGAATCTTCGGCATAGCCCTTGGCACCATCATAGGAATAATCGGGTCCAGCATCCTAAAGGCAAGGACACTTCCTTCCCTTGGCGCCATAATAGTGGCAGTGGGATTCTCCATGCTAATAGGAATTTTCTTTGGCTACTATCCAGCCAACAAGGCAGCAAAAATGGATCCAATAGAAGCCTTGAGATACGAATAAAAAAAGAATTAAATGCAAGTGAGCTTAAAAAAGTTTGCTTGCATATTT
>NZ_HE978567.1:127391-206317 GCF_000311825.1 Peptoniphilus grossensis ph5 | reverse complement strand
TCCTAGGCTTGTTTGCCATGCACTAATTTAATTATTCAAATAATTAAAAATAACCTGAAATTAATTTCAGGTTAAGCTTGACTTTTGTTAGCAGGTTTTTTTGGCAAAAATTCGTGGCGAATATGAAAATATTTAAAAATCACATAAAAAAATCAAATTCCTTCTATTATATAGTATCTTTTTCAAATTCTTTCTATTATGTACCTATATATTGTAGGTGAAAAAATTTAAAAGATAGAGGGGGCTTAGTTTTGACCAAAAAATTAATAACTAATAATAAATAGGTGAGGGCGGAAAAAAGCATAAAAAAATTTTCCACGAAAAATTTTAAGGAAGTATTACAAAGATGGAGAAATATTAAAGCCATATTAAAATTTAGTAGCAGACCTGAAACATAAAAAAGAAAAATTAACACTAATTTAATACAAAAATCATATAAAAAATCAAAAAAATTAAAATATTTTAAATTTTAGACAAAAATTTCCAGTAAAAAAGTATGAATACCTTGTCAGTGCACTAATGTGAAAATATGATTAAATAGAGAATCTATAGGTTTTTGTAAATTAAAATTGTATAAATAAAATACAAAATTAATCGAGATAAAAATACACGTATTGTAATTTATTGATGTTGAAATATGTAAAATCCCTAATTTTAAGGGTTTTCAGCTAGTGAAAATGTATACATTATATAAATTAATATATAATAGAAAAATTTAGGGCAAAAAAATTTTCGAAAAATTACAGCAACAAGCCATTTTTTAAGAGAAATTTACAAAAAAGTATTGATACTTTATTATTGTTGTATTAAAATAAATATAACAATACTAGAGAATACATAAAATCCTAGTATAGACAAAGACTGATTGAGATAGGAGAGTAATAATGAATAACATTTTGAAAAGAATCATGAGCCTTTTATTGGCTCTATTAATGGTTTTAGAAGTGTTCAGTCCAGTAGCTGTATCAGCAAAATCACTTCTCGAAGATGAAAACAACCATAACTCACTTACAAGTGAAGAAAGAGTGGATCCCAATTCTATATTAGGTGGAGATTCTGTCAAGACTAAAAAAGATGACATTGACGATGAATTTCTTAAAGGTGCTGTAAAAAAACAAGAACCTAACAAAGAAATAAATAAGCTTCAAGAGGCACCAGCAAGGCAAAAAGAATCATCAACAATAATTGAAACACCAGAAAAAGAAAGCCCTGCACAAGGAAAAGAAGTTGACAAGGCAATAATCGAAGCAGGCAGGCAAAGAGAACAAAAAGCAGAAGACAAACTTAACCAAGCAGTAGAAAGGGCAAAGCAAGCAGAACAAAACGCTAAGGCTAGTGAAAATCTAAACCTAGAAACAAAGGAAATAGAAAAGCCTGGCTACAAAGCTTGGAGAGTAGTAAACAGAATAAAAGCAATCTACAAGGACGGCAAGCTTGA
This sequence comes from Peptoniphilus grossensis ph5, assembly GCF_000311825.1. Classification (GTDB taxonomy): domain Bacteria; phylum Bacillota; class Clostridia; order Tissierellales; family Peptoniphilaceae; genus Peptoniphilus_A; species Peptoniphilus_A hominis. The sequence goes on along the minus strand of NZ_HE978567.1, from coordinate 204,879 downwards.
CTGCCAAGGACTTCTAATCGAAGTAGAAGACTTTAAAGGTAACAAGAAAACCTTAACTTACGACGATATACTAAAGGACAAAAATATAATCGTAAATAAGGAAATAAAAGAAGGACTCTTTGGATCTAGCGAACTTATAATAACAACGCCAGGCCTTAGAGATATAAAAATCGATGTCAAAGTCGAAAACATGAAAAAAGATAAAGACGAAAAATCAGCACTTAGTCTAAACAAGGATAATTCAAATAAATTAGAAGATAAAGAAAATACAGAAGAAAAAGAAGAAAAAGAGGGCTTACTAGATAAGCTTAAAGAAACACTAGGCTTAACAGATCTACAAAAAGCAGACAAAGAACTAAAAAAAGCACTTGCAGACGAAAAAAACGGATTAGAAGAAATCCAAGCACTACTTAACACATTTGAAGAAAAATATGAACTTTCAAGAGAAGACCAAGCCAAACTAATGGCAGACAACGAAGAAGCAATCCAAAAACTAATAGAAAGAGATAGGAACGAAAACTTCAGACCTGATATTTTTGTTGATTTGACAAAAACATTAGCAAACAAAAAATTTACTATTAGAACTAGGTTTGATACATCAACAGCAGTTGGACCAATACTAAAAAATCAATTCTTCAATATACATCTAGACAAAAAGTTAACAGTAAATGATCAAACCACTTTAGAGCCTATTAGATACAATGGTGAAGTTATTGCTAATCCTGAATACAATTCTACTGATAACACAATAACTTATACTATAACTAGAGATATAACAGAAAACATCCAAGTACCACTAAATATCCCAGTAGATTACAACACAGAAAAGATTACTTTAGATAATGATGGTACCTTCACTGTTACAAATAGCGTGTCAGGACTTGGAGTAACAAATCCAAAATCTCTTCTACCAGAAAGGATAGATAGAAATGGTAACCCGGCAGGATCTATTATAGAACCTGGTAGAAATGACGTAATACAAATCATAGAACCAGACGACTCAAACTACAAAGTAAACACAGATGCCTATGCAACTCCAGTAATTAAAGATGGAGAATTGAAAGGTTATAACTGGACTATCGGTATATCATCAGATACTGACCTAAATGAACTAGGACTTAAGGTTAATTTCACTGAAGTCAAAGGATCTGGTCTCGGTGAAATTCAAGATAGCAATGTAGAGTTAACAGATCAACTTGTTGGAGCCTTTGGTATTCATGATTCAAAACACCACGCTCCAGCAAAAGGTACTAGAGATATAACATATAACTTCTACACACCAGTCCAAGGTATGCAAGAAAAATATATGATGGATATTTCTATAATCCTTACTGCCAAAAACAAAGTTGGCGCCAAGAGATTCGTTATGGATGGATGGCCAACTGACAAGGTAAAAGAAGCTACACCAATAAGATCAGGTATGAACAATAGAACTACAATCCTAGGAGAATTCACTTCAGAAGAAAATGCTAGATGGACTGTGACAGATGCCATATCAACTGGTGATGATAAAGATTTAGAAGGAAAGCAAGCTGATACAAAACTACCTTGGGAAACAAGAAGCCTAAGCAATAACCAAACCTTACAACAAAATGGCGGACAAGTCGCAGTATATAAAATTGATCCATCTACTGGAATGATGGTTCAAGTTGGACAAACACAACAAAATGTTAATCCGATGCCAGGAAAAGGAGAAAATCCAAATACCAACCAAGATGTTGGTACAATCGCAGTCTACGGCTATGACACAAGTTTTAGCACAGAAGAAAAGAACCCACTAAGTCTTGGTGGAGTTGAGATTTCCAAATACAAAGATATATATGTAGACCAAAATTGGAATCTTGACCAAGGTATTAATATGCCAGCTCAAACCCTTAAGGCAGTGGACTCAAATAATACTAAAAACGAATTAGGTTCTACAACTGTTAATGAAGAAACACCAGAAGGACAAGCAACTAGATCAATAACAATACCTCATGTAAAAGCATGGAATATACAAGGTGAAAGACAATTTACAAAAATACAACCAAAAATAGAGCAAACTTTCCCAACTGATAAAAAATATAATGGAAAAACTATATCCTACTACGAAAATCACAACTATTATGATCCAAACACAAAGGCTTACAATATCCATAACAGAGGAACAGTTGAGAATGTTCCAAAGATGGCAAGCTTTACTATAGTAAAGACAGATAAAAAAGACCCTAAGAAAAGACTTGCTGGAGCAAGATTCAAACTCTTTGGTGGTCCAGAAGTAATCACAGATGCCAACGGTGAAGCTGTATTTTCTAATGTGGCACCAGGAACTTACACAATTTTTGAAACAAAAGCACCAAATGGTTACAAATTAAACCAAGAGAATGCCACAATTACCATTGATAATGATGGTAATGTTAATCTTACAGGCGGATCAGCTAGCATATCTGTAGGGGCTAATCCAACTAAAACAGTTGCACACGGTGGCTATCCTGACTACATGAACGCAATGCAATATGCAACTAAGGATGCTAAGGGAAATGTTACGACCTATATCTTCCTTAAGGCCAACGAAGCACAAAGAGGTGGATCTACAAATAGAAATACTAGACTTAACCTTAGGATGGATAATGGTTCTATATCAAATGTAGAAGTTTTTGATGTGGACCCAACTTATCAAAGAAAACCTCTAAAAACTGCCATGACCCAACAGTCAGTTAATCAAGACCTTATAGACCAGCTTGGATCAAGTGTTTTAAACTATCCACATACTTATCCGATTAATGGTCATGATAATGTATACGATGATTTCTTACAAAAAACTGGATATCAAATAAGTCTACCAAAAGAAAGATTTGCAAGAGACTGGGGATTCTTGGTAAAAGTAACTGGAACAGGCGACAGCCTAACATACGATTGGTTGACAGATGAGGACACAGGAAACCAAGCTAGACTCCAAGACCAAAATATAGTTCCATCTACCTCAACTAATACAGATAAGGCTACAAAAATCACAATAACAAACGAAATCTCTGAAGCTCGACCAGTAGAAATTAAAAAACTAGAAAAGTTTAAAAACGAAGAAACTAAGAAGGAAGAATTCAAGTCAATTGCTGGAGCAACATTTGTAATAAAAGATGCAAATGGAAATGTTATGACAACAGTAGTATCAGATAAGGATGGCAAGGCTTCTTTCGGTAATTTACCAGAAGGTAAATATACAATAGAAGAAACTCAAGCACCAGATGGCTATGTAAAGTCAAATGTTATCTTTGAAGTAACAGTAGATGACTCTAAACAAGTAACTTATATTCCTAAATTTAAAAATGGATCAGGTAATCCTGTTAATGGCGAAGATTACTTAATAAAAGATATAGAACAAAGCCAAGATAAGTCTAGGGCAGATGTTACAAGTGTGACTCAAAAACTTTATGTAAATGATAAAGAAAGTGGAAGTATTGGTAGAAGGCCAGGTATCTGGGAAGCATATTTCCTTGAATCACTTTCATATACAGCCGATATAAAACTTAACAATTCAGCACCTGGATCTAGGTTTTCAATTCAATTTGACCCAAATCTAGACTTCACTCAATATTTTAATGAATTTCCTAAGATTAAAAGTAGAGAAGGAGTAGATATAGCTGACCCTTACTTCGATTACACAACAAATAAACTAACTTATGTATTCAATGAAAAATCAAAGGGTGGAGAGGCTGAAGCTAATATTAAATTAGTGGGTATTATCCCATCTAAGTATTTTGCTCAAAACGATGGTACCTACAACTTCACAGTAACAGTAGCACCAGGGCAAGATGGTCTAAATAATCAAACTATAACTCAGCCTATCACTGCTGACTACAACTTATACTACTATGACCCAAAAGACGGCAAGCCTTCTCAATCATACTACTTTAGAGATGTATATAAGGCTGATGATGGCGAATGGTATGTAACAGCCTTGGCATACTATAACCCTGACTATGTAAAACCAGGAACAAATGACGTTCTTAACTTCAATTGGAAGTCTGTAAAACACTACACAGCAGGAAACTACGTTGAATGGGCAGGGGATGGAACTACACCTCCATACTCACTAACAGATGTTAAGGTTTATCAGACATCGCCTAATATGGGAACAATTCAGTTACCTGAATTACAAACACAAAAGAAGGTAAACTACAATATGCCTTTATCCTTTGGTGTAAGACCAGAGCAAGATCCATCAACTTATCATTTAATTTATAGTAGGGCTATAGATCCTAAGGAAAAAATCACAAATGATAGAAATGGCGATGTAGTATTAAATTACGATCCGAGCAAGATCACTACATTTGGTACACTAAAGGAAAAGGGTCCTTTAAACATTAAAATGCCAAGTGTAAATAATAAAAACAAAGACGGCTATATTATTGAACAGACTTTCAAGATCTCTGATATAGACAAGTTTAACAATACTTGGAGAGCCTTCAATATGGCTAACGGACCTTTCAACGCTGCCTTTGTATCAAAAGCCAATGCCAATACAGCCATAGGGGACCAAATTGGTGGAGAAATTCCAAAATTCTACAGCCAAGAAGTTGGATTAATCAACAAAAAATACAAACCAGGTAATTTTAAGATTTTAAAACAAAATGAAACAAATAACACACCTCTTTCTGGTGCAAGCTTCTCATTAACTGATGAAGAAAACAATGTTATTTATAGAACATCAGGTACTGATGGTATCGTAAACTTTGAAAATCTAAAACCAGGTTCATACACACTAAAAGAAGAAATATCTCCAAAAGACTTTGTAAAGACTGACAGAAAATGGGAAGTAAATGTCAGCATAGACGGTAATGTGTCTATTACAGAAGTTGGATTAAACGCTACAGGCGGAACAATATATGGTAAGGATATACAAATACCAGTAGGCAATAAACCAACAGCTACAAAGTTTACAGTTTATAAAAAAGATGCTGACAACAAACCATTACCCGGTGCAGAATTTAAGCTAACAAAACAAGGCGAAACAACTGCCTTTGATACAGGAACATCTGGAAATGATGGTGTAGTAAACTTCAATAAAGACCTAACTAAAGGAACTTATATCCTTGAAGAAACAAAAGCACCAGATGGCTACCAAAAACTCAACCAAAAATGGGTAGTGGAAGTTGATGACAATAACAAGGTTAAGATTTACACTTACAATGAGAAAAAACAAGATGATCCTAGTGGAGGAGCACAACAGTTCGAAAATTCACTTCTAACTCAAGATGGAGTTAATTGGGTCGATGTATCACAAAGACCAACTGATAAGTTTATCTCTGGTGATAACAGACAAACAGGCTACGCAGACAAATCTTCAACACCTTACAAGCTTGGTACAAGAATTGTTGGTATAAATAAAACTGGAAAATACGCTATCCAAAGATATGTAATAAATCCAGAAGGAAAAGATATAGATATCTACAATGCTCTTGTCCACAGAGAAAAGCTAAATTACGACAACATGAAATGGTATGCTGGTACTGAAGATGTAAATATTTACACTCTAGATAAACCAGTTACTACTAATGTGGAAGATATCAGACTATATTCTTATAATTTAACAGACATAACTGATAAGGTAGATAAATCATCACTAGCATATTCTTATAGCGACAGACTTCAATTAGTTTTCAAAAAAGAAAAATTAACAGATGCAAGTGGAAATTCCTTAATAAAAGGAAGACCAATAGTTGTAGATGTTAAGATTCCTTATACAAATGAATCTGGTGGAGTAGGTACTGGAATGGACATTAACACATCAGAAGGGCCATCATGGAAATCAGACTACTACGAACAAGTATCAGATATTGTAGTAGGAGATTCTGTTAAGAAAGATAACATCACAGAGGATATCAAGGGATCTTATATAGCAGATGACTACCTAGATGTAACAAACGAAAAGAAAAAACACGAGTTTTCTTTCGATAAGATTAATGAAGAAATAAACACTAGTGGCGGTCATGATGCAGTTACAGGAGCAACCTTTAAATTAGTTGGACCAAAGCCAAGCGAAGATACAAAATGGGCTTATTCTGATGATAATGGAAAGGTAAGCTTTAAAGACCTACTACCAGGTACCTACAAACTAATAGAACATGGCGCTGCACAAGGTTATGAACAAGCCAATACCGATTGGACAGTGACAATCCAAAATGATGGCAAGATTTATCTAAAGGAAAACAATGAAACTAGGTCATCAAGAAACGCTGAAGTAAGAGTAGGTGACTGGAGTGTAACTACTAAAGGGAAAGCACCAACACTTTACTCACTAGTTGGATTAAGTAAATCTGCATTCTTTAGTGAAAATCTTGACCAACTGGATATTACTGATGAATTCATAAGTGAACCTGTAGGAGCAGGAAATGTATGGGAAACAGTTGACCCAAGCAAGTCTGAAGGAAGAGAAAACATTGCTCACGAAAATAATTTAATAGCAACTAGAATTATAGAGATAAACAAAGATGCTAATAGATTTAAACAAGTCTTCTTATTTACTGATGCAGCTCCAGGTAAAGAAAGACTGGTACAAATTCATAGACAACCAGAAAACGCAGAACTTGCAATAAAATCTGGTAAAAATATTGATACTATAGTTAAAGCTTATAGGGTAAATGCATCAAATATTGATGACGCTTTAAATGGTGCTAAAACTAGTTTCAATGTAACTCCAGAACAAACTACACCTAAAGGAAAACCTAGAAGAGTACAATTTTCTATTCCGGGAAGCCAAAAAGGATATATCCTAGTAGAAGTAGAAACTTCTTATACTGGAGCATTAGGACTTGGATCTGACTATAAACCAAATAGATCCGACCTACATGGTACAAGTGCTTGGGCAGGGGACTCTTATGCAAACGAAGACGGAGTAAATAAAAACCTAAGCCAAGAAACAACTTATATTATAAGCCTAGGAGCAACTACAAATGGTACTATTTCTGTAGTTGGTAATAAAACTACTGGACTAAAAGAAAATGAACAAGTAACTATAAATGTCACACCAGATAGTAACTTTGAGATAGACACTTTGACTTATAGTTATGGTGGTAATTCTTATGATATTAAGGACACCAAAACATTCGCAATGCCAGCAGCAGATGTAACAGTTAATGCTACATTCAAGCAAAAAGAGCAACCACAACCAACAAAACATAAGATTTACACTCAAACTTCATCAAACGGAACATTTACCGTAGATAAGAAAGAAGCTGTAACTGGAGAAGAAGTTACAATTACTCCAAATCCAGCCCAAGGCTATAAGGTGAAAGAAATTTATGTTGGAAGTGGAGCTGGACAAGTTCCCGTAAACAATAATAAATTTACAATGCCAAACTCTGATGTATCTATAAGAGTTGATTTTGAACAAGACACTCCACCACAACCAACAGAGTATACTATTAAAAACTATAATGGTGATGGTGGTATAGTAGCAGGTGTTCCTAACAAGGCATATAAGGATCAACAAATAAATCTATCTATTCATACTAATGATGGTTATACAGTTGAAAGAATTTGGCTAGAAGATGAAGCAGGAAATAATCTACAAGATCTTACAAATGCTACAAGCTTCACAATGCCAGATAAAAATGTGGTTATTAAAGCTACATTTAAGCAAAAAGAAGGGAAAAGTTATTATGTAGGTACTTCTGGTGATTCTACAAGAGGAAAAATCACAGTTACAAATCCTACTAACAGTCAAGCTAAAGCTGGAGATACAGTAGAATTTGAAGTTGAATCTTTCTCTGGTTGGGAAGTAGATACCTATAATGTAAGAAAATCTGACGGTTCAGGTCTATTAGATAATGTCGACTTCGATGGCAGACATGGATCTTTTGTAATGCCAGAGTCAGGTGTAACTATTAACGTAACTTTCAAAACTGAAACTGTTCCAGAAAATAGCAAGACAGTTAATATTAATCAACATACTGGCGGAAGCGTAAGTGTGGATAAAAGAATAGCTGAAGTAGGCTCTAAGGTAAGGCTATATATAGAACCTGAAAGTGGTTATTCTATAAAATCTTATAGCGTTAACAAGGCTGGTGGAAGTGGAAATGTTGCAGTAAAAAGCGATTCATATGGCTTGTACTTCATAATGCCAGATGATGACGTAACAGTTTATTCAACATTTGAAAGACAAACAAGTCCAGGTGCTTATAGAGTATCTATTTCAAACACTATAGAAAATGGTAGTGTAAGCGCAAACTTAACAACTGCAAATCGGGGAGATAGGATTTCTCTAAAGGCAAGTCCAAATCAAGGCTATAAATTTGATAGATTTATTGTAAAAGATAGTCAAGGCAAAGAAATACCTGTAGTTGCAAATTCATTTGAAATGCCAGCATCAGATGTAAGTATTTCAGCAAACTTTTATGAATATGACCCAGCTTTAGGAATTCTTATTAAAGATGGGGATAAGAGCAAAAAAGTTGAGATTACCAACAGAAAAGATGGTATCACTCCTAAGGTTATCAAGACTGATAGCTATGGAACTAAGCTTGAAGGTGCTACTTTTAACATCAAGAAAATGACTGATGATAAGTACGAAAAAGTAGACGAAACTTTCCCAGTTTTAAAAGGAACATCTGATGCTAATGGTAATGTAACATTCAAGGACGAAGATGGAAATGTAGTTAAGCTAAAAAAAGGCTACTATGTATTGACAGAAGAAAAGTCCCCAGACGGTTACAAAAGAATTGTAGCTCCATGGAAGATGGAAGTAAGAGATGACGGTGGACGTATGTATTCTGTTTACAAGGGTCCAACAGATACTCCATCAAGCTTTATAGATGATAATAAAAAAGCAAATGCAAAAGATTATAACTCTGATGGCGATATAAAAGTAAAATCTAGGTTGACTTATATCAACCCAGAATCTAAAACTTATGTACAAAGAATTTATATTGACACTAGAGATTATAAAGGTAGCGATTTATTAAACGTACAAATTAGTCCAAAATACAAGAGAGAAGAAATTGACAGACCTGGACTTCCTCCAGTAACTATCAAAGAAGGTGTAAAGACTGCCTATAGGTCAACTTATGAGATAGTAAACCCAGGAGAAAATGTAGACATCCAAAATGGAGATTATGATAAGATCCTAAGAACTTACGACTTAGCAAATCCAAACATGTCCATGGTTAACACTGCAAGGTGGAGACCATTTGACTGGGGCTTTGACGAAGACCAATTAAACATTGGCAAGGGAGTCTATATAGTAGAAGTCGAAGGTTATTACGACGATACCATTATAGATGGTACGGCAACTAACGAAGTTTATGTAGACAAAAACTATAACTTCACAGATGCTCAAGGAAATCCAAGTAAGGATCCTGTCAAAAAAGCTCCTTATAAGAAGACTGATGCTGAAATGAATCCTGCTGACTACGGCAAGATTGATCTTCACGTTGACTTTTATAAGGGTGCTAGAGAATTTAAACAATTAGTTTATTCTAAAGAAGGTGGCGGCTTTAATTATGAAACTGTCATTGGAGAAACTGGCAAAAACACAGCTTCTTACCAAGGTGGTATTGAAGCAGTAAGAAAAAGATACGAAGATTTGTTGTATGAATCTTATGTAAAACAAGGTCAAAATCAAGAGAAAGCTAGAGAAAATGCAAAGACAAAAGCAGATGCTTGGGCAAAATCAAAACCAGCTCTTCAAAAATATGCTAACTTTGTAAGCAAAAAAGTTAACTTAAATGGAACAAATTTTATTGGAGGTAAAGTTGATCCATCTGTAGCAACTGAACCATATCACCACGCAGACACATCTGTAAACCTAAATCCTATTTATTCTTCAGATTCTGAAAATGAAGTTCCAAAAGAAGGACTAGTAATCGAAAACGAAAAGGAAAAATACAACATTACCTTCTCAAAACACGGTCGTGACAATCCAGACGATAAGCCTGATAGCCAAGTAGTAACTGAAAACAGACTTGAAGGAGCAGTATTTAAGCTTCAAAAACTTATTGGTGGAAATTATGAAGATGTCAAGGGTTCAACTGTAGCATCTGCCTTCAACGGTTACTTTGGTTTCAGAAACCTAGAACCAGGTAGATACAGACTAATGGAAGTTCAAGCACCAAAGGGTTACAGACCTATAAAAGATGCCCTTCTAAGCTTCACAATTGAAACAATAAGGACAGACTCTGGTAAGATTGTAGACCCAGAATCAGGAAAAATAATTGATATTAAATCCATCAAAGTAAAATTCCCAGGAGATAATAAGGCTCAAGCTTTGACAAGTTTATATATGACTGATCCAAAGGATTCTACTAAGAAAACTCAAATTTCAAATGTTGATTCTAAAGAAATCAACATGGAAACAATCATTTATAAATCTGCTGATGCAACTAGCGGCAAGCCGCTAAAAGAATTAATCTTAGTTGTAGCAGATGGTCATGAATATGCCCTACTTCAAACTAAAATAATTTCAGACTCATCTGGATTTGTTTCCCTAGAATATGAAGGAGCTAATGGTGTTTTCCAATATGTACCTGAAGGTAAAAAGACTGTACAAGATGGTAAGCTAGTGGACTTCGTAACATCTGCCACTGCCAAGAACATGGGTAAGATAGTAAACGAAAAACCAGGCAAGGGTGCTATCACTATCAACAAAAAAGATGGCGAAGGAAATGCTCTTGAAGGTGTAAACTTTAAGCTAACTAGAATATCAAGAAAGAAAACAGAAGGCGAAACTTCACAAACTGAAGGAATTTACAATGCTACTTCAGATTCTAATGGTAAGGTAGAATTTACAGAACTACCAATTGGTAATTATGAATTAGTAGAAACAAAAGCAGTTGACGGCTACCAAAACAAGGGTCAAATATGGCACTTCACAGTTGGTGGTAAAGACCTAGACCCATACAGTGGTCCAATTGCAAGAACAGGCTCTGATCTTACAGACAAGATTACCCTTAATAAATCTGATATGGAAATCATTAGACCAGATAATGACCCTGATAGAAAAACAGATAATACAATCTGGCCTAACTCAGCTCAGTTATTTAGATTTGACAATGACTTTAAGCTAAATGATGGAATCACAATAAGACCTGGAGATTATTTCCAAGTTAAAATTAGTGATTATATGGACCTATACGGTATCTACAACAAAGATTTAATTTCAGGTCTAGATATATTCGCAGACGGTGTTGGCACAATAGCCAAAGCAGAATATGATGATGCAAATGGCATAATCACCTACACATTTACAGAATATGCTCGAACTTACGAACTAAAAGATTTCAACACTAGTATTGTAGGTCACATTAATCGTTTCAAATTCACAACATCACAAGATAATATACCTGTTGGAATAAAGATGAATTCAGATAGTGCAACAGATACCTTTAAGAAAGTAAATGTAAGATTTGACCTAGGAACACATTTTGCAGAAGCTTACGGAACTAGACCAAACTTATCTTCAAAGATAACCTACTTTGATAATAAGACAGGTGAATTTGAACACATCTTCTATATAAACAGGGATCAAAACCTAATAAATGATGGTAGGTTCACTTATATTCCAGCCAAGGGCGTGGAAAATCTTAGAATGCAAGTATTTAGGGTTAATGATGCTTATTTGAGAGATAATAACCAATACAAAGAAAGTAATAAAAATAGTATATTGCCACCATCTTATGGGGTAGATTTAAATCAATTTGTCAACAAGGGTTATATTTACTTGCTTAACAACTACACTTATTATGGCGATGCATCTAAGGATGATCCAGCGGTTTACACTTTCCCTAATGGATATCTACAAGAAGACGACACTTATATAATAAGAGTTACTGGTAGTATCAAAGATAAGACTGATACAGCAGACTATGAGGCACAAGGTAAGATCGACAGATACAATATCTATAATCAACCTTATATGGGTGCTGAAAGACACGATTATGTGTTCAGTTTGTTAAATACAAATAATGCAGATGCTAAGCTTGAAGTAACAGCAACAAACCCTAAAAACGAAATTTCCTTTAAGAAGACTGATGCAGAAGGAAGAGTACTTGAAGGTGCGAAATTCGCCCTTGTAAAATACGACGACACTTCAGCAAAATGGACTGAAGTTAAGGATACAGAAAAGACAACAGAAAAAGATGGACTAGTTAAGTATGAAAAACTTGCTCCAGGAAAATATGCCCTTATAGAAAAAGAAGCCCCAACAGGCTACAACAAGATAGAAGGACATATAGAAGAATTTACTGTAGATAAAGACGGTATAATAACTAAAGAAGTTACTAGACCTAAGGGAAGTGACAGTCCAGTATCTAGTGGTTCTACTACACCTTCCGCTGTAAGAGCTGTTGTAGAAACAGTGACAAATGCAGTAGCTAACGCTGTGGACACTCCAACAGCTACAGAAACAGAAACTGTCAACGAACCAATAGGAACAGATCCAATAAATGTTATAAACTACAAGAATATTGAATTTGTAAAAGTTGACGGAAATGATAATACAAAGACACTAGCTGGTGCAGTATTTGAAATTCACTACAAAGAAAAAGAAGATGGTAAGTACGCTGCTCTTACTAAGAAGGAAACAGTGGATGGAAAAGAAGTTGATAAACCAATAACTGTAACATCTGGTAAAGATGGTAAATTTAAACTTCCAATATCCAAAGATGGTTACTATGCATTAGTAGAAACTAAGGCACCAGAAGGATATGGTAAATTCCCTGGCAAGATTAAAGAGTTCAAACTTGAAAGTGGAAGCATTTCAGTTCTTGAAAAAGACCCACTAAAAGCTAGTTTAACAAGAGGTAAGAAAGGACAAATAGTTAGCCAAGTCCTATCAGTGGATAAAGAAAAGAATACATTCACACAAAGAATTGTAATAAATCCAAAGCACGAAAGCTTGACTGGTATCAACAACTCCTCTTACCTAAGAATCTTAGAAAATGGCTGGAGTATTACACCTAAGTTCATAAAATCTGATGGTAAAGAAGGAATTGGTGGAGAGGTTAAAGTCGCTCTTCTAAAGAAAGAACCAGGAAAAGATGATAAGAAATCAATAGCTGAATTAGAAGAAAAAGACTTTAAGAAACTAGATGCACTTCAATATGGAACAGTAGGTAACAATACTGGATCTAGATATTCATTAAAAGAACTTCTTGGAAAAGAAACTGACTCAACAAGCATTGAAACAACTGACACTATAGTTGTAGAATACACTGGAACATTAGCTAAGGGCACTACAAAAGTAGATCAAAAAGCAGATCTAATTATTGACAACACAATTCTAGATACTGCTGATTACGGTCTCGATATAAATACGCTATCAAGCACTGATCCAGTCTATGTAGATGTGAATAAGTCCAACATCACACCAATACCGGTTGAAAACCGCAAGGCTGAATATCCTTGGACTGGTGGTATGGGTACTTTAATCTTTACTGTTAGTGGTTTGATACTCATGAGTGCTGCGGCTTATGTTTACAGCAGAAAGAGGAGGGAATCTTATGATGAATAGTTATAAGGTCAAAAGTAATTCTCTTTCAGTTAATAGCTATAGAGATAATGTAAATCATCTTATCTTAAATGATTTTAAAATCTATGAGGGCAAGGCTCTTATGAAAAACCCATCAGAGGCAAGTGAGAGAAGGTGTTGCTCTTATGATTAATTCTATTAAAGACAAGAAGAGGCACCCTCCTTAGTTGGAAAAATCAAAATCAATAATTAAAATAAAGTCAGGGGGCATTACTCTGTGTTAGTATGTTCCCCTGCTGAAAATGATTCTATTCAATTTCAAAATAGTTTTTAGAAGAAAAAGGTGATATATGGATAATAAAGATAATATTGACAACTATTTCAGTAATGACTTTATTTTAGCGAATAGTGATATTTCTTTAAAAAGAAAAAATAATAACGAGATAATATTAAATCACTTAGACTCAAAATATTTTAGAAATGACAATATTAATAAAGAAGATTTAAAAGAAGATTTAGAAGAAGACATAATAATATTTAAAAGTTATCGAGATTATTTAGAGTATATTCAAGATAGCTTTGACAGTTTTCTAGAATTCTTAACTTTTTCTATAAGTTTTTGCCTAGGTGTAATAGCATCAGATATTAAAGCGTATATTCCATATTTCATTTGTATTCTTATTTTATTTATTGTAGTGTATTTTTTTAAAGTATACAGAGGAAGTAAAAGGTCTAAAACCTATAAAATATTAACTATTAACAAGCTTATTTATAAATTAGAGAATATAGAAAAAAATTATTCATATGAAAATACGTACAAAGAATTAATAGTGACAAATAGTGAACAAAAACCATCGATCAAAACTAAAATAGATAAATATAAGACATACACCCAAAAAAGCATTAAGTTAAATGTTTATAATCAAAATGATAAAGGCAAAGTTATGGTAACAGAAAATCAAGAATTAGAAAAAGAGGTTTCAAAAGATTCTACTATAGATGAAAATTCTATAGCAACAGAAGATATAAAAAAAGATAAAAGTAAAAATATATTTGAACTATCTTATACAACAGATAAAAAACTTGAAGAGTTTGAAATTAATGATTTTATAAAATATGTAGACACTAATTATCCAAAGAACACAGATACAGAAAAAGACAAACTTTTAAAAGATTTGATAGTGTTAAAATCCTATCGTGATAAATCTGAACATAAAATAAACAACAAATCTTATTATAACAATGTATTCGACAGGATTATTTCGATATTAAATATTGTTGTAGTCATTATACTAGCTTACATTTCACAAGTATTTGCTACATTTATGGATTATAAAAGTAGTTTTATAGAAAATCCAGAAGCTAATGAGGGGCTTATAAAAAAAGCAATGGATAGCTTAGAAGATTTAGAAATAATGACAAACTTTATATTTTGGATCTTTATTGCCTCAATAATTATTTTCATAATATCTTCTATAAGAGATTATTTTAATAAGAAAGAAAAAGAATCAGAAATTCAAAAACTAATCATTATTAATAATTCTATTTACACGTTAGAAGTTATTAAAGAAGAAATGGATAAAAGAGACAAAGAAATAAAAACCAAGTCCACAAAGGACGAGGAAAAAGTAAAAAGTGGAAATTAACCACAAAACAAAGGTAATAATTTACTGTTGGTAAACACAGTAAATAATTATAAAAATTTATAAAAGAAGGAGTTATATTATGAACAAGAAAAAAATTCTATCACTAATCATGGCATTAGTGATGATCGTGGGAGTATTTTCTCCACTAACAGCATTAGCTAATATAGCAGGTCCCACAACTAATCTTAATATTCACAAGATTAAGTTAGACGATTTTGACGGAGTAACAGCTAAAGACCACAAAGGTCAAGAATTGACACTTGAAGACCTTGAGGGCGAAAATTATTTCAAAGGTAAAAACCCACAATGGCTAAATGGAGTTAAATTTACTTTTTACCATGTAACTACTGAACAATTAGCTAAGCTTGAAGAAACTAATCCTCAAACAAAAGAACAAGTAAAAGCTATAATTGACCAAAATCCTAACTTATTTAACGGAGTTGATGGAGATGGAGTAGAAACAGAAGCTACAAGTGGTAATGGTTTAGTTACAGTTCCAAACTTATCCGAAGGAACTTATTACTTTGTAGAATCTGAAACACCAGCAAACCATACTGGTGCATTAGCAGTACCTTTTAAAATCACATTACCAATTTATGATGATCAAGGTAAGGCAATGGAGAATGTACACATCTATCCAAAGAACAAATTAACAGACAAAACTACTACTAAGGATTTAGACACAGAAGCAAATAAAGCAAACAAGACAACAGAAACTCACAATGTAACAGTTACTGATGATAATGGAAATAGAATTCTTACATTAGATAAGGGTGCAAAAGTTCCTTATGTTGTAACTACTCCAATTCCAGCTGGTTCAAAAGAAATTATACTAGCTTGGTCAGATAGAATGAGCTCAGGTTTAACTTATAACAATGATTTAGTTGTAAGTGCAACTTATGGTAAAACAGAAACTGAGTTAGCTTTAGAAGCAGCAGATTATACTATTACAAATGAAGGCAATGGTTTTGTATTAAAATTCACTGATGCAGGTATCAAGAAAGTATTAGAAAAAACTCTTAATAAAGGTGACGGCGTAAAACTTATTGATGGAACAATATACAACAAACAAGCCGATGAAGCTGCTCAAAAAGTTGTAATAACACTAAAATATTCAGCAACTCTTAACGGACTTACTGGTCCAGTAGACCCAGAAACAAATACAGTTTCTTTCTTCTATGGAAATAAACCAGGATACACTCCACAACCAGGAGATAAAAACCCAATGCCAGAAACAAATAAAACTGAAATTCCTGTAAGCAAATCCTTTGTTGGTGGAGATGGCGCTACAGCAAAAGATTGGCCAGCAGATTTAAGTGTTACTGTTAAGTTACAAAAATGGGACCCAGCAACAAACAAATGGGAAGATGAAACAGGCAAAACTTTAACTTTAGATGCAAATAAGACTTCTGATAAATTTACAGGTCTAGATGCAAAAGCAAAGTATAGAGTAGTGGAAGTTGAAATCAATGGTTGGGTAGCTAATTATTCTCACGATGCTCAAGGCGGTGTTGTAATCAAGAATAAGGAAAATCCTAACCCTAATCCAATTACACCTCCAGAAGTAACTGTAACATCTGGCGGTATCAGATTTGTAAAAACTGATGATAATAATGCAAATCCACTTCGTCTAATTGGTGGTAAGTTTATAATTACTAACCAAGAAGGTAAATATTTATACTACAAAACAGCTACACAATTAACAGATGAACAAACAGCTTTAAAAACTGCAGAAGGAGAATTAAAAACTCTTGTAGATCAATATAATGCAATGACAGCAGATCAACAAAATGGATCTGAAGGAACAGCTAAGAAAAAAGCAATTGATGACAAAGCAACTGAAATCGCAGGATTAAAGAAAAAAGCATCTATTCAATATACTTGGAAAGATGGATTTGGAACAAAAGATAAATTATCTGAAAATCTAGTAGTTTTAACTCCAAACAGCCAAGGTTATATGGAAATAACAGGACTTGATTTTGGAGATTACACTTTAGTCGAAATTGAAGCACCAAAAGGATATGCTATTCCAGCTGATGGTCAAAAATTTCCGTTTACTGTTGATAAGGATTCTTATAGCAATTTAGCTGAAAGTGTAAATCTAGGCAAAGATGATAAAATTGATTCATCAGAAACTGATACAACTAAAGCTCAAAGATTAGTCAACAAGAAAGTTACTATCCCACAAACTGGTGGTATTGGTACTGTTCTATTCACTGTTGTTGGTGTTGGTCTAATGGCTGGCGCTGTTATGGCAATGAAGAAGAATAGAGAAGAAGCTTAAGAGGTATTTAAGTCTTTTAATTCTTGCTATTTAAGTTTAAAATAGTTTTAAGTTATTTAGGCTAATAGCTTTATAATTATTAAATTGGGAAGGGGACCTTCCCTTTCCCCTACATATTATGTAAGTGAGGTAGAGATGAAGAAGAGAATATACAGTTTAATAATTTTATTTGCGATGGTAACTACGGTCTTCCTACCTCTTAGTGTTTTGGGAGCATCATCTGTTACCATCGACATAAAGACAAAGGAAAGTTTAAGTAAAAATGATTTAGAGGGCAGGACTCTTGGTATATGGAAGTTAAATGATAAGTTTATTGACACTTCTATGGATAAGACGAGGCTTGTGGCTATCCTCGACAAGTTAAGCGAGGCTGACCTTGATAAGCAACTTGAAAATAAGGCTGACAAGTGGATTATAAGGCCTGAGGCTAAGGATGATTATAAGGTGACTTTAAGTCTTGAGCCTGGCACTTATTATATTAGGGAGCTTGGAAATAGCAAGGAAAGGTTTATTGAGTCTGCTGTTTTTAGTACGGTAGAGACTAATATTACTAAGTTAAAATGGGGGTTAAAGATTAATCCTACTCCACCACCTCCACCTGAAAAGCCACCTCACGAACCTCCTGGAGAGACTCCACCACCTCCTCCTAATTCTGTTCTTCTTTTGAAGACTGATGGAGAGGGCAAGGCTCTTGCTGGGGCTAAGTTCACTATTCACTATGCCAATGGCGATCCTCTTTTGACCAAGGATGGGTCTGTGGACGATAAGGGTTCTGCTGAGATTTTTGTCACTGATAATGGTGGTAGGATTCTTATTAAGAATGTGAAACCTGGTGCCTATGTCTTCAAGGAAATTGAGGCTCCAAAGGGCTACAAGATTGTGGAAAGTGAAAGCGACTTTGCTATTTTTGAAGGTGAAAGTGCCACTGTCAAGGTGATAAACGAGAAGAAGTTAGGTTCTTATAATTTCTACAAGACTGATGAGGCTAGGGAGCTTGGTCTTCCTGGGGCTGAGTTTGTAATCACTCGAGACAAGGACAATATGGACCAAAGGGTACAAAGGGATGGCAAAGACCTTGTATTAAATTCTGGCGATGATGGCAAGTTTTCTGTCTACGATCTTCCCTATGGCACTTACTATATTTGGGAGACTAAGGCTCCCGATGGCTACACTCTCTTACAGGGTTCTTTAAAATTTGAGATTGACGACAATTCTTTTGAGAAAGTCCTAATTATTGAAAACAGTAAAAAGCCACCTATTCCTAAAACTGGTGACATAACTCTCATTGTGCTAGTTGTTGCTGGTGCTGTGATGATTGGGCTAGGTAAGTATTTAATCAAGGACAAGAGATAGAATGAGGCTCCTTGCGAGCCTCTTTTTTATGGTGTTATATGAGCAAGAAAAAGAAAAAATCTAATTTTTTATTTATTTTTATTTTCATACTGGGGCTTGGTATTTTGTCCTATCCCATGATATCCAACTGGTATTATAGGATTGAGTCCAACAATCAAGTTGCCGACTACAAGGAAGCGAGAAACCTCTTAAGTGACGAAGAGATCCAGAGGAGGATGAGGCTTGCCAAGATTTACAACGACAATCTAGGCAATGTGACTCCAAAGGACCCTTACAGTGAAGAGGAAAAGCACAAGGCAATCGAAAATTATGCTCAGATGCTAGAGCTAAGGACTAAGATAGGCGTTGTCACTATTCCTTCTATTGATGTAGAGCTGCCTATTTATGCTGGTACTAACGAGGAAATCCTCCAAAAGGGTGCTGGTCACTTGGAAGGCACATCTCTTCCTATTGGTGGTGAGTCCACTCACACTGTTATCACTGCTCACTCTGGTCTTCCTTCTGCAAGGCTTTTTACGGACCTGCAAAAGGTGAAGATGGGCGAGAAGTTTTACATCGAAAATATTGGGGGCACACTGGCTTATGAGGTTGACCACATTGATGTCATTGACCCAAGTGACTTTTCTCAGCTTCTTGTGGTGCCAGAAAAGGACTATGCAACCCTACTTACTTGTACTCCTATTATGATCAACACTCACAGGCTCATTGTCCGTGGTCACAGGGTGCCTTATGTGCCAGAGGTTGACGAAAAAGTTATGGAAGACAAGGGTGGAAATCTTGGCATTGATAAAAGGCTTATTATTCTCCTAATTTTTGCTATAATTATCTTAGTTAGATATTTGTTGCCAAGGCGAAAGAAAAAATTGGCAAGGAAGAGAGAATTGGAAAGGGCAAGAAATATTGAGCTTGCTAAGATGAATATGACCGCCAATAATAATAGTGAAGATAATATTAAGGGCGACGGCAATAGTGGAAATGATGATATGAGTAAGGGTGATGGCAATGGTGGAAAAGTTTAAAAAAAATTGGAAAATTATTCTTGTTTTTGTGCTTGGGCTAATGATTGCCATTTACCCAATTATTTCCAATTATTATTACACTGTGGAGAACAACAATCAGGTTAAGGACTTCCAAGAGGCTGTTTCTGAAATGCCAGATAAGGAAGTTTTGGAGAGGATTGATCTTGCCAAGGCTTACAATGACACTCTTGATCCTTCAAGGCTGGCTGACCCCTACACTGAAAGGGAAAAGAAGGGCGTGGAAAACTACGCTCGTATGCTTGAAGTAAGGGAAAAAATTGGTTACATTGATGTGCCAAAGATAGGCCAACAAATTCCAGTCTACGCTGGTACTTCTGAAGACGTACTGCAACACGCTTGTGGTCACTTGGAGGGGACATCTCTTCCTATTGGCGGCAAGGACACTCACGCTGTTATTACAGCCCATAGGGGACTGCCACAAGTTAAACTCTTTAGGGACCTAGACAAGATGGAAGTGGGAGATTTATTCTTCTTCACAAATGTTAAGGAGACTCTAGCCTACAAGGTGGACCAAATTCTCGTTGTGGAACCTTGGGACTTCGAGCCAGTCCTTGTTGTGGAAGGCAAGGACCTCATGACCCTACTTACTTGTACGCCTTACATGATAAATTCTCACAGACTGCTTGTGCGTGGTCACAGGGTGCCTTATGTGCCAGAGGTGAAAGAGGAAATCGAAAGAGCTAAGTTCAATTACAAGTCTCTAATTGTGCCGGGAATCGTTCTTGCTGTAGTTATGCTCATTATATTCTTATATATCAGACATAGGAGGAGAAGATGAAAGTAAGGACTAGGGTTTTAATTGGATATTTATTTATTCTCTTGGGAATTTTTATGCCCCTACTTGCCTTTACTTCCATGTCTTATAGGGAAATTGTGGCGAACAAAAGGTATGAGGCTTTTAGGGAAAAGGATGAAAGTTTAACTGATGACCTTAAAAAGTACAATGAAGATGTGACTAAGGGCGATGCCAATATTATCGACCCCTTCTCTAACGAGGACTACAAGGGTTATTATGACATCAAGGGCATAGACAAGGAGGAGGTCTTCGCCTATCTCATTATCCCCAAGCTTGACATGAAAAAGCCGATTTATCTTGATGCTACTTACAAGCACTTGGATCTTGGTGTGGCGCAAGTTGAGGGGACAAGTCTTCCTCTTGGTGGCAAGTCCACGAGATCTGTCATAGCTGGCCACAGAGGCTGGTGGGGAGACCTCATGTTTTACAATGTGGAGAAGCTTGAAGCAGGCGACGATATTTTTATTGATGGTCGGTCTGGTCTTTTGAAGTACAAGGTTACGGGACAAGAGATAATAGACCCTAGCGATTGGGAAAAAGTTCTGCCTATAGAGGGCAGGGACATGGTTACACTTTTAACTTGTCACCCAAAGAGACCGCCGAGACCAAAGAGACTGCTCATTAACGCAGAGAGAGTCGTGGAGGTGG
Organism: Peptoniphilus grossensis ph5; assembly: GCF_000311825.1. Classification (GTDB taxonomy): domain Bacteria; phylum Bacillota; class Clostridia; order Tissierellales; family Peptoniphilaceae; genus Peptoniphilus_A; species Peptoniphilus_A hominis. Next base: position 183,668 of record NZ_HE978567.1, on the reverse strand, counting down.
CGAAGAAAGATGCGCCTGTGGAAAAAGTCAGGGAAGAAAGACAAGTTTCTTATTTGAAGTACGGAATCTATGGCGTGACTCTTATAGGTTGGCTTGCTTTTATTATCACCTTCTTTAAGATGATTGGATATGCAAGACAAAGCAAGAGAAGAAAAGTTAATAGATAGTTTTAGCGATATAAATTTTAGAGTCTGGTTGACTTACAAAAGCCAGACTCTTTTTGATTTGGCAAAAATTTTTGGTTCTTTACAAGAAAATCGTGGAGTTTGTTATAAAAATCATAGTATATGTATTTACAAATTATATAATTATGATAAAATTAAATTAAGGAGATGATGTTATGGTACAAATTAATGTTAGGGTAGATGAAGATGTTAAAAGAGGAGCAGAGAGAGTCTGCCAAGAAATTGGAATTTCTATGTCTTCTGCAATAAATGTTTACTTGAAAAAAATAGCAAGAGAAAATAAAATCCCCTTTGAATTAACAGCAGATCCTTTTTATAGCAAAGAAAACATGGATTATCTTGAAAAGAAATATAAGGAATATAAAGATAGGAAATCAAATATTATTGATGAAGTTATTGATGATGAGGATTAGAATTATTTATTTTTAATAATTTGTGATATATTAAAATGTCCAAATTCAAATCGTTTAACTTATGATAAAATATTTCTTATAAAAGGGAAGAGAAAGAAGGAAGGAGGAAGCTTATGGTTGATTTAATAAATGTTGGAAGAAATATAAAAAGTTTAAGAGAGAAATCTGGACTAAATCAAAGGCAAGTTGCTGAGTTTTTAGACTTGGACCAAAGCGTGATTTCGAAAATTGAAAAAGGCGAAAGAAATATTTCTGCAAGCTTAGCTGATAGGTTGGCTAATTTGTTTTGCTGTCCTCTTTCTTCCATTTTGTATGGAAATGAAGATTTAACTTGCAGGGTAGATTATAAGTCTGATTCAATAACAAGAGAGGACTTAGAAGCTTTGTCTTTAATTAACAAGCTTGTACTTAATCAATTTGAAATGGATAGGATTGCAAGGAAGAGCCAAGATGCAAAGTAAGATGAGTTTAAGTAGATTATATTAACATAATAAGAAGAAAAGGATGCGAGGTTTTGTGCCTGCATCCTTTTTTGCTTGGTGTTATTTTTTAAATATTTCAAAAAGTCATAATAACTTAAATTTTTAATTATTTTCAAAAGTTCCAAGGACTTCTACTTTTTTATCTCTTATCATAACTTTTCCCAAAGCTAGGACTGTATCTATATCAAGTGTTTTTTCGTCTAGCAAATTTATATCTGCATCAAAGCCTACTTTAATACTTCCCTTATTCTTTAGGGATAATATTTTTGCTGGGTTTGTAGTGAGACCTCTTAGGGCAATTTCAAGTGGGATGTCTTCTTTAAAGACACATTCTTTTATTGCTTCAAGCAGACAAGATGATTTGCCAATGCCTAGTCCTACATATTCATTTTTTTCGTTGAACATTGGGAAGCTTCCCTGTCCGTCTGATGTGAAAGTAAAGTTATCGAGACATATTTTTTCATCAATTATGCGTTTTAATGCCTTGGATATTCGAACTTCGCCATATTCTCTTTCCCAAAGGTCGGGGTCGTCTGCACCAGTGAAGTCACAATAGCCGCCACGCTTTAAATATTTAATGCTTTCTTCAAAAAGTTCTGGATTTCTGCCACAGTGAGTTGGCAAAAATTGTGAAATAGGAATTTCTGTCTCGTCTACTGCACGATTTAGATAATCTAAATTAGACTTTCCGTCGCCCATGTGGATGTTAATTATACCAGCCTTGCCAGAAAGCATTCCTGCAACTCTTACATTTGCTGCAAGTCTAATAAATTCCTCAAAAGTAGGCTGAGATGACCTATGGTCAGATAGGGCGATTTCACCTGCGCCAATAATCTTGTCAATTGACATTATATCCTTCATGACATCGCCTGTGAGGGTAGGAGTTGGTATTTGATAGGCTCCTGTGTAGATATATGTTGTGATTCCTTCTTCCTCAAGGCCTCTTGCCTTGGCAAGTAGGGCAGATATATCTCTTGCCACTCCATCTGTGCCAAGAGTACCAACAACTGTTGTGACGCCGGCTTTTGTTAATGTGGATAGGGTAATTTCTGGAGTTCTTGTTTTAAAACCCCCTTCTCCACCGCCGCCAAGGATGTGAACATGGCAGTCAATAAAGCCAGGTGTTAAAATTTTTCCTGTACCGTCGATTTCTTCTACTTCTAAAGAAGGAATGTCAATTTTAATTTCATCTTCTATGGCTGCAATTTTGTCACCGAGAATTAAGAGGTCTTTTGTGCCTAAAAATTCTGGACCATAAACTTTTGCCTGCCTAATAACTTTAATTATTTTATCCATATCTTCACTTCCTATTGGAAATTAATGAGGACTGCAATAACTAGTATTATTGAGCCAAGTAGGAAGAAGAAGGCTTGCATCTTGATTTGGAATTTTGCCCACTTAGACCAATCTATACCAGCAACGCCGAGGACACCAATTAAACTTGCAGAAACAGGTGTAAAGGCATCCATAAAGCCTGCGCCCATTTGGTAAGCAAGGACTGCAATTTGTCTTGAAAGACCAACTAAGTCAGCAAGAGGTGCCATAATTGGCATAGTTAGGGCTGCTTGTCCTGAGTTTGATGTTACAACCAGGTTAAATAGTGATTGGAATAAATACATGCCAATTGCTGCAATTGTTTTTGGAACGCCAGCGAAGGCATTGCCCATGGAGTAAAGAATAGTATTTAGAGCAGAGAAGGAATTTGCATCGCTGCCACCAAGTACAATTAAAATGCCCTTAGCCATACCTACAACAACGGCTGTGCCAGCAAGATCTGCTGCACCTGATTGGAAGCAGGAAGCCATGTCGTTAATTGTCATATTATTTAATTTAAAGATTACTGCTGTAAGACCTGCAGCAAGACCCATTACAAAGAATTGTGAGGCTATTTCAGGAATGTAGTAGCCCTTTTTCATAACTCCCCAAACAATCCAAATTAAAACTACTAACATTTCAAGTAAAATAATTTTATGGCCAAGCTTAAATTCTTGTGCGGAATTATCTTCTGCAAGTTTTGCCCTAAACTTGTTGTCTGTTTCATAGACAACGGAAAGAGTTGGAGTCTTTCTAATTCTTTCTGCATAGATCATAGTGTAAGCTGCACCAAGACCTGTAACTACAACCCAACATACAAGTCTAAAGCCTGCACCAGATAAAACTGGAATGCCAGCTATACCTTGAGCTATGGCAACGGAGAAGGGACTCATCCAAGAAACGGCATTGCCAAGTTGTGATGCAACAAAGGTTACAGTGACGGCGACAATGGAGTCGTAGCCAAGGGCAATGACAAAGGGAACCATGACCATGGAGAAGGGAATAACCTCTTCACTCATGCCAAAGGTAGCTCCACCTAATGAAAATAGGTAAAATAAAATTGGAATGGCAAATCTTTCAAGGCCCTTAGTCTTGTCGATTACAGCGTAGATACCAGCGTCAATGGCACCAGTAGCCATGATGATGCCAAAGGCTCCACCTACAACTAAAAGTAGGGCAACAATACCAACAGCAGAGCCGTATTTATCACCAGATACTAGACCTTCGAACAAGTAGTTTAAAAAACCAAAGCCATTGAAGTCATCTGTACCCCAAATTTTTGCTGTCTTATTTAAGTTGACAGATTTATCATAAAAATTATCCCCATAAAGTCCGTATAAAGTGTCATCTGTCAAGCCAACCTCATCGAGAGCTCCTTGGTCCCAAGTGTCAGCTGGAGTTTTTAGAAGTTCAGCAAAGGCCTCCTCGTCAATTTCCTTTTCTTCCATAGCTTCTTTATCTTGGTATAATTTGTCAAGATTTTGAGCCAAGAAGTCCTTGTTGAGAGGGTGCATGTACCTAAAGGTTTCAGTTTGCAATACAGTCCTTGTGTCAGTTTCTCCAGCGGCATTTTGGTATTCAACTTCGTGAGTTGAGAATTTACCTGCTGGAATTAAAAATGTTAAGCCCCAGCAAATAAGAACGACAACAAAAATAATTGCATAGGTGTGTGGCGTTTTAAATTTTGTTAAATCTTTTTTTCTCATAATTTTCTCCTTTCGAGTTTATATTTTATCCATATTATTTTAAGAGGCAGTAAATTTTATTTAATTAAGATAATATAAAGACGAAAAATAAATTTAAAGCCATCTTAAAGTAAGCTAAAAATTTAAAATTTTATAAGTTTGGGGATCTTGGAATAACTTTTAAATTTGCAATACTTTAGGTGTTATGGATATTTAGAGACATATTTATTAGAGCTTAATTAAAAAAATGTTTATAAAAAATTCACGCTTCAAATAATATATCTCTATTAGTTAGTATATATCAAAAGGTTTTCATTTTGTAGGAGCAAAGTCCTTATAAGGAGAAAATTTTTTGGAAAGATCTTATTATTAAAAAAAGATGCCAGCTTTTTAGGCTGCATCCTTTTTAGAAAATATTATTTTTATAAAATTTATCTTTTCTCGGAAATTTTTTTGAAGACTTCAGAGTATTTTGCGAAGAGCTTTTCTAATTCCTTGATGTTATATTTTTTGCTGTAGGAGCTATTCATTATGTCCTTAAGGACAGCTTGAATCTTGTTGTGGATCTTTATGTCTGTAACTATGGATGTCTTTGTGCTTAGCTTGTCCCCTTCAATTTTTTTGAAGAACATATTATTTTCGTTGATGAAGAAATTAAATTTGTCCAGTCCCATGGACTTTAGGTATCTGTTGTCATTAATGATGTAAAAGTTTATGTTCTCGTTATTCTTCATGATTTCAATTATGTTTTTTAGGTGGTCTTCAATTTCTTTTGGACTTAGTTTTGCCCTAGTGGAGCAGTAGAGGATATTGCCAGTTTCTAAGTAGTTTAAGAGGCTGGTCCTTGTGGTCAAGAAATTTATCTTGGCATCAACAAAAAGTTCCTCCCACAAAAGTTTTATGCCGGCAATTTCTTTTTTGTTTATTTCTTGGTCCTGGTCAAGGGAAGCTTCTATTCTGTCAATAATTTTGTTGGGCAGCAAAAATTCGAAGCCGTAATTTGACAAGAATAAAAATTCGTTGTCGGAGTAAAAATATTTTCTGTAATTTGTCTCTGCCATCTCTTTGGGAGAGGCTGTGACAATTATTTTGTTTAGCCCGTCAAAGAAGTGGTCCATAAAGGATGTAATTTCAAAGAGGGTGTCAAGTTCTCTGCCTGAAGTTAGGGTTGAGTAGTCCTCTCTTTCGGCTATGATTATATACATCTCGCCCTTTATGAGTATGAAGTCGCAGTGAGTGTAGCTGCGCTCATAGAATTCTAAGTTTATGGATGAGTTATCTGTGATAATTTTTAAGAGATCTATTTTTTCTATGTCATCTTTTTTGCAAAGGAGGTGGAGGTTTACTTCTACATCTCTTGACACTTTTTTTATGGTCTGAATGAGTATGTCTGCATAGGGACTTGTGATGTCAAAGGTTGCCCAGATGTCAAGGTCTATGTTCTCCAAAATTAATTTTTCTAGAATTTCTTTTAAGTCGCTTTCCACGCTAGATGTTTTGAAGATGAAATTTGTGCCTTGTGGTCTTTCTTCTATTGCATCAGAATTTGTGTAGGCGTAGGACTCGTTTAGGAGCTTATAGATTAAGACTTCCAGGCCTTTTTCCGGTTCTTTTTTTAAGATTTCTGAATTTTTTAATTCAAAGCTAAGGAGAAAGTCCTTGGTCTTGTCCTCTTCTATGAGGGCCCTTGCAAATAGGGGCGCAAGTTTTCTATTTATGGTGTAAATATTTTTTGATGATGGAATTTTTTTGCCAGAGTTCCACTTGCTTATGTAGGATATGTCGTAGTCCAAGGCATAGGCAAGGGTGGAGAGCTTGGTATTTGTCATGTCTGTCAAAATTTTAAAAACTTGTCTGTAGTGCCACATATTTTTTCTCCTTCCGTAAAAATTTATATATAAATTATATTAATTTGTTGAATAAAAGTCAAATAATGTCACAATGATTCAAGTTCTTGCAAGTGCCAATAAACCGTTTTTTTACAATAAGGTTATATAATAAAAGCAAGAAGAATATTTTTAAAAAATTTGGAGGGAAACATGGGAAATTATAATTCTGTAACTGATAAAGTTATTGAGGACATTAAGGCTGCTGTTAGCGGCAAAGTATATGTTGGCGAAGAAATCAATATTGACTTCTTCCACGATGAAATGCCAATTTATGGCGAAGGACAACCGGATCTTGTTGTTGATGTTACTTCTGCAGAAGAAGTTTCAAAGATCGTAAAAATTTGTAACGAAAATAAAATTCCTGTACTTGCAAGAGGTGCTGGCACTGGTCTTACTGGCGCTGGCGTTTCAAGATTTGGCGGCGTAATGCTTAACATGCAATCTATGAATAAAATTCTTGCTTATGATGAAGAAAACATGGTTGTTAAAGTTGAACCAGGTGTATTATTAAACGATCTTGCTGAAGACTGTTTAACTAGGGGATATATGTACCCACCTGATCCAGGCGAAAAGTTTGCAACTCTTGGGGGAAATGTTGCTACTAACGCTGGTGGCATGAGAGCTGTTAAGTATGGCACTACAAGAAACTATGTGCGTTCAATGGAAGTTGTCCTTCCTACTGGAGAAATCACTCAATTTGGTGCAACTGTTTCTAAGACATCAACTGGTTATTCTCTAAAGGACTTAATCATTGGCTCTGAAGGAACTCTAGGAATTATCACTGAGCTTACTTTAAAGATTATTCCTGCTCCAAGGGAAACTATTTCTCTAATCGTTCCTTACGAAGACCTTGATACTTGTATTTCAACTGTTCCACAACTTTTCAAGGCTCACTTAAATCCACAAGCTATTGAATTTATGGAAAAAGAAATTGTTAATATGTCTGAAATTTATATTGGAAAATCTACTTTCCCTAAGGAATTAGAAGGAATTGACATTGGTGCTTATCTTCTTATCACTTTTGACGGAAATGATGAAGATGAACTTAACGACATTATCGAAGAAGCTGCTGAAGTTCTAATGGAAGCTGGAGCAATTGATATCTTAGTTGCTGACACTCCAAATAAGATCAAGGAAGCTTGGGCTGCAAGATCTTCCTTCCTTGAAGCAATTGAATCACAAACTAAACTTCTTGACGAATGTGACGTTGTTGTGCCAATTAACATGATTGCTAAGTACGTTCACTATGTAAACGAAAGAGCTAAGGACTTCCCATTTGAAGTTAAGTCCTTTGGCCACGCAGGCGATGGCAACTTACACATTTACACTTGCTCAAATGACATGGAAAAAGAAGAGTTTGTCAAAGAAGTTGAAGTTTTCATGAAGGACATTTATGGAAAGGCTTATGAAATGGGCGGACAAATTTCTGGTGAACACGGAATTGGCTTTGGTAAGAAGGAATTCTTAAAGATGTTTGAAGGGGATGTTAATACTGAATTAATGAGAGGCATTAAAAAGGTATTTGACCCTAACATGATTTTAAATCCAAATAAAGTCATTTAATAATTTATTTAATAAGAAAAAGGGGATAAAGATGTCATATTTAATTTCTGAAGAAGCAAAGGATTTGCTTTTAGATGTTAGAAACTTCTGTGAGAAAGAAGTTGTTGAAGTTTGTAAGGAAGCAGACAGAAGTGGAGAATGGCCAGAAGATTTATACGAAATGGCAAAGGAACAAGGATACTTTGCCCTTGAAGTGCCAGAAGAATTAGGCGGACCTGGTCTTTCAAGAGTAGATATTGCTGCTCTATTTGAAGAAATGGCAAAGGCTGACGCTGGTTTTGCAACTACTATTTCTGCATCAGGACTTGGCATGAAGCCAGTTCTTATTGCAGGTAGCGAAGAACAAAAAAATTATGTTGCTGATGTGGCTATGGAAGGTGGACTTGGTGCCTTCTGTCTTACTGAACCAGGGGCTGGTTCTGATGCAAGTTCAGGAACTACTACTGCTGTAAAAGATGGCGACGAATATGTGCTAAACGGAAGAAAGTGCTTCATCACTAATGGTGCTGTTGCATCTTATTATTGTATTACTGCATCAACTGATAAATCTAAGGGAGTAAAGGGACTTTCTATGTTCTTAGTGCCAGCAGGAACTCCTGGACTAAGCTCAGGCAAGGAAGAAGACAAGATGGGAATTAGAACTTCTAACACAACTGATGTTGTCCTTGAAGATTGTAGAATTCCTGCATCAAATCTTATTGGCGAAGAAGGCAAGGGCTTTTCTATTGCCATGAAGACTCTTGACCAAGCTAGGGCTTGGATGGGTTGTATAGCTGTTGGTATTGCACAAAGAGGTATTGACGAAGCTAAAAAATATACTACAGAAAGAATCCAATTTGGCAAAGCTATTAATGCAAACCAAGCTATTCAATTTAAGCTTGCTGATATGGACATTCAAACAGAAGTTGCAAGACAAATGGTTGCCAATGCACTTACAAGAATGGACATGGGCCTAAGCTACAATAGAGAATCTGCAATTGCAAAATGTTATGCTTCTGATATAGCTATGAGAGTGGCTGAAGATGCCATCCAACTATTTGGCGGTTATGGCTACAGCAGAGAATATCCTGTAGAAAAACTTTTAAGAGATGCAAAGATCTTCCAAATTTTTGAAGGTACTAACGAAATTTTGAGAATTGTTGTTGCTAATAATTTATTGAGAGGTTAAGAATGAATATTTTAGTTTGTATAAAAGAAGTGCCTGATGATTCAGTTGCAGTTTCTGTCGTTGATGACAGAGCTACAATAGATTCCATCACACCTGTTGTAAATGCCTTTGACACTTACTCCCTAGAAATGGCTGTAAGATTAAAGGAAGCAGTGGAAGGACAAGTAACTGTTCTTTCTATTGGCGGTGAAGATGTTAAAAATTCACTTAAAAATTGTCTAGCTGTTGGAGCTGACAAGGCATACTTAGTAAAGCGTGATGATTATAGAAATCTTGACGCAAAAATGATTACAGAAATACTTATGGGCGCAAAGGCGAAATTGGAAGAAGAACTTGGCAAATTTGACCTTGTATGCTTTGGCAAGGAAACTACTGATGCTGAAGGCTCACAAGTTGGAGTTTACTTTGCCAATAAATCTGATCTTGGTGTTGTTACATCTGTTATCGAAATGAAATTAGATGGGGACAAGCTTATCACTAAGCAAGAAATCGACGGTGGCTATAGAGAAGTTGAAACAAAAACTCCATGCGTTGTAACTATTGCTAAGCCAGATTATGAACCAAGATACCCTACTATAAAGTCAAAGATGGCTGCAAGAAGACAAAAGATTGAAGACTTTGAAGTTACTTGTGACTCTAGTCTAACTCTTGAAGAGATTAAGGACTTTGAACCTAAGAAGAGGGAAGCTGGAGTTAAGATTCAAGAAGAAGAGCCAGAAGATAGCGTAGCAAAGGCTATTGCAATCATGAAGGAACAAAAGGTTTTATAGGAGGAAAAGATGAAAAATATATTAACTTATATAGAAATTAAAGAGGGTGCTCCTATTAAACTTTCTTTAGAAGCTCTATCTAAGGCAAGTGAAATTGCAGTTGAAAAAGGAAATAAATCCCTTGCCTTAATTACAGAAGATTTAAAAGATGATGAATTAAATAAATTAAGGGGAGCAGGAGCAAGTGATATTGTACTTGTAAAAAGAGATGCTTACAATATGGAAGACTTCTCAAATATTATTGTTGAAGTGGCTAAAAAATATGAATGTGAAGACATCTTTATCCCAGGTACACTTGACGGCAAGGACTTGGCTCCAAATGTTGCTGCTACACTTGACACAGTTTCTCTTACAAATGTAATGGAAATTAAATTTGAAGGAGAAGAAGTCCTTTATGTAAGTCCTTCTTATGGGGCAACTGTTTTAACTGAATCAAAGCTAAACAAGGCTCCAAGAATTATCACAGTGAGAGCAGGATCCTTTGACAAGAGAGAGGACCTAAATGGAGCAGGAAATCTTGTAGAAGAAAATATTGATGAAGTTAAGGACATAAAATCAATCATAAGAGATGTGGTAATGGCAGCAGGTGCTGAAATTAACCTTGAAGATGCTCCAGTAATCGTAACTTGTGGTAGAGGGGCATCATCTGATGAAATCTTCCCACTTGTTAAGGAACTTGCTGATGCTTTCGGCGCTCCAATCTCTGGCACAAGACCAGTAATTGACGATGGAGTTCTACCTAAGGCTTCACAAATTGGTCAATCTGGTAAAATTGTTTCTCCAGCCCTATACATTGGCTGTGGAGTTTCTGGCGCAGTGCAACACATTTCTGGCATGGAAAACTCTGGCTTTATCCTAGCAATAAATAAGGACGAAGACGCTCCTATATTTAATCTTGCTGATGTGGGAATAGTTGGAGACTGTAAAGTTATTCTTCCACTACTTATTGAAGAAGTGAAAAAAATTAAAGAAAACGCATAGGTGACTTATGAACTATTTAAAGGAATTTGTAATATTATGTGTCTGCTTAATGCTTGGAGTAGTGACTAGACACCTTATAAATTTCCCAATACCTGAAGCTGTATATGGTATGATTTATCTCTTCATAGCCTTTGCAGTTGGAATAATAAAACCCGACGATGTTAAAAAGACTTCCAACGGAATTTTACAAAATTTGGCGATTTTGTTTGTGCCAGCAGGCGTTGGCATTATAAATTCCTATGACGAGATAAGGGGAAAGGCTGGCCTACTCGTGGTTTTAGTAGTCCTTGGCACAGCTATAACAATGGGACTCACTGGTAAAATTATAGAAATTTTACAAAGGAGGAAAGATGTTTAGTAACAAATACTTTGGCATCATCTTGACCTTTGCAACTTTTGAAATAGGAAAGATGATAAACAAAAAATTAAAAACTCCTTTGGCTAATCCTCTACTAATATCCATTGCCCTATGTATCTTGTTTTTAAAGGTGACAGGAATACCCTACGAAGATTATAAGCAGGGTGGAGACTTTATAATGTTCTTCATCGCTCCTGCCACAGTAGCAATGGTTGTTGATTTGTACGAAAATTTGCCCGAATTAAAGAAAAATTTAATCCCAATTCTTTCAGGAACGGTACTTGGCTCTGTAATTGCAATGTTATTTGTGGTCTTTGTCTTCCACATGGCTGGCTTTGACAAAAACATAGTTGTGTCTGCAACTCCACAATCAATTACAACTGCAATTGCAATTTCTCTATCTGAAGAGTATGGTGGCGCCTCTGCCATTACTGCAGTCCTTGTAGTAATAAGAGGGGTAACTGGTGCAGTTATTGCCCCAATGATCATAAAGCTCTTTAGGATAAAGGACCCAACAGCACAAGGTGTTGCCATTGGTACATCTTCTCACGCAGTTGGAACATCTGAAGCGAGAAAGCTTGGCGAGATCCAAGGTGCCATGAGTGGACTTTCAATTGCTGTGGCAGGTCTTGTGACTGTAATCCTAATGCCTCTTGCAATGAAAGTTATAGAAAGCTTATTTTAAGGCGAATGTTGTTTTGAACTAAATAAATTTATTAGACCTATTGTCTCCCTCAATAGGTCTTTACTTATTTCAAGATATCCGACTTAGTCGACAATGGTCTCTATTCGCTTGCACGGATGAGACTTGATCAAATTTCTGCAAGAAATTTCGATAAATCTGTGTTCCTTAATTTTCGATGGATAAGATTTTTCATCAGCTCATGCTTCGCTAGCTCTCTCATTTGCTGTGGAAACCAAAAAAGTAGCCTTATGGTTTTAGACTACTTTTTGTTTTTTTATTTAATTTATTTCAAGAAATCCGACTCACTCGACAATGCTCCCTATTCGGTCGCATCGTCTTCCTTCGCTGGATAAGATTTTTCATCAGCTCATGCTTCGCTAACGCTCGCATTTGCTGTGAAAACCAAAAAAACCGAGACTCGTCTCGGTTTTTCTTATCATTAAATTATTTTATTTTCTATTTTTTATTTCTTCTATTAAGTCTGGAACTATGTTAAATAAATCGTCAACTATTCCGTAGGATGCTGTGTTAAAGATTGTTGCATCTGGGTCATTGTTGATGGCAATAATTGTTGCAGAATTTTCCATGCCCTTTGTGTGTTGGATGGCTCCAGAGATGCCAAGGGCAATGTATAGGTCTGGTTTTACTTGGACACCAGTTACACCAACTTGTAGGTCTTTGTCGCACCAGCCAAGGTCTGTTACAGCTTTAGTTGCTCCAACAGCACCGCCAAGGGCGTCTGCAAGTTCTTCTACTAGGTGCCAGTTTTCTGGGCCGCCAAGTCCTCTGCCGCCAGATACAACTACCTTTGAATTAAGAAGTTTATCGAGAAGTGGATTGATGTCAGCTTTTTCAAAATCAATGAATTTTGTCTTAACATCTTCTTCACTTAGTCCAGCTTCTTCTTTTATTATTTCAACTTCTCTTTTTTCGTCGCGAGGAGCTTCTACGAAAGAGCCTCTTCCAATAGTTGCCATCATTGTTTCAGATAAAATTCTTACATCGCAGAATAATTTTCCGTCAAAGGATGGTCTTATCCATTTGATGTCGGCCTTATCTTCTGTTAGTTCAACTGATGAACAATCGGCAACAAGGCCAACATGTCTTCTTGCTGAAACTCTACCTGCCAAGTCACGACCATTGTGGCTGGCTGGCAGCATGACTATTGCTGGATCGTATTTTTCCATTAGGGCTTCCAAAACTTTTGCATAGGCTAAGGTATTGTAATTTTCTAAAAGTTCGTCATCTACTTTGATTACCTTGTCGGCACCGTAGTAGCCTGATTCCTTTGCAAGCTCTTCATTTTTGTAGCCAATTTCAATAGCTACAAGTTCTTTATTTAATTCATCAGAAAGTTCTCTTGCCTTTGACATAGTTTCTTTAGTAATAAGTGAAAGTGAACCTTCTGAAGCTTCGTTTACTACCCAAATATTTCCTTTTTTCATTTTATCACCTACACTAATATTTTCTTATCTTCTAAGATCTTTATGACTTCTTCTATATTTTCTTTGGCAGAGCCCTTGTCAATAAGGTTTCCTGCTTCGGATTTTCTTGGAGCAGACAAATCTTTTACAATTGTAAGAGATCCCTTTTGTCCAAGTTTTTCAAGGTCAAGTCCAAGAGATGATGGAGTCATTTCGTGAATTTCTTTTTCTTTTGCAATGGCGCTTCTTTTTAGGGCAAATTTTGAAGGTTTATTTACAGAGCCCTTAAGTGCAGATGCCACAAAAGGTGTGGAAAGTTTTATAGTTTCAATGCCTGTGCCAATATTTCTCTTAACTTCAAATTCGCCGTCTACATAGTTAATGTCTGAGACATAAGTCACTTGGTTCATGCCAAGTCTTTCTGCAACTTGTGGGCCAACTTGTCCAGTGTCGCCGTCCATAGTTTGATCGCCAGTAAAGATTATGTCGTAGTCTCCAATGGATTTTGCTGCTTCAGCTAGGGCGTAGGAAGTTGCTATTGTGTCAGAACCCTTAAATTCAAGTCCTGCCAATAGATAGGCTTCTTCTGCACCCATTTGGATACATTCACGCAAATATTTTTCTGCAGATGGTGGGCCCATAGTTAGGACATCAATCTCAACATCTTCTTCTACTTGTTCTGATATATTTAATGCAAATTTCAATCCGCATAGGTCAGATGGATTTATTATAGTTTTAATTCCATCTCTAATTAAGTTATTAGTTTCTGGATCGATTCTCGCATTAGTTGTGTCAGGAACAGTTTTCATCAATAATAATATTTTCATAGTTCCTCCTAAAATTTATTAATTATTCATCATAATTATATCATACCCCAAAATGATTAAAGTATTTAACAGTCCTAGATTTAATGAAATTATTTTATTTCATAAATTACTTAAAAAATTTTCTATCTGTATTATAATATATAGAGGGTTATTTGTTTTAAAATAATTAATTTTATAAAGAAAGGAAGAAAAAATGAAAAATTTAAAGTTTAAAAAGATCCTAAGCCTGCTCTTAGTTTTTATTATGATGGCAGGAATTTTAGGCGGATGCGGTAAAAAAGAAGATAGCGAAGAAAAAAATGCAGGAACAAATAATGTTTCTAGCGAGGAAAAAGTTGCTACAAAAGATGAGGCTGGAAGTCACATAGTAACCGACCACGCAGGTCACGAAGTTGAGGTGCCAAATAAAATTGAAAAGATTGTAATTGACCAAGTGCCAATTCTTTCAACTTACATGGCATACAATGAAGGCAAGGCTCCTTACATTGTGGGCTATGCTGGATCCTTAAAGCAAGTTATTTCTGAAACAGTTTTAAAGGACATGGCACCAGAACTTTTAGATGCCACTAACACTGTTCAAGGTCAATCAGACATCAATGTGGAAGAAATTATGAAGTTAAAGCCAGATGTAATTTTCTACAATGCAAAAAACCAAGATAGATACGAAAAGCTATCTAAGACTGGAGTACCATGTATTGGCTTTGCAACTATGGGAGCAGACACTCCTGCTGACCCAATAAATAGGTATGGAGAGTGGCTAAAGCTTCTTGAAGATGTCTTTGGCGAAAAGGGAAAGATGGATAATTTTTTAGCAGCTGGCGATGATATTGTTAAGGATGTTGAAGAAAGAATTGCGAAAGTCCCTGATGAAAAAAGACCTAGCGGCATGATCCTTTGGAAGTATCAAGAGGGCACTCCAATTGTTGCCGGCAAGGGAACTTTTGGCGACTTCTGGCTAAAGAGACTAAAGGTAAAAAATGTGGCTGAAGAAGCAAAGGGCTATGCCAAGGTAAATGTTGAACAAATTTATTCTTGGAACCCAGATGTATTTTATCTTGATGGACCTGGCCTTTTAAATATTAAGACTGAAGATGTCTACAACAATTCTGTAGAGGGTTTTGATTTTTCTAACTTAAAATCTGTTATGGACAAGAGAGTTTACAACTCAAAGCTTGGCATGTGGAACTGGCTAACACCAAACCCAGACGCTCCACTTGTTCTTGCATGGCTAGCTAGCGAAACTTATCCAGATGCCTTTAAGGACTACGACTTAAAGAAAGTTATTAAAGACTACTATCAAAAATGGTACAATTATGAACTTACTGATGAACAAATCGAGGATATGTTTAATATATGATAAAAAAATATTGCACTAGAGATGACGGGAAACTCCGTCTCTCTGTGTATCTTATTTTATTCATTCTTCCCCTAGTCTGTGCACTTCTTGCACTTTCTATGGGCAGGATGAAGGTAAATATTTCTGAAATAATAAATTTATTTAAAAATTACATATTAAGAAGAGATTTGGACCCTATGATGGAGTCCTTAATTTTTAAGATAAGGTTGCCAAGGATTCTCACTGCCCTAATAGTGGGTGCAGGTCTTACTGTGGCAGGCATTGCCTTTCAAGCTATCTTTTCAAATCCACTGGCAACACCAGATATTTTAGGAGTGACAAGTGCCTCAAGCCTTGGGGCAATTATTGGGATTTTACTTTCTCTTGACACTATGGGCATTCAAATCATTGCCCTTGTTACTGGTCTCATTTCAATTTTTATCACCATAAATCTCGTGAGGAGAGATGAGTCTTCCATTGTCATGCTAGTCTTGGCTGGGATTATTGTATCCTCTCTTGCCAATGCCTTTAGCTCCCTATTAAAATACACAGCTGACCCCATGGACAAGCTGCCACAAATTACTTATTGGCTAATGGGTTCCTTTGGCAGGACTTCTTACAAGAACCTAGTCTTGGCAGGGCCTCTCATTATAATTTCTATTTTTGTAATTTATAAGATGAGCTGGAGTTTAAATCTCCTTTCCCTATCAGAGGAAGAGGCAAGGTCTCTGGGCGTAAATGTTAAGAGGACAAGATTTATTTTTATACTGGCCTCAACAATAATCACTGCATCTAGCGTCTCCATTTGCGGGCAAATTGGTTGGATTGGCCTTATCATTCCCCATCTCGTTAGGATGCTCATTGGGGCAAATAATCTTTACACTCTGCCCTTTGGCATAAGCTTTGGTGCAGGCTTTATGGTCTTAATTGAAGCCCTATCAAGGACAGTTTCTGTAATTGAGCTTCCAATTTCAGTTCTCACTGCAATTATTGGGGCGCCAATTTTTATAATGCTCATGAGAAGGTCTGGAGGAATATTCAAATGAAATTAGAAGTTTCCAAGGGATTTTTTAAATTTAAAAAGACAGACTATATTTTAAGGGACATAAATTTTTCTCTAGGTGATGGTGATGTCCTTTCAATTCTTGGACCCAATGGAGTGGGAAAGACAACTCTCATAAAGTGTTTGACGGGACTTCTTCCTTGGACTAGGGGCGAGACTTTTATTGATGGCAAAAATATTTCTGCCATGAAGGAAAGAGAAGTCTGGTCAAAAATTTCCTACATTCCACAAAAGAGGAATTTTTCCTTTTCCTACACTGGACTTGAAATGGTCCTCTTTGGCTCAACTTCATCCTTAAATATTTTTGAAAGGCCTAGTCAAAGAGAAATTGAGAGGGCGAGGGAAGTCATGAAGATGATAGGGATAGACCATCTTGCAGACAAGCTTGCCAATGAAATGAGTGGTGGAGAGCTGCAAATGCTTTTAATAGCCAGAAGCCTTGTCAAGGAGCCAAAAATAATTATTTTAGACGAGCCAGAAAGTGGCCTTGACTACAAAAACCAAATTATTATTTTAGATTTGATAAAAAAACTTTCCGCAAGTGGGGTGATTATTGTCATGAACACCCACTATCCAGACCACGCCCTAAAAATTTCTAACAAATGTCTTCTATTAAGTTACGACAAAACTTATAAGTTTGGAGAGTCGAGAGAAGTTTTAAATGGAGAGAACTTGAAAAAATCTTTTTCTGTTGAGGTGAAGATAGAAAAAATTTCTGTGGCTGGCAAAGCTTACGAGAGTATAATTCCTCTTGGCATAGAAGATGAAAATTTAAAGTAGAAAATATAGTGGAAGAGAAGTATGGAGGTCATACTTCTTTTTTTTATTATACAGGGGGATTTAAGATTAAAAAGATTATATATTTAAAAATCCCGGGTTTTTGCGGGTATAGATAAATTGATAGAGAATATCAAATAAACTTTAAAAATATAAGGAGGACAATATGTCACAAATTGGAAAGAAAATACCTGAGTTTAAAACTATGGGCTATGCCCCTAGCAAGGAAGAGTTTGTAGAGGTTTCTAACAAGGACCTTGAAGGCAAGTGGACAGTTTTAATGTTCTACCCTGCTGATTTTACTTTTGTATGTCCAACTGAACTTGAAGACATGCAAGAACAATATGGAAAGTTAAAGGAACTTGGAGCTGAAGTTTACTCTATGTCAACTGACACTCACTTCGTTCACAAGGCATGGCATGACCACTCTGAAGCTATTAGTAAGCTTGAGTTCACAATGCTGGCTGACCCCCACAAGTCAATTGCAAGGGACTTTGATGTCCTTGATGAAGAAGCAGGCCTTGCACAAAGGGCTACTTTTATAATTGATCCAGATGGAGTGATCCAAACTTTGGAAATCAATGCAGATGGCATTGGCCGTGATGCAAGTCAAGTTATTGACAAGATTCGCGCAGGACAATTTGTAAGAAACAATCCTGGCCAAGTATGTCCAGCAAAATGGAAGCAATCTGGCAAGACTTTAACTCCAGGACTAGACCTAGTTGGCAAGATCTAATGTTAGATCAAAGTTTAAAAAATCAGGTTGCTGAATATTTTAAGCTTCTTGAAAAGGAAGTTGTAATTTCAGTAGACCTTGATGATACAGAAAATTCAAGGGACTTAAAAAAGTTCTTAGATGAGCTAGGGGGACTTTCTGACAAAATAAAAATAAAGGAGGAGGAACTAAAGTTTAAGCCAAGCTTTAGCCTTTCATCAGATAGTAGTAGTGGAATCAATTTTGCAGGCATACCCCTTGGACACGAGTTTGAGTCCTTTATACTTGCCATCCTACAAGTTGGGGGTCGCCCACCCAAGATTGATGACAAGACTAGGGAAAGGATTATGGCAATAGAGGATGAAATGAATTTCGAAACCATGGTCAGCCTATCTTGCCACAACTGCCCTGAAGTAGTTCAGTCCCTAAATATTATGGCAGTCATAAACCCAAAGATCTCCCACACAATGGTGGACGGGTCTGTCTTCACTGACTATGTTGAAGACCTTGGTGTACTTGCAGTGCCAACAACTTATGTAAATGGAGAAATCTTTAACAGAGGAAAAATTTCCTTAAATGAAATCTTAAATAAGATAAAGAAGGAAGAAGTTGACCTAAGGCTTGAAGAAAAACCTATTTATGACTGTCTGGTAATAGGTGGAGGCCCTGGTGGGGCGACAGCAGCCATCTATGCAGCGAGAAAAGGGATAACAACTGCCCTTGTAGCCGAGGAATTTGGCGGTCAAGTAAAGGAAACTCTTGCCATAGAAAATATTACGGGCATAGCCTACACAGAGGGTCCCAAGTATATGGAGGATGTCAAGGCACATCTTGACAAGTACAAGGTAGAAGTCATTGAAGGACTATCAGTTACAGGCATAGAGAGAGACGAGAAGTTAAAGATCCTAACAGATAAGGGAAATCTCTTCGCAAGGACTATTGTTATAGCTACAGGTGCTAAGTGGAGGCTCATTGGCATTCCTGGAGAAATTGAATTTAGGAACAAGGGCGTCGCCTACTGTACTCACTGTGATGGACCACTATTTAGAGGCAAGAAGGTTACAGTAATTGGTGGAGGAAACTCTGGCATAGAAGCAGCCATAGACCTTGCCAGCATAGCAAGAGAAGTCCTAGTCCTAGAATTTTTGCCTGAATTAAAGGCAGATAAGCTTCTCCAAGACAAGCTTAGGGGATTTAAAAATGTAAAAATAGTTACTAATGCAGAAACTCAAGCCTTAAGTGGGGAAAAGTTTCTTGAAAAAATCACCTACAAGGACAGGGTCTCTGGACAAGTTATAGAAGAAGCCACTGACGGATGCTTTATTCAAGTTGGACTTGTGCCAATGACAGAATGGCTTGACAATGTTAAAAAGAATCCTCGCGGTGAAATAATTGTAAATGAATTTGGAGCAACAAATCTTGAAGGAATTTATGGGGCAGGGGACTGCACTAACTCAGCCTTCAAACAAATTGTAATTGCAGAGGGATCAGGTGCGACAGCAGCCCTTGGTGCCTACAATTATTTAATGACTAAGGGAAATTGAAGTTTCTATTAAAAAGAAGTAGGGGCGACCTACTTCTTTTTTGATGTCTTGGATTTTTGAAAGTGTATATTTTTTATGGGAAAATTTTTAAGGCTCTTTATTTATATATAATAGAAAAAAATAAAAATTTGTAAAAATTTTTGTCTAAGGAAATTTTTCTAGCAAAATAATTTATTTTTTTGAAGAAAAAATTTGTCTAAGAGAAAAATAAAATTTTTTAAAAAAATTTTAAAAAAATGTGTAAATTTCCTTTACAAGTGGCTTTATTTGTTATATAATACCAGAGCGTTTAAAAAAGAAAGTTGCGATGAAGTCATAAGTTGCTTGAGATTTTGTTGAAAAAAAGGAGTTTCGAGGTAATTATGACAGAGAAGTCCAAGCTGGACTTGGGCGCGGGTTATTTTTTTCAGACGGGCCACTTGATACACAAGGGTGCGTTTATCGATAACCCCATTCGCAAGTAAGGCTTTAGCGAATAGGAGGTAAATATGTCTAACAAAGGCAAACAAAAAATCAGAATTAAACTTAAAGCTTATGATCACGAATTACTTGATAATTCAGCACTAAGAATTGTTGATGCTGCTAAAAAGAGCGGTGCAGAAGTTTCTGGACCAATTCCTCTTCCAACAGAAAAGGAAATCATCACAATTATAAGAGCTGTACACAAGTATAAGGATTCAAGAGAACAATTTGAGCAAAGAACTCACAAGCGTCTAATTGATATACTTAATCCTACACAAAAGACTGTAGATTCACTTATGAAGTTAAATCTACCAGCTGGTGTAGATATAGAAATTAAACTTTAAAACTTTGCTTTATATGACTTCTAAATAGAAGTCCGCTGTAAATATTAGGAGGTGCAACATGAAATATTTAGTAGGTAAAAAAATTGGCATGACCCAAATTTTTGATGAAGAGGGTATTGTCACTCCTGTCTCAGTTATTGAAGTAGAACCAAATGTTGTTGTGCAAAAGAAAACTATTGAAAGCGATGGTTACAATGCTATCCAAGTTGCAACACATGAAGTTAAGGAAAAGAAACTTAACAAACCTGAGAAGGGACATTTCGACAAGGCAGGCGTAGGATATAGAAAACATCTTTCTGAATTTAGAACTGATGATGTTGAGTCTTACAATCTTGGCGATGAAATAAAGGTAGATTTATTTGAAGTTGGAGAACATGTTGATGTTATCGGTACTTCAAAGGGTAAAGGAACTGCTGGTATTATTAAACGCCACAACTTCGGTCGTGGTAGAGAAACTCACGGTTCTAAGTTCCACAGAATGCCAGGTGGTATGGGTGCTGCTTCTTATCCAGGAAAAGTATTCAAAAACCACAGAATGGCTGGAAAAATGGGTAACGAAAGAGTTACTGTTCAAAACCTTGAAATTGTTAGAATAGATACAGATAAAAATTTAATTTTAGTTAAGGGTGCTATTCCAGGACCTAAGAAGGGAACTGTTAGAATTAAAAGCACTACTAAAATGACTAAATAAGATAGGGAGGTAAAGAAATGCCTAAAATTCAAATGATTGACATTAAGGGAAATCCTGTTGAAGAAGTCGAACTAAGTGAAGGGCTATTTGATGCTCCTGTAAGCACTCATGCTGTTTATTTAGTTGTTAAAAATATTTTGGCTAATAATAGACAAGGTACTCACTCTGCTAAGACTCGTGCTGAAGTGCGTGGCGGCGGAAGAAAACCTTGGAGACAAAAGGGAACTGGTCGTGCAAGACAAGGTTCCATTAGATCACCTCAATGGAGAGGCGGCGGAGTTGTTTTCGCTAAGAAACCTAGAGATTACTCTTACACAACTCCTAAGAAAACTAGAAGAGCTGCTCTTAGATCAGTTCTTACTACAAAATTACAAGATGGTGAAATAATCCTTGTTGACAAATTAACTATGGAAGAACCAAAGACAAAGATTTTCGCCAACATCTTAAAGGATATTAAGGCAGGAGGAAAGGCTCTTGTAGTTGTTAATGACGACGAAAAAGATGTTCAAAGAGCTGCAAGAAATATCGCTGGTGTAAAGACATCAAGAGCTACTGATATTAATGTTTATGATTTATTAAAATACGATAACTTAATTATCACTAAGGCTGCACTTGATGTTGTTGAGGAGGTTTTTAACTGATGAATAAATTTGACATTATTAAAAGACCTTTAGTTACTGAACAAAGTATGGACATGATGGCAGAAAATAAGTACACTTTTGAAGTGCCAAAGGATGCCACTAAGCCTGAAATCAGAGCAGCTGTTGAAGAAATCTTCGGCGTTAAGGTTGAAAAAGTATATACAATGAATATGCGTGGAAAATTAAAGAGACAAGGAGTTCATCAAGGAAGACGTCCTTCATGGAAAAAGGCTATAGTTAAACTTACTGATGACTCAGAACCAATAGAATTTTTTGATTCTATTTGATAAGTAGGAGGTATTAAAATGGCGATTAGAGGATTTAAACCTACAACTCCTGCCCGTAGAAAGATGACTGTTGCTACTTTCGATGAGATTACTAAGACTACACCTGAAAAATCTCTTCTAGTTAGCTTCAGTAAAACTGCCGGTAGAAATTCTCAAGGTAGAATTACTAGTAGACATAGAGGCGGCGGAGTTAAGAGAAAATATAGAATTATAGATTTAAAAAGAGATAAAGACAATATTCCTGCAAAAGTACAAGCTATTGAATATGATCCATATAGAACTGCTTACATTGCACTTTTATCTTATGCTGATGGTGAAAAGAGATACATCATTCAACCTAACGGACTTAAGGTTGGCGATATTGTAGAATCAGGATCAGATGCAGATATCAAAGTTGGTAATGCACTAATGCTTGCTGATATCCCTGTTGGTACTACTGTTCACAACATCGAAATGACTCCTGGAAAGGGCGGTCAAATTGCAAGAAGTGCTGGATCATCAGCTCAACTTATGGCAAAAGAAGGAAAATATGCTCAACTTAGACTTCCTTCAGGTGAATTTAGATTAGTTAACCAAAGATGTAAGGCAACTATTGGACAAGTTGGAAATATTTCTCATGAACTTATCACTTTAGGTAAAGCAGGTAAGAGCAGATATCTTGGAAACAGACCTCATGTTAGAGGATCTGCAATGAACCCTGTTGATCACCCTCATGGTGGTGGAGAAGGTAGAACTCCAGTAGGTAGACCTTCACCTATGACTCCTTGGGGCAAGAAAGCTCTAGGACTTAAGACTAGAAAGAAATCTAAAAAATCTGATATGTATATAGTAAGAAGAAGAACTAAGTAATCGGAGGGTATAATGAGTAGATCAATAAAAAAAGGACCATTTGCTGATGAACACCTTCTAAAGAAGGTTGACGAGCTTAATGAAAAAAATGAAAAGAAAGTAATTAAAACTTGGTCTCGTCGCTCAACTATTTTCCCTGAATTTGTTTCACACACAATTGCTGTTCATGACGGCAGAAAACATGTGCCAGTATATATTACTGAAGACATGGTAGGACATAAATTAGGTGAATTTGTTCCAACAAGAACATATAGAGGCCACGGCGGCAAGAGCGAAAAGAGCACAACAGTTAAATAAGGAGGGTTAAAATGCAAGCACAAGCAATTGCAAAATATGTAAGAATATCACCTCTTAAGGTGAATTATATTTGCGCTGAAATACGCGGCAAAAGCGTTGATGAGGCCCTCTCTATTTTAAAGTTTACTAATAAGAGGGGAGCTCATGAACTCTATAAGGTATTAAAATCAGCTGTAGCTAATGCTGAAAACAACCTTAATTTAGACAGAAGCGATCTTTATGTGAAGAAAGCATACGCTAATGACGGACCTACTATGAAGAGATTTCGTCCTAAGGCTAAGGGTATGGCTTATCCAATCCTTAAAAGATCAAGTCACATTGGCGTTGTAGTAGCAGAAAGAGAGTAAGGAGGTAGAGAATGGGCCAAAAAGTAAACCCACATGGACTTCGTGTTGGAGTAATCAAAGATTGGGATTCAAAATGGTATGCAGACAAGAAAAATTTTGCCGATCTTTTAGTTGAAGACAACAATATTAGAAAATATGTTAAGAAAAAACTCTATACTGCAGGTATTTCTAAAATTGAAATCGAAAGAGCTGCTAACAGAGTTAAAGTTTCAATTCACACAGCTAAACCAGGTATGGTTATTGGCCGTGGTGGCGCTGGAGTTGAAGAACTTAGAGCTGAAATTGAAAAGCTAACAAATAAATCTGTTGTAATAAATGTTGAAGAAATTAAGAACCAAGATTTAGACGCACAAATCGTTGCTGAAGCTATTGCTGAATCTCTTGAAAGAAGAGTTGCATTTAGACGTGCAATGAAACAAGCTATCCAAAGAACTATGCGTCAAGGAGCTCTTGGTATTAAGACTTCTGTATCAGGCCGTGTTGGCGGTGCAGATATGGCAAGAACTGAAGGTTATTCTGAAGGAACTATTCCTCTTCAAACATTAAGAGCTGATATCGACTACGGTTTCGCTGAAGCTGATACTACTTATGGTAAGCTTGGCGTTAAAGTTTGGCTTTATAAGGGCGAAGTTCTTCCTGAACTAAGAGAAGATTCAAGAAGAAAACCTAGAGACAATAGAGACAATAGAGATAACAGAAACCGCAAGAGACGCGATAATAGAAACAATAATTTTAATAGAAATAATAGAAGAGACAATAAAAATAAAGAGTCTTAAAGAAGGGAGGAATAGTCATGTTGATGCCTAAGAGAGTAAAATATCGTAAAGTTCACAGAGGCAGAATGAAGGGCAAGGCTATGCGTGGTAATGAGCTTGCATACGGCGAATATGGTATAAAAGCTTTAGAACCTTGTTGGATAACTTCAAATCAAATAGAAGCAGCACGTCGTGCTATGACAAGATATATTCGTAGAGGTGGAAATATCTGGATTAAGATTTTCCCAGACAAACCTGTTACTGAAAAACCTGCTGAAACTCGTATGGGTTCCGGTAAAGGTGCTCCAGAGTATTGGGTTGCAGTAGTTAAACCAGGAAGAATTTTATTTGAAATGGGCGGTGTTTCTGAAGATGTTGCAAGAGAAGCTATGAGACTTGCATCTATGAAACTCCCTGTGAGAACTAAATTCGTTATGAAAGATAAGGATGGTGACTCAAATGAAGGCTAATGAAATTCGCAAGATGTCAAGCGAAGATTTAAATAAGAAAGTTATTGAACTTAAAAATGAACTTTTTAATTTGAGATTCAGATTGGCCACTGGTCAACTTGACAATCCATCAAGTATTAAAAGTGTTAAAAGAGATATAGCAAGAGTTAAAACGATCATTAGAGAACGTGAACTTGAAGTTGGAAAGGAGGCTTAATCTCATGGAAAGAAATTCAAGAAAAACTATAACAGGAATTGTAGTAAGTGATAAAATGGATAAGACTATTGTAGTTCAAACTGAAACTTTAAAAACTCATCCAATTTACAAAAAGAGATTTAAGAAGACTACTAAATTCAAGGCTCATGATGAAAATAATGAATGTGGTATTGGTGATCGCGTAAAACTTATGGAAACTAGACCACTAAGTAAAGATAAAAGATGGAGACTTGTAGAAATTATTGAAAAGGCTCAATAATTTTAACTTGAAAGGAGAATAACATGATTCAACAAGAAACAAGATTGCGTGTTGCTGACAATTCAGGTGCAAGAGAACTATCTGTAATTAAAGTCCTTGGTGGAACTAATAGAAAGACAGCTTCTATCGGAGATATTGTAGTGTGTTCTGTGAAGAATGCAACACCCGGTGGCGTTGTCAAAAAAGGTGCTGTTGTAAAAGCAGTTATTGTTAGAACAAACAAGGGTATCAGCAGAAAAGATGGATCTTACATTAGCTTCGATGATAATGCTGCTGTTGTAATTAAAGATGATAGAAGCCCTGTTGGCACTCGTATTTTTGGACCTGTAACTAGAGAACTAAGAGCTGGAAACTTTATGAAGATTATTTCTCTAGCTCCGGAAGTACTATAATTTGGAGGTGTAATATGAAAATTAAAAAAGATGACATCGTAAAAGTTATAGCCGGAAAAGATAAAGGCAAAACTGGTAAAGTCCTAAGAACAATTCCTAAAAAAGATTTAGTAGTTGTTGAAAAGGTAAATATTGTTACTAAACACATTAAACCTAGAGGACCTCAAAACCCAGGTGGAATAGAAAAAATGGAAGCTCCAATTCATGTATCTAATGTTATGTACTTTGACAGTGCATCAGGAAAGGCTACAAGAATTGGCTATAAATTTGAAGACGGAAAAAAAGTTAGATATGCAAAGTCTAGCGGAAAGAACATTAAATAGGGGGTAGAATAATGACTTCAAGATTACAAGAAAAATATAAGACAGAAGTTGTGGGCCACCTAATGGAACATTTCAACTATAGAAATGTTATGGAAGTACCGAAACTTGAAAAAATCACTATTAACATAGGTATTGGTGAAGCTAAGGATAACCACAAGGCTCTTGAATCAGCAGTAGAAGAACTTACTACTATAGCTGGTCAAAAGGCTGTTGTTACTAAAGCAAGAAAATCAATTGCCAACTTTAAACTTCGTGCAGGACAAAATGTTGGTGTTAAGGTTACTCTAAGAGGACAAAGAATGTATGAATTCTTAGACAAATTAATGAATGTTGCACTTCCAAGAGTTAGAGACTTTAGAGGTGTTAAGCCTACTGCTTTTGATGGTAGAGGAAACTATGCCCTTGGTCTTAAAGAACAACTTATCTTCCCTGAAATTGAATATGATAAGGTTGACGCTATTAGAGGAATGGACATTGTTATTGTAACTACTGCTAATACTGATGAAGAAGCTAAAGAATTCCTAGACAAAATGGGAATGCCTTTTGCTAAGGCTTAAGGAGGTACATTGTGGCAAAAAAATCAATGATTGCAAAACAAAAGAGGAAACAAAAGTATTCTTCTCGTGAATATACTAGATGTAAAATCTGTGGAAGACCACATGCTGTTTTACAAAAATATGGAATATGTAGAATATGCTTTAGAGAACTTGCGTACAAGGGACAAATTCCTGGCGTAAGAAAAGCTAGCTGGTAAAAGCCTTAGATGAAAGGAGGCAAACTGATATGATGACAGACCCAATTGCAGATATGCTATCAAGAATTAGAAATGCAAATAATGCAAGACACAAATCTGTTGATATTCCTTGCTCTAAAATTAAAAGAGAAATAGCTCAAATTCTTCTTGATGAAGGCTATATTAAAGGATTCGATGTTGTTGAAGACGACAAACAAGGAATGATCAAGATTGATCTTAAGTATTCAGAGGACGGAGAAAAAGTTATCTCTGGCTTAAAGAGAATATCTAAACCGGGACTTAGAGTTTATGTTAAGTGCGAAGATGTTCCTAAAGTTCTTGGAGGACTAGGAATTGCAATTATCTCTACATCTAAGGGAATAATTACAGATAAAAAAGCAAGACAAGATAAAGTTGGCGGAGAGGTAATCTGCTACGTTTGGTAATTTGGAGGTGAAAAATGTCAAGAATTGGCAAAAAACCTATTGAAATCCCAAAGGGCGTTGATGTTAAAGTTGACGGTCAAACAGTTACTGTTAAGGGACCAAAGGGTGAACTAACACAATCTTTCGATAAAGATTTAAAAATAGAATTAAATGACGGAGTTCTCACTGTAGAAAGACCAAATGAAATTAAAAGAATTAAGGCACTTCACGGTTTAACTAGAACTCTAATCTACAATATGATAATTGGCGTTACAGAAGGTTATACAAAATCTCTTGAAATAATAGGAACTGGATACAGAGCTGCTAAGAAGGGAAAGGTTCTTTCTCTTAACTTAGGTTTCTCACATCCTCTAGATCTTGAAGATCCAGAAGGTATTGAAGTTGAAGTTCCTGCTCCAAACTCAATTATCGTAAGAGGCAATGACAAACAACAAGTTGGCGCTTATGCTGCTTTCATTAGAAGCTTCAGAGAACCTGAACCATATAAGGGGAAGGGTATCAGATACACTGATGAACATGTAAGACGTAAAGTTGGTAAGACTGGTAAGTAAGAGAGGAGAATTTAAGTGTTAAAAAAGATTAATAAAAATGAAAACAGAATAAAAAGACACAAAAGACTTAGAAATCATATCTCCGGTACTGCTATGAGACCAAGACTTTCAGTTTACAGATCATCAAAGCACATCTATGCTCAACTTATTGATGATGAGGCTGGTAACACTTTATTAAGTGCATCAACTCTTGATAAGTCATTGAATTTAGAAAACACTGGAAATATTGAAGCGGCAAAGGCTGTTGGTACTTCTATTGCTAATAAGGCAAAAGAAAAGGGTATCGAAGAAGTTGTTTTTGATAGAAGTGGTTATGTTTATCACGGAAAAGTCAAAGCACTTGCTGACGCAGCTAGAGAAGCCGGACTAAAATTCTAAGAAGGAGGAAGTAATGGAGCGTTCATTAATAAATGCGGCAGAACTTGATCTTGAAGAAAGAGTTGTATCTATAAACAGAGTTGCCAAAGTAGTTAAGGGTGGTAGAAACTTTAGATTCTCAGCTCTTGTAGTAGTTGGCGACAGAAACGGACACGTTGGTGTAGGTACAGGTAAGGCTCTTGAAGTTCCTGAAGCTATTAGAAAAGCAACACAAGATGCTAAAAAACATCTTATTAAAGTAAACCTACTAAACACTTCTATTCCTCATCAAGTTACTGGAATTTATGGTGCAGGTAGAGTTTTCTTAAAACCAGCAAGAGAAGGTACAGGAGTTATCGCAGGCGGTGCAGTTCGTGCTGTATGTGAACTTGCAGGTATTTCAGATATTCGTACTAAAAATATTGGTACAAACAATCCAAGAAACACAGTTAATGCAACTATTGAAGGTTTAAAACAACTTAAAACTGTTGAATCTGTTGCAAGACTTAGAAATAAATCAGCGGATGAAATTTTAGGATAGGAGGAAAATCATGAGTACAATTAAAATTAAACTTGTTAAAAGTCCTATCGGCAAAGTACCTAAACACAGAAAAACAATAAAAGCACTTGGATTTACTAAGTTAAATCAAGTTATTGAAAAAAATGATACACCTCAAATCAGGGGTATGTTAAAGCAAGTCGATTATATGATCGAAGTAGTAGAATAAGGAGGTGTACCTAATGAAGTTACATGACTTAAGACCTAATGAAGGCGGCGGAGTTAAAGCTAGAAAAAGAGTAGGTCGTGGAATAGGTTCCGGTACTGGCAAAACATCTGGCAAGGGTCACAAGGGACAAAATGCTAGAAGTGGCGGAGGAGTAAGACCTGGATTTGAAGGTGGACAAATGCCACTATTTAGACGTCTTCCAAAGAGAGGATTTACTAACATCTTCAAGAAAGAATATGCAGTTATTAACGTAGCAGATCTTAATGTATTTGAAGAAGGAACTGAAATCACTCCTGAATTCTTAATAGAAAACAAATTTATCAAAGCTGGTAAAGCTAAAGACGGAATTAGAATTTTGGGAGATGGTGAATTAAATGTAAAACTTACTGTAAAAGCTCAGCATTTCTCAAAATCTGCTAAAGAAAAAATTGAGGCTTGCGGAGGAAAGGCCGAGGTGATTTAATGCTATCCACTTTTAAGAGTGCATGGAAGATTGAATCTCTTCGTAAGAAGATGCTTTTCACTTTATTCATGCTTCTACTTTATAGACTTGGATCACATATTGCCGTTCCTTATATGAACTCACAAGTTATTTCACAACTTATGAGTGGAGCAGGCGGATCAATTTTCTCCTTCCTAGATTTAATGGCAGGAGGTAACTTTAGACGATTTACAATTTTTGCTGCTAACATTTATCCATATGTTACTGCATCAATTATTCTTCAACTTTTGACAATTGCCATTCCTTCATTGGAATCTCTTGCAAAGGAAGGGGAAACTGGTAGAAAGGCAATAGCTAAATATACTAGATATCTTTCTACTGCTATAGCTCTTGTTCAAGCAATTGGTTATACTTTTGGTTTCTTTAGAAAAGCAATCGATGCTACAAGTGCTCTTGAATACACAACTATAATCCTATCAATAGTAGCAGGTACTTCTATACTTGTTTGGATAGGTGAACAAATAACTGAACATGGAATCGGAAATGGTATTTCAATTTTAATTTTTGCAGGTATTGTTTCAAGATTTCCAATTGATATAGCTCAATCTATTGCTCTTGTAAAGGCAGGCAAATCTAGCCCAATCTTCTTAGTGCTATTTGTAATAATTGCTATTGCAATTGTTGTATTTGTAGTAACACTTACGGAAGGTGAGAGAAGAATCCCTGTGCAATATGCAAAGAGAGTTGTAGGAAGAAAGATGTATGGCGGACAAGCTACTCATATTCCTATTAAGGTTTTGATGACTGGTGTTATGCCAATTATCTTTGCCAACTCACTTCTTGCTATTCCAGCAACTATTGCTATGTTTACAAGTGAATCAACTAGAAATTGGATTCAAAAATGGTTAACTCCTGCTGGAGGACCTGGAGCTGTGATTTATATAATATTTACTGTTATTCTTATTGTATTCTTCACATTCTTCTACACTACAATCCAATTCAACACTGTTGAATACTCTAAAAACCTTCAAGCTAATGGTGGTTTTATTAGTGGTATTAGACCAGGAAAACCTACAAGCGATTATTTAGGCAGAACTTTAAATAGATTGGTTATGCCGGGAGCAATTGCACTTTCTATACTTGCAGTTCTTCCAACTATACTAACACTTATTTCAGGCCTACAATTTAATTATGGTGGTACATCAATTATCATCGTAGTTGGTGTTGTACTTGAAATTCATAGAGTATTAGAACAACAATTAATCATGAGAAATTATCGTGGTTTCTTAAAGAATAAATAGGAGGCATTTATGAAATTAGTTATATTGGGACCTCCAGGGGCCGGCAAAGGCACACAAGCTGAATATATTGTTGAAAGATACAATATTCCACACATTTCAACTGGAGATATCTTTAGAGAAAATATTAAGAACAATACAGAACTTGGTAAAGAAGCTAAGTCTTATATGGACAAGGGTCTTTTAGTTCCTGATGATCTTGTAATCGCCCTTGTTGAAGACAGACTTAACAAGGCTGATGCTAAAGAAGGATTTCTATTAGATGGTTTTCCAAGAACTGTGGCTCAAGCTGTTAGTCTTGACTCTATTTTAGACAAGAACAATGACAAATTAACTAAGGTTATTAATATTTCAGTTGATCCTGAAATTTTAATAGAAAGAGCTGTTGGAAGACGAGTTTGTAAAACTTGTGGAATGACTTATCATGTTAAATTCAATCCTCCAAAGGAAGAAGGAATTTGTGATAAGGATGGCACTAAGCTTATTCAAAGAGATGACGATACTGAAGAAACTGTAAAAACTAGAATTTCAGTTTACTTTGATCAAACTGCACCTCTTATTGATTACTACAGGGCACAAAATCTTCTTGTAGATATTGATGGTGCTAAGGATATTGACAAGGTATTTGAAGATATAGTTAATGGTCTCGAATAGTTCATGGATAATACATTTAGTCTTTTTAAGGGACAAGTTGTAAGATCCAAAAAAGGTAGAGATGAGGGAAAAGTTTTTGTGGTAGTTGATATTATCGACAAAGACTACCTTTATCTTGTTGATGGAAAACTGAGAAAGCTAGATCGACCAAAGAAAAAAAAGGTAAAACATCTTTATATTTATAAGGACATTATTGATCTTGACCTTAAAGATCTAAGCGATTCTTATATTAGGAAGAAACTATTACCTTATAGCTAAAGGAGGATCCTTAATAATATGGCTAAAGAAGATGTAATCGAAGTTGAAGGCGTTGTTGTAGACGCTCTTCCAAACACTCATTTCAAGGTAGAACTTGAAAACGGACATATCATACTTGCTCATATTTCAGGTAAATTGAGAATGAATTATATTAGAATTCTTCCTGGTGATAAGGTGACAGTTGAGCTTTCACCTTATGATCTTACAAGAGGAAGAATAACTTGGAGAAAGAAATAATCCTAAGGTTAGGAGGCATTTAAATGAAAGTAAGACCATCTGTAAAAAAGATGTGCGAAAAGTGCAAAATTATTAAGAGAAACGGAAAAGTAATGGTAATCTGTGAAAATCCGAAACATAAACAAAGACAGGGATAAGGGAGGTAATTATGGCTAGAATTTCCGGTGTAGATTTACCTAGAGAAAAGAGAGTTGAAATCGGACTCACTTATATTTATGGTATTGGAAAACCTAGATCTCAAGCAATTTTAACTGCTGCAGGCGTTGATTTTGATACAAGAGTTAAAGATTTGACTGAAGCTGAACTTGCTAAAATTAGAGATGAAATAGATAAATACCACGTAGAAGGTGATTTGCGTCGTGATGTTGCAATGAGCATCAAGAGACTTCGTGAAATCAACTGTTATCGTGGAAGAAGGCATAAAATGGGTCTTCCTGTAAGAGGACAAAAAACTAAGACTAATGCTAGGACAAGAAAAGGTCCTAAGAAACTTGTTAGTAAAAGTAAGTAAGGGGGGACTTTAATGGCTAAAAAACAAAAAGTTACACGTTCAAGAAGACGTGTTCGTAAAAATATTGAAAAGGGTGAAGCTCACATAGCTTCAACATTTAACAACACTATGGTTACTCTTACTGATATTAACGGTAATGTTATATCTTGGGCAAGTGCTGGACAACTTGGATTTAGAGGTTCAAGAAAGTCAACTCCTTTTGCAGCACAAGAAGCAGCACAAGAAGCAGCTGAAAAGGCTAAAGAACATGGATTAAAAAGCGTTGATGTATATGTAAAGGGTCCAGGTTCAGGAAGAGAAGCTGCAATTAGATCTCTTCAAGCATCAGGTCTTGAAGTAACTATGATTAAAGATGTTACTCCAATTCCTCACAATGGATGTAGGCCACCAAAACGTAGAAGAGTCTAAGCTATTTATCGAGAAGGAGGGTACCCATGATTGAAATTGAAAAACCTAGGATTAGTATTGAAGAATTAGATGAGTCAGGTTTATATGGCAAATTTGTCGTTGAACCTCTAGAAGCTGGATTTGGTATCACTATTGGAAATTCCTTAAGAAGAGTGCTACTTTCCTCTCTACCAGGCGCAGCTGTATCTTTCATCAATATACGCGGCGTTGAACATGAATTTGATACAATTCCAGGAGTATTGGAAGATGTACCTGAAATAGTTTTAAATATTAAATCTATAGTTTTAAAGATGACTGAAGATGAACCTGTAAAACTTATTATAGAAAAGAAGGGCAAGGGAGAAATTAAAGCCTCTGACATTGAACTTCAACCTCATGTAACTATTATAAATCCAGATCAACATATAGCGACTCTAAATGAAGATGCTGATTTTTATCTTGAAATGATGGTTGAAAAGGGAAGAGGCTACGAACCTTCTGAACTTAAAAAGGATGAAATAACTGAAATTGGAATTATTCCAATGGATTCTAACTTCACTCCTGTGGAAAAAGTAAACTGGAAAGTTGAAAACACAAGAGTGGGTCAAAGAACTGATTATGATAGATTAATCCTTGAAGTTACAACAGATGGCTCTATGAAAGCTGATGAAGCTACATCTCTTGCAGCAAAAATCTTGACAGAACATCTTGAACTCTTCATTGGCCTTAAAGAACATGTCAGTGAAATAAATTTGATGGTTGAAAAAGAAGAGGATCAAAAAGAAAAAGTTCTCGAAATGACAGTTGAAGAATTAGATCTATCTGTTAGGTCTTTTAACTGCCTAAAGAGAGCTGGAATAAACAGCGTTGAGGAACTTACTAATAAGACTGAAAGTGAAATGATGAAGGTTAGAAATCTTGGTAGAAAATCCCTACTAGAAGTAACTGAAAAACTTGAAGAATTAGGACTTGGCCTCAAAGCTGAAGAAGATTAAGGAGGACATTATGGCAAAAAACAGAAAACTTGGCCGTAATTCAAGTCATAGAAAGGCAATGCTTAGAAACCTTGTTACTTCTCTTTTGCGTGAAGGTAGAATTCAAACTACTCACACAAGAGCTAAGGAAGTTCAAAAGATTGCTGATCGTATGATTACACTTGGAAAAAGAGGCGACCTTCACGCAAGAAGACAAGCTTTAGCATATATTTATTCAGAAGATGTTGTTACAAAATTATTTGACGAATACGCTGAAAAGTATGCAGATAGAAATGGTGGATACACTAGAGTATTGAAGATGGGTCCAAGACGTGGAGACGGTGCAGAAATTTCAATTATAGAATTAGTATAAGGAAATCCAATGGGGTTTCCTTTTTTTTATACTTTTGGAGGTTCTATGCTTTATAGAAGTATTTATAGTTCTCCCCTGGGGAAAATTTTAATCCTTTTCCATGAGGGCACTCTTCTTGGACTTTATTTTGAAGGGCAAGAAGAATTTAATGTGCTTATAAAGAATGAAGAGGTAAAAAATTTTGATGATGGGAAGGATTCTGATATAAAAGATAAAAATCTTAGTGGTAAAAGTCTTGGTCATGAAAAAAATAAAGTGTCTGGAGAAAAAATTTGTGACGATAAAATTTTAGGAGAAACTAAAAAATGGTTAGACCTATATTTTTCTGGAGAAGAGCCAAATTTTACACCTAAGTTAAAACTTGAAGGCACAGAATTTAGAAGAGAAGTGTGGAAAATTTTGTTGAAGATCCCCTATGGAGAGACTCTTACCTATAAGGACATAGCAGAAAAACTCGTCGCCAGTGGCAAGTACGAGAGAATGTCTGCACAAGCAGTGGGCGGTGCAGTAGGGCACAATCCATTTTCTATAATCATCCCTTGCCACAGGGTGGTGGGGACAAGTGGGTCTCTTACTGCCTATGCAGGAGGGCTTGCTAGAAAGGTGAGGCTCCTAGAGCTTGAAGGCGTAGATGTAAATAAATTTTTCATGCCAAAAAATCACAAATAATTTTTATTCAAAAATTTTAAGGAGAATTTTAAAAAATTCTCTCGGCAAATTACTTCAAGAAAATTTTACAATATTTTGTTACTTTTAAGCTTGAAAAAATTTTTCTAATGTATTATCATATAAGTATTAGCAGAAGACATTAGTGAGTGCTAAATTTAAGGAGGTTAATATAGATGAAACTTAGACCACTTGACGATAAAATCGTCATCAAGAAAATTGAAAAAGAAGAAACAACTGCTTCAGGCATAGTTCTTCCATCATCAGCCAAGGAAGAATCAAACATTGCAGAAGTTGTTGCAACGGGAAATAAGTTAGATACAGACGAAGATATGAAGGGTCTTGTAAAAGTTGGAGACAAGGTTATTTTCTCAAAGTATGCTGGAAATGACATCGAACTTGACAAGGAAAAGTACACAATTATAAAATTCCAAGATATCTTGGCAGTTATTGAATAAGGAGTGATAACATGGCAAAGGAAATTAAATTTTCAGAAGATGCTAGAAAAGGCTTAATAAAAGGTATCAATACTCTTGCTGATACAGTTAAGGTTACACTTGGACCTAAGGGCAGAAATGTAATTTTAGACAAGGAATATGGCACACCACTTATTACAAATGATGGTGTTACAATTGCAAGAGAAATTGAATGTGAAGATAAATTTGAAAACATGGGTGCACAACTTTTAAAGGAAGTTGCTACAAAGACTAATGATGTTGCAGGTGACGGCACAACAACAGCTACTCTACTTGCTCAAGCAATTATTAGAGAAGGAATGAGAAACCTTGCAGCAGGTGCAAACCCAATGATTCTACAAAAGGGAATTGAAAAGGCAGTGGAAAAAGCTGTTGAAGAAATTAAAAACTTCTCTACAGAAGTTTCTTCTAAGGAAGCAATCGAACAAGTTGCATCCATTTCAGCTGCCAATGAACAAGTTGGAAAGCTTATTTCTGAAGCAATGGAAAAAGTTGGCAACGACGGTGTAATCACTGTTGAAGAATCAAAATCAATGGGGACAAGCCTTGATGTAGTTGAAGGTATGCAATTTGACAGGGGATACCTTTCTCCATACATGGTGACAGATTCTGACAAAATGGTTGCAGAATTAGAAGATCCATACATTTTAATTACAGACAAAAAGATTTCAAATATACAAGAAATTTTGCCACTACTTGAACAAGTTCTTCAAGCATCAAAACCACTTCTTATCATAGCAGATGACATTGATGGCGAAGCCCTAGCAACTCTAGTTGTAAACTCTCTAAGAGGAACACTAAATGTAGTTGGAGTAAAGGCTCCAGGCTATGGCGACAGAAGAAAAGATATGCTACAAGACATTGCAATCTTAACTGGCGGACAAGTTGTTTCATCTGACTTAGGTCAAGACCTTAAGGACGCAACAATAGACATGCTTGGCTCAGCAGCAAAGGTTAGGGTAGAAAAAGACCTTACAGTTATAGTAAATGGCGCAGGGGAAAAATCTGAACTTGAAAATAGAATTTCCCACATTAAAAATCAAATAGAAGAATCAGATTCAGAATTTGACAAGGAAAAATTACAAGAAAGACTTGCAAAACTTTCTGGAGGAGTTGCAGTAATCCAAGTAGGAGCAGCAACAGAAGTTGAACTTAAAGAAAGAAAGCTAAGAATCGAAGATGCCCTTGCAGCAACAAGAGCAGCAGTAGAAGAAGGAATTGTAGCTGGCGGTGGAACAGTACTAATCGACTCAATAGACGCAGTAGCAAAAGTAGTTGACGAATTAGAAGACGACGAAAAAACTGGCGCAAATATAATCCTTAAGGCATTAGAAGAACCACTAAGACAAATAGCAGAAAACGCAGGACTAGAAGGTTCAGTAATAGTAGAACATGTAAAGACAAAAGAAGCAGGCATTGGCTTTGACGCATATAGGGCAGAATATGTAGACATGAAAAAGGCTGGAATAGTGGACCCAACAAAGGTAACAAGATCAGCCCTACAAAACGCAGCAAGCGTAGCATCTATGATTTTGACAACAGAAGCAGCAGTAGCAAACATAAAAGAAGATGCCCCAGCAATGCCTCCAATGAATCCAGGCATGGGTATGATGTAATTAATGGTAGTCTCAATCGTGACGAGTCACGATTGAGACGGTCTTCAAGCTGAAGGCGACTGAAAGGAGCCTGAAGCTATGAAGAACCTTATCCAGCGACTGCAGAAAAAACGACCGAATAGGGAGTTTTTTCAAAGGAGTCGGATTGTAAATCTTAAAACAAACTCATTAAAGACAGCTAAAAAAAGGCTGTCTTTTTAAATGTCTTCACACTGAAACCAAGCTAGTCGGATATCTTGAAACAAATTAAATAAAAAAAGAAAGTAGCCTTAAAACCACAAGACTACTTTCTTTATCTTTCATATAAATTTTAAAACATCCAAGGTAAAAATATAGCCCCAGTTTCGGCCACATGATCAAGGGATTTAGATTCACTTAAAGAGGAAAAAGATGCATAAATCTTTCTTCCCATATCCTTTATATCCAAAGTTGGCCTTTCCAAATGCCCCTTATTTAAGTCGCCAAAAATATCGTAGACCAAACTTTTTCCATCACTGACGATTTCTACATAAACAGTTCCCTGGAAGCCCTTACCTTCAGTTTCTAAGGAGACATCTTTCACAGAAATTATTTTCTGGCTTTTTATACCAAAAATTAGACACAAATCAAAATCATTAGACTTACTCTCAGAAAATATTCTTTTTTTCAATAAGTAGTGACCATCTTGGTAAGTTTTTTCCTTGTATATTTTAAAGTCGCCCTGGTTATCTCTTTTATATATTCTCGTGTCGGCACTTAGTTTTCTCGGACTTGTTGAATTTTCTTTAGACTTGTGACTTTGTGAAAAATATATTAGCCCGCCAATTAAAAATATTGAAATAAAAACTATTAAAACTTTTTTCATAGTGACCTCCTAATATTTTTATTAATTTTATTATAGCACAGCTTTAAATGGATATAAATTTAAAAATATATACTTGTTTAAATCCCAGCAACAAGAGTAAGTATATTAAGAGGTGTTTTATGTTTATTAATTATATTAAGGCTTTTAATGACAATTATATTTGGACAATAGAAAAGGATGGCAAGACTCTTGTTGTGGATCCTGGCGATGCTGACCCTGTCATAGATTATTTGAAGGATAAAAATCTTGACTACATTCTTTTAACTCACAAGCACATGGATCATGTAGGCGGCGTTAAAGAACTTAAAAATAAATATGGTGCGAAAGTCTACGGACCACTTGAAACAAAAGAATATAACGACTTTACTTTAAGTGATGGCGATGAGTTTGAAGTCATGGGTGAAAACTTTATAGTTATTTTAACTGCAGGACACACAGATGATCACATCTCTTATCTAATGGGAGATAAATTATTCTGCGGCGATGCCCTTTTCCTTGCAGGCTGCGGCAGAGTCTTCACTAAGGACTACAATAAATCCTATGAGGGTCTTTTGAAACTAAAAAATTTAGATGAAGACACTTTAGTTTACCCCGCTCACGAATATTCTCTTGCAAACCTAGAATTTGCAAGGTCTGTCATTTCTAATGAGGACTTAAACAGAGAATATGAGAGAGTAAAAAAACTGCGTGAAGAAGATAAAATCACCCTTCCATCAACAATAGAAAAGGAGAAAAAAATAAATCTCTTCTTCTTGGCAAGGGACTTAGATGAATTTATACAATTTAGAAATAAAAAGGATAATTTTTAAAGAGAAAGCTCTGGGTCATAAGCTGATCCAGAGCTTAATTTTTTATTGATTTAATTCTTTTTCTATTTTATTTAGCAAATCTTCTGGTATAGGGTTTTCTTCACTATACTTAGGATAATCTATGTCCTTGCAGAAAGCGTAAATATATTCTTCTAAACTAGGTGCAGAAGAAAGAGGGTTAGTCATAGAGAGACATTGTTTCTTAAAGTTATAGTCATGCATTTTTGATAAAATATAACCTTGGTTATTGGAATCTGTAATAATTAAGTCTGGATAGACTTCAAAAATTACATCTGTATCTGGGTTTTTTTCGCTTCCAATAATTTTTGCATGAGGATAAAGATCCTTTGCTTCCTCTACTGTTCCACCAACATTTTCATAGCCAATTTCCTTTAAAATAAGAGAAATATTTTTAGTTAATGCCACAATATTATACTTTTCCTCAATTTGCTTATCTTGATCTTCCTTTGCTGAAGACTCTTCTGCTTGGGCTTTTTCACTTTGAATAGAATTTTTTGATGCTTCCTCACTAGAATTTGCACTTTCGCTATTTGTTTTTTTACAACCACTAAAAATTAAGGGAAGTGTCAATAAAATAATGAGATATTTCTTTTTCATTTAGTTACCTCCTAATAATATAAAATTTTTGGTTGAATAAATAAAATAAAGCTTTACTTATTCATGATTTAATGGTTACATATTATTGTAATAAAGTAAAGAGTGTATTTATAAAGGAGGATTTTTTATGAAGAAGAAAATTTTAACTTTTATTGTTGTGGGATTTATCGTTTTTAGTATTAACATTTCAGTTTTTGCAAGTAAGGGACTAGTTATTGCACAAGATGATACAGACAGCTTAATAGAAATCACTTCGGAAATGAGGCCTTTAGGCTATGACGATGATGCTATATACTATACTCGTAATTCACCTTTTTGGAAAGTACAGTATTCAAAATATTTTGAACCAAGTATTTATAGAACTGAAACAAGAAATGGACTTTTATATACTGGAAATTTAAAATTTATAGGTCTGGTTCTTGAGGAAGATAATGGGCATTATAGGGGAGCTTATGTAGGGACTTTATATTATTATGGACACGCAAGGTGATAAATAAAAATTTTGATAAAAGCGTTGGTTTTGCACCAACGCTTTATTTTTTATATTTATCAACCGATACCGCCAAATTTTGCGCCTGCTATTAGGGCAATTATGGCTGCTGTTACATATACATATTTTGCAAGTGGATAATACCATCCGCCAATTTCTTTTTCATGACCTTGACTAACTGCAGGGATTACATAATCTTTTCCTGCAACCCATAGGAACATTATGCCAGCAAGGGCTGCTCCAAGTGGGCAGATGTAAATGGAAACTACATCCATCCAACCGCCGACTATAGCTTGAATAAATATAGCTACGATACAACCAATTACATGAATAGTTGTTGTTGCAATTGGTCTTGAAAAATTAAATTGTTCTTGCAAATAAGCAACTGGTGCTTCGTAAAGATTTATTATGGAAGATACGCCTGCGAAGAGCACACAGATGTAGAAAATAATACCAATGACTCTTCCTACAGCCATGCCATTAAATACATTTACTAGGTAAATAAACATTAGTCCAGGACCACCAGTATCAAGAGGTGCATTTGCTGTTGCCATGGCAGGGATAATTACAAAGGCTGCAAGTAGAGCTGCAAGAGTATCAAAGACTGCAACATTTCTTGCAGAGGATGGAATGCTTTCGTTTTTAGGTAAATAGGAGCCGTAAATTACTGTTCCATTTCCGGCAACGGATAGGGAGAAGAAGGCTTGTCCAAAGGCAAAAATCCAAACTTTTGGATCCTTTAAGCCTTCAGGGTTTACTGTAAAGATGTATTTATATCCATTGCTTGCACCTGGAAGGGTGAAGATGTAAATCGCAAGTCCTACAAATAAAACAAAGAGGACAGGCATCATAATTTTGTTTGCCTTTTCGATTCCGCCAGATACTCCCATTACCATAATGGCAAAGCTTGCAATAATTGCTATAACAACCCAAATATTTGCGCCAAAGGCAGAGGCTGTTTGTCCAAAAGTTCCGCCAATTACATCCATGTCTTGACCCATAGCATAAAGTCCGCCTGATAATGAAAGGAAAGTGTACTTAAAAATCCAACCCATTACACAAGTGTAACCTATGGCTAGAGCAAGGGAGCCTACTACTGGTATAAGTCCAATTATTTCGCCAAGTTTTCTATTATTCCATCTTAATTCAGTGCATTTTCCAAAGGCACCAACGGGACCAGCTTCAGCAGATCTTCCCAGTGCCATTTCAGAAATTACTCCAGTTGAACCTATAAGAATTACAAATATTATATATGGGATTAAAAAAGTCATTCCACCATAGGTAGAAACCATTATAGGGAATCTCCAAATATTACCCATACCAACTGCTGAGCCTATACAAGCAAGTATAAAACCCCATTTACTTTTAAAACCATCACGAGCTTTTAAGTTATTATCCATAGTCATTCTCCTTAATAGGGTAGCCCCTCTTGCAAGGGGCTTTTCTTAATATTAAATTAAAAAATTAAAACTTATTTTTCATCTTCAGAAGGTTCATAAGTTTCAAGGAAAGCGTGGAAGTGACGCATTGGAAGGTTCTTGCCCTTGACTATTCTAATATTAGGAATAGTAGCACGGTCTTCGTAAAGAGCCTTTACAGCTGCAATTACATAATCCATGTGTTCCTTTGAAAGTTGACTTCTGTTTACTGCGAAACGAACTACATTGGCTACTTCAGCTTGTTGTTCTGGAGTCTTTAGGTCATATTCCATTGAGTAGTTGCCTAGTTCTGCAGTTCTAATTCCATAGCGTCTAATTAATTCAACAGAGAAACCTTGACCAGCAAAAGTTTCTGGTCCTCTCTTGTTGTCAAAAAATTCGTCCATGTTGATGTAAACACCGTGACCACCAGCAGGAAGTACAACGCCCTTTACGCCAGCCTTGTAGAAACCTTGTGCAAGGTATTCGCATTGTTTAACACGGGCATCAAGATAATCAAACTTAGCTGCTTCATAAAGACCAGCAGCAAGTGCCATAATATCTCTACCACTCATTCCACCGTAGGAGTCGTTGCCGTAGGAAGAAATTTGTTTAACCTTTAAAAGAATTCCTACATCAGTTTTAACTGAACCGTCTTCGTTAAAGTCAGAGAACTTCTTCCAGAATAAGCCCTTGTCTCTAAAGGCAAGAACGCCACCCATGTTTGCGTGTCCGTCTTTTTTAAGAGAGGCAGTAAAGCCGTCGCAATAAGAGAACATTTCCTTAGCGATTTCTGGAATTGATTTGTCAGCATAGCCATCTTCATTAACTTTTATGAAGTAAGCATTTTCTGCCCATCTTGCAGCATCAAACATATAAGGAATTTCGTATTTGTGAGCGATTCTTGAACATTCTCTCATGTTTGCCATGGAAACTGGTTGACCACATACTGTGTTGTTAGTAATAGTTGTATAAATTAGAGGAACATTTTCTGGTCCTAATTTTTCAATTAATTCTTCCAACTTTTCTGTGTCCATGTTGCCCTTAAATGGATTCTTTTCATAGTGACCATTTTCAGGAACTTCCCATAAAAGTTCTTTATTGTATAAGTTTCTTGGGATAGAGCCCATTTGCTTGATGTTTCCTTCAGTAGTGTCAAAGTGTCCATTAGAAGGAATTGTGTAAGTCTTTCCAGGTTCTCTTGCATTTAAAATATTTCTAACAAGTTCAAATAAAACAGATTCAGCTGCACGACCTTGTTGGATGATAAAAGTATTAGGTCTTTCCATTTGAGCAGATCCACCGTTAAATAGTCCACCTTCATATTCACAAAGGTAAACTTCGTTCATCATTTTTTCAACATCGTCGCAGTCAGTTCTTACAAGGTCAATAATTCTCTTTTG
Organism: Peptoniphilus grossensis ph5; assembly: GCF_000311825.1. Classification (GTDB taxonomy): domain Bacteria; phylum Bacillota; class Clostridia; order Tissierellales; family Peptoniphilaceae; genus Peptoniphilus_A; species Peptoniphilus_A hominis. The sequence goes on along the minus strand of NZ_HE978567.1, from coordinate 141,887 downwards.
ATCGTCGCCTCTTTCGAAGACATCTCTAAAGGTATCTAAGAGAACATAGTAGCCCTTGTTTCTTCCATAAGATTCATCACCCAAAAACATTGCAGACCATTGAACATCTGTCATGGCAGTAGTTCCTGAGTCAGATAACATATCGATAGTTAACATTCCTGCAGGGAAGGCAAATTCATTGTAGTGAGTAGCCTTAAGAGCTCTTTCTCTTTGTTCCACAGTTACATTTGGAATATTCTTTGTAACATAAGTGTAGGAATGTGGTGTAGGTACATCTAATTGATACTTTTTCATAAAAAACCTCCATATAAAAATAAAAAAAGTTATAGAGGAACCCCGGTCATCGACAAATGTCGACTAGCGGACAGTATCCCATAGAGAACCCCCGTTATCAAAATTTTAAGTTTTCTTTCTTGATGAGCGGTCAGAACTCCAAGATAATATGTATTATCTAAGAAATAGTTTACATTACCGATTTATCAAAGTCAATAATAGAAGTTTAGTGGTAAATAAATTTTTAAGGACGCTAATAATTTGAAATATTAAATTAAAAAAGTTAAAATAACTAAGAGAAATTTGGACAAAATTTTTGTAAATCTTTTAAGAGGAGAATATATGTGAAAAAGTTTTTTCAATTACTTTTTTGGCAGTCTACGGATAAATCAAACATAATATACAGGATTTTAATTCATATTTTTATAATTTTTTTAACATTATGTTGGGGATATATTATTTTAGATATTGATTTATTTAATACTCTCACAAAGGAGATACTTCTTTTATATACCTATATTAGTTTTTTATGTTTTCTTCCAACACTTTTGACTATACAAAAGTTTGGTGATAATAAGGGAAGAGTTTTATTTATTTTATATATTTTATTTAGTTATGTTGTGGCATTTATCAGTGTATTTATATTAACTTATTTTATAAAAAAAGACTTAGTTTGATGATTTAAAATCAATGATTTTAATAATATAGACAAAGAAAAACCTCTGAATTCAGAGGTTTTTCGCTTTCTTATGTTTATTTTTCAACTGATGCTGAATAATTTTTTTCTATAGAGTCGTCAAGCATCTTTGTAAATTCTTCGTCACTTTGATTTACATTAAGTCCTTCAGTTAAGGCTCTTGAATAAGATGCAATTACGCCCCTATTTTTTCTAAGCTTTTCGTTGGCTTCTTCTCTTGAGTAGCCGCCAGAAAGAGCAACAACTCTAACTGTTTGGTCAAAGTCATATAGATCTTCGTAAAGATTTTCTTTTTCAGGAAGAGTCAACTTAAACATAACATAATTTTCCTTGCCAAGTTTTTTTAGTCCTTCGATTAAATATTTTTTAAGGACTTCTTCGATTTCAGCCTTGTCCTTAGCGTGGATGTCAACTTCTGGCTCGATAATAGGAACGAAGCCAGCATTAGAAATTTTCACAGCGTAGTCAAATTGTTGGTCTACAACTTTTTTAATGGATTCTTCGTTAAGTTCCTTTACAACAGAACGCATCTTTGTGCCTAAAATATTTCTTTCTTTGGCATTTTTAAGAAGTTCGTCAAGGTGTTTGAAAGGTTTCATAAGTTGAGCCCCATCTTTTTCTTCATCAAGACCTTCGTCAATTTTTAGGATTGGAACTATGCCCTTTTCTTCCCAAAGGTAGTCGCCAGTATACTTGTCGCCAACTTTTGAATTCATTGTAACCTTAAATAAAATTGCAGCCAAAATTCTGTCAGATGTGAAAGCTTCGTTTGTTATAATTCTCTTTCTCATTTCGTGAACTAGCTTAAACATTTCTTCATCGTTGGAATACTTGTCTTCTGTAACCCCATAATTTAAAAGTGCCTTAGGTGTTGAGCCACCTGATTGGTCAAGGGCAGCTATAAAGCCTTTGCCATTTTTCATTCTATCAAATTGTTCTCTATTCATTTTTACCTCCAAAGTCTAGACTTCTAATTACTTCTAATTATATAATAAGTAGACATAGTTGACAAATGACAAATTTTGAGGTGAATATGAATTATTACGCAGTTAGAGTTGGGAGAAATCCCGGCATATATAAAACTTGGGACGAGTGCAAAAAAGAGACCATGGGCTTTAAGGGAGCAAGCTTTAAAAAATTTTCTACATTAGAAGATGCCAAGGCCTTTATTAATGAAGTTGAGGAAGAAAAAAAAGACCAGGCAGAAAGGGACGAACTCATAGTTTATGTAGACGGTTCTTATAGAAATTCTGATAAGAGTCATTCCTATGGGGTATATATGTACAATGATGAGGAGGAATATTCCTTTTCCAAAAGATTTTTTGAAGATTCAGACATGAGAAATGTATCTGGAGAAATAAAGGGCGCCATGTGTGCCATGGAAGAGGCACTTGCCCTTGGGAAGAGAAAAATTTATCTTCATTATGATTACGAAGGCATAAGGTCATGGGCTCTTGGCTTTTGGAAGACAAATAAAGAGGGAACCATAGCCTATAAAAAGTTTTATGATGACATTAAGGATAGGCTTCAAGTGAAGTTTATAAAGGTAGAGGCCCATACTGGTGTCAAGTACAACGAACTTGTGGACAAGCTTGCAAAGGAGGCAAAATGAGAAAATCTTGGGATGAATATTTTATGGAAATAACTGAAATGGTAGCGACGAGATCTACTTGCGACCGCGCCTTTGTGGGCTGCGTCCTGGTAAATTCTGACAACAGAATAATTTCCACTGGCTACAACGGTTCAGTGACAGGAAACCCTCACTGCGACGAAGTTGGTCACACTATGCGTGACGGCCACTGCATAGCAACTATTCACGCAGAGATGAATGCCCTCCTTTACTGTGCAAAGGAAGGAATTTCTGTCAAGGGCGCCAAGGCTTATGTGACACATTTTCCTTGCCTAAACTGCACAAAGGCACTTATACAAGCAGGAATCTGTGCAATTTACTACCACGAAGCCTATAGAGTTGACGATTATGCAATGGAGTTAATCGAAAAAAACAATATAAGATTAAAACAAATATAGGAGGTTAAAGATGAAAGGATTTATGGAAGAGTTTAAGGACTTTATTTCCAAGGGCAATGTCATGGACATGGCTGTGGGTGTCATTATAGGTGGTGCCTTTGGCAAAATCGTGTCAAGTCTTGTGGAAAATATTTTGATGCCACTTATTGGAATTTTACTTGGAGGCGTTAATTTTTCTGATTTGAGCGCAACGGTTGGAAATGCTGAAGTTAAATACGGTATATTTTTGCAATCCGTTTTTGATTTTTTGATTATCGCACTTGTTATTTTTATTATGATCAAACAAATCTCAAAGGTTACTGACAAATTTAAAAAAGAGGAAGAAGAAGCTGCGCCTACAGAAAAGGTGTGTCCTTTCTGCAAGTCAACTATTGCCATTGATGCTACTAGATGTCCACACTGCACATCTGAACTAGGAAGTGTAAAATGAAAAAGTGGGATTTAGTCCTTGAAGGCGGCGGAGCTAAGGGTGCTTACCAAGTTGGTGCCTATTTCGCCCTCATGGAAATGGGATTTAATTTTTCAAAAATCGTTGGCACAAGCATTGGCGCTATTAACGGTGCTATGTTCTGCCAAGGTGATGCCTATGAGTGTTTTAAAGCTTGGAAAAGTTTAGATTTATCTTCCTTTGAAAATGAAATGGAAGAAATTGATAATAATGAAGATGATGACTTGTTGGACAAGATAAGTCAATTGTTAAGGGATCGCGATATAAAAATTCCTGAGATAAAAAAATCCCCCGACCCACTATTTAGGTTAGTTGATGAATATATTGATGAAGAAAAAATAAGGAAGTCTGATATTGATTTTGGCCTCTGCACTGTCAACATCTCTGATTTTAAGGTTGAAAAATTATTTAAGAATGACATTGAAGAGGGACTTTTGAAGGATTATATAATCGCATCTTGTTACTTGCCAGTATTTAAAATGAAACCTCTTCACGGAAAGTATTATTTAGATGGTGGCTTTGCATCACAATTGCCAGTGGACATGGTTGACCAGACAGGCAGGGACGCTGTAGTTATAAGACTTCACAATACTCCGCCTAAAACTGAAATAAAGGCAAAGTATATAATAAAGCCAAATAAAAAACTTGGTTCAAGCATGGATTTTAACAAAGAAAAGGCTGACGAGCTCATAAAAACTGGCTACTTTGATGCCTTTAGAGAAGTCAAGGGATTAAGGGGAGAAGATTATTATATACATCCAGTGGAGGAAGAGGAAAGTTTAAAATATATTTACAGAATTTTAAAAGACAAGTTTGAAAATTCTGAAAATGAACTTGTGAGAAAAGTATTTGAGGAACATGTTCCAAAGCTTGCAGAGGAATTGGACTTGCCAGAAACTTTTAAATATGACGAACTTCTCTATAAGCTTCTGGAAGATGAGGCAGAAAAGAAGAAAGTGGACAGATTTAAAATTTATACTGTTGATGAACTAATGAGGGAAATAGAAAATGGATTTTAATGCTGATTTTGACTTGATGAAAATTAAAGCTAAACTTCAGAAGAAAAGTCCCATGCCTGTAGATGTGAAAAATAGATTTGCTGTCATGATTCCTCTAATAAAGAGAAAGGGAGAGATTCACCTCTTGTTTGAGAAGAGAGCCTTAACTCTTAGAAATCAGCCTGGAGAAATTTCCTTTCCAGGAGGTCGTATAGAAAAAAATGAGAGTCCCTGGGAGGCAGCCCTTAGAGAAACTTGCGAGGAACTCTTAATAGAAGAAAAAGACCTAGAAATCTATGCAGAGGGCGACTTTTTGGTCAATCCCTATGCTGCAATTATCTACACCTTCATAGGCGAAATTAAAAAAGATTTTTTCGAAATCAATCCATCAAGGGCAGAAGTGGAAAGTATTTTTACAGTGCCACTAAAGTTTTTTATGGAGACTGAGCCAAAAACCTACACCATAAATTTAAAGGTCAATAGGAGTGAGGACTTCCCCTACCACTTGATCCCCAATGGCGAAAATTATAAATTTAAAAGGGGAAGGGAAGAGGTACTTTTCTATGATTATAAGGGTCAAATCATCTGGGGCTTTACTGCAAAAATGGCGAGAAGGTTTGTGGAAAGGATAAGCCTTTAGACTCAATAAAATTTTGTACATATAATGTTCAAAAATTTTATTAAGCACAACAAAAGAAAAAAATTTTTGCAAAAAATGAAAAATTTAAGGGATTTTTTATAAAAAAGGATAAAAAAGTAAAATTAATTTGTAACATAAATGTAATATTTCTTTTTCAAGCTCTAAATTTCAAGCTTTAGAGCTTTTTTTATTTTTGTTGGAAAATATATACAAATAATACAAATTCAGAAATGGCTAAATATTAGGACTTGTGACAAGAATTACAAATTGGTTACAAAAAATTGACAAATCAAGTTTTTTCTATTATACTTTTATGAGGTTAGAAGAGGTTACAAAATCGTAACAATATTTACAACTTTGTAACGTTATGGAGGTAATATAGTTGAATAGAAAAAACATTTTTCGAAATGCGAAATTTATTTTGATTGTCCTAGCTCTTGTGTCTGTACTTACAATGGGTTTTAGCACAGCTCTAGGAAATGATGTAGAATTAAATATTGATGGAAAGACAAAGACAGTTTTTACATATGAAAAAACTGTAGGTGACTTCTTAGAAAAGGAAGGCATTGTACTTAAAAATAAGGACCTAGTTAGTCCAAGCCTTGATAAAGCAATTGATAAGGATATGAAGATTGTTATTTCTTCTCCAAAATCTTATCATATTAAAGACGGCAAAAAGACTCTTATAGCTGAAGCAAGTGGTTACACAGTTGCCGATGTTCTTGACAACCTAGACATTAAGTTAAACAAACTTGACAGAGTTTCTCTTCCTCTTGACGAAATTGCAAAAGAGGGCATGGAAATTAAAATCGATAGAGTTGTAGTTGAAAACCTTGAAAATAAAATAGAAATTCCTTTTGAAACAGAAAGTCGCGAAAACAAAGACATGTTTGAAGGAGAAAAGAAGGTAATCACTAAGGGTGAAGTTGGACAAAAGACTGAAAGCCTAAAGAACACTTATGTAAATGGCGTTCTTGAAACTACTGAAGTTTTAAAAAGTGAAATTACAAAGGATCCAGTTAAGGAAGTTGTAGAAGTTGGAACTAAAAAGGGAACAGTAGCTCCTAATGGAAAAGATGCAAAGAGAGTAATAGTAATGCAAGCTACAGCTTATGATCCAACAGCTGGCTCAAAAACAGCCATGGGAACTCGTGCAAGAGTTGGCGCAGTTGCCGTTGACCCTAAGGTTATTCCACTTGGTTCAAAACTTTATATAGAATCAATGGACGGTTTCGCAAGTTATGGATATGCAACAGCAGAAGATACTGGTGGAGCAATTAAGGGCAACAGAATTGATTTATATTACAACTCAAATGCTGAGGCAAATAGGTTCGGCAGAAGAAATGTAAAAGTTTATGTATTAGACTAATTAAGGTCCTGGCAACAGGACTTTTTTTATTGGGAAAATTTTTGAATTTTTAATAGTTTGTGGGAGATTCCTTTAGAAACTTACAAAAAATTTCACCGAAATTAAAAAGCTAAGAAAAAATAAAATTTTAAAAAATAAAGCTTCACCATTTAAAAGAACTTTTATTTACTTTATAATATATATGAGGATGATTTTATGAAATTAATTGAACATGAACTCGTCGATAGATATATTTATTATTTGCAAAGATACATCCCCTATGACAAGCAAAAGGATGCCAGGGATGATTTTTTAGAAATTTTAAAAGATAGACTTCCCGAAATTTATAGGGAAGATGACATAAAAAAAGAATTAAATAGAATGGGTAATCCCTACGAATTTGCCAGTGCTTATACTGAGGGGGGAAACTTTCTTATAAGTGGCAAGAATTATGAAATTTTTGTCGCCTTCTTGAAGATGCTTTCTGTTTCAGCCCTAATTGGAATAATTTTATTTATTTTCAATTACTTCAACAGATTTGTCAGCGCAAATTTATTTGACCTACTAAAGAGTCTAGTCATTAGCATTTTTATCTTGAGCCTACTTCCTTCATGGATTTGTGAAAAAATTAAGACCAAAAAAATTTTAAAGGCACTTACAGAGGATTGGGACATAGATAATCTTTACGAGACTAAGGATTTTAAAATTGAAAAGTATGAAATTGCACTACACTTAGTGACTTTTTCAATGTATTTTATGCTTCAGACTTATATAATCACTACCAGCATAAATATTTCCATTGTCACTTACACCTTTATAATGTTTTTATTTTTTATAAATGTGCTTAGCGACAACTTAAAGCTTTCAGAAAACACAATCGTCTCAAAGGTAATGTATCTGGAATACTTTGTAGATATTTTTACAATCATCAGTTTTATTATTATGACGAATCACTTTATCCCAAAGGTATTTATCATAAAGGTAATAATGCTAATGAGTGTGATTAATTTAATTTTAAACACTTACAATATTTCTAAGAGCAAAAATATTTTGCTATCGCGAAAAAAGAGAAAGAAAAATAAGCACAAGAGAAGAAATAAAAAAGACAGAGAAAACTCTTAGAGTATCCCTGTCTTTTTTTCGTAAAAAAATTTTTATGCTAGGTTTTCCTTTAAATATTTAATAATATCTAGTGATTCATAAAGAGGCTCTTCACCAATGAATAGACATGGCACTTGTTTTTTGCCACCCTTTTCAATCAAATACTCTCGAGCTTCTTTGTCCTTGTCGATATTTTTTATTTCTACAGAGTCAATGCCATTATCTGCCATAAAGGATTCAACTTTTTTGCAGAAAGGACAAACTGTTCCTACATAAAGTGTTAATTTTTCCATAATATCCCTCCAAAATAGATTTACCCAATTAATGACAAAGAAAACAAGGGCAGTATTTAAAAAACAGCCATTTTTTGATATAATAACATAGATTCGAGGTGATATTGTGGGATTTTTTGACAGTCTCGATGGCAATGTAGATGAAATTATGGAAAATTTAAACTATTTGAAGAAAAAAATTGTAAGTGAATCACAGGAAATTAAGAAGACGGCAAGGCTAAAGTACGAAATTTTAAATGAAGAGAGAAAGTTATCTGAACTCTTTGAAGCCCTTGGTCGCCATGAATACAGTCTTTTAAAGGGCAGTCAATCAGAGCTTGATGTTGATGAGACCTTGAGAGAAATTGAAAGGCACAGTGCAAGGATCTCTTCCCTAAAAATGGGTCTTGATGTAAGAGACAGTTCTGGTCTTATTTTTACAAGTGATTCTGAAAGTAAGCTAGATAAAAATTTAGGCGAAGATGACTTTTCTGGACTTTATATTGAAAAAGATTTTGGAAAAGAAAATAATTCAAATAATGATGAAGGATCCATAATTTTTATAGAAGAAGATGAAGATGAAAGTAGATAAAAATTTTATTGATATAGATGGAATTAAAACTGCATATATTAAGAGAGAGGGCGGCGACAAAGTGGCTGTAATTCTCCATGGATGGGGCGCATATATTGAATCAATTATGCCGATTTTTAATGCCATTCCAGAATCCTACACAGTCTATGCCTACGATGCTCCAGGCTTTGGCGATTCTGATAACCCAAAAGAAGTCATGGGGACCTACGATTATTATGAATTTCTCTTAAAATTTTTAGAGATCTTTAATATAAAGAAGGCGACCTTTATCGGTCACTCCTTTGGTGGCAAGACATTAACCATTCTAGGGGCAAGAAATAAGGACTTAATAGACAAGCTTGTAATAATTGATGCATCGGGAGTTCTTCCCAAGAGAAAGCTTTCTTATTACACCAAGGTCTACTCCTTTAAGGCGGCAAAAAAATTATATATGCTGACTCATGGTAACAATGAAGAAGCCATGGAAAAGTTTTACAAAAACCGCGGCTCTGACGACTATCAGGCAGCAGATGGAATTATGCGCAAGTGCTTCGTAAAAGTTGTAAATGAATCTACAAGAGAAGAGTTTAAAAACATTGAGGCAGAGACCCTTCTCATTTGGGGAGATAGGGACGAGGCAACGCCCCTTTACATGGGTAAGATTTTTGAAGAAGAGATAAAAAATTCTGGACTTGTGGTCTTAGAAGATGCAGGTCACTATTCTTACCTAGACAAGTTTTCGCAATTTAGCGCAGTTATTAATTCATTTTTAGATTAGGAGATTTACATGGAATATTTTTTGGCGAGATTACCAATTTACTTAATAGATTTTGTAGTTATTTGCCTGGCCCTATATTATTCTCTAATTAGGAGCAATTTTCCCATTCACATGCTTCAATTAGAGGGCTACGACAATGATGAATACAAGACATTTTTAAAAAACAACAGGGAAAAGATGAATAAGCTTGTCTATAAGCCTGAGAAAAATCAAAAGACTCCCCTAGTTTGGACTGACAGGGCAAAGAGACTTTTAAAGAAGCATAAGCTTGTAAATGACCTTACTTTTATTCTTATAGTTATTATTTCACTGGTCCTATTTGATATAACAAAGTCCTATGTCATTTCAGGTCTTGCGACTTTAGTCCTTTCCTTTTTGACATATTTCTACCAATATAGACTTTTGATACTTTCTAACAAGTGGGCAAAGCCTACTGAAGATAAGATAAACATGGGCTTTTACACTTCTGCCCAAGAAAAAATAAAAAAATTCAAAAAAGAAAATGACTTAAAGGTCCTTGGCATAACAGGTTCCTTTGGCAAGACTTCTGTAAAATTTATATCTGACACAATTTTATCTGAGGGACTAAGGGTCAAGAACACGCCATCTTCCTTTAACACACCTATGGGCCTTTCAAAAATTATAAATAACGAGCTTGAAAGTGACAGGGAAGTTTTTATTGCAGAACTTGGAGCCAAAGTGCCAGGAGAAATTCACGAAGTAGCACAGCTTGTCCAACCAGACATTGGAATAATTACAGCCATTGGACCAACTCACATGCACCTCTTTAAGACTATCGAAAACATTAAAAAGACTAAGTACGAGTTAATCGAAGATCTGCCTGAAGATGGAATTGCAATTTTTAACTACGACAACGACTATGTAAAACCCCTTGCAGACAAGACTAAAAAGAAGACTTATAGGTACGGCACAAGAGATTTTGACAAGCTAGATGTCTATGCTGATGAAATAAAAGTAAATGAGGAAGGCTCCGAATTTACCCTACACATTAAAGATGTGGGAGAAATTAAATGCGAAACTAGGCTTCTTGGTCTTCACAATATTTCAAACCTGCTTGCGGCGGCAACTGCAGCCCATGTCCTTGGACTTAGCCTAGAAGAAATTCAAAGGGGCATGAAAAAAGTTGAGCCAGTGGAACACAGGCTTTCACTTATTCCATCAACTAATGGCACAATAATAATTGACGATGCCTTTAATTCCAATCCTGTAGGCTTTAGGGCAGCTCTTGATGTACTAAGAGAATTTAAGGACCATAGAAAGATTATAATTACGCCGGGCATGGTTGAACTTGGCGACATGGAAGAAGAAGAAAATAGAAAAATAGGCGAAGTCATGGCAGATGTCATAGATTTTCCAATTTTAGTTGGGAAAAAGAGAACTATGCCAATTTACCAAGGCTTAAAAAATAAAAATTTTAATGAAGATAATATTTATAGGGTGTCTTCACTAGCAGAAGCTACTGAAGTCTTAGCAAAGATTTCCTTGCCGGGAGATGTCGTTCTCTTTGAAAATGACCTACCTGACAACTACAATGAGGAGTGAAAAAATGGAAAATATAGGAGTAATCTTCGGAGGAAGATCCGTTGAACACGAAGTTTCTGTTATAACAGGAATGCAAATTATTGAAAATATGGATAAGACTAAGTACAATCCTATTCCAATTTATATTACAAAGAGCGGCAAATTTCTATCTGGCGAAAGTTTAAAAAACTTTAAGGCCTACAAGAACCAAGACTTTCATGATGGAGTTGAAGTTTTCTTTAAACCAATTTATGGCGACAAAAATCTTTACTGCGTGAAACACAATGAAAAGAAATTATTTAAGGCAGAATATGATTCTGTTGAAGTTTACCAAAAAATTGACGCAATATTTTTTGCCCTTCACGGAACTTTTGGTGAAGATGGATGTACCCAAGGACTTTTTGAACTTATGGGCATGCCTTACACTGGCTGTGGCGTAATGTCTGCTGCTGTGGGCATGGACAAGGTTGTAATGAGAAAAGTTTTTGAATCAGAAAATATTCCCATGACAAAATACAAGTATTTTTACAAAGATGAACTCAAAAATTTACAAAATATTGTTGAAAAGTGCAAGGATTTGAAATATCCTCTATTTGTAAAGCCAGCAAATTTAGGTTCCTCTATTGGAATTTCAAGAGTGGAAAATGCCCTTGACCTTTCAAAGGCCCTTGAAGTTGCTGCCCATTACGACAGAAAAATAATCGTGGAAGAAGCAGTGGTAAACCCAAGAGAAATAAATGTGGCAGTCCTAGGTTATGAAGATGACCTAAAAGTTTCTGCAGCAGAAGAACCTCTTGGCTTTAAAGATCTTTTGAAGTACGAAGACAAGTATGTTTCTGGCTCAAAGGGAGCAAAGTCTTCACAAAAGCATCAAAACAAAAAGCTTCCAGCTGACCTCACACCAGAACTTGAAAAAGAAATTAAAGACCTTGCCAAGAAAAGTTTTAGGGCAATTGACGGAGCAGGCGTTGCAAGAATTGACTTTTTAGTTGATGGCGATGTGGCTTATGTAAATGAAATCAACACCCTTCCAGGGTCCATTGCCTTTTACCTCTATGAAGTAGAGGGCTTAAAGATTAAGGATTTAATCACAAGATTAATTGAACTTGGTCATGAGAGATACAATGAAAGGGCAGAAAACAGCTATTCCATCGATTCAAACTTATTTAATATGACAAGTTATGGAGCAAAGATTTAATGATTAAAGAAAAGATTTTAGAAATTATCGAAAAGACAACACCAAGGTCAAAAGAGGAACTCCTTAAATTATTTAAAATTAAAAATAAAGAGAAGAAGCAGTTTTTGAAAATAATTGAAGAACTAGAAAATGAGGGACTTATTTTTGAAGACAGCAGAAAAAAATATAGATTTGTAGATAATGACAAATTCTTTTATGGGAAACTTCAAACAAATGCCAAGGGTTTTGGATTTTTGATTACTGAAAATCTTGACGAAGACATTTATATATCAAAAAATAATTTAAACTTCGCACTAAATGGCGACGAAGTCATTGTGAGAAGGTATAAAGATTCCTTTGGCGACAAGCCAGAGGGAAAGGTCCTTGCCATAGTAAAGAGGGTGAACACAAAATTTGTTGGCATCTTTCAAGACAAGAGGGACTTTGGTTTTGTAATCACTGACGAGAGCAAAATGGCAATGGACATCTACATTCCAAAGAAAAAAATTAATGGAGCAAGAAATGGTCAAAAGGTAGTTGTAAAAATCGAGAAGTGGCCAGAGGCAAATAAAAAACCAGAAGGGCGGGTTCTAGAAATTTTAGGCTATCCAGAAGACCCCCATGTAGACATAATGTCTGTGGCAGCAGGTCTTGACCTACCCATGGAATTTAACAGGGCAGCCCTAGCTGAGGCAAAGAGCCTGCCACAAGAAGTAACTGCTGATGATATAAAGGGAAGGCGGGACTTTAGAGACCTACTAACTTTTACCATTGACGGGGCAGACTCAAAGGACTTTGACGATGCTATCTCCCTTGAAATTACAAAGAAGGGATCTTATCTCTTAGGCGTTCACATTGCAGATGTGGCTCACTATGTAGAAGAGTTTGGCGCCCTTGACGAGGAGGCCTTCAAGAGGGGCAACTCAGTCTATTTGTTAAACAAGGTAATACCAATGCTACCCCTTGAACTTTCCAATGGCATATGCTCCCTTAATGAGGGCGTAGATAGGCTTACCCTATCAGTTATGGCAGAGATAAATAAAGAGGGCGATGTTGTAAAATATGAAATCTGTGAATCTGTTATAAATTCAAGTAAAAGACTGGTTTACGAAAATGTATCTGACTACTTAGAAAAGGGAGTCCTTCACGAATCTATAAAGGGACTGGAAAAAACACTGGACAAGATGTATGAGCTCTCAAAAATCTTGCAAAAGAAGAGAGAAGAGGGCGGCGCCATTGACTTTGACATACCAGAAGTTGTAATTGAAGTTGACGATAGAGGTTGGCCACAAAATATTCACAAGAGAGACAGAAGATCAGCCAACAAACTCATCGAAGACTTTATGCTTACAGCCAATGTCTGCGTGGCAAGGGAATATTTTTTCAAGCATATTCCTTTCTTATATAGAATCCACGAAAGACCTAAGGAAGAAAAAATTTCTGAACTTAATACCTACCTAAGGCCTCTTGGCTACATGATTAACTTTGACGAAAAAGTTCAGCCAAAAGATGTGCAAAAAGTTCTTGAAAAGGCAAAGGGCTCTAAGGAAGAGATGTTTATCTCTACTATGACCCTTCGCTCCATGACAAAGGCAAGGTATTCTGAAATAAATGACATTCACTTTGGCCTAGCCTTTGATTATTATTCACACTTTACATCTCCCATAAGAAGATATGCAGATTTGACAATTCACAGAATTATAAAGAAATACCTAAAGGGCAAACTCTCTGGTGGAGAAATTAAAAATTTAAAGGTCATCTTGCCAGAGATAGCAGAGCAAGTTTCAAGGACAGAAAAAATTGCTCAAGAGGCAGAAAGACAAGTCCAAGACATAAAAATGGCAGAGTACATGTCAGAGCGTCTTGGAGAAAGATACACTGGCAGGGTCTCTAGCATTACAAGCTTTGGAATTTTTGTGGAACTAGACAATTTAGTAGAAGGCCTTGTAAGCTACAGGTCCATGGAGGGCTACTACGAATTTGATGTAGACCACTACAAGGCTGTAGACTATGAGACAAAAAATGAGTTCCACATAGGCGACCAAGTAGAGATCCAAGTTGTAAGCGTGGACTTAAATATGGGAAATATTGATTTTAAATTAGTAGGTGATGAAGATGAGTAAAGAAAAAGACAATGCAATAGCTAATAACAAAAAGGCAAGCCATCTTTATTTTATCGAGGACACTTATGAAGCTGGCATAGAACTTTTTGGCACAGAAGTTAAATCAATTAGAGCAGGGCAGGTAAATATAAAAGATTCCTACTGCGACATAAATAAGGGCGAGATCTTCGTCTACGGCATGCACATCTCTCCCTATGAGCAGGGAAATATACACAATGTTGATCCCATGAGGAAGAGAAAACTTTTGATGCACAAAAATGAAATTCTCCGCTTGGAAAAAGTTAAGACCCAAGATGGCTACACAATTATTCCCTTAAAGGTTTACCTAACTCGTGGAAAGGTAAAGGTCCTAATTGCCAAGGCAAGGGGTAAAAAACTTTGGGACAAGAGGGAGACAATGAAGAAAAAAGAAGTGGACAAAAAACTTCGCCAGGCTACAATGTATTAAAAAATAAAAATAAAATTTATTAGAGAACGCTCAGTTATGGGCGTTTTTATTT